>CALFZO010000052.1 GCA_937952305.1 uncultured Anaerolineales bacterium | reverse complement strand
GTCCACGGCCAGGCCCTGAGCGGCGAGTTGATCGCCGACGACCGTGGCCGCGATGCGCCCGCCGGTCACGCTGTCCAGGAACAGGCGCAGCAGGTCCTGCACGATCTGCGGCCCGAGCGTGAGCGCCGGGTCCTGGATGAGCGTCAGCGCCGCCTCGCCCTGGCTCGAGAGCACGGCCTGCGAGAAGCCCGGCGGAATGATCACGGCTACGCCGGCCGCCTGGTCGCGTACGGCGGCCCGCGCCTCCGCCTCGGTCGCCGCGGTGCTGACGGCCAGCCATTCCGGCATGGCCGGGTCGTTGAAATAGTCGATCAACAGCTGCCCGAGGGCCGGCCCGCCGGCGTCCGGCGTATCGCCGTTGACCAGGACCAGGCCGAGCGCGGGCAGGTTGAGGCGCCCGGTGCCGGCGCTCAGGCCGCCGAAGGCGAAGTAGATCAGGCCCGTAATCAGCAGCGGGACGACCAGCATCAGGCCGATGGCGATGACGCTGCGGAAAGAGCGCAGCAGGTCTTTGAGGGCGATGTCGATGATCTTCATGGCTAGTCTCGCAGCGCTTTGCCCGTCAAATGCAGGAAGACCGCTTCCAGGTTCGGCTCCTGGATATCCACGGCCGTGATACGCGCCCCGTGGGCGGTGGCGGCTTCGAACAGATGCGGCAGAACGCGGTTGCTGTCATCGCACAGGATCGTCGCGACCGGCGGCCCGCCGGCGGCTTCGGGGCGCACCGACACCTGGGACACGCCGGCGACGCCGCGCCAGGCCGCCTCGACGGCGCCGCCATCCGCGCTCAGCTTCAGATCGACGCGCGTCTGGCCGCCGACCAGCCGGATCAGTTCGGCGTGCGTGCCATAGGCGATCACACGGCCCTGGTCGATGATGGCGATGTGGTCGGAGAGCTCGGCCGCCTCTTCCATGTAGTGCGTCACGTACAGCACCGTCATGCCCTCGCCGTTCAGCTCCTTGACGTTGTCCAGGATGTGGCGCCGGCTTTGCGGGTCGATGCCCACGGTCGGCTCATCCATGATCACGACTTTGGGCTTGTGGAGCAGGGCGACGCCGATATTCACGCGGCGCTTCATGCCGCCCGAGAATTTGCCGACGCGGTCCTTCTGCCGGTCCTTCAATCCAATCACCTCCAGAACTTCGTCCACGCGCCCGCGCAAGGCAGCGCCGCGCAGCCCGTACATCTTGCCCCAGAAATCAAGGTTCTCGCGCGCCGAGAGGTCCGGGTACAGGGCGATGTCCTGCGGGACGACGCCCAGGGCAGCTTTGGCGGCCGCGGCGTCGTGGCGGATGGAATGGCCGTCGATACAGGCCTCGCCGTCATCCGGCTGGAGCAGCCCGGCGAGTATCGAGATGGTCGTGCTCTTGCCGGCGCCGTTGGGGCCGAGCAGACTCAGGATCTCGCCGGCGCGGGCCTGAAATGTCACCCCGCGGACAGCCTGGAGGCTGCCGAAGGATTTGCGCAGGTCGTGGGCTTCGATGGCGTTGCGGTCGTTCATGCTGAACTCCTGGCTGAAGACGGCGAGGCCGGTCGTCCGGCCTCCAGATATTGGACCAGCAACAGCGGCAGGCCGAGGTCGCGCACATGGGCGAGCAGCCCAAACAGGGCGGCCTGGTCGGCGACGGTGCCGGTGAGCGTGGTGATGACCGGGGCTTGCAGTGTGCCAGGCAGGGCCTGGACCGAAAGCTCTTGAAGCCAGTCCGACCAGTCGGCCTCGACCCGGCCCTGGAACATGATGCGGTAGACGGCCGGTTGATCCAGCCGCAGAACGTGAGGCGTGTCCATCGTCACCTGGATTGTGGGCGGAATGCTCTCCATTCCGCAGGTCCAAGCTCAGACTACGCCTAAACCGGTGGGAGCTGGATCAGCCGAAGTGTGTATTACCGGGAGGAGGGCCGGGGGGAGCGGCGCCCACGCGCGGGGCTACGACAACAGTCCCAGGGCTCGGGCCTGGTTGACGGCTTGCATTCGAGTATTGACCCCGAATTTGCCGTGAATGTTTGCGGTGTGGGTCTTGACCGTCCCGAGCGAGATGACCAGCCGGTCGGCGATCTCCTGATTGGAGAGTCCGTCGGCCATGAGGCGCAGAACTTCCGCCTCACGCGGCGTCAAGGGCTCGGCGAGCGGCGAGGCGGCGAGGCGCGCGCCGGGGACCACCGGGGCGGGGGAGGCGGAGGGGCCGGCGTACAACGCGCTGAGGCGGCGGGCGTACGGCGCGCCGGGTCCGGCCACGGCGTTCAGCAGCGTCAGCAGCGGTTCGCCCTCGTCGACGAAGACGCGCACATAGCCCTCGGGCTCGGCCAACGCCAGAGCGCGCTCGAGCGCGGCCAAGGCCGCGGCTTGGCGTCCCTCAGCCGCCAGGCCGAGAGCCTGCAGGACACGGGTCTGAATCACACGCCCATGGCGCCCGCCGGCCTCGGCGTCGGCGGCCAGGGAGTCTAGCCATGAGGCGGCCTGCGGCCAAGACCCCTGGGCCAGGCGCACTCGGGCCAGGCAGAGCGCCCGGTCCTCATCCGGGAAGGCCGGCGGCGTGGCCGGGTTCAGACCACAACTGCGCGCCCAGCGTTCGGCGGCGTCCAGCCGGCCCGCGCGCGCCCAGACGACGGCCCGTTGCCCTTCCAACAGAGGCGTGACCGTGGGTGCATGCTGGCAAAGAGCGGCCGCCTCCTCCAGGATGAATTCGGCGCCGGCCAGGTCGCCGACCGCCAGCCGCAGGCGGGCCAGCCCAAGCGCGCCAGTGCCCAGCCCCTCGGCATTGCGCCAGGGCCGTGCCAGGGCGTACCCCTGCTCCAGAAGTTGGCGGGCCGCCTCCAGGTCATTGCGCTCGTACACCACGCCGCCCAAACCGGCCAACAGCATGCCCGCCAGCGGCGACTGCGTCTGACCTTTGTCCGAGAGAGCCTGCCGGCCTTGCCGGAAGGTTTGCTCGGCGGCCTGCAACTGCCCGCTCAAGACCTGCAGTTGGCCCAGCCGGCCAGCGCAGAGGGCGACGATGTGGATATTGTCGTGGGCCTGCGCGATCTCGGCGGCCTCAGCGTAGGTGCTGGCCGCGACCGCCGTCTGGCCCTGGCACTCACGGGCAAAGGCCAGGTCATAGGTGACCACCGGTCTGAGGTTGGCCGGCGGGTTGAAGAGCCCGGGGCGCGTGGCGCCCGGCCCGTCCACAATCGGCTGCACGCGCTCGCAGATGGCCAGGGCCGCTGGCATGTCTGACCGGCTGAGGGCATGCTGAGCGCGGATGACGGCCACCTCGGCCAGGGCATTGCGGGTCTGTTCGGGCAGCGCCGCCTCCAGCTGTTCGCTGGTTGCGCCGAGCGCGCGCTCGACCAGCGTCAACGCCGCTGAGGACTCGTCTAAATGCCCAGTGGCGTGCGCGGCCCACGCGTAGGCCAGCCCCAGGCCGGGATAGTGCGCCAGCGTGTCGCGCGGCAGCGCATCCACCAGCGCCACCAGCGTGCTGAGTTCACCGCGCTGGAAGAAGACGGCGCTCTGCTCGGCCAGCAAGCCCGCGGCTTGAGCCGGGTGCCGACCGCGCTGCAAGTGCTGCACGGCCTCCAGCAACAGCCCGTGATCGCGGAACCAGGCGCCGGCGCGCTCGTGGAGCACGGCTGCGCGCTCCGGGCCGAAGGCCTGTTCCAGCCGGGCTTGCAGCAGATCGGCAAACAAATGGTGATAGCGGTACCACTCGCGGCGGTTGTCCAGAGGGATCAGGAAGAGGTTGGCGCGGTCGAGCTCTTCCAGGACGATGGTCGAAGGTCGGAGGCCGGACCGCTGGTCGGCGTCGGTCGGCGTTGGGCCTTCGTCCAACACAGCGTCGCACAAAGGGCCGCTCAGCCGCGGCAGCACCGACGTCTTGAGCAGGAAGTCCTGGATCGCGGGCGGCTGATGCTGCAGGACTTCCTCGACCAGGTAATCGGCGATATAGCGATCGTCGCCCGCGAACGTCTCCACCGCGCGCCGCCGGTCGGCCTGGCCCTGGAGGAACAGGGCCGCCATCTGCAGCCCGACAATCCAACCCTCGGTGCGCGCGGCCAGGATGGCCAGGTCGGCCGGCGCCAGGCCCAGGCCGTTGGCCGTGTTCAGGAAGGCCGTCGCTTCGTCGTCCGTGAAGCGCAGGTCGGCGGCGCGGACCTCCGCGACTTGTTGGCGGGCGCGGCGGCGCGCCAGGGCCAGCGGCGGGTCTTCGCGGGTGAGCAGCACCAGATGAAACGCCGGCGGCGCATGGTCCAACAAGAAGTTCAGGCTGGTGTGGATCGGTTCGGCCCCGATCTGATGGTAATCATCCAGGACCAGCGTCAACGGCAGCGGGTCAGCCGCCAGGTCATTCACCAACTCGGCCACGACCGCCTCCAGCGGCGCCGCCCCTGGAGCGGCCACCATCGCCGAGGCCGTCTGGCCGAGGCCGGGGCGTGCGGTTTGCAGAGCGGCCAGGGCGTAACGCCAGAAGCGGGCGGGATCGTCGTCGGCGGCCTCCAGTGAAAGCCACGCCACCACCGGCGCGCGCTGCGCCAGCCAATGGCTCACCAGCGCGGTCTTGCCGAAGCCTGGCGGCGCGGAGACGAGCGTGAGCGGCCGGGTTTGGCCTGCGTCCAGGCGCGCGAGCAGGCGCGGGCGGGCCACCCAATCCGGGCGCGGCGGCGGGGCATAGAGCTTGGTCGTGAGGAGGGGTTGGGTCATCCGCAGCCTGTCTCACCTTCATTGTACACAAGCCGGCCGGCGCGACCAACCCGCAGCCGCCGGAAATGACGCCGGCCCGCCCTCGGAGCGAGGACGGGCCGGGTCAGGCGGGCGGGACGCGGGGGTCACGCCCTCAGGCAGGTGGGACCAGGGTTACGGCCGAGTCCGCTGCGTCACGATATTCGAGTAGGCCGAGACGCCGTCGGCGTTGTACGCCTGCACGCGGTAGGAGTACAGCATGTTCGGCGTCAGGCCGGTGTTGCGATACGTGGTCACATTGGCGCCCAGCGTGGCGATGCGCACCCAGGCTCCGGTGCCGACGCGCCGCTCAACGTAGAAACCTTGTTCGTTGGTGGCGTTGTCGTTCCAGGCCAGGTTGATTGCAACGCGGGTGGCGGACGTGACGCGCAGGTTGGACGGCGGCTGCGGGATCTCGCCAGGCGTGATGGCCACGGCGACGTTGGAGTAGGCCGACGGACCGCCCAGGTTGAACGCCTTCACCCGGTACGAGTACGTGAACTTCGGCTGGACCGTGGTGTCCACGTACGTGGTGGTGTTGGGCGTGTTGAGGGTGGCGATCACGGCGTACGTGAGCCCGGCGCCTGAACCCGTGGCGCGCTCCACCACGAAGCCCTGCTCGTTGTTGGCGTTGTCCTTCCACGTCAGCGTCACCTGGCGCGGGCCGTTGACGGTGGCGACCAGGTTGCTGGGCGCGGCCGGCGGCAGCGGCGGCGTGATGACGGCGGCCGTGTTGGAGGCCGGCGATTCCAGCGGCGCGTTGAGGGCGTACAGGCGATACCAGTACGCGGTGTTCGGCTGGACGGTCAGGTCGGAGTAGGTGAGCGCCGCCGGGTTGGTGATACTGAAGGCGGTCAAGCCGGTGGTGAAGCCAGCGTTGGTGGCGCGCTCCAGGCGGTAACCCGTGAACGTGCCGGTGGCCGCCGTCCAGGTCAGGTCGACGCGGATGCCGCTGAGGGCAGTGGCGGTCAGATTGCTCGGCGCGCCGGGGGCGCTGCCCGTGCACATCTGCACCGGTCCATTGACGTTCCAGGTGGAGAGCCCGGAGCCGTTGTAGGCGGCGACGCGGTAGTTGTAGCAGCGCGCCGGCTGGGCCGTGGTGTCGGTCCAGGTGTTGCCGCCGAAGGCGAAGCCCGGCGTCTGGCTGGCGCTGTCGCCCACCTGGTAAAAGTCGCCGACGACCGGCACGTCCTGGCGTTGGAGGATGAAGCCGTCTTCGTTGTCGGCGGCGTCATACCAGGCCATGCTGATGGACGTGGACGTGCTGCTGACGAACTGCAGGTTCTCGGGCGGCAGCGGCAGGTCATTCGGCGTCTGCGCCGCCAGAGCCGGCGAGAAGACGCTGTAGCCGCCGGCGTTGAAGGCCTGCACGCGGTATTGATAGGTCTTGGCAACGTTCAGGGCGGTGTTGGTGATCACCACCTTGAGCACCGGCTGGGGCGCGGGCACGGCGTTGGGATCGCCGAGCACGACCATCTCGGTCTGGGTGGCGGGCACAACGGCCAGGCGATCCCAGGCTGCGGTCGCGTCGCTGACGCCGTACTTGATCCAGACCAGGTAGCCTTCAGCGCCGGGCACCGGGCTCCACGCGATCTTCTGCGTGTAAGGTTCGCGCAGGTCGGTGTCCGGGTTGTACACCCACACTTCGCCGAGTTCGGCGGGCGCCGCGGGCGCGGCCAGGCCGGTCTCAGCGGCGGCGGCCACAAACGGCGCGCCCTTGCCGGTGAGCAGCCAGGAGGCGTAGGCGATGCCGCCCCAGTTGTCGTTGAGCGGGTTGCCTTCCAGGTCGGTCAGGGTGTCCAGGCCGACGACGTCACTCAGGTAGTTCGGGGTGAGCGGGTAGTTCGGGTCGTAGATGCTGGGCGGACCTTCCGGCCGGACGGTGGAGACGTCCTGGTCCTTCAGGTGCTCGACGAACTCGCGCGTGTGCGTCTGCCAGTTGAGCTCGGCGCGCGCGACGGTCGGCGTGGAGCCGACCGGGGCCGTGAAGGTGTAGGTCACCACGTCCCAGTTCTGGCCGTTCGGGAAGCGGTCGGCGTCCTCGACCGGCACCAGGCCGGCGCCGTAGTTCCAGAACTTGACACCGGCCTCGCGCAGCGCGGCATAGTCAAAGCCGGCCGGCAGGATGCGGTTGTCAAACAGGATGAAGTTGTTGGTCAGCGCCGGGGAGGCCGTGCAGGCCACCGGCACGCCGGCCGTCGGGTCGGTGAAGATCGCGGCGCCGGTGCTGTCCACGCAGGTGCCGGTGACGCGCTCGTAGACCATGACGGCGTTGCTGGCGCTGTCGATCACGGGCTCCAACGCGCGCTGGAAGCCGCTCAACGTGCTGTCGGTGAACAGGGTCGCGCTGGCCTGGTCGTAGTGGCCTGACTCATAGACGAGCACGCCGTTCTGGTCCTTGACCTGGAGGGTCACGAACAGGCGGCGGCCATCCGGGTAGCCGGATGGGATGCGGTGGCCCGTGTTGTTAGTGACCTTGACCTGCACTTCCCACTTGCCGGTCGTGGTATTCAGGGTCGGGCCGCCGATGATCTGCACATCCACGGCGTCTTGCAGCGAGATTTCGGTATTGCGCTGCGCGCGGTCGTACATCGGGTCGCGCGTCGAGAGCATGCCGGGGAAGATGCGCGGGTCATTGCCGGTGGGCGCGCCGAGGACTTCCAGGTCCGGCTCCGGGTACAGGAGCTTCATGGCGTCCGGCAGGTCGCGGTTGGCGCCCGCGAACTTGTGGAAGGCGGTGCCGCCCTGCGAGTTCCGGTCCTTGGCGTACGGGAACCAGCCGGAGACGGTCGGGTCTGGGTTGAGCGAGACCGGCGCGTCGTCCGCGTACTCGTGCATCTGGGTCGGCATGTGGCAGTCTTGGCAGCGCGTGTAGGTCGCGGAGTTCTCGTCGCGGCCGAAGTCGCTGTTCTTCCACTCGGTGTAGGTGCGCTGCTCGGGCATGCCATGGTTGAGCACTGGCACCGTCAGGTCGTGGCAGGAGCCGCAGAACTCAGGCTTGGTGACGAAGGCGCCCTCGCCATTGGCATCGCGGACCGCGCCGACGGTCGGGTGCTCGAGCGACAGCGACTGCGCCTGGTAGTCATAGCCGCCGCCGGGCAGCGTCGGCGGGCCGATCGGGACCTCGTAGTGGATCGGCACGGAACCATCCGGGTTAACCACCGGGGCGCCCGCATTCGGGAAGCCGGGCGGGTAGACGCCGTAGGTCTGGCCGGTGTAGCTGGTGCCGGCCTCGGGCAGGTCGCTGAAGAAGATGTCGACCGAGCCCGGATACTTGCCCAGGTAGGTCATGCCGTCGTTGAGCTGCAGGCTCGTGTCGCCGTACGGGCTGCCGGCGGCGATCGTCGTATCGCCGGCCTGGTCGACGTAGGCGTGCCCGGCATGCGGCCAGTCGCTGACGCCGGCCAGCATGTTCCAGGCCGGATCTGTGGCGCTCAGGTCCGGGCGCTGCATGGTCACGTTGCCGATGGCACGGTGGCAGAACTCGCACAGGATGCCCTCGTCGTCGGTGGACTGGAGGATGCTGTGCTCCATGGTCGTGCCGCGCGGGTCGCCGGCCAGGGTTGGGTCGAAGCGGCCCGAGTACCAGCCGTTGGGGCTGTGGCAGCGCATGCACATGTTGCCGGCGCCGTCCAGGCCCAGGCTGCGGACGACTTCGTTCACGCCGATCTGGTTGGCGCGGAAGTACGGGTCGCGCGCGGCTGAGGCCATTATCTTCTCAAGAACACCGAAGCCCACGAACTGCGGCGCGCGATCAAAGCCGCCGCCAACGGCCAGGCGCAGCTATCGCCGCAAGTGATGGCGCGGCTGATGCATGACCGGATCGCGCCGGAACAGGCCGACAGCCTGACCGAGCGCGAGCGCGACGTACTGCGCCTGCTGGGGGCCGGGCGCTCCAACCGCGAGATTGCGGCCGCGCTCAGCATCGGTGAGCAGACCGTGAAGACGCACGTCGCCCACATCCTGGCCAAGCTCGGGGTGAAGAGCCGCACGCAAGCGGCCTTATACGCGGCGCGCATGGGGCTGGCGGCGCCCGGCGCCCGCCCGGCGGGCGGGCCGCCGCCCGAGCAAGCCTGAGGCGGTGAGGCGATGAGAGACGTGCTCATGCGGCGCTCCGCTCTGACAACGGCGCTGGGTTACGCGTTGCTCACGGGCCTGTGGATCTTCGCCGTCGACCTGGTTGTGGATTTGTGGATCACCGAGCGCTGGCAGTTCGCCGAGCTGCACGTGCTCCACGCCGCCTTGACGGTGGTGCTGCTCTTCTTCCTGCTGCGGCATGATCTGCGGGCGCGCGAGCGCGCTGAGCGCGGCCTGCGCCGGTCCTATGACGAGCTCGAACAACGTGTGGATGAGCGCACGGCCGAGCTGCGGCGCCTTAACAACGATCTGCAGAAGGAGATCAGCGAGCGCCGCCGGGCGGAGGCCGAGAGCCAGCGCCTGTTGCAGCAGTATGACCGTGAGCGGCGGCGCGCGCAGACGCTGACGGTGGAAGCGCAGTTGCGGGCGGATGAGCTCGCAGCCGTCTTCGCGGCGATGACAGACGCCGTGGTGGTGTACGATGCGGCTGGTGACCCGGTGCGCGCCAACCCGGCGGCGATGGCGGCCCTGGGCGGGCCGCAGCCGCCGGAGAAGCCGGCCACGCGCGCCGACGTCTTCCGCAAGATCGACGTCCACGGCGCGGACGGACGTCTGGTGCCGCCGTCTGAGTATCCGTCCGCCCGCGCCCTGCGCGGCGAGACGGTGCGCAGCGAGCGCCTGGTCTTCGTCAACGGCGACGAGCACGAGGCCACCATCGCCGTGTCGGCCTCGCCCCTCTATGCCGATGGCCAGATTTCCGGCGCCGTGGCCCTCTGGCATGACCTGGGCGATCACGAGCGCCTGATCGCGCTGGAGGAGCGCCAGAAGCTGGCGCGCGAGCTGCATGACTCGCTCTCGCAGGCGTTGTACGGCATCTCGCTGGGCGCGCACACCGCCCTGACACTGCTGGACACCCGCCGCGAACGCGTGGTCGAAGCGCTCAACTATGTCGTCGCCCTGGCGGACGCCGGGCTGACCGAGATGCGCGCCCTGATCTTTGACCTGCGCCCAGAATCGTTGGAGAGTGAAGGCCTGGTGAACGCCCTCAACAAGCAAGCGGACGCCCTGCACGCGCGCCATGGCCTGGACGTGGCGGTTGAGATGTGCGCTGAGCCAGACATCCCTCTGGACCTGAAGGAGACGATCTACCGGATCGCTCAACAGGCGCTTCACAACGCCGTCAAACACGCGCACGCCCAGCGCCTGGCCGTGCGGCTGGCGCGCGGGGACGGCGGCCTGAATTTGGAGGTGTGGGACGACGGCGTCGGCTTCGACCCCGAGGCGGCCTATCCCGGCCACCTGGGGCTTCGGTCGATGCGCGAACGCGCGGCGCGCTGCGGCGGCAACCTCACCATCCACAGCGCTCCTGGGCAAGGCACCCGCGTCTGCGCCCATTTTCCCCTGTCAGCCAACTGAACCGGTGTAACCAGCGTCTGGCCGCCGCGCTGGCGGGTCGGCCAGTTGGTCAGGGCTGAGCCTCTGAGGCCGCGGCGGCGCGCGCCCACTGCGCCAGCACGAGCACCGCCAGTATGCGCGCCGGCGGCTGGGTCCACCACAGGTGGTCAAACAAGCCGGTGATGAGCAGCCCCACCAACCCGGCCGCCCAGGCGGCCTCGGCCGCCTCCATTCGCCCACGCCGTCGCCAGATGCGCCCGGCCACCGCGCCGACCAGAGCCAGCGCCGCCGCCGCGCCCACCACGCCGGTCTCGGCCAGGATCAGCAGCGGCACGTTGTGAACTGGCTCGAAGGGGTAACCGGCCCCGGTGTTGCGGGCCGCCCACTGCGGGAACGCGCCCGCACCCACGCCTGTCAGCGGCTGCGCGCGCCAGGCGTCCAGGCTGAAGCCGATCAGAAGCGTACGCTCCAAGGTCGATGCGCGCTCAAGGTCATTCGCCGGCCCGGCCAGACCCAGGCGCGGGGCCAGCCAGCCGGCCAGCGGCGCCAGGGTGAGCAACGCCGTCAACGCCATCACTGCCCCGGCGACCTTCAGGCGCGGCCGGGTCGAGGCCCGGGCCATCCCGGCGACGGCGAGGGCCATCCCCAACGCCCCCAGCCAGGCCGCGCGTGAGAAAGTCAGTGCCAGGGCGAAGGCCCCGGCGCCCAGACCCGCCAGCCACCGCCGCCGCCCGTCGGCCAGGTACTGAGCCAGCAAGCCGCTGAGGTAGACCAGCAGAAACGCGCCCAGGATGTTGGGGTGCGGCAGCGTCCCGTAGGCGCGCAGCCAGCGCGCGCCCTCGGCGCTCGCCACAACGCTGGCCCCGCGCGTTGCGGCGGTCACCGTGCCCGGCCAGGGCAAGTGCAAGCCGGCCAACCCGGCCGTGCTCTGGGTGAGCGCTTGGGCCGCGGCCACGATGCTCTGTGTCAGCACCGCGAGGGCCAACACCCACCCGGTCAACGTGCGGCCGGGCGGATCATTCACCAGCAGCAGATACCAGCCTGCCAGCAGCGCGCCGTGCAGCGCGCGGGTCACCGTCAGCGCCGGGTCCGCGGACCGCGCGGCCGAGACGGCGACAGCCGCTATCAGGCCCGCGCCCGCCCAGGCCACGCCGCGCGGCCCGAGGTGCAGACGCTCTCCGCGCAGGCCGCGCTCCGCCAGCCAGCTGGCCACCGTCAGCGCGGCGGCCGCCTCGGCAGCGTAGATCAGCACGCTTTGATAGACGAAGTAGATCTGCGGCAGGTCGCCGGCGCCCGCGCGCACCCGATAGACCCACCATAGCGCCAGCAGGGCGAAGGTGAAGACCCAACCGGCGCGGCGCAGCCAGGCCAGCGCCGCGACCACGCGGGCGCGCGTCAGCCAGCGGCGTCCGGGCCAGGCCAACGCCAGCGCCGCCAACGCCAGCGCCGTCAGCGGCGCCGTCCCCCACCACGCGGCTGCGAACCGGTCCTCGGCCGGCGGCGTCAGCGGGAGCGGACGGACGTCCGCGCGCTCCCAGACCATCACCGGCCCGATAAAGAAACGAAAACGCCAACCGGTATCCAACAACACCGGGACGTAGGCGGGGTGGTGGGCGAAGACCCAGCGCACGCCGTAGCGCTGCGGGTTTTCCAGGAAGGGTTTCACGGCGGCGGCGCCCAGCGGACTCCACACCGCGGTGTCCAAGGCGCCCAGACCGCTGGCGCGCAGCTCAGGCAGGCCGCGCGCGGTGTGGTAAGTGCCGTCGGGCGTGCCGTTGGCGGTGACGGCTGAGAGCTGGGCCAACTGATCGCCAAAGCCCAAGGTCAGATAGCGATACGGCCGCTGGGCGGGCTCGTTAAGGAAACGCGCCAGGGACGCCATGTCCACGGGCGGCGGCTGGGCCTGCGCCAGCCCGGCCAGCCAGCCGGCCAACACGCTGGCCGCCGCCAGTGAGGCCGTCCACGCTAACGCCCATCCGGGCGCCCGCCGCCAGGCCGCGGGCAGGGCCGCGCCCGCCACGGGCAGGAACAGGATGGCCGCCCACAGACCAAAGCGGTCGTACGTCAGCCACTCCCAACCCGCCCCGAACAGCCAGCGCGGCAGCGGCGTGGTCCCGCCCAGGCTGAGGCAGAACAGGAGCGCCCAGGCCGCGGCCAGCGGCCAGCGGCGCGCGGACCGCCACCTCCACAGAGACGGGATCAACAGCAGCAGCGGCCCATACACGGGCCAGAAGAAGTACAGCGTGGCGACAGGATCCAGCAGAAAGTTGTGCCGGCTGAGGTGGTCGATGGGGGTCTGCAGACGCTGGCCCTGGCTCCATTGCAGAAACGGCCAGAGCACCAGGGCGACGACGAGGGCGGAGGCCGCCCCCCACAGTGCGCTGCGCGCCAGCTGGACGAGGCGCACCGGCGCGGCCGCTGCCCGGCGCCGCACCCAGAGCTGAGCGAGCCCGGCGCCCGCCGCAAACGGCACGAACAGGAAGACGGCATGGTGCGTGGCCGCGGCCACCGCCGCCAGGGCGATGGCTTGCGCCAAAGCCGCGCGCCGGCCGCTGTGCACGAAGTCGACGCCGCGCGCCAGGGCCAGCAGGATGACGGTGGTGGCGGCCAGCGTGGGCAGCTGCCCGAACGACCACGCCGCCAGATGCAAGGCCGGCAGCGCGACGGCCAGCGTCGCCGCCCAGGCGGCCGCGCGCGGGCCGACGAAGATCCGCGCGTATGCGCGCACGGCCACGGGCAGCAGCGCCGCCACGGCCAGCAGCAGCCCGACGAAAACGGCCTCCGCGCCCCACCAGCGGAAAGCGCCGGGATACGGTTCCGGCCCTGGCGCGAAGGCCGCGATCAGTGCGCTCATGGGCCACGATCCCAGCGCGATCAGTTGATGCGTCAGCGGCGGATAAGACGCTACCGAAAAGCCCAGGTACCAGCGCGGCTCCCACAGACTCCACCACGTCTGGCGATAGTGGTCGGCGAAGAAGAGGTGAACCGGCGTGTCGAAGGCGCCGCGTTGGGCGCGGCCCAGCACGAAGGGCAGGCAGAAGGCCAGCGCCATCAGGCACCAGCCGCCTGGCGTGGCGTGGCGCTCCAGCCAACTCCGCAGGGCGCGCGCCATCGTCAAGCCTGGTCGGCGGCGCGGTGCGGGGCGGGCGCCAGGGACGGCTGGTTGGGGGTCAGCAGATCGGCGTAACGCGCGCTGGTCACCTCCAAGGACAGGGCGCGCATGACCTCGGCGTTGTGGCGCGCCAACTCGGCCTGGCGGGCGGGATAATCCAGCAGCTCAACCAGGGCGCGCGCCAGGGCGGCGGCATCGCCGGGCGGCGTCCACACCACGCGCAGTCCCACTTCCTCGGCTGTGGCGCGCAGGTCGGGGAGGTCGCTGGCGATCACCGGGCGTCCCAGCGCCGCGGCGCGGCTGAGCACGGAGGAGGCCCCGGTCGTGGCCAGATACGGCACCACCACCACGCGGGTCTGCGCGAAGAGGGCGTGCACTTCGGCCTCGCCGCGCGGCCCCAGCCAGCGCACGCCGGGCAGGCCGCGCGCGTCGGCCCGCGCCTGTTCGGAATAGCCCGGGAAGCGCGGGTGCTCGCTCCCGGCGATCGTCAGCGTCGCCTCGGGATAGCGGGCGCGCGCCGCCTGGAAGGCCGGCAGCAACGCCTCCAGGCCGCGGTGCGGCGCCAGGCTGGTGAAGAACAGGCAGTCGTTCGGCGGCGCATCAGCCGGGCGCGGCGCCAGCCCGACGCGCGTGTACGCGCCGATCGGCAGATGGTGCACGTTGCGCGCGCCGTAACGCTGGTGGAGCAGGTCGGCGTAGCGGCGCAGGGTGACGCCGACGGCGTCCGCGCCGAGCAGCAAGTGGGTGGCCGCCTGCGCGCCGGCCTGGGTGAAGCGGCCGTTGGGCAGGCCGAGGCTCCGCAAGCGCGCGGCCTCGAAGACCTCGTGCAGCGTGACGACGACGCGCAGGCCGGCACGCCGGGCCAGGGCGGGCAGGCACAACCCGAGAAAGTTGGCGGCTCGCGAGCGCCCGAACATGGTCAGGCCGGCATTGAACCAGAGCGCGTCCGGACGGTCGGTGCGCAGCGCGCGCCAGAGCGCCACCACCGCGCCTGGATCATCGCGGCGCCAGAGGTGCCGCACTGTAACGGCCGGATGCGGGCTGGGTTGGCCGCTCTCACGGCCCTGGTCGGCCAGGACGGTGATGGCTTCAAAGCGCCCAGTCCGAGCCAGGCCGGCGGTGAGGTGCCAGCCGTACTGGCCGACGCCTGAGATTTCAGGCGGGAAGGGGGAGACCACGCACAGGCGCATAGTTGGGCAGAAAGACCGCGATTGTATCATCGCCGCCCGGCGGGCCGCGGGCCGCCGGGAACTGACCGCATATGATGTACGCTGACCAGGGCGTGCCCGGTTCTCCCGGCTGCCGCCGCCGTTGGTGGCAAAATACGGGTGCCCGGGCGGCCGACCACTGGCCCGATTAACGGCTGATTAGGCTTTCAAGGAGGCGGGCGATGACTTCTCATCCGGCGCTCATCTTGGCTCTCGACTTCGGCGGCACCAAACATGCGGCGGCGCTGATCGAGGCCGGCGCCTCAGTCTGGCGCGCCCGACGCCGTCAGCCCGCGCCGCCCAATAGCGACGGCCAGGCGGACCGGGCGTTGATGTTCCAGTTGGCGGATGGATTGCTGGCCGAACAGGCGGCTGAGGGCGGCGAGCTCGCGGCGGTTGGCGTGAGCTTCGGCGGTCCCGTCGATTGGCGCACCGGCCAGGTCTTCCTCTCGCATCACGTGCCGGGCTGGGAGGCGGCGCCGCTGGCCGAGATGGTGCGGGAACGCTATCGTGTGCCCGTGAGCGTGGACAACGACGCCAACGTCGCGGCGCTGGGGGAGTGGCGCTACGGGGCCGGGCAGGGCTGCGCCAGCCTGTTCTATGTGACCGTCAGCACCGGGATCGGCGGCGGCTGGGTGCTGGAGGGGCGCGTGCAGCGCGGCGCGGACAGCCTGGCCGGCGAGATCGGCCACTTGGCCCTCGACCCGGCCGGGCCGCCGTGCGTGTGCGGCAAGCGCGGCTGTGTGGAGGCGCTCGGCTCGGGCACCAACATCGCCCGGATGATGAATGCGCGCGCGCCGCGGCCAGGCGCGCCCTGGACGGCCGCTGACGTGGACGCCGCCGCCCAAGCTGGGTCGGATCCGGCGATCGCGGTGATGGAGTCGGCTGCGCGCGCGCTGGGGCAGGGCCTCGGCTACGCGCTGACGCTGCTGAACCCGGAGCGCGTCATCATCGGCGGAGGCGTGGCCGGCGCCGGCTCGGTGTACTGGCAGGCTCTGCGCGCGACCGCCACCGACTTTGTGCTGCCAGAACTCCGGGCGCGCACTCCGGCGTCGATCGTGCCGGCTGCGCTGGGTGGCGAGTCGCCGTTGTGGGGGGCGGTGGCCCTGGCGGAGCCGCTGGTCCGCTCAGGCGGCTGAGTTGGCCAGGGAGCGGCGCAGGCGCTCGGCCATCACCGACATCACCTGCAGCGCGAAGTACGGCATGCTTTGCACCAGGAAGACGAAGCGGCGCTGGCTGATCGGGATCAGGCGGCAGTCCGTCTTGGCCACGGCGGTGGCGCTGCGCGGCGCGTCGTCGATCAGCGCCATCTCGCCGAAGATGCCGCCCTGAACGACATGGTTGAGCATCCGGTCGCCCAGGCTGATCTCGACTTCGCCCTCGACGACGAAATACATGACTTCGCCGGGGTCACCCTCTTTGAAGATCACCTGGCCGGCCGCGAACGGCTGGCTGTTGCCCTCGTGACTGAGCATGTTCAATGAAGCGGACATCACGGTCTCCTTGCTGAGTGCGCGGGCCTAGGCTGGCGCGCCCGTCCGGGCGGTGTCCGCCGACAGGGGCGCGCCGCGAAGGCGCTTAAGCAGCCGGGCGCTGGGGTTGAGAGCGGTTCTGGGTTTCGGCCAGGTGCAGGCCGATCAGGAGGCCGGTTCGGGATCGAGGTGATTATAGCGGAGACAGGGCCGCTTGTCAGATGTCGGCCGGAGCGTCAGTCGCTCGTACCACGTCGCACAGCAGCGCCTTGTAGACCGGGAAGCCCGAGATCGGGTCGCGGTTCTCGGGATCGGTCAGGACATTGACGTTGCACTGTTGCCAGGCCTGCGGACCGAGCGGGCCGCCGCCGCCCATGTTGGCCTCGACAGCGCCGCGCACGAGGTCGGCGTTGACGCGCAGGCGGAAGGGGACCCGGCCGCGCGGCGTGACCACGTCCACGAGGTCGCCGTCGCGCAAACCGCGCGCCGCGGCGTCGTCCGGGTGCAGGTGCACCAGCGGCCATGGCTGCATGGCCACTAGCGAGGGGATGTTGTGGTGCTGCGAGCGGAAATCGGATTGGAGGCGCGCGCCGGTGTTAAGCACCAGCGGGAAGCGCGCGGCCAGTTCGGGTGCGGCCAGCGGCCCTTCGGTGGGCTCGACGTAGACGGGCAGCGGCTCGTAGCCGTGGCCGCGGAACCACTCTGAAGTGAGCTCAAACTTGCCGGTGGGGGTGTTGAAGCCGGGCTGCCCATCCGGCCGCAGCGCGCCGCGGGCATACTTGCGATACGTCGGCGCGGGCTCAGGGTAGGGCAAGCCGTCCGGATTGGCGATCAGAGCGTCCAGCGTGAACCCGGTCCCCTCCAAGAAACGCGCCACCAGCTCCGCTTCCGTCTGCGGCCAGAGGTGGCCGTAACCCAGGCGGCGCGCCAGCTCTGCCCAGATCAGGTAGTCGTTACGGGCCTCGCCCACCGGCTCGATCACGCGGCGCCGGTGCTGCACCCAGCCGCCGTAGTCCATGTAGGACTCGATCTCGAACATGGTCGTCGCCGGCAGGAGCAGGTCGGCATAGGCGGCGTCGGCGGTGGGGAAGCGGTTGGCGACGACCAGAAATTCCAGCGCGCCGAGGGCCCGGCGCCAGAGATCGGGGTCTGGCCAGGCCGTGATCAACGACGCGCCGCTGACGATCAGGCCGGTGACCGGGTAGGGCCGGCCCTCCAGGATGGCCTGCGGCAGCAGGCCGGCGTGCGCTTCACGGCGGACCTCGTAGTAGATCGGGAACTCGTCGGCGCCGATGGGGCGGCGCGCACCGGCGGGCGGCTCGGTCAGGATGCGGTTGAAGCGCAGCCGGTCGCGCGGCTTGATGAGCTTGCCGCCCGGCGTATCCAGGTGGCCGGTGAGAGCCTGCAGCGTGAGCACGGCGCGGATGGCCTGCACGCCGCTGTTGGAGTATTCCAGGCCGCTGTACATGAGCACCGCAAAGCCGCGCGCGGCGGCGATGGCGTCCGCCAGCGCACGCACGGCCGCGGCCGGCACGCCCGTGATCTGCTCCACCCGTTCCGGCGGGAAGCCGGCGGCATAGTCGCGCAGCGCCTCAAAACCGTGCGTCCAGTTCTGGACGAAGTCGTGATCCACGCGCCCGGTCTCGATTAACTCGCGCAGCAGGCCGAGCGCCAGCGCCCCATCGGTGCCGGGCCGCACGCCGATCCACTCGGCGCGCAGGGCGCGCGCGGTCTCGCTGCGGCGATGGTCGATGACGACGATCCGGGCGCCGCGCGCCTGGGCGTGTTTCAGCCGGCGCAGGTTGAGCGGCGGTGAATCGGTGGCCGGGTTCTCGCCCCAGACGAAGATCAGAGCGGCGTGTTCCAGGTCTTCCTCGACCTCGCGCATGTACTCGCCGAAGCAGGCGCGCGGCGCGATCAAGCCGTAGGAGACGTAGCACAGCGCGCCCACGCCGGTGGTGTTGGGCGACCCGAACGGGAAGAGCACGGCGTTGGCCGACGACTCGGCGGTGCCAGCCGGCGCAAACGCCTCGTTCAGGCCGAACTCGAAGTTGCCGCGGCCGGTGTACATCGTCACCGTTTCCGGCCCGTGCGCGTCGGCCAGGCGGCGCAGCTCGCGCACCATGAGGGCGTAGGCTTCGTCCCAGGTGATGCGCTCGAAGCGGCCTGCGCCGCGCGCGCCGACGCGTTTCTGCGGGTACAAGAGCCGGTCCGGGGAGTAGACGATCTCGGGCGCGCGCAGGCCGCGCGGGCAGACCAGGCCGAGGGGGTGTTCCGGCCGCGGGCTCTGGCGCGTGATCCGGCCGTCTTCCAGATGGATCTCGACGCCGCAGCCGGACGGGCAGATGCCGCACAAGCCGGCCAGGGTCTGAGAGTTTGTGCTCATCGTTAGTTGCCCAAATCAGGTCGGCGGACCCGGGCCCCCGCCGCGCGGCCGGGCGCTAGGGGAGGCTGGCGGGCGCCGCCGCAGATGGCTTCACGCCGCCGTCCGCAAAATATGATCGATCTCGGCGTCCACGGCATCCGGCAGCGGCGGCACGAGATGCGTGTCCAGGAGCGAGAGCGTCTTCTCACGCACGCGCTGGTTGACGGTCTTGGCGCCGCGCTCCTCCCACGGCCCCAGGCGCTGCCGGTCGAAGACGCCGGGCAGCCACAGCTCGCGCCAGTGCGCCATGGTATGGGCGTGGCTCAGGAACTCGCCGCCCGGCCCCACCGCATTGATCACGTCGACGGCCAGCGCTTCGGCGTCCACGCGCGCGCCGCGGGCGAAGCAGCGCGTCTGCGCGATGATCTCGTCGGTCAGCACCATCATCTCGGGTGAACCGGTCAGCCCGCTCTCCAAATAGCCGACGTCGTGGTTGAGGTTGGTGCGCGCCAGCAGCGCCACCAGCACCGAGAACTGGGCGTCGGCCGCGGCCTGGCCGTCTGCCACCTTGCTGTCCGAGTGGCCGGAGTAGCCCCACACCGGCAGGCGGTAGAAGCGCCCCATCTCGGCGGCGAAGACGCGCGCCAGCTGGAACTCCGGCGCGCCGTAGACGCTGATCATCTCCTTCATGTCCAGGTGATGGACGCCGTGGCCGTACAGGAAGGGCGCGCCCGGGCGCTTGAGCTGGTGCATGACCAGGCCGCTGAGCATCTCGGCGTTGCCCAGCACCACTGCGCCGGCCACCGTGATCGGGGCCGTGCCGCCCATCATCGGCGCCGGCGAGTGCGTCACCGGAATGCCATGCTCGGCGCAGAAGAGCAGCTTGTCGGCGGCCTCCAGCGAGTGCTGCAGCGGCGTGGTCGGCTCGGAGTAGAGCAGCAGCGTCGGAGATTGCGCCAGCCGATCCGCGCCGCCGGCGGCGGCCGCGGCCATGGCGTGGATGGCGGCGATATCGGCCCGGTCGTTGCACACGAAGACGATCGGCTTGACGGTGTGGCGCAGCATCGTCGCGAACTGGTAGCGGAAGTAGGTCTGCGTCGGCACGTCGCGCGGGATGCCCGTGGACATGACGAAGCCGATCTCGGGCAGCGCGTCACACAGCCGCATCACGTCGGCCAGGTCGGCGGTCTGATAATCCCGGCGCTGGCCGGTGCGCGGGTCCAGGTAGCGCAGCGTGTCTGAGCCGGTTCCAAAGTAGACGTGCTGGCCGTCCAGCTGGAGGGCGGCCTCCGTGCTCCCGCGCTGATGCAGGGTGAAGGCGGCCGGCGCCGTGGCCAGGGCCTGCTCCACCAGCGAGGGCGGAAGGCGGACCAGCTCACCATCGACGGCGGCGCCGGCCTCTCGCAGCAGCCGCAGCCCCTCCGGGTTGTAGACGCGCACGCCGGTGCGGCGCAGGACGTCCAGTGAGGCCAGGTGGATCTGCAGGCAGTCATCGCGCTCCAACATCGTCAGGCGCGGCTGTCGGTGCGGGAGGTCGGGTAGGACGGGCGCGGGCGTGGACGCGGCACGGCGGGTCTGGCGATGAGGCGGCATACGAGCCTTTCCGAACAGGAGTTATTCGCCCATTATAGGTGAGTACAGGCAGGCGGCCAGTGACGAAGGTCATGCGACTCAGGCGCTGAGGGCGAGGTAGCGCGGGTAGAGCCGGAGCAGGTGTGCGATCGGGAAGCGGTAAAAGGTCTCGGGCGTGATTGGAAGCCGGGCAGGGGCGGCTCGCTGCACCTGCGGCCTTGTTGCCGCAAAGCGCTGCAGAACAGCGGCGTGGGGCTTGAGGGACCCGTCCGGCCGCACCAGGCCGAAGTGGCGCTCGTGGCGCCAGTCTCGGCAGGGTGGGCGATCCCACAACTCCTGGGCGTAGTCGGCGAAGCACCACACCAGCGCGCCGAGGGCGCCAACCTGCACCAGCCGAGGCAGCACCTGTTCGAGATAGCGGGCCAGCGCCTCCTCCGAGGCCATGAACTGGCGGAACGGCAGGCCGGCCGCGGTCCAGGTCCAGTACTGCGACGGCTGGCCCGGTGGCGCCGTGCAGCCGCCGAACTCCTCCATGAGGACGGGCTTGCCGCTCAGCGCCGCCGTCAGGGCGCAAGTGTAGGGCACCACATCGGGATCGAGGGGATGGCGCGCCCAGGGCAGGTACATCGGATAGGCGTGCATGACGGCCAGATCGCAGGCGTCGAAGACCTGGTGGACACGCAGGCCGTTGTCGCGGTGCAGGCTGTCGACGTGCAGGCCGCAGGTCACCGGCTGGGGCGCCAGCGACCGGATGAGGTCGGCCAGCGCGCGCACCCAGGCCGCGCCGACGGCGGCGTTCGGCGGCCAGGCGAAGATGTCCGGCTCGTTGCCCAGGTTCCACAGCCAGACGGCTGGGTGATCCTTGAGCGCGCCGACGACGGTCCGCAGCAGCAGCCGCTCGGCCGCCAGCGCCAGCGGATCGGTGTAGGGGTTGCGGTAGCCGGCGCGGGTCAAGCGGCCGCGGCTGACCACCTGGGCCACGCCGAGCGGCTGGCTGGCCCGCACGGCTCGACGCGGCCCGCCCAGCAGCCAGCGCGGCGCCCAGTTGGGTCCGCTCATGTGGCCGGTGAAAAACGTGATGTTCAGGCGCAGGCCGTGCGCCTGGGCCAGGTCGCAGACCTGAGCCAGATGATCGAGCGCGGCGCGCGAGACTAAGTCGGGTTCGGGCTGGAAATCATCCCAGAGCAGGAAGACGCGCGCGCAATCAAAACCCAGCGCCTGCAGCAGGGCGAAATCATCCCGGACTTCGCCGGGGTCGAAGTCCGACCACCAGTACATGGCTTTGCGGCGCGGCCAGTAGTTCACACCCAGGGCAAAAGGATGGGTCATGCGGCAGCCAGTCGTCGTGGCGGGCCGATCTGGCCCAGGGCGTGATTATAGCCGTCCGGCCCGCGGGCCGGCGGCGAGATCAGGCCGACGCGGCTGGCCTTTGCATCCGGGCAGCGCTCCGGCGCAACGGGGCTTGTGCTACTATCAGGCTGATCGGGCACCCGTGTTGCAGCGGCCTCTTCTTGAAAACTCAAACGGCGATGGATCATCCGCCTTCGGCCCACACATCCACTAATCCTTGGACCTTGCCGCTGGCATCGCCGGAGGCGACGCTGGCGGCGGTAGGCGGCAAGGGCACCAACCTGGCGCGGCTGGCGCGAGCCGGCTTCCCGGTGCCGCCCGGCTTTCTGCTGACGACGGCGGCTTATCAGGCCTTTGTCGAACGCAACCGGCTCGGCGCCTGGATCACCGAGCTGAGCCAGGCGGCCCGCCCGGATGACCCGGCCTCCCTCGAGCGCGCCTCCGTCGCCATCCGCCACCTCTTCACCGCCGGCCAGGTCCCGCCCGAGATCGCGGCCGCCCTCGGCCAGGCCTACGCCGCCTTGGCGGACGACGAACCATCCGCGCCGTTGGCGGTGGCGGTGCGGTCCTCGGCCACGGCCGAAGACCTGCCCGAACTTTCCTTCGCCGGCCAGCAAGAGACCTATCTGAACGTTATCGGCCCGGCGGCGCTGCTGGAGGCGGTGGTGAAGTGCTGGGGCAGCCTGTGGACGGCGCGCGCGATCGGCTACCGGGCCCGCAACCGCCTCAGCCCGCAGGGTGTGGCGCTGGCCGTCGTGGTGCAGGTCATGGTGCCCAGCGAGGCGGCCGGCGTCCTCTTCACGGCCGATCCGCTGACCGGGCGGCGCACACACAGCGTGCTCGACGCGACGCTGGGCCTGGGCGAGGCCCTGGTGTCCGGCCAGGTCGTGCCGGATCATTACGTGGTGGAGACGGCCACGGGCCGGCTGTTGAGCAAGACGCTGGGCGCCAAAGCCGTGGCCATCCACGGCCGGGCCGAGGGCGGTGTGGAAACGGTGGCCGTGAACGCGGCCGATCGGCAGGCGCTGCCGGACGACGCCATCACGGCCTTGGCGGCGCTGGGCGGCCGCGTGGCGGCCGAGATGGGCGCCGCGCAGGACATAGAGTGGGCGTGGGCCGGCGGGACACTGACGTTGCTGCAGGCCCGGCCGATCACGGCGCTGTTCCCGGTGCCGGGCGGGGTGCCCGCCGAGCCCCTGCGCGTGTTCTTCTCCTTCGGTGCCGTGCAGGGTCTGTTGGATCCACTCACGCCGCTGGGACAGGCGACCCTGCAACAGGTTGTCGTCGGCGTTGCCAAGCTGTTGGGGTATCGCCTGGACGAGGCCAAGAGCCCGTTTCAGCTGGCGGGTGAGCGCCTCTGGGTGGACATTTCCGGGCCGCTGCGCAACCGCCTGGGCCGGCGCGCGGCGTTGGGCGCGCTGAGCTTCGTCGAGCCCAGCGTGGGTCAGGCTGTGATGACGTTGTTGGACGATCCGCGCCTGGCCCTCCAATCCGAGGGGTTTTCGCCGCGCACGCTCTGGCACCTCGCGCCGCGCCTGGCGCCCGTGCTGGGTTTCGTGCTGCGCTACTTCATGGACCCGGACGGACGGCGAGCCAGCGCGATCCGAGAGACGGACAGCTATCTCGAAAGTCTGCGCCGGCGCTGCGCCGTGAGCGGTTCGCCGGAGGCCAAGCTGGGTCAGCGTGTGGCGCTGTTGCGCGCAGAGGCGCAGACCCTGCCTGAAGCCATCCCGATCCTTATTACAGGCCTGGTCGCGGGCATGGTGTCGTTCAACTTGTTGCGCCTCCTGATTGCGCGCCACCTGCCGCGTGATCTGGTCCCGGACCCGGACCAACTGGTGCTAGAGGCAACGCGCGGCCTGCCCCACAACGTCACCACGACCATGGACCTGCGGTTGTGGGAGACGGCGCGGGCGCTGCGGGCGGTGCCGGAGGCGGCCGCGTACTTTCAAGCGACGCCGGCTGGACAGCTGGCCGCTGATTTCCTGGCCGGGCGCCTGCCGGCGGAGGCGCAGGCGGCTCTGCAGGCCTTCCTAGATCAGTACGGCGCCCGCGGTTTGGGCGAGATCGACCTGGGCCGGGCGCGCTGGCGGGAAGACCCGACGCCGGTCGTGCAGGCTTTGCAGAGTTACTTGCGCATCGACGCCGCCCGCGCGCCGGATGTGGTCTTTCAGCGCGGTGAGGCAGCCGGCCGCGCCGCCGCCGAGCGCCTGGAGCAGGCCGCACGCCAAGCGCCGGGCGGCTGGCTGCGCGCGCGCCTGGCCCGTTTCCTGGCGCGCCGGATGCGGTCGCTGATGGGCCTGCGCGAAAGCCCGAAGTTCTTCATCATCCGGCTGCTGGGCCACCTGCGGCAAGCGCTCCTGGACAGCGGCCGTGAGCTGGCCGAGGCTGGCCGGCTGGCCCAGGCCGAGGACCTTTTCTTTCTGCGCCTGGACGAACTGGAGGCGCTGGCGCGCGGCGAGGCGCGCGACTGGCGCGGGCTTGTGCTGGAACGGCAGGCCATCTGTGAGCGCGAGCGCCAGCGCCGGCAGGTGCCACGCCTACTGCTCAGTGACGGGCAGGCCATCTACGCCGGGCTGGGCGCGGCGCAGACGACCGAGGCCGGCGTCCTGGCCGGCGACCCGGTTTCTCCGGGCGTCGCCGAAGGGCTGGCGCGGATTGTGCTGGACCCGCACCACGCGGAGCTGGAGCCGGGCGAGATCATGGTCTGTCCCGGCACTGATCCATCCTGGACACCGCTCTTCCTGGCGGCCGGCGGCCTGATCACCGAAGTCGGCGGGCTGATGACGCACGGTTCGGTCGTGGCGCGTGAATATGGTATTCCGGCGGTGGTGGGCGTGGACCGCGCTACGCAGCGCCTGCACACCGGCCAGCGCCTGCGCCTCGACGGCGCCACCGGGCGCATCGAAATCCTGGATTAGCGCGTCAGCAAAAACGCGACCAGATCGGCCAGTTGTTGGTCGTCGAGCCGCTGCCGGAAATTGCCGGGCATCACGCCGGCGTGGAAGCCGGGCACCACGTGCGCGTCCGGGGCCACGATCGATTCGTATAAGTACAATTCGGCGCTAAAACCGGGCGCAGCGGCGGCCGCGCGCTCGGCGATGCCGGCCAGCGACGGCCCCACGATCTGCTTCCCGGGTTCGAGTGAATGACATGCCTGACAGCTGCCCGCGCCGGCGAAGACCTGCTCGCCGGCGGCGGCCTGGCCGCTCGGGAGCGCCTCCCATTCCGCGCGGAGGGTGTCTGGGTCTCCCACGGTTTGGGCCTCAACCGGCGGGGCGGAAGCACCGCGCGACCAGGCGGCGGCATTGGCGATCCCGGCCAGCGCCAGGCAGCCAATTACGGCGACACAGGCCAGCGGCAAGACGGCACAGCCAGCGAAGAAATACAGCCACGGACGCGGGCCGTGCGGTGCGACTAGGGTGGGAGACGGGGACATAGTGCTTTCGAATACCTCACAAAAAATCGAACTGACGGGTTGTGGGTCTTTACGCAGTGAGCGGACACTGAGTTGCAATGAAAAACCTTAACAAACTGCTCATCATCGGCGGCGCGTCGCTGGACGTGCTGCACCTTCCGGACGGCCAGACCGTTGCCTCGGCCGGCGGCGCCGGTCTCTATACGGCTTGCGCGGCGCGCCGCGCCGGCGCACACGTGGTCTTCTATGCGCCGCGGCCGGTGCCAATGCCCGCGCCGCTGCAGCCGGCCGCAGCGCGCCTGGATTGGCAAGGCCCGGTGATCACGCCGGACGAGTTGGCCCGCTTCAAGATCGCGCACCACGGCGGCGGGCGCGCCACGCTGGTGGAGGCCGCCTGGGGCGCCGAGGCGCGTTTCCACCCGGAGGCGCTGCCGGATGACCTGGCCCGGTTCGACGTGATCCACATCGCCGCGATTGGGACGGCGCAGCGTCAGCTCGATTTTCTGCAGGCCTGCCGCGCACGCGGGGCGCGCCGCATCTCCGCGGGGACGTTCGGGCGCGCCGTCTACGGCCAGACCGACGACGTGCGCGCGTTGTTTGCGGCCGCCGACCTCTTCTTCATGAACGAGAATGAAGCCAATGGCCTCTTTGGGTCGGCGGCGGCGGCGCGCACGCGGCCCGGCGCCATGCTCTTCGTCACTTTGGGCGAGCGCGGCGCGCGCGTCCTCCAGGGCGAGCACGCCACGACCGTGCCGGGCCAGCCGGCGCGGGAGGTGGATCCGACCGGGGCCGGCGACACGTTCTGCGGCGCGACGCTGGCGGCCCTGGCGCGGGGCGAGCACCCGGTGATGGCGGCCCGTGCGGCGATGCCGCTGGCGGCGGCCATGATCGGGCAGGTGGGTCCGCAGGCCCTGTTCAGCGCTGAGCCAGCGCCGGCGCCGGAAGCGGATCCACGCGTCAGCGCCGATCCGGCCCAGGTGGAGCGCATCGCTGCCTTAGTGGCCGAGCTGCCGGAGGCGGCGCCCTTCGATTTCGTCGGTGATGACTTTCCGCCGCTGGGTCATCCGCGAACCCTGGATTTTTTCTTCAGCGCGGTCTTGCAGCAGTTCGGCTTCTGGACGGCCGCGGATGGGCGTTACCACCGGCCGCTGGTGGCGCCGCTGGGCGGCGCGCCGCTCAAAGGCTCGGACTATCTTTGGCGCGCGTACCGGCGGTGGCTGAACGCGGAGCCGGAGTCCTTGCAGCCAGACGGGCAGGCGCGCCTGGGGCGTGAAGAGTTTGCTGCGCATTTGCGGAGCGATGCGGGCGCGGAGGTGCTGCCGGCGTTGGACCTGCATTGGGAACAGGCCCGCGCCTATGGGCTAGACATGCGCGCGCTGGGCTGGACGCCGGCGGAGGTGCTGGCGCGCGCTAACGCGGCCGCCCGTCCGCTGACGGAGTTTCTAACCAGCCTGGATCACGTCGGCGGTTACAAAGAGGATCCGCTGCGCAAGAAGGCCGCGCTCCTGGCGCTGTGCCTGTCTCAACGCCCGGAGCGTTTCCTGCAGCTGAGGCCGGAGGAGGATGTGCCGCCGGTCATCGACTACCACTTGATGCGGTCGTGTCTGCGCACCGGCCTGGTGGCCGTCTACGACGCCGCGCTGGCGCGGGCGTTAGCCGAACGCCGCGAACTTTCCGCGCCCGAAGAGTGGGCGGTGCGTTTGGCCGCCTATGCAGCGATTCAGGATGTGGCGGCCCGCTCCGGCCGGCGCATGGGCGCCGTGGATTGGTTCTTCTTCAACGCCCGGCGGCGCTGCCCGGAGATGACTGAACCGGAGTGCCCGCGCTGCGCCGTGGATCCGGTCTGTGCGCACCGCCGGGAGCTCTTCCAGCCGGTCATCCGGACGGTATTCTATTAGCCGGGCCGCCGGCCGCCGTCACGGCGCGGGCGATTCCGGCGCCGTCAGTGCGCCTGTCGCCGGGTCCAGCCAAGAGTGGAGGCCTTGCGCGTCCACCAGCAGCGCGCGGTCGGCCTGGCTCCACTCCTGCACGCTCAGGCGGTTGGCCGGATCATGGATCAGCACTGTGACCGCGCGCGTCGAGACGTCCACGCGCGCCACCGCCGACCCCGCCTCGTCACAGCCGCCGTTCAGGCTGACCAGCAACGACTGGCCGTCCGGCGCCCAGGCCAGGGCGCTGCCGACCCAGTTTGCCGGCAGGTCCGGCCCGACCTCCACCGTCTGCGTGATGCCGGTGGCCGTGTCCAGCCAGGTGAGGCGGCCGTAGGCGGCCAGGCCCGCGTCCGGCGAGACCACCAGCCGGCCCCAGGTGAACGGCGCGGCGGCCTCTAGTTGGCCGGCCTCCAGGTCGAAGCGCCACAGCTCAAAGAACCCGGACGGCCCGCAGCCGTCGGGATAGCCCTCGTCGGTGAAGTACAGGTAACGCTCATCTGGCGAGAAGAAGAATTGCTCCGGGGAGCTGGCGCCCAGGCCGAGGCCCACCCAGCGCGCGCGCACGGCCCATTGCCGGCTGCCGTCCGAGTGCTGGGCCGTGATCTCCTCATAGAGCTGGTCGCTGGTGGAGAGCCCCGGGGTGGCCTCCGGCCGCGCGGTCCCGCTGACGATGGTCCAGGCGCCGCTCGGCGATGTGATCGTCCGGCGCAGCCAGGACAGGCTGGCCAGATCGGGTGTCGGCGTGGGAACGTCGGGGGTGGGCGCGGCCAGCGTTGGAACGGGCGTGGACTCAACCGGCGTTGGGTCGAGGCTGACCTCGGTCACAACCGGCGTCTTCAGCGCTGCCGGCGTGAGGGTGGATTGCGCGGCGCGGCCGTCTTCGACCACGGCCAGCGCGCAGGCGCCGATCAATGTTGCCGTCAGACACAGCACAATACCCAGGCGGGACATAGACTACCTCCGGCGCCGCCGTCTTCGCGCCGCCAGCTCTACTCTAGCCGAGGCCGATTACGGGCCGCGCGTTGGAGTATTCGGATGCGGTAAAGGCGTGTTACCGTTCGGTAATACTTGATTGACAGTCGGAGAAGCGACGGCCTATACTCCTGCCTGGACCTATGAACGAGCAACCGCCCCTGATCTTGTTGGTGGACGACGACGACGCCATCCGCGCCGGCCTGGCCGCGGCGTTGCTGCGGGCCGGCTTCCGCGTGGTGGAGGCGCGCAACGGCCTGGAGGCCCTGAAGCTGGCCGAGACGAAGGCGCCAGACGTCATCGCCCTGGACATCCTCATGCCGGAGCTGGACGGCCGCGAAGTCTGCCGGCGCCTGCGTCAGGCCGACAACTGGACGCCCGTCATCATGCTGACGCAAATCAGCGCCACCGGCGAGAAGATCGCGAGCCTGGAGGAAGGCGCCGACGATTTCCTCAACAAGCCGTTCGACTCCTATGAGCTGATCGCGCGGGTGCGCGCGTTGCTGCGGCGGCAGGCCGTGGCCGGGCGGCCCGCGCAGCTGGCCGGGGTGCTGGTGAGCGGACCGCTGCGCCTGGAGCGCCAGACGCAGCGCGTGTGGCTAGCCGGGCAGGCGGTGGCGCTCTCCAATAAGGCGTTTGGCGTCCTGGCCCACCTGATGAGCCGCCCGAACGTGGTCGTCTCACGCGAGCAACTGCTGGACCAGGTTTGGGGCTGGGATGACCCCACCGGCATCCGCACCGTCGACGTCCGCATCGCCGAGATCCGGCGCAAGCTGGGCGACGAGTACATCGAGACGGTGCCCGGCGAGGGCTATCGCTTCGTAGGGAGCGTTAAGGCGGGATGAAGACGGCGCGCTGGCTGGGGTGGTTGGGCTTCGGGGTGCTGGTGGCGGGCGCGGCCTTCGCGCTGATCGTGCGGCTGGCGGCGCCGGCGGCACTGCTCCAGTTTAGCTTTCTGGCGGATCCCGCTATCGCGGTGCTGGCGGTGGCCCTCGGGCTAGCCCTCGGGCTGCTGGTCGCCAGCGCCTGGCGGCGTCGGCAGACCCTGCAGCTCAAGCGGCTGCTGGCTGAGCGCGCCGCGGCCGAGGCCGTGGAGCGGCGCCGCTTCATGCAGCGCCTGGATCACGAGATCAAGAATCCGCTGACGGCCATTCAGGTGCAGCTGGATAATCTCCAAGCCGTGGACGCGGACCGGCGGCCGGCCATCGGCGAGGTGCGCGCCCAGGTGGACCGGCTGGCCTATCTGACCCGCGGCCTGCGGCGGCTGGCCGACCTGGAGGCCCGGCCGCTGGAGTTGGAGCGGATCGAGATCGGTGAGCTCCTGGACGAGGTGGCCGAGCTGCTCCAGGCACCCGAGCGCATCGCGTTCGACGTGCAGCGCGTCCCCTGGCCGATCCCGCCATTGGAGGGCGACCGGGAGCTGCTGCTGATGGCGCTGCGCAATCTGGTGGACAACGCCCTCAAGTATTCGGCGGCGGACACGCCGGTGCAGGTGCGCGCGCGCGACCTGTCCGGCAAGCTGCTGGTGGAGGTCGTAGACACCGGGCGCGGCATCGCCCGGGACGAGTTGCCGCTGGTCACGGAGGAACTGTACCGCGGCTCCAATGCCCGCGACGTGGCTGGCAGCGGCCTGGGGCTGGCAATGGTGCAGCGCATCGTGGCCCGGCATGGCGGCCAGCTGGAGCTGCGCAGCCGGCCGGGGCAGGGCACAATTGCGTCGGTGCAGCTGCCGTACGAGCCGGGCGCCAAGGAGGCCGAGCGCGGGGTTCGGCGATGAAAGCGGACCAATCGCAGACGCTGGTGGCGCTGGCGCGCGCGCTGCGCAGCGAGGTAGCGCTGGGCGCGATCATTCTGGGCACGGTGGCCGCGGTCAGTCTGCTGGTCTTCGGCTCTGGCCGGGTGGGGCTGGCGGTGGCCGTGGTCACGCGGACGCCCTCGCCAGCCGCGCCTCGTCCGACGGCCACGGCGCCGCCGCCCGGCGTGACCGTGGTAGCCGGCGTCACCGCCGTCGCCGGGCCGGCCACTCCCGCAACGCCGGAAACGGCCGTCACCGCCACCGCGCCGCCATCACCCAGAGCCACCTTGACGGCTGAGCTCTCCATCACGGCGACGCCGACGGCGCTGCCCGCTGTGCAAAGCCCCGGCCCGGCCAGCCCGCCCCTCGGCGGCGGTTCGGGCCAGATCGCGTTCACGTCGGACCGGGACGGCAATCCGGAGCTGTACCGCATGGCCCTGGACGGCGGCGGCCTGACGCGGCTGACGTACACGGAGGGCGAGGACCGCAGCCCGGATTGGTCGCCGGATGGCGCCGAGATCGCGTTCCTGTCGCGGCGCGACGGCGACCCTGAGATCCACGTCATGCGCGCCGACGGCACGCTGCGCCGGCGCCTCACCCAGGACCCGGCCTACGATGAATATCCGGATTGGTCGCCGGATGGGACGCTCCTGCTGTTCGACTCGAATCGGGCCGGGCGTTTTCAGATATACCGGATGCGGCCGGATGGCAGCGACGCGCAGCTCATCGCCGAGTCGCCGTCCGACGATGCCGTGGCCGATTGGTCGCCGGATGGCCGCCAGATCGTGTTCCAGTCACGGCGCGAGAGCGATCAATACCAGATCTACGTGATGCCGGCCCAGCCGGGCGAGGGCGGCGCGCTGCGCCTGACCCACACGTTTGCGCGCAGCTTTCACGCCGAGTGGTCGCCCGACGGCCAGACCATCCTGTTCGTGTCCGAGCGTGATGGGACCAGCGAGCTCTACCTGATGAACCCGGACGGCACCGACCAGCGCCGGTTAACCTACAACCTGGGCAACATCCGCACGCCGCAGTGGTCGCCGGATGGACGCTGGATCCTGTTCGCCAGTGACCGGGCCGGCAACTTCGATCTGTATATCGTCCGCGCGGATGGCACCGATCTGCGCCAGATCACGAACCACCCAGCGGACGACTACTCGCCGGCCTGGCAGCCGAAGCAGCTGCAGGCGCCGGCGCAGTCGCCGCGCGGGGCCGCGCTACGGCCCTGACAGCAGCCTCTGTCACACGTGCAGGGCGACTACGGCCAGGCGACGCCGTTCCAGCCACGCCCGCAATCTCACCCACAAGACGCGCGCGAGACCATACTTCCGGCGCAGCAGGGCCAGCGCCCGGTCGCGCTCCACCTCCCAGGCCAGACGCGCCCGGCCTTCCTGCCAGGGTTGGCCGGCCGCCGCGGCCACCCGCACGCGGGAGGCCGGCTGCAGCCAGGGCAGGCGGCCGCCCTCGGCGGTGACCAGGGCGTAGACTACGCCGCCCTCAGCCACGAACGGCACGGCTGCCTGGTAGCGGCCGCCCTGTTGGCGGAACTCCAGGTCCAGGTAGTATTGCTCGGCGATCGGCAGCTGCCGCATATCGTCACGCATAGGGCCTCCGTTTCCTTACCTCTTCACCGTCCAGCCCGCCACGGCCGGTCTTGAAAATCCCAACCCAATTCGATCCCTGACCGGTTTTCGCCGGCCGCCAGCGTGACGGTCACGCTGGCCACGCCAGCCGGGTCCGTCAGGAGCAGCGTGGTCCACAAGCCTCCCAGCAGCACCGGCGCGTTGCGCGGCTCCCCGGGATCAACGCTCAGACAATACCGGCCGGCGTCCAGCCCGGCGAACGCGAACGTCCCGTCGGCCTCGGTGACGCGTTCGGAGACGGGCGCGTCGCTGCGGCCCGGGTCACATTCCTCCTGGACGAGGGTCACCACCACCTGGGCCAGGCCCGCCTCACCGTCGCCGCGCAAGCCGTCGGCGCGCAGGGTGGCTGCGCCGGCCGCCACGCAGCCTTCGGGCAGGGGCTCGCCCGGCGGCCAACTCTGGCCCGTGGCTTCGCATGAGTCCCGCCAGACGCGCCCGCTCAGCGCCGCCGGCGCCACGGTCGCGGTTGCCGTGGCCGTCGCGGTAGCCGTGGCCGTGGCGGTAGCCGTGGCCGTGGCCGTGGTTGTCGCGGTGGGCGGCGCCTGGGTGGAAGTGGCGGTGACTGTCGGCGTCGACGTGAACGTCGGCGTCAGGGTCGCTGTGGGCGAGGGCGTTAGCGTCGCCGTCGGGGTGGCGGTCGCCGGCACGCGTTCCCAGCGCACTTTCACCATCGCGCGCCAGGTGTGGTCGAAGTATTCCACCACCACGGCGCGCGGCCCGGAGAGCGCGCGCTCCACGGTGTAAGTCCGCGCGCCGTCGTTGTCGTGCCACTCGTCCAGGATCAACTGGCCGTCCACGGACACACGCACACCGTCGTCGGCGTTGACCGAGAAGCGATAGACGCCGGGCTCGAACGTCACCCAGCGGCTCCAGCGCACGCTGAAGTCGTCGGCGGGCAGGCCGGCCGCGGCGCCGCTCTGGCCCCAGTCGAAGTCGAGGGCGCGGTCGTTGCGGGTGAGCGCCGGCGCGCCGCTGAACTGGCGGTTGGGCCAGTAATCGCCCTGCCAGTCCGGGAAGCGCGGCGCGGCCACGGCCTCCCACGTGAACTTGAGGCTGGCGTCCCCGAGGGCCTCGTAGTATTCGATCTTGAGCGCGTGCACGCCCTGCGCCAGCGCCGCCTCCACGCTGATCTCGTTGGCGCCGCCGTCGAGCCAATCGTCGATGATCAGCTGGTCGTCGATCCACACGCGCACGCCGTCGTCGGCGACCACGCGGAAGCGGTACGTGCCCTGGGCGAAGCTCAAGCTGCGCGTCCAGCGCACGGCGAAATTATCAAAGGGCAAGCCCGCCGCCGGCGCGGCCCCGGCCCAGTTGAAGTCCAGCCCGGCGTGATCGCGGGCGGCGTCGTCGCGCACGAGCGCCGGCGTCCCGTTCAGGCCGCGCTCGCGGAAATACTCGCCGCGCCAGTGGCCGAAGCCCAGGGTGGCCGTGGCCGTGGCCGTCGGCGTCCGCGTCCCGGTGGGCGTCGCCAGCGTGGCGGTCGGGGTCGCGCCGACGATGATCTGCGCCCAGAAAGCCTTGTCGGCGTTTTCGCCCAGGCCGAAGAGCCGGCCGGCCGCGTTGCGGAGCTGCCACTCGCTGCGGTAGACGCCAACCAGGGACGGAGCCTTGAAGGCCGCCGACAGATCGACGCTGGCGCCGGGAGCCACGGGCGCGGCCAGCGGCAGCACCGTCTGCGCGGCGGGCAGGTTGCCGCCGACGAGGACCAGCGCGTAGGCCGGGGTCCACGGGCACGAGCCGGCATTCTGCAGGCGCCAGGTCTTGATGAAGGGGGCGCCCGGCTGATAGTGGCTGTTATCCGGCACGCTCACGTCGGCCACGAAAGCGGCCCGGTCGGTGCAGGCGACGGTCGGGGTCGGCGTGACTGCGGCCGGCGGCGTGGGCGTGGCCGTGGCCGCGCTCAGCCCGAAGTCGCGGTCGCGCCCGAAGGCCACGCCGGTCTTGTGTTCGCCGGCTGTCACGGTCACGACGATGTTGGCGGCGTTTTCGCCGGCCGCCGCCGACGGGGCGGTCCAACCCCCGGCGCGCAGGGCCGCGTTCTCGGGGCGGGCCGGATCCACCGACAGGCAGTACGTGCCGGCCGGCAGGTCGTTGAAGGTGAAGGCGCCCTCCGGTCCAGTGAGGGCCGCCAGGACCGGACTGACCACCGGGCAGTTCAGCCCCAGCGAGACGACGATCCCGCCCAAGCCGACCTCGGCCGGGCCGCGCACACCGTCGGCGTGGTAGCGGCCGGCGGCCGTGGCCAGACAGCCAGGGCCGGGTTGGCCGTTGGACAAGGTGCAGACGTCCTGCCAGACGAAGCCGCTCAAACTGGCCGGCGCGGCCGGCTGGGTGGCCGTGCTCACCGGCAGGCCGGTGGGATCGGCTGTGAGCGGGGCGCAGGCCGCGACCAGCCCGGCCAGGACCGCGACGAAGACGAGCAGGTGGCGCATTTTGGGAGTCATCGGAGTTGTCCGCAGGGTCTGGGAGCAGGCCGGTGGGAGCGCTGTGGCGCTTAGAAGGCTTCCCCGGCCGGGGCCGGAGAAGCCCCACCCCGGAGCAGGGAACGGGGTGGGGCCTGTCTCGGTTAGCGGTAGTACTGGAGGCTGGCCGAGCGGCTGAATTTCCCGTCGGCGCTGGCCGCGGTCAGCTTGAGCGCCGTCTCGGTGAGGGCGCTGCCGTCCGCCCACAGCCGCGGCATCTCGAACCTGATCTGGGCCGTGCCCTGGCCGCTGGTTGTGCCGCGCGCCACTTCGAGCGCGCCGCTGCCGTCGGAGCGGCTGAGCCGCAGGACGATCTCGGTGTTGGCCGGATACCGCTGCAGATCCACGGTCGCCACGTTATCGGTGATGGTGACAAAGACAGCGTAGCCGGGGTTGGCGGCGGGCACGTCGTTGGGGCCGCCGGCCGCCTCGCTGACGGGCAGCTTGGCCAGGTCGGCGCTGGTCCGCACGAAAGCGGCGTAGACCCAGCCGCCGGGGCCGTTCGGCACACGCACTTCCACCCAGACGCCGTCGCGGCTCTGGCCCAGGAGCGTCAGGGCCTGCTCGGCGGGCAGAAGGCGCAGGACCGCGTAGCGAAAGCCAGGGCCGACGCGCAGGTTCAGGGCGTCGACGGCGACGTAGCCGGTGGCGGCGTCCGCCTGGGTTGTGGCCGCCAGCGCTGGCTGGGCGATCCCCAGCCCGGCCAGGGCCAGAACGGCCAGCAGGGCAGCGGTCACCAGAAACGCGCGGGACATCGATTTGGCGTACATACTGAGTTCTCCTCGATGGCCGCGCCCGCGCCTTACTGTCCGAGTAGAGCCGGGATGACGACGGCCAGGGCGATGTTCATAACCAGCAGCCCGAGCACGACTGCCTGGGCGGCGATGAAGAAACGCTTGCTCTGTTCCATGTCAACCTCCGGTCCGTGAAGTGCCAGTCCCACTCTGCTCGTTGTAACGCTTTCGAGCTGGCGGGACATCGGGCCAGGGGTTGAGACGGGGTCGGCCTTTGGGCCTATCCTGGCCGGCGGCCGCCGGCCGGTGGGTCTGGAGGGCGGGCGCTCAGTTGCCGGCCGTGTTGTTCCAGAACCAGTTGTAGCTGTAGTAGCCGGACTTGCTCTCCAGCCGGATGGCGATCTGGGTCTGACCACGCAGCTCAGCCGGGATCTTGTAGGTCACGGTCAGGGCGCCGCCCTGGCCGGAGTCTGTGGTGGTCACCAGCACGCCGTTGAGGCCCTGCGTGCCGATCTTGCCCAGGCGCACGTCGAACTTCTCGCCGGCCGGAAAGTCGGCGGTGCGGATGGTGACAGTCTCATCCTTCACCACGGCCGTGATGGCGATGGTCGGGATCTTGCCGGTGCCGGGCTGGGGCGCGCCGGGCGCCGTGGTTGGCTGGGTCAGGCTGGCACTGGCCGTGACGTAGCACTCGCCGACCTTGCCGTCCGGGCAGATCACGCGCCACCACTGGCCGTCGGCGCTCTTGCCGGTGACCTGGGCGATCTGGCCGCCGGCCAGCACGGTGATGACGCCGTGGCTGACGCCCGGCCCTTTGCGGATGTTGACGTCGGTCAGGGCCAGGATGTACTTGACGTCCGAGCCGGGATTGCCGCTGTTGCCGGACGAGCTGCGCGGCTGCGGGATGCACAGCACCTGGCCGGCGTAGATCTTCTCGCCGCTGAGGTTGTTGGCGGTGGCGATGCGGTCCCAGGTCATGTTGTATTTCAGGCCGATCTTGTAGAGCGTGTCGCCGCGCTGGACCGTGTAGTTGGCCTGGCAGCTTTCGGCGGCGGCGGCTGGCCGCGCGGCCGGCAGAGCCGCCAGCGCCAGGGCCAGCGCCACCACGCCCGGCAGCAGCCGGCGGAAGGTGTGGGTCAGATGAGTGCGCATGTCGTCTCTCCCGGTCACAAGGACCTTGTCTGCGTCGGTGCGACCGCGGCGCGTTGGCGCGTTGGTCTACACTGTTGTATTCGCTCCGCGCCGTCCGGTCGTCGGGCCGGGGTCCGACCCGGTTTCCAACTTAGGGCTGACCGCGGCGCTCCATCGTTTCGCGACCGCGGCGGTTTGGCTAACAGACACGATGATAGAGGCCGGGTATTACCAGCCTTCGCGACAGCGGTTCAGGCCCGATAAAATGCTGTTACCGATTGGAAACAAGCGAGGCCGCGAACGGGAGCGGCGCGGGGCCAGTGGGATCAGGCCGGTCAGGTGGACTCAAGCACCGGCCCTAACGCAGTCTGGGCGCGGAGCCTGCGTCCTGTCCGCACCTGGGCCCGGCGGCTTGGCCCTCTGAGCGTGAGCGGGTGGGACCAATCGAAGAGGATGAATCCGTCAGCGCGGGGGCTAGCGCACGGTCAGGCCGGTGAGCACAAACTTGTCGTCGACGGGGGCGCCTTCGGCGTTGAAGACGGGCAGGCGTTCCAGCGTCTCCAGCAGGTACAGGCCGACGTGGACGGTGTAAGCGCCGGGCGGGGCGTCGGCCGCCAGCCGCACCGTGTAGGGGTCGCGGATGATCTCGCCCGGCAGCCAGGACGTGGTCAGGCGGGTGCCCTCCACCGGCCAGTAGTCCACCTGGCCATACAGGCGGCCGTCCGGGCCGACCACGTGCACAAACACCGTGTAGCTCTCAGACAGTGGCCGCAGCGCCTGCCACTCCAGGCTGACCGAGACGCCGTCACCGGGCCGGGCGGTCGTGGTCGCCAGTGTAGCAGCGCGCAGCACCAGCTGATCTGAATAGCGCACGGCCTCGGGCGGCAGCGCCGCGCCGGCCAGCAGCACGGACGGCAACGCGCAAGCCTCGGTCTCCGGCTGCAGCCAGCCACAGCGCGCCGGGCCGCCGGAACTCACGCTCAAGTCCAGGGCGGCGCCGGTCGCCGGCGCGGTCAGCGTGTAGCGCTGCGGCACGAGCGGGACGGCCTCCCACGCCGACAGCGACCGGGTCTCGCCGAAGGCACTGACCGTGCCAGACGGGCCGGGCTGCCAGTACAACGTCACGGCGACGGGCGCGCCCGGCAGGGCGCTGGCCGGGGCGTCGTAGCCCAACAGCCAGGCATCACCCAGGCGCGCGCGCAAGGCTTGCGCAGGGGCAGGCGCGACCTCAGGCGCCGTGATCGTGAGGGTCGTCACAGCGGCCCAGCCCTCAGCGCGCGGCTGAAAGGGCGGGAACAACCCGGCTTGGAGTTGGTAGGCGCCGGGCGTCAGGGTCGCCGCCAGCGGCAGGCGGTGGAAGTCGCTGACATATTCGCCCGGCCGCCAGGCGTTGGTGGGGTAGAGGCCGTCCACGGGCAGGCGGCCGGCGTTCTGCCAGGCCACGGCACCGGCCACATCCACCAGGCGCAGATAAACGGCCAGGCTCGCGGACGGAGCGGCCGGCGCGTGCCAGAAAAGAGTTAGGAAGCGTTCGCCGGGCAGAGCTGCTTCGAGGCGATAGCCGACCAACTGGATGCCCTCAGCCAGCGTCGCCGAGAGCGGCGCCACCGGCGTGGGCGGCTGCAAAAACGGCCCCGGCGCCACCTCGGCCAGCGGCCCGACCGAACGCAACGAGTAAGCGGCGCCCAGGCCGGGCAGGTAGCGGGCCAGGTAGACGGCCTGGCCGGCGGCGAGGCGCTCCTCTATCACGGCGCGATAGCTCGCTTCGTCCGGCAGTACCCGGATGTCCAGGTCTGGGCGCTGGTGTTCGGTCACCTGGAGATAGTATGGGGCGGCAAAGCGCTTGGGGTCGGCCAACACGGCCGCGCCCTCCGCCAACGGCTGCGCCAGCGTGTAGGCGCCCACGGCCAGGCGGTCGTTGCCGCGCGAGAGGTCGAGGCGCGGCAAGTTAGTCCACACCGAGCTGAGCGGGATGAGCGCGAACAAGCTCAGCGCCACCGCCCCGAGCGGCGCCGCGGATGAAGCGCGGGCCAGGAACGCGCTCAGCGTTTGCAGGCCGAGCGCCAGGAACACGGCCGCGATGGTGAACGGCGCTATAAAGAAATCGCCGAAGTCGGGCTCGGGCGGGTTGTAGGCCAGTACGAAGTAGAGGTGGCCCAGCCCGGCCAACAGCAGGAACAGCCCGGCCCGCCAGCGGGAGGGGGCGGAGGTGCGCGGGCAGAGGCCGGCCGCGCCGCCCAGCACGACCAACGCAAAGCCCGCCACCGTGAATTCGGATGTCAATTTGCGGAACACGTAGGCGAAGCGCTGCGGCTCCTTCAGCGGCAGGAACGCGTCGAACTGGGCAGCCGCCTCGCCGCCGCGCACGAAGTAGAGGAAACGTTCGAGCGTGAACGGCTCACCGCCGCCGACGGCGGGCCAGCGCCACGGCAGGTAAGCGTACACGGCCAGGCCCAGCAGCGCGGCGCCGAGGATGAAGGCCAACTGCCGAACGACGAAGGCGGCGCGGCGCTCGGCCGGCTGGCGGCGGGTCTGGACAACCAGCCAGGCCAGGCCGGCCAGGCCTAACGCCGGCGCGAGCATGGCGGCCGTCAGGTGGTTGGTGAGGGACAGGCCGAACAGGCCGGCCCAGATGTAGAGGCTGCGCGGCTGAGTCTCCGCCGGACGTTCCGCCACGCCAACTCCAACGTACAGGAGCGCCGCCGTCAGCGCGGCGTTGAGGGCGTAGGCCTCGATCTCGGTCGCTCGCGCCCACAGGCTCGGGGCCGCGCCCAAGGCGAAGGCGGCCAGCCAGGCCGGCAGGGCGTCCACGCCCAGGCGGCGCGCACTGGCCCACACGCCCACGGCGGCCAGCCCGGCGGCTGCGGCGGCGGAGGCGTTGACGCGCCAGACCACGGTCGGCCCGATCGGCAGGCTCTCGAAAATCTTGCCGACGAGGAGCAGCAGGGGATAACCGTTGCCGTGGGCGATCCCGAGCCGCGCCACGCTGACCTGGAACTCGAAGGCGTCGGCCTCACCGACCGTGGGCGCCAGTGTGCGGAGATACAGCGTCAGCAGCGCGAGTCCTAGCGTGACGGGCCAGGCTGTGGCGAGGAGGCGGGCGTGGCTGGGGGAAAGCTCCGGCCGCCGGCTCAGCCACAGCCCAACCGCCAGGGCGGGTGCGCCGAGCAGGAGCACGGCCGAACGCAGGCCGTTCACGTCCGGCGCCACGACGCCGACCAGTGGCAGCCACAGGGCCACCAGCGGGGAGAGGTCCGGGCTCAGGCGGGCCGCCAGCAGCGCGCCGGCCAGCCCGCCCACGCCGGCCAGGGCCAAACCGCCCGGCCAGGCGCCGAGGGCACTCAAGCCCGCCGGCGCGGCCTCAAACAACCCGCGGGCCAGCGCGGCGCCGTAGATGGCGCCGGCGGAGGCGCCCGCCAGGGAGCGCGCCCACGCGCTCGTCATCGCGGCACGGCCGGAGTGGCCTCCGGTTCGGGCGACGCGGTCTCGTCCGGCTCCGCGAGGTCGAGGCCTTTCATGATCTGGAAGTACGCGCGCAGCGCTGCGTTGGCCACCGGCCCGGCCACCAGCGAGCCCTCCGTGCCGTTGTAGACGAAGGCGATGACGGTCACCTCGGGGTTCTCATAGGGCGCGTACATCATGGTCCAGGCGTGGGCCGGCCACTTGCCCGGGATGCACAGGTCGCGGCTCCACGCCAGCCGGTCGCAGTACTCGGCCGTGCCAGTCTTGCCGGCCACGCTGATGCCGGGCACATCCACGATCGGCGCGTCGCTGCCGTAAAGCACGGCGCCCGAGAGCGTACCAGACTCCGCCGTCTGGCGCAGGCCGGTGCGCACCAGCGCCAGGTTCTCGGGGGACACCGGCAGCTCGCGGATCAACACCGGGGCCGTGTCGGTGAGCACGTTGCCCTCGCCGTCCAGGATCTTGTCCACCAGCTGCGGCTGCAGCAGGCGGCCGCCGTTGATGACGGCGTTGTAGGCGTTGAGCATCTGCAGCGGCGTGACCTGCACAAAGCCCTGGCCGATGACGGCGTTGTACGTGTCGCCGGTCGTCCAGTTCTCGCCCTCGTTGCGGCGTTTCCAATCGCGCGTGGGGATAAAGCCGGCCTGTTCGGCCGGCAGTTCGATGCCGGTCAGCGCGCCGAAGCCGAAGATCTCCATCCACTTGGCCAGCCGGATCTCGCCCAGCCCCTCGAGCCGGTCCGGCTCGTAGCCGCCGCCGATCTTGTAGAAGTAGACATTGCAGGACTCGGCGATGCCGCGCGTGAAGTTGACCAGGCCGTGGCCTTGGCCGGACTTGTAGATCCAGCACACAAAGTCTTTGGCCTTGCCGGGGTCGGCCGGGAAGTAGCGGTTGCGGATGGTGATCTTGCCGGGGTCCTCCAGCTCGCGGTCCGGGTCGATGACGCCTTCCTGCAGCGCGGCCGTGGCCGTGACCAGCTTGAAGACCGAGCCGGGCGGATACAAGATCTGCACGGCGTGGTTAAGCATCGGGTAGTCGGGGTCGGCCGGGATGCCGCGCGTCGGGTCGCCCACCAGGCTGGCGTAGTAGTCCAGGTCGATGTTGCGCGCGAACTTGTTGTTGTCGTAGGTCGGCCACGAGACCATGGCGTAGATCTCGCCCGTGTTGGGGTTCATGACGATGACGACGCCGCTGGTGAAGTTCTGGTTGCCGCCGGTCCAGTCGCGGATATACGTCAGGCGGTTGAGCAGCGCCGTCTCCACGGCGCGCTGCAGGCGCACGTCGATGGTGAGCTGGATGTTCAGGCCGGGGATGGTCTCGGTCTCGACGGCGGTGGTCCGCAGGAAGCGCCCGGCCACGTCTTCCTCGTCCAGGCGGCTGCCGTTCTGGCCGGCCAGTTCATCCTGGAGCGAGGCTTCCACCCCCTGGACGCCGACGCGGTCGCGGTTAGGCTGCAGGCCGCGCTCGTTCACGTAGTAGGCGTAAGTCAGGGGCGCGTCGGATTCGGCCGGGATGGGCGCCATGTAGCCGACGATGTCGGCGGTGAGCGCGCCGGTGGGGTAATCGCGCACCGGCTCCACGATCACCTCGACGCCCGGCATGGGCATGGTCGCGATCTCCTGCCGCAGCAGGAAGGCCGTCTCTTGCGGGATATCGCACTTGATCTTGACGGCCGTGTAAGGCTGGAAGCCGGCGCCCTCGTCCACCAGATCTTTGATGCCGCGCCCGTCCGAGCACGGGGCCTTGGGCGTGGAGCCCGGCACCAGGATCGGAATCTCCAGGACCTCGGCCAGCCGTCGGTAGATCGCCTGGGTCTGCGGGGGGTCCTCGTCGTCGAACGGATCGGGGTCGTCCGGCAGAAAGGCCGGGGTGATGGTGACGACGAAGGACGGCAGGTTGCGGGCCAGCAGGACGCCGCGCCGGTCGTAGATGACGCCGCGCGGGGCCGGGACGCTGACGCGCGTCAGGCGGTTCTCCACGGCTTCGGCCAGGCGCGTCTCAAATTCGGCCACTTGCAGCTGCAGCAGCCGGCCGATCAGGCCGGCCGTCAGCGCGACCAGGATCAGGTAAAACAACACCGGGCGCGAGATCGTCAGGGTGACGCGGCGTTTCTTCATCACTACCTCAGGGAAACGGTTACCGACTCAACGCTTGACGACTTCCGGCGCGATCAGGCCGTGCAGACCGCGCATCACCTGATAGATCGGCAGGATGGCGAGTGTGTTGATCAGCACCGACGGCAGCAGCACGCCGGTCAGGCTGCGGCCCCAGTCCAGGGCATAGCCCGCGAACGTCAGGATCAACAGCACGGCCAGGTGGTAGCCCACACTCCCGAACAGGCTCGCGGCCAGCGGCAGCAGCAGGTGCGAGCGCCAGAACTGGCCCTCCGTCAGGCTGGCCAGGTAACTCACCAGCACCAGCGCCAGCGCCGACATGCCCAGCGGCCCGCCGGACAACAGGTCCAGGAACAGGCCGCCCAGGAACCCCCACAGGATGCCGCCCTGCCAATCGCCGGCCAGAGTCCAGCTCAGCGTGAGCACGAGCACCAAGTCCAGCCCGCCGCCGCTTAGGACTCGATAATGCGGCAGGACCACGGACTGCAGGGCCGCGGCGACGGCGAGCAGGGGCAGCCCGGTGAGCAGGGTGCGCGTCATGGCGCGGACGGCAACGGGATGGGCGTGGCCGTGGGCTGTAGGAAGGGGCTCAGGTCGACGGGCGTGAAGTTGGTGATGATCAGGACGATCTCCAACTGGTTGAGGTCCACGGCCGGCTCAATCTGGGCCTGCTGGAGCACTTCGTAGTCGAGGCGCTGCACGGCGCTGACCGTGCCGATGACGATGCCGGGCGGGTAGGTGCCGCCCAGGCCGGACGTCAGCGCCACCTCGCCGGGTTCGAGGCGCGTCTGCTGGGTGATGAACTGCATCTCCAGGCCGCCGCCCAGTTGGCCCACCACCACGCCGGCCTCGCGCGAGGACTGCAGGCGCGCGGCGATGGCCGAGGCCGGGTCTGTGATCGGCTGGACCTTGCACGCGGTCGGGCTGACTTCCACGATGCGCCCCACCAGGCCGTCGCCGGTCACCACCGGCATGCCCCGGATCACGCCGTCGTCCGAGCCGCGATCCAGGATGACGTAGCTGAGCAGCGGCGAGGTGTCCCGGCCGATCAGGTTGGCGGTGAGGTATTTGGCGTCCGGCTGGGAGCGCGCGTACTCCACCAGGCCGCTGAGGATGCGGAGTTCGGTCTCTTTTTCGCGGAGTTGGATGTTGTCGGCCTGCAGGGCGGCCACTTCGGCCTCCAGCTCGGCGACCCGCTGGGCCAGCGCGGCGGCCTCCGGCGCCGGGGCGGGCGGCGGGGCGAAGCCGGCCCAGGCCGCGGCCAGGGCGCGCTGGATGGCCGTGAGCGGGACCTGCACGAAGCCGCGCACCGGCTCCAGGACGGACGCTCCGCCGAAGGCCAGCAGCCCGAGGCTGACGACCGCCAGCACGATCACGAGCACGGTCCGCGGCTGTAGTTTGCTCATGCCATCCGACGCGGGCGGACGGGCGCGGGCCGGGAGCGGCCGCCGGCCGTCAGCCGCGCGACGTGCTGCCGCGCTCCAGGCCGACCAACAGGCGCTTGAGGTTGTCGTAGTCCTCGAGGACGCGGCCGGCGCCGCGCGCCACGCACGTCATCGGGTCCTCGGCCAGCCAGCAGCGGATCCTGAGCTCCTCGGTCAGGCGCTCGGCCAGGCCCTGGAGCTGCGAGCCGCCGCCGGCCATGCACACGCCGATCTCCATCAGGTCGGCGATGATCTCGGGCGGCGTCTCGTCGATGGCGTCCTTGATGGCCGCCACAATCGTGTTGACCGAGTTGGCCAGCGCCTCGCGCAGCTCGATCGACGAAACCTCCACGCTCTCCGGCAAGCCGGTCACCAGGTTGCGCCCGCGCAGGGTGAAGGTCTTCTCCTCCCACAGCGGGTAGGCCGAGCCGGTGGCGATCTTGGCTTTCTCGGCCATGCGCTCGCCGATGAGCAGGTTGTACTTGTTGCGGACGTACTGGATGATGTCCTGGTCCATCTCGTCGCCGGCCACGCGCAGCGATCGGGAGAGGACGATGCCGCCCATCGAGAAGACGGCCACCTCGGTGGTGCCGCCGCCGATGTCCACGACCATCGAGCCGCGCGGCTCGGCCACCGGCAGGCCGGCGCCCAGCGCGGCCGCCATCGGCTCTTCAATGAGGAAGGCTTCGCGCGCGCCGGCGGCGATGGTGGCGTCGTAGACCGCGCGCTTCTCGACTTCGGTCACGCCGGACGGGATGCCCACCACGACGCGCGGGCTGGGGATGGGTACCAGGCTCTGCTCGTGGGCCTTGCCGATAAAGTACTCGAGCATGGCCTCGGTGATCTCGAACTCGGAGATCACGCCATCCCGCAAGGGGCGGATGGCCACGATGTTGGCCGGCGTGCGGCCGGCGATCTCCTTGGCCTCGGCGCCGATGGCCTTGGGCTCCTTGGTCTTCTTATCGATCGCCACCCAGGAAGGCTCATTGATGACGATGCCCTTGCCGCGCACATTGACCAGCGTGTTGGCGGTGCCCAGGTCAATGCCGATATCCAACGAGAACATGCCCAGCAGCCACTTAAGTGGCCGCATCAAAAAGTCGCCAACTTGCTGCAAGTTCGCCTCCTGACTGCGGAGAAGGATTATACCATCCGCAAAATTGCGGACAACTCAGCGCTATGTCAATCCAAACACCCTGCTAACCCGCCGCTGGCGGGGCGGTGACGGCCGCCAGTGGCCGTATAATGCCGCTGTGGACTTCTTGGGGCGTCTGCGCGCCTTCGTTATTGACCAGGATCTGGTGCGCTCCGGAGAGCGGCTGGTGCTGGGCGTCTCCGGCGGGCCGGACAGCCTGAGCCTGCTGGAGGCGTTGAGCGCCCTGGCCCCGGAGTGGGCGTTGACGCTCCACGTCGCTTACCTGGATCACGGGCTGCGGCCGGAGGCGCCGGCCGAGGCCGATTTCGTCCGGGCGGCGGCCGCGGCGCGCGGTTGGCCGTTCTCCACAGCCCGCGTCGACACGCGCGCTCATGCGGCCGCGCGCCGGTTGTCGCTGGAGGAGGCGGCGCGTGAACTGCGCTATGCGTTCCTGGCCGAGACGGCGGCCGGCTGCGGGGCGGCGCGAGTGGCCGTCGCCCATAACGCCGACGACCAGGCCGAGACCGTGCTCATGCACTTCTTGCGCGGGAGCGGCCTGGCCGGGCTGCGTGGGATGCGGCCGCTCACGCGTCTCCCCGGCGCGGCGTTATGGCTGATCCGCCCGCTCCTGGCGACGCCGCGCGCGGAGGTGGAGGCCTTCTGTGCGGCGCGCGGCCTGGAACCGCGCCAGGATGCCACCAACCTGGATACGACCCTCTTCCGCAATCGACTTCGGCATGAACTGTTGCCGTTGCTGGCGACGTACAATCCGAACATCCGGGCCGTGCTGCAGCGCACGGCCGTGGTGGCGGCCGGCGACTACGCGCTGTTGGAGCCGGCCCTGGACGCGTTATGGCGGCGCCTGGCGCGCCGGGATGGCGGCCAGGTCGTCTTCAACCGGGCGGGCTGGGCGGACCTGAAGGTGGGCGAGCAGCGCGCGCTGCTGCGGCGGGCCGCACAGCAACTGCTGCCGGACGAGCGCAACCTGGACTTCACGCCGCTCGAACAGGCCGTGCAGTTCAGCCGGCGCGCGGCGCCCGGCCGGTGGTGTGATCTGCTGCGCGGACTGCGCCTGGCGGTGAGGCGCGATACCCTGGTGGTGAGCGCCTGGGCCTATCGGCCGGCTCACCCGGATCAGCCCAGGATGGCCGGTGGGGCGCTGGCCGCCGGCTGGCACTTCAGCGTTGAGCTGCTGCCGGCCGGGGCCTGGAGCCTGGCCGAAGTGCTCGAGAATGCCGATCCTTGGCGCGTGGAGGTGGATGCCGACCGGCTGCCCGCCTCCGAATGGCGTCTGCGGGTCCGCCGGCCCGGGGACCGGTTCCAGCCGTTAGGGCTGGGCGGGCACCAGATGAAGCTGTCTGACTTCCTGATCAACCAGCGGGTCGCCCGGGAACTGCGGGATGATTGGCCGTTGGTAGTGTGCGCGGACCCGGCCGGGGCCGATGACGCGCTGGTGTGGGTGGCTGGCCTGCGCCTGGACGAGCGTTACCGGGTGACCGCAGCGACTCAGCGGGTGGCGCGCCTGCGGTTCACGCCGCGCACCGCTGACCTGGAGCCGGAGGCGCGCTGACACCGCGGCTGAAGGACTGACGCCAAAGGTGGGGAGAGCAATGCGATGATGCAACCGCGATTCAATGTCTGGCTGGAAGTGGACGACCGGGTCGTGCTGAGCCCCTGGCGCGTACGGCTGCTGGAGGCCATCGCCGAGACCGGCTCCATCAGCGCCGCCGCCGAGAAACTCGGCGTCCCGTATCGGCGCGCTTGGGAGAAGGTCCAGGAGATTGAGCGCGGCCTGGCCACCAAGATCGTGGAGACCGCGGTCGGCGGCCAACACGGCGGCGGCGCGCACCTCACCGAGGCCGGCCGGCGCGCGCTGGCGCAGTTCCACGCCTTCGCCGATGGGATCGAAGAGGAAGTGGCGCGCCGCTATCGCGCCACCTTTGGCCGTGAAGCGGCGTCGTCCGACCAGGCCTGACGGCCGGCCGCGGTCTGCGCCGCAGCGGCGCGGCAATTAGAGGACGGTCCGGGGTGAGAAGGCGGGCGCTCTGAGACCTGGCTAGGCAACAGGCGTGGCCGCCGGACCGCCCGCCTCCATCAGCTTCTTCAGCTTCATGCCGATCTCGCGCCACTGGATTTTGGAGAGGCCAAGCTTCTGGCGGATCTTGTCGAACTCCAGGCCGGCGCGGGCATCGCGCACCGCGCACGTCCACCGGCACATCTCAAACGAGATGTGCTTCTCCATCCCCGCGGCGACGGTGATGTCCTCCAGCAGATACTCCAGGCGGCGGGCCTTGTAGGGGAAGAGCTTCTGCTCCGGTCCGTACTGCGCGCGGTAGACGTCGTAGATCACCAGCCAACTGGGGTCCAGGCGCAGCTTGCGCTCCTTGTAGCGGTTGCTGGCCTCTTTGTAGCGGATCCACAACACCGGTTCTTCCGGGTTGGAGACATCGATGTGGTTGAGTTCCAGGTTCAGGCACTCGCTCTTCTTGATGCCGGTCTGGAGCAGCAGCGTGAAGAGCAGATACGGCCGCACATCGGGCCGGTCTGGGTTATTCCACAGCGCTTGGGCGGCCGCGCGCGCCTGTTCCACTTCCATCTCAGTCAGCACGGTCGGCAATGGGCTGAGCACGGTCTGCTGGATGATGGGGGCGGCCGGATCGGCGGCCAGGATGCCGGCCTGCTCCAGCCAGCGGAAGAACGACTTGAGGGAGGTCACGCGGCGGGCGTAGGTTTTGGGGCTGCGCCCGCTGGCCTTCTGGGCTTGCAGCCACTTGTCTAGGTCGCGTGTGCCGATCTGGCTCAGGCTGCGGCCCGCGCCGGCGAAGGCCGCGAACAAGTTGAGGTCGCCGCAGAAGGATTTGATCGTGTTGGGGCGGGCGCCTTCTTTCTGCAAGTGGGCGCCCCAGGCCACGATGCCGGCCTTCAGCGATGACGCCGCTGTCAGGGAGGGCGCGCCGGCCGGGGCCGAGGCGGGGCGTCCCGCCGGCAAGTTGTCCGGAGGCGTGGAAAACAGGGGCAGTTGCTCGACCGTGGCCGGCATGGCTCGCAATCATAGTCTGAATCGTCGGAAAGGCAAACGCTGGCCAGCTGTGGCCGGGCGTCAACGATAGTAGGCGACGACGCGGAGCTCCACCAGCGCGGCCTCGCCGAGCACCTCGAAGTACAGGGTGCTGCCATCGACCGGGATCGGCGCGGTGACGTCCAGGCCGACACCGGCGACCAGGGCCCGGCTGATGGCGCTGGCGGTGGCGGTATCGGTCGAGTACTTGGTGAGGCAGGAGCGCGACCAGCCGGCTGTGTTGAACTGGCAGTACAGGCGCACCACAACGCCGGAGATGTTGGCCGGGAGCCCCAGGGCGGTCAGCGACCAACTGTAATTGCCGACGGCGCGGCTCTCCAGCCCGACGACCGTGATGGGCATGGCCAGCCGGACGAAGGCGCCTTCCACAACCGTCTGATCGAGCGCCAGCGCGACGGCGCCGGCCGACCCGCCGCCGGTGAGGCCGGCCCCGGCGGAGACGGCGGTGATGTCGCCGCCGCTGTTGGTGTCGTCGTCCGTCTCGCAGGTCACGGCGCCGTCAGCGGCGATGGCGCGGATGGCCTGCCCGGCCGGGCAGTTGCCGGCCACGCGCGTCTGGATCGCGGCCGTGTCCACGCTGAACACGTGCTCGTCCAGGTCCAGGCCAGCGCCGGCCTGGTAACCGTAAGCCTGGTCGGCCCAGGCCTGCGTGACGAAGCCGGCGGCCGCAACCGTGGGCGTGATCGCGTCGACGCGCGCGAGGCTGGCGTCCGCGTGGAATTGGCCGTCGCTCAGCGTCAGCCCATCGCCGGCCGCGTACACGGTGTCGTCGTCGGTCTCGCAGGTCACGGCGCCGTCAGCGGCGATGGCGCGGATGGCCTGCCCGGCCGGGCAGTTGCCGGCCACGCGCGTCTGGATCGCGGCCGTGTCCACGCTGAACACGTGCTCGTCCAGGTCCAGGCCAGCGCCGGCCTGGTAACCGTAAGCCTGGTCGGCCCAGGCCTGCGTGACGAAGCCGGCGGCCGCAACCGTGGGCGTGATCGCGTCGACGCGCGCGAGGCTGGCGTCCGCGTGGAATTGGCCGTCGCTCAGCGTCAGCCCATCGCCGGCCGCGTACACGGTGTCGTCGTCGGTCTCGCAGGTCACGGCGCCGTCGGCGGCGATGGCGCGGATGGCGTGCCCGGCCGGGCAGTTGCCGGCCACCCGCGTCTGGATCGCGGCCGTGTCCACGGAGAACTCCGCGCCTTGCAGGCGCAGACCCGCGCCGGCCGTGTACTCGCCGCGCTCGTCGACGCCGTCGGCAAAACCGGCCGGAATGCCGGTGAGCCCGGACCAGGGCGCGCTGGCGGCCTGCAGGGCGTACGGCGTCGGCGTCAACGCCTGGCGCGGCGCGAGCGGCTCGAACAATCCGGCCCCGGCCGGGCAGCGCACGGCCACCTCCAGCCAGCGCGCTTCGCCCGTCCACGGCGTCTGCCCGAAATCCAGCGAGACGTTGAAGTAGCCGGCGTCCACCGTGAGAGTGTGCGTGATCGGCTCCCCGAGGCGGGCGCCGCCCTCGGCTAAATCGTAGAGACGAAACTCAGCATCGCAGGTGCCGGTCACCGGCGTGCCCGCCTGCGAAAGCCAACCCTGATACGTGAAGGCGGTGCCGGCGGGCGCGGCGGCGCGGGTGGCGCCGGCGCCGGCCAGCAGGCTGATCAGCGCGCTGGCCAAGACGAGGCGAAGACGAGCAGACATGTGAGACCTCCAAGGCCCCTGTGGGCCGTGTCACTGAGCGTGGGCGCGGCCGAAACACAAAGCGGCCCAGCAAGTTCCCGCGGCGCGGGCGCTTGTTGGGCCGCCGGCGATTGCCCGGCTGTGCGCCGCCCCCGGATACTCCGGCCACAGGCGGACGCACGCTGCTATCAACGGCAATCGGACGTCGGGTTGAGTTGTGGCTGGGCGCCGGCGGCCATGTTCAGCGGGACAGGGCCGCGCTCCCAGGCTGATGAGGCTGCCGCGGCTGAGTGGCCGGGCAACGACCGTCCCACTATAGCGGCCGGGCCGCTCCCTGGAAAAGCCGGGAACAGTTGAGGTTGGTTGTCTGGCGTCGCGCCCTCAGGGGATGGCGACGACGAACTCAAGCTGCGTGTCCCCGGCCGTGGCCGTCACGGACCAGCAGCCGCTGGCCGGGAAGTAAAGGCCGCTGACCTGGAAGCCGGTGCCGTAGCCGCCGGGGATCTCGGCGCGCAGCGGCGGCGCTTCACCATCCAGCCGCCGGCCCGCGACCTGCAGCGAGGTGCCCGCCGGCCGGATCCAGATGACCTTGTTGCCGTTCGCGCTGGCCGTCCAACCGCCGGCCCACTGGGCCCACAGCGACCGATCGGCGTTGACGAGCCAGGGGCCATCGCCAAACGGATCGGCGTTGGGATCGTCCGGCGGTATCGCCCGCACGGCCGGCGTGACCGGGCAAGCGGCCGCGGGCGCGGTGGAGGCTGGCGCGGACGCGCCCGCATTCAGAAACCTGATCAGGGCTTCGATCTCGGCCGCCGTCAGGCCGAGGTCAGGCATCTGCGTCTCCGGCTTTACGCTGGCCGGGTCCGCCAGCCACAGCCGCAGATACTCGGCGCTGGCTCGGAAGCTGGAGAGGTCCGGCCCGGTGCTGAAGCTGCTGAAGTCGCCCACGGTGCGGCGCCGCACCTGGCTGACGGCGGTGTGGGCGTGACACATGACGCAGCCCTTGCCCAGGAACAAGGCTTGGCCCAGATCGGCCGGGGCGCTGGCTTCGCCACCACTGCTGGCGGCCGGGGCGGCCGGCGGCCACGCGAAGCCCAGCGCGGCCACCAGGGCAGCGCCCACGGTCAGAGCGGCGGCCCAGGGCCGCCGGGTCCGCAGCGCGGCCACCAGCCCAAGGCCCAGGCTCACCAGACCCGCCAGCGCCACCAGCAGGGCCAGGGGCGGACCGGCCGGCGGCGCGGCGGAGGCGGGTGCGGCCAGTGCCGGCGCCTGCACCCTCACGGAGGGCATGGGCTGGACCAGGCCCTCGCCCAGGAGCCACTCCCAGGTGCCGGCTTCCGGCAAAGTCACGGCGACCGTGTAGTAGCCGCTCCCGCCCTCGGCCTCGGCCGTTACGACGACGGTCTGGCGGGATTCGGTGTGCGTGAACGTGAGCGGGACCGTGCCCCAGTTCGCGGGCTGCACGCCGTGCTGGCGCATGGTGAAGCTCACGGTGAAGGGCTGGCCGGCAGTGACGCCGGCGGGGATTTCGTCCAGCGTGGCCACGGCCCAGCCGCCGGCGAAGACGGCCGGCACGAGCGCGGCCAGGCCCACGAGTGCGATCAGAAGGGAAAAGCGAGAGGTTCGCATCGGATCAGCCTCCTCCAAGATACCTGCTGAGAGAGTTGTAACGACGGCCGCTCACTTGAGCGACTCGGCGATGCGGACGGCTTCGTCCAGGGGCAAGTCGGTCTCCAGGCGCAGCGTGATTCCATCTTCGGTCCAGATCAACACATGGCCTTCGATCAGCCGGCGGAAGTCCCAGTTGCCGCCCTTGATCTGGATGACGTAGCCGCCGGCCGACCACAACGCCTCGCGGCCGTTCACGAGCGCGGTCTCGAGCGACTCCGGCGGTTCCGACAGACCCTTGAGGCCGAGCATGGGCGAGGTCAGGTAGTGCAGGCTCAGGCGGATGCGGTCCGGCCGGGTGTCGTCGCGCCAGATCAGCACCACCGCCGAGCCGTCCAGGTCCTGCACGAAGACCTCGTCCGGCGCGCCCAGGTCGGCCGGATAGGCCGGCAGGCGGATAGGGAAGGGCACGGCCTGGCGCGCCTCGGCCAGGCGGGTGCGCCCGGCCAGATCCAACAGCGAGGGCAGCAGCGTGGGCTCCGGGCTGGCGGTAGGCGTCGGCGGCGTGCGGCCGGTAGCCGCCGCCGTCCCGTTCGGCGCTGTGGTTGCGGCCGAGGTCACGCTGGTTGGTGTCGGCGCGGTCAGGAAGACGCGCACGACGCCGATCTGCAGGAACTCCACCAGGCCGGCGCGCGCCTGCGGGACGGCCAGCAGAGCGCCCAGCGCCACCACCAGGATCGCGGCCGCCCAGGCCCAAGCCGGAGCCGGGCGTCGTTGGCGCGGCCGGCGCCTGATCAGATTCGGCGTAGCCGGGTAAGGCAGGGCCGGCGCGGTGCGCCGCAGCCAGCTTTCCAGGCGTTCGTCCGGACCGCCGGACGTCGGGCCGTCAGCCATCCACCAGTCCTTCGCGTAAGAACGGAAACTCATCGACGACGACACTCCGCAAGTGACGCAGCGCGCGGTGCAGGCGCGATTTGACCGTGCCGGGCGGGATGTCCAGCGCCGCCGCCATCTCGGCCTCGGACAACTCCAGGAAGTAACGCAGATAGATCACCTGCTGCTCGTTGGGGTTGAGGCGCCGGACGGCCAGCCACAACGTCTGCGCGTCCGCCGCGGGACTGTCGGGCGCTTGCGGGCGCAGGACCGGGCGCGGCTCGGACCGCAGCAGGCGCTGCAGGGCGGCCAGGTAGCGCCCGGCCGACCGCAGCCGATTGCGCGCCAGGTTGGCCGTGATGCGCAGCAGCCAGGGCCGCAGCGGCCGGGACGTGTCAAAGCGGTCCAGCGCGCGCTGGGCGCGCAGGAAGGCGTCTTGGGCCACGTCGGCGGCGTCGTCGGCGTCGCCCAGGAACAGGTACGCCAGGCGGAAGACGGCGGCCTGGTGCGCGCCGACCAGCGCCTCCCAGGCGGCCTCATCGCCGCGCCGGGCCTGGCTGATCCAATCACTTTCGGTCAACGGCGCCTCTCCGGAGAGGGTCATGCACTGTATATACACCGGCGGCGGTCTTTGGTTCCGGGCCGGGCCGATTTCCCAAAACGCTCGCCCCTGGGCTAGAATGACAGCCTCCCTGACTAGTTTAAGGAGCCCTGTATGCGTGTCTTGTTACTCGGCGTCGGCGCGGTCGGCGAGGCGATTGCGGTCATGGCCGATCGGCGGCCCTGGCTGGAACAAATGGTGCTGGCCGACTACGACGACCGCCGCTGCAAGCGCGTCCGCAACCGCTTGAGCAGCCGCAAGCGGTTCCCGGTGGAACAGGTGGACGCCTCCAACAAAAAGGCCATCGTCCGGCTGGCGCGCAAGCACAAGATCGACCTGATTGTCAACTCGGTCGCACCACACTTCAACGAAGTCATCTTCGACGCGGCCTACGCCGCGCACTGCCACTATCTTGACATGGCGATGACGCTGTCTGAGCCGCACCCGGACGAGCCCTATGAGCGGCCGGGCGTGATGTTGGGCGATTATCAGTTCGCGCGGGCGGCCAAGTGGGAGGCGCGCGGCCTGCTGGCGCTGGTGGGCATGGGCGTGGAGCCCGGCCTGTCCGACGTCTTTGCGCGCTACGCCGAGAAGCATCTGTTCGACGAGATCGACGAGATCGGGGTGCGCGACGGCGCCAACCTGCAGATCCGCGGCTATGCCTTCGCGCCGACCTTCAGCATCTGGACCACGATCGAGGAGTGCCTGAACCCGCCCCTGATCTGGGAGCGGGAGCGCGGCTGGTTCACCACCGCGCCGTTCTCGGAGCCGGAGCGCTTCGAGTTTCCGGAGGGCATCGGCCCGCTGGAGGTCGTCAACGTCGAGCACGAAGAGGTGGTGCTGATCCCGCGCTACGTGAAGTGCCAGCGCGTCACCTTCAAATACGGCCTGGGCGACGAGTTCATCGGCGTGCTCAAGATGCTGCACCTGCTCGGCCTGGACAACAAGGAGCCGGTAGCCGTCGGCAAGGTGCGCGTGGCGCCGCGCGACGTGGTGGCGGCTTGTCTGCCCAACCCAGCCCTGCTCGGCGACAAGATGACGGGCATGACCTGCGCCGGCACCTGGATCACGGGCACCAAGGATGGCCAGCGGCGCGAGTTGTATCTCTACCAGGTGGCCGATAACGCCGAGTGCATGCACAAGTACGGCGTGCAGGCCGTGGCCTGGCAGACCGCCGTCAACCCCGTGATCGCCATGGACCTGATCGCCACCGGCGTGTGGCGCGGCACGGGCGTGCATGGCCCCGAGCACTTCGACCCCGATCCCTTCCTGGCCAAGATGGGCGAATACGATTTCCCGTACGGCGTGCGCGAGATGGGGCCCCGCCGCCGGGCCGCATGACCGTCCCGGCCTCGCCGTCAGTTGGGCCGGCCTGGCGGCGGCTCGTCGGGTATTACGCCGCCCTGGCCGCCGTCGGTTTGGCCAACTCCGTGCTCGGCCCGACCCTGCCGGGCCTGGCCGCCCAGACCGGCGCCACGTTGAGCCAGATCAGCCTGCTGTTCGTGGCGCGCGCGGCCGGCTACCTGTCTGGTTCCTGGGTGATCGGCCGCCTGTATGACCGTCTGCCCGGTCATCCCATCATGATTGCGGCGCTGCTGGCGCTGGGCCTGGGCCTGGCCGCCACGCCGCTGTCGCCGTGGTTGGGGCTGCTGGCGGCCCTCCTGCTCCTGATCGGCCTGGCCGAGGCCGGCACTGATATCGGCGTCAACACGCTGCTCGTCTGGACGTACGGCGACGCCGTCGGTCCTTATCTTAACGGCCTGCACTTTGCCTTTGGGCTGGGCGCCGCGCTGGCGCCCGTCGTGGTGGCTCAGGTCAGCGGGCTGCCGGACGGCCTGCGCTGGGCGTATTGGGGTCTGGCCGGGCTGGTGCTGGTGCCGGCGCTGTGGGTGCTGCGGCTGCCCAGCCCGCCGTTGCGCGCGGCGGCGTCCGCCAGCCGGGGCGGCCAGGCGGCTCGGGCCGGGCTGGTGGCGCTGTTTGTCGTCTGCTTCTTCTTCTATGTGGGCGCGGAGACGGCTTTCGGCGCGTGGGTCTACACCTACGCGGAGCGGCTGCGGCTGGCCGACCCGGCGGCGGCGGCCTACCTCTCGGCTGCCTTTTGGGGCGCGCTGACAGTGGGGCGGCTGGTCTCGATCCCGCTGGCGACGCGCGTCCGGCCGCGCTTGATCCTGGCGGCGGCCCTCGGGGGATGCCTTGTCAGCGTGGGCCTGGTCGCGCTCTTGCCCGCTTCGCCGGCGGCGCTGTGGGCCGGCACGCTGGGCACGGGCTTTTGCATGGCCCCGGTCTTTCCGACGTTGCTGGCCTTCGCCAGCCGGCGCCTGCCGCTGACCGCCCGCATCACGAGCCTGTTCTTTATCGGCAGCAACGTGGGCGGCACGGTCCTGCCCTGGTTAGTCGGCCAATTGGTGGAACCGTTTGGGCCGCGCCTGATCATGGCCGTCGTCTTCGCCGGCGTTGTGCTGGACGGCCTGGCCTTCCTGGCGTTGATGCGGCTGGCGCCCAACCCCGCCGACAGCGCGCGTTAAGCCGCGTCAGCCGCCGACAGGCGCGGGAGCAGCCGCGGCGCGTTGGCGGCGACCCACGGATCGGGTCCGGTACTGATACAACCCCACCCCAATCAACGCGAACAGCAGCGTAAACAGGATCCCTTCGGTGCCGGGCGACAGCAACACGCCAGCCCCGCCGCGCAAGGTGACGAAACCGTCCGACAACAGGGGCAGGCTGAGGGCGTTGGCGACAGTGTGCAGCAGCCAGGCCGGCCAGGTCGAGCCGCTCAGCAGGCGCAACTCGCCGTAGGTGAGGGCGTGGAAGGGCAACAGGACAAACGCCACCGCCATGAAAGCGGGCAGCGGCAGCGGGGTATGGCTCTGCAGGACCAGCGGATCCAGGAAGTACAAGTAGTAAGGCACGTGCCAGCCGGCCCAGATGAAGCCCGTCAGGAGATAGGCCATCCACGGCCGGAGTTGAAGCTCGGCGAAGCGCGGGGTGAGGTAGCCACGCCACGCGAACTCCTCGAAGATGTTTTTGACCAGCGCCCCGCCGAACGCGGCCCCGGCCAACGCTAGATAAGGCCCCCAGCCACGTGCGGCCAGGCCGGCCGTATCCAAGGCGCCGCTGAGCGCGCCCAGCCCAAGAACCACGCCCATTACCAGCGGGAGGCTGAACAGGGCGACGCCATACCACACCCAGCTCGACCGCAGGTGCAACTGCCAGCCGAGATCCTGCCAGCCATCGCCGCCGAACGCGCGCAGCAAGATATTGGTGAGCAGGGGCGTGACCAGCCAGACCAGAACGCCCAGGCCCTCCATGCGGTTGGCGGGCGGAGCGAGCTGATCCAGGGCGATGCCCACAAAGCCGCCGCTCAGGCTGGCCACGGAAAAGATGATCAGATTGCGCAGCGGTCGGCTCACTTGGCTTCTCCCAGGATTTGTGAAAGATCGAGCGGGCGATATTGCCCGGCTTGCAGGCGCGCATGTGCGTCGAGCAGCCAGTCTCGATACATGAGGCAGCTCTTCAGGCCAAACTCCAGGGTGAGATGGCTCAGGAACAGCGCGCGCTCGTCGGCGACGGCGCTGGTCTGCCCGACGCTGGCCGCATGCGTGCGGCGATAGACGTCCAGCAGCGCTTCGGCCGCCTGCCGCTGGCTCTCGATGAGGCCGAGCAGTTCGGCGTCCGTCAGTTGACCGCCAAAAAAGATCTGGATCAGGAACGGGTCGCGCGTATCCGGCGGCGGTATGGGCGTGCTCAACCAGCGCTGTAGCTCTTGCCGGCCGGCCGGGGTGAGGTGATAGACCTTCATATCCAGGCGGTCGCCGCGTTCGATGACTTCCTTGTCAATCAGGCCGTCCTCGGTAAGCTCCGCCAGCGTGCGGTAGATCTGGCTCTGGTTCGCGGGCCAGAAATGCTGGACGGACCGGTCAAAGGCCTTCTTCAGGTCATAGCCGGTGAGCGGCGCAAAGGACAAAAATCCCAAGATGGCGTGTCTGAGTGACATGTGGGCTGGCTTGCAGGCGGGTAGAGGTTGTATACTGTACTTGTTGTATAGTATAGATACTATAGTGTATGTGTGGTATCGAGTCAAGGACGGCGTACCGCCACTTGGAAACAAAAAGGCCGGCTTGCGCCGGCCCGGAATATCTGATGGCACTTCGGCTGGTCCACGGCTGGGCCAGCCAGCCGCAGCTAACTGCCGCGGCGCAGTTCCAGCGCGGCGTCCAGGAAAGCCTGGATCTCGCCCTCCAGCACCTGTTTCACCTTGAGCGAGCGCCGGCCGGTGCGGTGGTCGTGGACGCCTTTGTCGCGCATGTTGCGGATGTAGGTGCGCACCACATCCGAGGCCGTGAGCGCTGGCGCTTTGCCGGCGCCGGCGATGTCGCCGGACGCGATCAGCAGCCGGATGCGCACCAGGCGTGCGGCTTCGGCCGCGAGCTCGTCGGCGGGCATATTCCCAGCCAGCGTCACCGCCAGTTCGGCCGATTGCGCCGTGGCCTGAGCGGTGAGGTGGCTCACCAGCAGGCCGGCGCGATTGATGCCCTTGGTGAGGGTGCGCAGGTCGGCCGGCGCCGGCGGCAGGTCGTCTTCGCCCAGGTCCGGCAGGACAGCCACGTTGGCCGTGAAGCGCTGCAGCGAGTCCTGGCCGTTGACTTTCACGGTCTGGAGCAGACGATGGGCGCCGCTCTCGCCCTGCAGCAGGCCGAACACGCCGAAGCCGCTGACGGCCAGGGTGACGGAAACGCTGCGGCCCTCCGGCGAGGCGTCCTCACCGACGATGGCCGCGGACAGGCCCCGGCCCTTGGCCCAGTTCAAGTACATGCGCGTCAGCGTCGCCACCCAATGGCGCGCGCCCGTGGCTTTGGACTTCAGCCCGATCTGCAGGTAGGCGCCGTGCGTGTCATACGGGCCGCTCAGGAAGGACGCGAACTCGATGCGCGGCAGCGCGCTGCTGAGGAAACGATGGCGCCGGGAAAGCGCCTCCAGATCGGGAGCCGGCCCCGCGCAGCCGGTCGTGAGAGCGTCCAGGGCGCGGCGCAGCTCGCTGAGCTGCTCCACCACGCCGCTGGCGCGCTGGTAGGCGTCCAGCCGCCGGCGGGCGGCGCTGGCGTCGTTCCAGAAATTCACGTCGGCCAGCTCGGCCAGCACCGCCTCCCGTTCGGCCAGGGCCGTGGCCAGGCCGTAGACCTCCTCCAGCGCCTCCACGCGCGCGGCCAGCACCGGCAGGGCGGCGCGCACATCGTCCAGCGACAAGTCGTCCGCGCCGGTTGGTTGGGCGGGCGGCGCCTCGCGGCCGGCCGGGGCCGCGGCGGCCAGGTACGCGGACTGCACGCGCCCGTTCTTGAGGTACAGGCGGATCGTGCCGCCGGCTTCGTCGGCGGTCAGCGCGTTGATCTGGCGCGCCAGCGGGTAGGCGATGGTCTTCTCGATCTGGCGCTTGAGGTAGCGCGCGCCGTAGCTCGGGCTGTAGCCGAGCTGGACCACGTGCTCGATGACGTCGTCGGCGATGTCGACGTCGAAGTGGCGGCGCAGCAGGCCCTGGCGCCGGAGCAGGTCGCCGATCTCGCGCCGGGCGATGTCGGCCATGACGGCGCGGGTGAGCGGGTGAAAGATGCAGACCGCGTCCATGCGGTTCATGAACTCGGGCGTGAAGTAGCGCTCGGTCTCCGCGATGACGCGCTTCTCGCGCATCTCAAAGGTCTCGGTGGGCGCGAAGCCCAGCCGCCCGTGCTCCACCAGCTGCGCGCCGAAGTTGGAGGTCAGGATGATGATGGCGTTGCGCAGATTGACGACCTCGTCGTTGCCGTTGAGCAGCAGGCCCTCGTCGAAGAGCTGCAAGAAGCGGTAGTAGACGAACGGGTGCGCCTTCTCGAATTCGTCCAGCACCACCACGGCGAAGGCCCGCCCGGACAGGCGGTTGGTGATCAGGCCGCGGCGTTGGTTGACGTCCTCGGCGTAGGGCGCGCCGAACAGCTCGTTGATCCGGTACGGGTCGGTATAGTCGGCCATGTTAAAGCGCACGAGCCGGTCGCGATCCCCGTACAGGTATTCGGCCAGGGTGCGGGCCAGCTCGGTCTTGCCCACGCCGGTGGGGCCTAGGAAGAGCAGCACGCCCATCGGCCGCAGCGGGTTGTTGACGCGCGCGCGCAGCAGGCTGAGCACCTGCAGGATGGCCTCCACGGCCTGGTCCTGAGCCAGGACGCGGCTCTTGAACAACTGGCGCACCGCGGGCTCCTCGAACGGGACCGAGTCGTCCAGCAGCATGCGCGGCAGGCCGGTCTGCTCGGCGAAGCGCGCGGTCACGTCGTCGGCGGTCAGCGGGTTGTCGGCGCCGCGCCGGGCCACCGCCAGCGCGTCCTGCAGCAGGTCGATGGTCTTGCCGGGCTGGGCGCGGTCGAGCAGGTAGCGCTCGCTCAGGTCGTAGGCCTGCTCGACGGCGTCGGCGTGCAGCCCGGTGCCGTTCAGCAGGCCGAGGTCGTCGGCGACGCGCCGGATGAGGCGGCGCGCGGCCGGGTCCGGGGGCGCGGCGATGCGGATCGGCAGAAACAGGCGGGCGTAATCGGGATAGGCCTCCACAAAGCGGCGCCAGGCTTCTTCCTCCGCCTCGGCCAGACACAGGCTGCTGTGGCGGCGCAGGCCGGCGGCGAAGAGCGTGGCCACGTCCACGGCGCGGTTGCCGTCCTCGGTGGTGCCGGCCGGCAGGCGCGCGGCGCGCGGCAGATCCTCCAGGCACAGGATGATCTCGGGATGGCGCGCCCAGCCCGCGTTCAGGTGCTCGAGCGCGGCCTGCCATTGGCCGCCCTGGCCGAGGCCGGGCAGATTGCCGGGCGTGAAACGCCAGACGGCGCGGCCCTGCAGCTCGGGCGGACAGGCGCCGCCGCCGCGCGTGAGGGCGTGGGCGGCGGCCAGGATGACGGCGGTCTTGCCGACGCGCGCCGGGCCGATGACGACGACGCGCCCCTTCAGCGGCGAGGCCAGCGCCTGCAGCACTTGGGCCACTTCGGCCTCGCGGCCGTAGACGCCCATGGGCGGCAGCCCGCCCAACGGCTCGGCGAAGGAGGCCAGGAACGGCAGCCAGTTGTCCGCAGTTTCGTCAGGGGGATTGGGCATAGTCCTCGCGGCCCGGGCGGGCGGGCACGGTGCATCGGGCGTGTGTGCGGGGCATTGTACCGTCACAGCGCGGGCCGGCGCAACGCGCGTCGGTTGGGTCTGGTAAACTGACCGCGCCCATGCGCTTTTCTCTCGTTGGACCGGTCTATCCGTTTCGCGGCGGCATCGCCCACTACACCGCCCGGCTGTGCCAGGCGCTGGCGGAGCGCGGCCACGCCTGGCGCCTGTTCTCGTTCACGCGCCTCTACCCGCGCCGCCTGTTTCCGGGCGCCACTGACCGGGACACCAGCCAGGTCGGACTGACCGTGCCGGCCACGTACACGCTGGATACGCTCAACCCGCTCACCTGGTGGGCGACGGCGGCCGCGGTCCGCGCCGAGCAGCCGCAAGTGGTGGTGCTGCAATGGTGGGTGCCGTTCCTGGCGCCGGTCTGGGCGGCCCTGGCGCAGTGGACGCGGGGGGAAGGCCGGCGCGTCGTCTTCGTCTGCCACAACGTCTTGCCCCACGAGCGCCGCGCCTGGGACACGGGCCTGGCGCGCCTGGCGTTGGGGCCGGCCGACGGTTTCGTGGTGCAGTCTCAGGGCGAGGCCGAGCAGTTGCGGCGCTTGCGGCCGGGCCGGCCGCTGGCCGTGGTGCCGCACCCCGTCTACGACGTGCTGGCGCAGCAGCCAGCCGACCGCGCGCAGGCGCGCCAGAAACTGGGCCTGCCCGAGGCCGCGCCGGTGCTGCTGTTCTTCGGCTTTGTGCGCGCGTACAAGGGACTGGCGGTCTTGCTGGAGGCGCTGCCGGCGATCCGCGCTCAGCTCCGCCAGGCGCGGCTGCTGGTGGTCGGCGAGTTCTGGCACGACAAGCCGGCTTATCTCGACCAGATCACGCGTTTGGGGCTGACGGACTGTGTGACGTTGGTGGACCGCTACGTCCCCAACGAGGCCCTGCCCGAGTACTTCGCCGCCGGCGACGTGGTGGTGCTGCCGTACACGCACGCCACACAGAGCGGCGTGGTGCAGTTGGCCTACGGCTTCGGGCGGCCGGTCATCACCACGCGCGTCGGCGGGCTGCCGGAAGCAGTGCGCGAGGGCGAAACCGGGCTGCTGGTGGCGCCGGACGATCCGGCGGCGCTGGCCGAGGCCGTGGTGCGCTTCTTCCGCGACGGCCTGGCGGAGCCGCTGACAGCCGGCGTGCGCGCGCACGCCGGCAACCCGCGCTGGGACGCGCTTGTGGACGCCCTGGAACAGTTGGCGGGACCGGCGTCCGGTTGAGCCGCGTCAGGCGTAATCGGCCAGCGCTATGTCGAAGCGCGCGACGCTGTCGGCCAGGCCGCCCGGCCGGTTGCGCGTCAGCCACTGGGCGCGATAATCGCTGATCAGGCCGCGCAGGTCGGCGCTGAGGGCGGCCTTCGTCCAGCGGCCATACCCGGCCGCGAACTGCAGCCGGCGCACGGCATGGCGCATCAGCCGACCGGCCAGCTCGAACTCGGCGCGGACGAGGGCGGCATCCGCGCGTTGGCTCTGCGCCGTCCCCAGCGGCGCCAGGGCCGCGTCCACGGCCTCCAGCGTCTGCGCCAGCGTCTCCGGGCTGAGCGTGTCCCGATAGCCGCGCACCTGGTCCAGCGGCCATTGCAGCGCCCAGAACAACGGCGACGAGTTGTGGAGGTTCAGGCCCGTGGCCTGATAGACGTTGCCGAGATCGTAGGCCGCGCGCCCGAGGCTGCCGGCAGGATCGGCGAAGGCGTGGACGCTCACGGCCGGCGCGATGTCGAGGGCGCGGTTGGCGTCCCAGGCCCAGGCGTAGGCCGCGCCGGCGGCCAACCCCAGGTCGCTCACGGACAGCGGCTGCCAGTGGCCGTTGTCGCCCCAATCCGTGATCAGGTAGCCGCTGGCCCCGTGCTGGCGCCCGCTGGCAGCGGCGTTGCGCAAGTTGTCCAGGGCGTTGGCGGTGCGGCCGGCGATTGAGTTCCAGGCCGACGTCCCCGGGCAGACGTAGAACGGCAGCCCGGCGGCCCGGAACTGGGCGCCGTGCGTGTCGAAGGGGTGCTCAGCCTCGTAGCCCCACTCCAGCGCGATCGCGTCGCGCGGCAGCTCTGGAACCAGCTCCGGGTGGCCGAGGATGACGTCGCCCCAGAACTGCATCACCCGGCCGCGCGCCGTGACCTCCCGGTAGAGCTTCAACACAAAGTCGAGATACACACGCCCGGCGCCGCGCGCCTGGCACTCGGCCCGGCTGCGGCCCTGGCCCACGTCCACGGTCTCGTCGCAGCCGACGTTGAACTGACGGCTGGTGAAGTGGGGCAGGAGCTCGTCGTACCAGCCGCGCACCAGCTCCAGGCTGCCGGGATCGGTCGGGCACAGGCTGTAAGGACCGGGCAGCGCCATCCCCCAGGGCGTGTCGAAGGGCGCGTGCGTCTCGGCCAGCGGCGCGTAGCGTGGGTGGCGCAGCCAGCGCGTCAGGTGGCCGAAGGAGTTCTGGTTCGGCACCAGTTCAATGAAACGCTCGCGGCAGTAGGCGTCCAGCGCCAGGATGTCCTCGCCCGTCATGGGCGAGGCCGCCGCCCAGACCTCCGGGTGCCGGCGGTAGGCGAAGGTGTGCTCGGTGTACAGCTGCAGCTGGTTGATCTTCCAGGACGCCAGCCGGTCCACCAGCGCCAGGAGCGTCGCCAACGTCGGCACTTTATCCCGGCTGATGTCCAGCATCACGCCGCGCGCCGGATAGTCCGGCCAATCCTCGATATGGACGGCCTCCAGCCCGGGACCCGCCCGCAGCAGTTGCGCCAGTGTGAGGGCGCCATAGAACAGGCCGGCGGCCTCAGCGGCCTCAACGGTGATTCCGGCCGGCGCGACCGTGAGCGTGTAACCCTGCGGGGGCAGGGAGGGGTTGGCGGCCAGGCGCAGGATCAGGGCGACCTGCTCGGGCGGGGAGCCGCGCCCGGCCACCACCTCCCAGCGGCCGGCGCAGTGTTCGCGCACAGCGGCTTGGACGAGGGCGGCGGCCAGGCGCAGCTGCTGCGGCTCGGGCACGTCCAGGGCGATCAGGGCTTCGGCGGGCACACGATAGTGGCCCGTGGTGGCGGTTAGGCGTTGAGGATAGGGCAGCAAGTTGGGCATGATGGCTGATTTGGGGGAGGTGAGGCTGATCGCCGGCATTATACCCACTGAGCGGCCTTAGCCGGCCGGCCGGCGCCGCCCGCGGCGCTGGAGGAGGTTCCGACTAACCCTCGCTGGAAAACATTGTACAAGACCTGTCCAGAATACTACAAAGACGTTACAATACTTCTGTAATCGCGGGCAGGATGTGAAGGCCGCCGCCGCGTCAGCGGACTGGCCGGGCCATCACTCAACGACAGGGGCCGGCTCCGGCCTGGCGCCGCGATGTAAGGAGAAAGCAACGTGAAACGCAAGAAAGTCATCGTGATCGGCAGCGGCTTTGGCGGGTTGGGGGCGGCGGCGCGTTTGTTGGCGCGCGGCCACGACGTCGAGATCTTCGAGAAACTCGACAAGCTGGGCGGCCGCGCCTACGTGTTCGAGCAGAACGGCTTCAAATTCGACGCCGGCCCGACGGTGGTGACGGCGCCGTTCCTGTTCGACGAGATCTTCCAGTTGGCCGGCCGCCGGTGCGAGGATTACTTCCAGCTGGTGCCGCTCAGCCCGTTCTACCGCATCTTCGACCACGAGAAGCGGCACTTCGATTACAACGGCGACGAGGCCTTCACGCGCGCGCAGATCGAGCGCTTCAATCCGCCCGACGCCGACGGCTATGGCCGCTTCTTGCGCACGACCAAGGCCATCTTCGACAAGGGCTTCGTGGAACTGGCTGACAAGCCCTTCCTGAATTTCGGCGACATGCTCAAGGTGGCGCCGGACCTGCTCCGGCTGCAATCCCACAAGAGCGTCTACCAGTACGTGTCCGAGTTCGTCCAGGATCCTTTCCTGCGGCAGGCCTTCTCGTTCCATCCGCTGCTGATCGGCGGCAACCCGTTCGACGCCTCGTCGATCTACGCCATGATCCACTATCTGGAGCGCGAGTGGGGCGTGCACTACGGCCTGGGCGGCACCGGCGCCATCGTCGCCGGCCTGGGACGCCTGATCACGGATCTGGGCGGGCGCATCCGCCTGAACGCCGCGGTGGACGAGATTCTGGTGGCGCCGGACGGCCGGCGTGTCACGGGCGTGCGCCTCCAAGATGGCAGCGTCCACACCGCCGACGAGGTCATCAGCAACGCCGATGTGGCCTTCACTTACAAACGCCTGATCCCGCCCCAGCACCGCCGGGGCTGGATCGACTTCCGCATCAACACGATGTCCTACAGCATGTCTCTGTTCGTGCTGTACTTCGGCACCAAGCGCCAGTACCGCGAGCACGGCTTGGCCCACCACAACATCATCCTGGGCCCGCGCTACAAGGGCCTGCTGGATGATATCTTCGGCCGCAAGATCCTGGCCGACGATTTCTCGCTCTATCTGCACATGCCCACGCTGACCGACCCGAGCGTGGCGCCGCCCGGCTGTGAGGGCTTCTACGTCCTTTCGCCCGTGCCGCACCTGGGCGCCGACATCGACTGGGTCAAGACCGCGCCGGTCTACAAAGCCCGCCTGCTGCAGTTCCTGGAAGACAACTACCTGCCGGGCCTGCGCGAGAACCTGGTCGCCGAGCACCACATCGATCCGCTGCATTTCCGCGACGTGCTCAACAGCCACCTGGGCTCGGCCTTCTCGGTGCAGCCGGTGCTGACGCAATCGGCCTGGTTCCGGCCGCACAACCGCTCGGAGAACTTCGAGAACCTGTACTTCGTCGGCGCCGGCACGCATCCGGGCGCCGGGCTGCCGGGGGTGCTCTCCTCGGCCAAGATCGCGGACGACCTGATCACGCACGGTGAGTTCGTGCCCAGGCCGGCGGGCGGCGTCCGGCCGGCGCCCATGCCCGCCTGAGCGGCCCCAGCCCGGCCGGCCGTTACTCTGTCGTTGAGAGGTAGACGCCATGCTGTTCCAAGCCGAACTCCGGACTGAACCCGCCAGCGCGCTTGATCTGCACGACGCCTTCCGGCAGTCCGAAGCTATCACGCGCCAGAACTCCAAGACCTTTTACCTGGCCACGGCGCTGCTGCCGCGCGAGGTCGGGCGCGCCATCCGGGCCTTGTACGGCTTCTGCCGCACCACCGATGACCTGGTGGACAACGGCGGCGCCACCCTGGCCGACGTCGAGGCCTGGCGCGAGCAGGTGGCCCGGCCGGCGGCGGCGCAGACTGATCCGGTCCTGGCCTGCTGGGCGGCGACGCGCGAGCGCTACGGCGTCAACAGCCGCTACGAGCTGGAGTTGATCGAAGGCGTGGCGCTGGACCTGCGCCGCCAGCGTTACGCCAACTGGCCGGAGCTGGAGCGCTACTGCTACTTGGTGGCGTCAACGGTCGGCCTGCTGTCCATGCCGATCATCGGCCTGGCGCCCGGCGTGATCTTTGAGGAGGCGGCGCCGTACGCGGTCAAGCTGGGCGTGGCTTTGCAGCTGACCAACATCCTGCGCGACGTGGGCGAGGACGCCGCGCGCGGGCGCGTCTACCTGCCGCACAGCGATCTGGCGCGTTATCGCCTCACCGCCGACGATATCCTGCGCGGCGTATACGACGAGCGCTTCGTGGGGCTGATGCAGTTCGAGATCAAGCGCGCCCGCGACCTGTTCTTCCGGGCGCTGCCCGGCATCGCGCTGCTGTCCCCGGCGGCGCGGCCGGCCGTCGGGGCCGCGGCCCTGCTGTACCGGGCCATCTTGGACGAGATCGAGGCGCTGGAGTATCAAGTGCACACGCAGCGCGCGCATACCACCGGGCTGCAGAAACTGACCCTGTTGCCGGGCATCCTGTGGACGGTGGCCACCCTGCCGGCGCCGCACATCTGCGATAGCCAGCGGCCGGTCTCCTGGGAGATCGCCGACTGAGGCGCCCCGAGTAAGCCCGTGACCTACTTCAACTTCCTGCTCATTTTTGTCGTCGCGCCGGCCGTGGTGCTCACCGTCTGGGTGCGGCCCACTCGGCGCGAGTGGCTGGTGCTGGCCGCGCTGCTGGGGATTACCTACGTCTGGACGACGCCGTGGGACAACTACCTGGTGGGCAGCGGGGTCTGGTATTACGACCCCGCCCTGGTCAGCGGCCTCGTCCTGGGCTGGGTGCCCGTGGAAGAGTACCTGTTCTTCGGCCTGCAGGTCTGGTTGAGCGGCACGTTGACTTTCGGGCTGATGCGTCTCTTTGCCACGCCGTCCACGGCGCTGCAGCCGGGCGCGTTGCTGCCGGCGCTGGCGCTGCCCGTGCTGGCGCTGTGGGCGGCGCCGCCGTCCGACTGGCTGGCCTCCGCCGCCGGTCTGGGCGTGCCGGCCAACGACCTTCCGGCGCTGCCGTTCGGCCCCGGCAATTACCTGTTCCTGATCCTGGCCTGGGCGCTGCCCGTGATCCTGGGCCAATGGGTGCTGGGCTGGGATACGTTCCTGGCCAACTGGCGCGTCTACGCCCTCGGTATCCTGCTCCCGGCGCTCTACCTCACCAGCGTGGACGCGGTCGCCATCGGCTCCGGCACCTGGACGATCGCGGCGTCCCAGTCTCTCAACGTCTTCCTGCCGGGCGGCGTGCCGGTGGAGGAGGGCGTGTTCTTCCTCGTCACCAACACCCTGATCGTGCAAGGCCTGCTGCTTTTCACCAGCCCACGGGTTGAGGCGCGCCTGCGCCGGCTCGTGAGGCGGTAAAATGCAGCGCGTGGATCCACAACTGAAGTCACTGTCACCGGGCGGGCGCCTCCGCTCAGCCGCCGCCGTCTTCCTCTCCGGTTGCTCGCTGCCGGTCGGCGCCTGGCTCCTCTACACCATCGGCCTGCCGATCTTCGACGTCCTGACCGGCGGCACGCAGTTCGCGCCGCTCTCCAGCCTGGGCGTCCTGCTGCAGCTCAGCGCCGTGCTCTTCGCCCTGGGCCGCGCCTGGCCGCTCTCGCGCTTGATAGACGTGGTCGGGTTGGCGGTGCCGCTCACCTGGGCCGCGGAGTGGCTGGGCAGCACCACGGGCTTCCCATTTGGCCCGTATCACTACACCGACGCTTTGCAGCCGCAACTGCTGGGCGTGCCCGCGCTCATCCCGCTGGCCTGGCTGATGATGCTGCCGCCGGCCTGGGCCGTGGCCGCCGCCGTGGTCTCGCCGCGCGAGCGCGCACCGTTCGCGCTGGTGGCCGCCCTGGCCTTCACGGCCTGGGACCTGTACCTGGACCCGCAGATGGTGGCGCGCGGGCTGTGGGTCTGGGACACCACCGGGACCGGGCCGCTGGCGTCTTACTTCGGCATCCCGTGGGTCAACTTCCTGGGCTGGGTGCTGACCGCCTTCGTCGTCACCTTTGTCTGCGCGCCGCGCGATCTGCCCGGCCGGCCGCTGGCCGTGGTCTACACCCTCACCTGGCTCCTGCAGGCCATCGGCTTGGGCGTATTCTGGGGCCAGCCCGGGCCGGCCCTGGTTGGCCTGGTGGTCATGGGCGTCTTCGTTGCCCTGTACTGGCGGACTGAACTGCGGAACACCGCGTCCGCTGGCGGAGGCTGAGGTCGTATGCCCGTGCTCGTCTGGGCTGTGATCGGCTTCCTGTCCGGCAGTGTGCCGTATTCGCCGCTGTTGGGCCGGCTGTTTCTGCGGCGCGATATCCGCGCCGTGGGCGACGGCAATCCCGGCGCCACCAACGTCTTCCGCGCTGGCGGGCGCTGGCTGGGGGTGGCCGCGCTCCTGCTGGATGGCTTCAAAGGCGCGATCCCGGTGGGCCTGGCCTACTGGGGCGCCGGCCTGGAGGGCGCCGGCCTGGTCGTCGCCGCGCTGGCGCCGGTGCTCGGCCACGCCTTCTCGCCGTTCCTGGGCGGGCGCGGCGGCAAGGCCGTGGCGACCACCTTCGGGATCTGGGCCGGCCTGACCGGGCCGGAGGCGCCCCTCGTGCTCGGCCTGCTGCTGGCGGCCTGGTTCCTGGCGCTGGACAATCCCGGCTGGGCGCTGGCGTTGACGCTGGCCTGTTTCCTCGGACACCTGCTCAACTACCGCCCGGACCCGGCATTTCTGGCGCTGTGGGCGGCCACCAGTGCGCTGCTGCTGTGGAAGTATCGCGGCGACTTGGCGCAGCGGCCGCGCCTGCGCCGGGAGCTCGCCGCGCGCCTGCTGCGGCGCCTGGGCCTGGCCGGACGAGACGTATGACCACCGGCGATCTGGTCTTCCTGCTCGGTTTGTTCATCACCGCCAGCCTCGGCGCCTTTGTGGCGATCGCCAGCCTCAACGCGCTGACGTTCCCGCGCCTGCGGTCCGCGCTGGGCGGCCCGCGCCGCGCCCGGCTGTCGGTCCTCGTCCCGGCCCGCAACGAGGCCGCCGTCATCGGCGCCACCGTGCGCGGTCTCCTGGCTCAGACTGACGTGGACTGCGAAGTGCTGGTGCTGGACGACGCCTCCAGCGACGGCACGGCCGCCCGGGCGTTGGCGGCCGCGGCGGGCGACCCGCGCCTGCGCGTGCTGGCCGGCCAGCCTCTGCCGCCCGGCTGGCTTGGCAAGAACTGGGCCTGTCATCAGCTGGCCCAGGCGGCGCGCGGCGACTGGCTGCTCTTCACGGACGCCGACGTGCACTGGGAGCCGGGCGCGCTGGCCGCGCTGCAGGCGGCCGCCGAAGACACGGCCGCCGATCTGTTCACGGTCTGGCCGACCCAGCGCACCGTCACCTGGGGCGAGCGCCTGGTGGTGCCGTTGATGGCGCTGTCCGTCCACGCCTACCTGCCGGCGCTGGCCGTGCACCATCTGCCCGGGCGCGCTTTTGCAGCCGCGCTGGGCCAAGGCCTGCTCTTCCGCCGGGACGCGTATCAGCGCATCGGCGGCCATGCCGCCGTGCGCGGCGACATCATCGAAGACATGGCCCTGGCCGGGCGCGTCAAGGACGCCGGGCTGCGCCTGCGGATGGCCGAAGCCGCCGGCCTGAGCGTGTGCCGCATGTATCTTGATTGGGGCCAGGTGCGCGATGGTTTTGCCAAGAACATCCTGGCCGGGCACGGCCGCCAGCCGGCCCTGCTGCTGTTATCCACGGTCTTTCATTGGCTGGTCTTCGTCTTCCCGTGGCTGTGGCTGGCGGCGGCCCTGCTCAGCGGCGGGCTGGCGGCGGCGGCGTGGCCGTTGGCCCTGGTCCTGCTCGGCGTCGGCGTCCGCGCCCTGACGGCGCGCGTGTCCGGCCAGCGCCTGCGGGATGCCGCGCTCCTGCCGCTGTCGGTCATCCTGATGACGCTCATCGCCGCGCGCGCGCTGGCCTGGCACTATGGCGGCGGACCGCGCTGGAAGGGACGCACCCTCGCGCCGGCGGCTGAGTGACCGGCCCTGACGAAGGCCCCGGAGGAGTCCCGGCTATGGCAACGGTAATGGCCCCGCGCCTGGAGTGGTTCCCGCGCCCGTGGACGGGCCTGCGCGGCGCGGCCCGTTATCTGGATTTGTGGCAGGGCGCGCCGGCCACGTACGCGCCCGGCGATGAACAGGCCGGCTCCGGCTGGCACCACGACCGCGAACAGCACCTGATCACGCCGACCGGCACCGCGGACTTGTTTCGGCGGGCCGCCGAGCGCCTGGGGCGCTACGATTTCTATCCGCCCGGCCTCCTCCAGCACCTGGGCGTCTTCGAGCGGGAGGGGCGCCGGGCGCAGGTCGGCGACGACATCGTCCAGCGCATCCATGTGGCCGGGGCGCGCGGCTGGCGCCTGCTGGACGCCGTCACCCTGGTGCGCGTCAGCGGCGTCGTCGCCGAACCGCGCCGGGCCGGGCTCACCTACGTCACCACCGCCGCGCACTTCGAGATTGGCGCGTGGTCGGCCTGGGTGGAGTGGGCCGCGGCCGGCGCGCTGACCGTGCACATCGCGTCCGTCTCCCGGCCGGGGCCGCGCATCGCGGCCTGGCAGCGCCCGTTCACGCGCGCCCTGCAGAAAGATGCCCATCGCCGCGGCCTGGAACGCTTCGCGCGCCGCGCCTGGTTAGATTCCGCTATCGCCTGAGCCGGCCGCGCGGTGGCGCGATCCGCCCGGCTCGACTACACTTCCGCCCACTTCAACCCGGGAGGTCCAGATGTTGAACTACCCGCTCAGCCTGTCGTTCAAGATCATCGCCCTGGCGCCGCAGATCCGCATCACGGATGCCAGCGGCCAGTTGGCGTTCTACGTACGCCAGAAGATCCTGGCCTTGCGCGAGGACGTCAAGGTCTTCGCGGACGAAGGCCAGCAGCGCCAGTTGTTCCAGATCAAGGCCGACCGCATCATCGACTTCTCGGCCCAGTACAACATTACGGCCATCGGCGGCGGCCCGGTCGGCGCCGTGAAGCGGCGCGGCATGCGCTCGTTGTGGAACGCCACCTATGATCTCAAGGATCCGGCCGGCGCCGACGTTGGGCTGATCCACGAAGAGAACCCGTGGGTCAAGGTGCTGGACTCGTTCGCGAGCGAGATCCCGTTCCTGGGGATGCTCATCAACCCGGCCTATCTGGTGGAACTGCGCGGCCAGACCGTGCTCTATCTCAAGAAGCAGCCGGCCTTTTTCGAGGGCAAGTTTACGCTGGACAAGCGCGGCGACTTCTCCGACGCCGACGAGAAACTGCTCCTCACCAGCGTGCTGATGATGCTCCTGCTGGAGCGCTCGCGCGGCTGAGCGCGCCCGGCCCTGCTCCCACCGAGCAGGGCTTTTCTTTTGGGCGTGACCAGGCTGGGGCGCGCGGCTCTTCGAAGGCGGTCGGCGCCTCATGCAGGCGGAGTTCCCCCTATAATGACGTCACCCCGGCGTCCGCCGGGGTCCAGGCCATTCCCCAATGCGCTGGATTTCGGCGCTCCACTGCGTGCGCCTCAGGAGGCCAGCCCATGACCACTTACGACGACCGCCTCGCCGCTTACATCACCGACCTCTTCGCCAGCCAAGAGGCCGTGCTCGCCCACATCTACGCCGAGATCCCGCGCCGCGGCCTGCCGGCCGTCACTGTCCGGCCGGAGGAGGGGCGTTTCCTGCAGGTGCTGGCGCGCGCCTGCGGCGCCCGGCGCGCCGTGGAGATCGGCACGCTCGGCGGCTACAGCGGCTCCTGGATCGCGCGCGGGCTGGCCGCGGACGGCCGCCTGATCACGCTGGAGCGCGACGCCCGGCACGCGGCGGTGGCGCGCGAGCACTTTGCCCTGGCCGGCCTGGCGGACCGGGTCGAGATCCGGCTGGGCGATGCCCGTGACCTGCTGCCCGGCCTGGCCGCCGAAGGGCCGTTCGATTACTGCTTCATCGACGCCGAGAAGAGCGGCTACGACGTTTACCTGGATTGGGCCTTGGCCAACGTCCGGCCCGGCGGGGTGGTGGCCGCGCACAACGCGTTTCAGCACGGCGCCGTGGTCGATGCCGCGAACCAGGTGGCGCAGACTCAGATGATGCGCGCCTTCAACCAACGCTTTGCCGCCGAGCCGCGTCTGCTGGGAACGCTCTACCCAGCCGGCGACGGCATGTTGTTCGGCGTCATTCAGTGAGCGGAGGCCGGCTCCACCTTTTGTCCGATGTTGTTTTGCCGCCGCCTGTGGCATAGTGGGCCGCGATGCCGACACCGACTCGCAGCCGCGTCCTGGCGATCATCCACAATCCGCGCCTCCCGGAGGCCGGCCGGCGCCCGCTCAGCCAGGCGCTGGGCTGGCATGACCCGGACGACCTGGCGCGGCGTTACGCCGCGGCCGTGCTGGTCGGCAGCCACGGTCTGGCCGAGTTCGAGGTCGTCGACCGGATCGAAGTCGACGGCTTTCCGGTGAAGGCCGACGGTTTTGTCTATACGCCGGAGAGCTACCTGGCGTGCTGGCGCCGGCGGGCGGGTTTCCATCAGCCGGACGGCGTGGACTATCACCGCCTGCTGGACGAGTTCGACGTGACCGCCCAGGTGGAGGGCGGCCGCATCGACGAAGTCTGGCTCTTCGGTTTCCCCTACGCCGGTTACTACGAGTCGCTCATGGCCGGGCCGGGCGCGGTCTGGTGCAATGCGCCGCCGCTCAGGCCGGGCGGCCGGTCACCGGCGCCGCGCCGCCGCTTTGTGATCATGGGCTTCAACTATGAGCGCGGCGTGGGCGAGATGCTGGAGGATCTGGGCCATCGGGCCGAATCCGTGCTCGCGCACGTCTTCCGGGGAACGCGCGGCGACGCCAACCTCTGGGAGCAGTTTACGCGCTACGATCTCACCCATCCGGGCCGGGCCGAATGCGGCAACGTGCATTTCGCGCCCAACAGCGCGCGTGATTACGACTGGGGCAACCCGCGTTTTGTGCCGAGCGCGTGTGATCGCTGGGTCAACTTTCCGCAGAGTGAACGGCGCCTGCGCCCGGTCAATTGCGCCGAGTGGGGCGGCGGCGACATCCAGGCGCACCACACCTGGTGGTTTCAACATTTCCCGCATGCCGACGGGGAGAGCGGTGGCATTTTGCACAATTGGTGGCCGTCCGTCGTCGATCCCAACCGTCTCTAACAGTGGCGGGCAATGCCTATGGTAGAATGCCCTCACTTCGTTACCCATGTCCCTCAATATTCTCCACGACGGTCTGGCCAATGCCTGTTTCATCTTCAGCCTGGTGATCAGCGGCTATGGCTTCTGGGCGTTTGCCCGCAACCAGGGTGTTGGCGGCAGTTTCCTGGGCGTGATCATCATCGGCGAGCTGCTTTTCCTGGCGCAGGCCGGGGTGGGCGTGCTCCTGGCGCTGCAAGGCCTGGCGCCGGCCCGCGGTTGGGTGCACTACCTCTACGGCGTCGTGCAGATCATCAGCCTGCCGGGCTTGTTCGCCTACCTGCGCGGACGCGATGCGCGCCGCGAGGCGCTGATGTATGCGGTGCTGGGCTTGTTCCTGGCCGGCATCGCCCTGCGCGCCATGGGCACGGCTGTCACAGCCCTGCCGTGATAGCGCTGGATTGACGCTGGCTGGCGCACGCCAGCCGGCGCTCTTGGCCTTTGTCACACGTCTATCAAAGGAGAAACTGCAATGAGGTCACTGAAAATCAGTCGCTGGCTGGCGGCCCCGCTGGCGCTGGTGCTCGCCGTAGTCGCCTGCGGCGGCCCGAGCACGCCCGCGGCCGCGCCCACCGACACCCCGGCGCCGCCCAAACCCACCGTCACCCGGCCAGCCGCTACCGCCACGCCCGCGGACACCGGCGCCATCCGCGATTATCAGGACGTCGAGTCCGCCACTATCCAGATCGTGGCCCAGGGCACGTTTGTGGACCCGCAGGTCGGCGTGCAGGCCAACGCGGCCGGCGCCGGCTCCGGCTTTCTTATCAGCTCGGACGGCATCGCCGTGACGAATAACCACGTCGTCACCGGAGCGGCACGCCTCAAGGCCTACCTCGAAGGCCAGGAGTACAACGCCCGCGTCCTGGGCGTCTCGGAGTGCTCGGACCTGGCCGTCATCCAGTTGGACGGCGCCGACTTCCCCTTCCTAGAGTTCTACGAGGGCGATGTGGAAGTGGGCCTGGAAGTTTATGCGGCCGGCTTCCCGCTGGGCGACCCGGAGTTCACGCTCACCAAGGGCATCGTCTCCAAGGCGCGCGCCGACGGCGAATCCAGCTGGGCCTCGGTGGCCTCCGTCATCGAGCATGACGCCACCATCAATCCCGGCAACTCCGGCGGCCCGCTGGTGACCACCGATGGTGAACTGGTCGGCATCAACTATGCCGGCAGCTCCAGCACCAACCAGTACTACGCCATCAAGGCCCAGGACGCGCGCAGCATCATCGACCAGCTGGCCGGCGGCGACGACGTCGACACGATCGGCATCAACGGCCAGGCCGTGGTCTCGGACGACGGCTCGCTCTCCGGCATCTGGGTCTCGTCGGTGAAGTCCGGCTCCCCGGCCGATGGCGTCGGCGTGCTGCCCGGCGACATCGTCACCACGATGGAAGGCCTGAACCTGGGCGGCAACGGCACGATGACCGAGTACTGCGACATCCTGCGCAGCCACCAGCCCGACGACGCGCTGTCGATCGAGGTGCTGCGCTTTGGCACGCAGGAATACCTGGCCGGCCAGCTCAACAACCCGGAGCGCACCCTGGCCGTCACCTACTCCTTCGCCAACAATCTGGACGACAGCGTCGACCAGGGCAACACCGGCACGACCACCGACGGCTACACCGGCTACGTGCAGTTGACCGACGAGACCAGCGCCATCATCGTCGAGGTGCCGGAAGAGTGGACCGACATCGACCAGTCTCAATGGCAATTGGACGCCGGCAGCGCCGGCACGCTCAACTTCGCGCGCGTCATGGCCTCCACCGACCTGGCCGGCTTTGACACTTACAGCTCCCCCGGCGTGCTCTTCGCCGTCTCGCGTGACCTGGCCAAGATCGGCGGCTACATCCAGATGCTGGATTTGTGGCGCGAGGCCTTCCGCAGCGACTGCACGTACAGCGAGCGCGCCGACTACGCCGACTCGGCTTACGAAGGCAAGTACGACGTCTTTACCGAGTGCAGCGGCAACGACGACGTCTTGATCGTGCTCTCGGCGCGCCCGATCAACGACCAGACCAGCTTCCTGCTGCTGGTGATCGTCAACATCGTCAGCGACGCGGACCTCAACGCGCTCGACCAGATTCTGAACACGTTCGACGTGGTCGGCAGCCTGCCGTAAGGCGCCGCCCGCGCGCAACAGCCTGAGTCAAGGGAGGCGGTCAGCCGCAAGGCCGGCCGCCTCCCTTGCGTTTAAGCGGCGCCGGGTCAGACCCGGTGGTTGTCGATGAGCGGGTGCGTGTCGCCGTGGATCAGGCCGAGGACCTCGGCGTCGGACAGGAAGCCGCGCGGGAAGCCCAGGCGGAACTCGGCGACGGAGGCCAGCTGCGCCAGCTGCGCGTCGGTCAGCGTGAACTCCAAGACGCCCAGGTTGTCCTGCAGCTGGGCCAGGTTGCGCGCGCCCAGGATCGGGATGATCTGGGCCTTGGCCCGCTGCTGGTACACCCACCGGATCGCCACCTGGGCCGGGCTGCGCCCGATCTCGCGCGCCAGCGCGGCCACAGCATCCCCCAGGCCCAGGCCGCGCTCGGACACCGAGTCGTAGCGCTTGACGGCGGCGGCGTCGCGGTACTTGCCGGTGAGCACGCCGCCGTTGAGCATGCCCCAGACCGTGACGGCCACGTCGTCCTCGCGCGCCAGCGGCATGAGCTCGCGCTCCGGGTCGCGGCTGACCAGGCTGTACGGGGCCTGGGCCGCGACGACCGGCGTCAGGCCGAACTGGCGCGCCAGCAGATTGGCCTTGGCGATCACGTAGGCGGGCGTGTCCGACAGGCCGAAGTAGAGCACCTGGCCGGCGCGGATCAAATCGTCCACGCCGCGCAGCACTTCCTCCACCGGCGTGGTGTAGTCCCACATGTGCAGATAGAGCAGGTCGAGGTGGTCGGTGTTCAGCCGGCGCAGGCTGGCCTGCACCTCCCGGCGCAGGTTTTTGCGGTGGTTGCCGCCCCGGTTGGGGTCCAGCTTGTTGGCGTGGTTGGGCCGCAGCGTGTACTTGGTGGCGACCACGAAGTAATCGCGGTCGCGCGCGATGAACTCGCCCACGTAGCGCTCGCTGGTGCCCTCAGTGTAATTGCAGGCGGTGTCGATGAAGTTGCCGCCGGCCGCGGCGAAGGCCTCGAACATGCGGCGGCTCTCGTCCTTGGAGGCCCCCCAGCCCCAGTCTTCGCCGAAGGTCATGGTGCCCAGGCACAACTCGGATACGCGCAGGCCGCTGCGGCCCAACAGTTGGTAACGCATCAATGGTTTCTCCTTATTGCCTCACCGGTCAGGCCGGCGTAAGGGCATCGCGGCAGAGATTGAACCCCGGCTGGAGTTGACCCCGGTGAAGACCGGGCCGGGGTGGCGTGAACGAATCAAGGAAGCGAGCGGCGGTCTCGGCCGGGCCGCGGGTGAGTCGCGGCCACAAGCCTCAGGGTCGGTCACGACCATAGGCGCGGCCGGTCGGCCAGGCGCGCCCAGCCCTCGCCGGCCGTCACCGCCTGGACGCTCAGATCGGTGAAGTACTTGTCCAGGACGGCGGCCCTTTCCATGGCCAGCGGCGGTTGGCAGTAGTCTTCCTCTTCCCAGGCCGTCCAGCCATGATCTAGCCGCCGGGCCTCGTCCAGCCCGCCGTGCAGGGCGGTGCCAAACGGCCGCATGATCCGGATCTCGCCCTGGTCCAGGCGGCGGCGGAGTTCGGCCAGCAGTTCCGGGCGCGGCCGTGCGGTTACTAGGTAGTAGGCCATAGGCTGCCTTTCTGCAGTTGGACCGGCTCCACCGGTACTTGCAGTTCCGTGACAAACTCGTGCGCGCTCTGCGTCAGGAAGGCCGGCGGCAGGGGCACCTCGCCGAGTTGGCCGCTGACGCCAAAGCGCAGGTAGACTTCGCGATTGGGTCCGACGGCGCGGTAGCCGTTGGCCTCCACCCACAGGTACAGGGCGTGGGAGGCGGCGCCGATCGTCGTGTAGCGGCCGACGTGCACGACGCACGCCAGCGCGGCCACGGCCGGCAGCTCGCGCGTGAGGAGCGGACCGTAGGCGGGCAGCGGGCGTGTCACCGGGATGGCCACCTCCACATCCACCTCCTGTTCGCGGTACTCGGTGTCGTGATACAGCGCCAGGGGCGGCGCCGCCGCGCGGGCGCCGTGACCGGCCACAAACCGCTCCACGTCGTTGAACAGCGCCTCCATGTCGTCGACGGTCGGCACGACCTTGCGCAGCGTCGCCATGAGCAAGGGCGGCCCGGCGCGCAGGACGACCTCGTACGGCGACGGGCCCTTGGCCGCGATCAGGCGCAGGCGGGCCTCCACGGCCGCCAGACGGGCCTGTTGCCGCTGCAGTTCTAGTTCGATCTGGGCCCGCTTCTCGGCCAGCAGCGCCTGGAGCTGCTCGGCCGTCAGGTCGTCGCCGGCCCGCAGCAGCCCCGCGATCTGGTCCAGCGTAAAGCCGAGGTCCTTGAGCGCCAGGATGCGGTTGAGGCGCGGCAACTGCTCGGCCGCGTAGTAGCGGTAATCGGTGGCCGGGTCCACCCAGGCCGGCTTGAGCAAGCCGATCTCGTCGTAGTGCCGCAGCATCTTCACCGAGACCCGGCTGAGTTTGGAAAAATCGCCGACTTTGAACATTCCCGCCTGCCTTGGGGCCGACTGTACACCTTCCCACGGGGGGAGAGTCAAGCCGCCCAACAAAATCTTAAGGCTGTCTGCTTGTACCCCGCCATGATCCTTGCTACAATCCCGCCAGATGGACCTCTGGCCGCGGTGTTTTTGCCTGTTCGCCTTGCCGGACCCGGTGTCGGCGCCCACCGCCGGCTTCTTCCGCCCCGACCACGATCCGCCCTCTCCTTTCCCGTCGTCTCCTTGTTAGCCGTTTGATTGGTCGCTGTGACGGAGCCATTGAAAGGAGAACGCCCCATGACTTCCGCAACTCCCTTCCCGCGCGGCCGCCGCGCCAAACACTACGCCGACATCCCGGACGAGAAGTGGTACGACTGGCGCTGGCAGATGTCCAACCGCCTCAACACCGTCGGCGAGCTGGCGCAGGTGCTGGACCTGAGCGAGCCCGAGCGCGAGGCCCTGGCCGCCAAGAACCTGTTCCGGGTGGATATCACCCCGTACTTTGCCTCGCTGATCGATCCGGCCGATCCGCACGACCCGATCCGCCAGCAGGTGATCCCGACGGCCCGCGAGATGGTGCCGTTCAAGTCGATGATGGAGGACTCGCTGGCCGAGGACCGCCACTCGCCCGTGCCCGGCCTGGTGCACCGCTACCCGGACCGGGTGCTGATGCTGGTCACCACCCAGTGCGCGTCCTACTGCCGCTACTGCACGCGCTCGCGTATCGTCGGCGACCCCACTCAGACTTTCTCGCGCAAGGAGTTCGAAGCCCAGATCGAATACCTGGAACGCACGCCCCAGGTTCGAGACGTCTTGCTCTCCGGGGGCGATCCGTTGGTGCTGGCGCCCAAGCTGCTGGAAGAGATCATCAGCCGGCTGCGCGCCATCCCGCACATCGAGATCATCCGGCTCGGCTCGCGCGTGCCCGTCTTCCTGCCGATGCGCGTCACGGCTGAGCTGGCCGACATGCTGCAGAAATACCACCCGATCTGGATGAACATCCACGTCAACCACCCCAACGAGATCTCGGGTGAATTGGCCGACGCCTGCGACCGGCTGACGCGCGCCGGCGTGCCGCTGGGCAACCAGAGCGTGCTGCTGGCCGGCGTCAACGACTCGGTCCACATCCAGCGCAAGCTGGTGCATGACCTGGTGCGGATGCGCGTCCGGCCATACTACCTGTACCAGTGCGACTTGGTGGAGGGCGCCGGCCATTTCCGCACCACCGTGGCCAAGGGCATCGAGATCATCGAGGGCCTGCGCGGCCACACCTCCGGCTATGCCGTGCCGCACTTCATTGTCGACGGCCCGGGCGGCGGCGGCAAGATCCCGGTGATGCCCAACTACGTCGTCTCGCAGGCGCCTGGCAAGGTCATCCTGCGCAACTACGAGGGCTTCATCACCACCTACACTGAGCCGGACGACTACAATCCGCACGCGGTGGCGCCGCTGGAAGACAAGGTGCTGCCGCGGCCGGAGCCTGGCCAGGAGGGGGTGTTCGGCCTCCTGCAGGGCCGGGACATGTTTATCAAGCCGGCCAAGTTCGACGACGTGCACGCCCGCGGCGGCGGCACCCACCGCCTGAAGGCCGACGACAAAAAGTGGCAGCCGCTGGGCATCGGCCATGCGCCCGGCCTGATCGAAGGCCAGGCCGACGACGCGCCCGAGCCGCCGCAACTCACCGGAACGGAGAAGTAAGCGCGTGTCTACCTCAGACCCATCTGAATCGTCATCGTCCCTCGCCTCGTCCGCCGTCGGCGGCGGGGGCGAGGGCCTGCGCGTCGCCGTCCTCTACAACCTCAAAGAGAACGCGCCCAGCCTGAACGGCAGCGCTCCCAAGGACGCCCTGGCCGAGCTCGACTCGATGACCAACGTCGAGGACTATTGCGCCGCGATCCGCGCCCTGGGGCACTCGGTGGTGGCCTTCGAGGGGAACGCCGAATTGCCGCAGCGCCTGGCCGAGCACCCGGTCGACCTGTGCTTCAACACCTGTGAAGGCTTCCGCGGCGACTCGCGCGAGGCCCAGGTGCCGGCCCTGTTGGAGATGATGGGCGTGCCGTACACGGCCAGCCGCGTGATGGCCCTGGCCATCACCCTGGACAAGGCCATGACCAAACGCGTCCTGCACTACTATGGCCTGCCGACGCCGGCTTTTCAGGAGTTCTTCGCCGCCGACCAGCCGCTCGACCCGCGCCTGCGGGCCCGGCTGGCGGCCGGCGCGACGCTGTTCGTCAAGCCCAACCGCGAGGGCACCGGCATCGGCATCCACAGCGACGCCAGGCTGCGCGACGAGGCCAGCCTGCGCGCCAAGGTCGCCTACCTGCTCGGCGCCTACAACGAGTCGGTGCTGGTGGAGGAGTACATCGAGGGCCGCGACGTCACTTGCGGCCTGGTGGGCAATCTGCGCCTGGACGGCACGCCCGACGAAGACCTGCATCTCTTCCCGATCTCAGAGGTCGACTACTCAGTCTACCCGGCTGGCACCGAGCCGTTCTACTCGTACAAGCTCAAGGTCGACCTGGCCGACAGCTACCGCAACCTGTGCCCGGCGCCGCTGCCGGAGGCGGTTGCGGCCGAGGTGCGCCGGCTGACGGTGGAGACCTTCCGGGCCTGCGGCTGCCGGGATGTCGCCCGCGTGGACTTCCGGCTGGACGTGAACAACAACCTGCAGCCCATGATCCTGGAGATCAACGCGCTGCCCGGTATCACGTCGATCAGCGATCTGACCCTGTGCGCCGAGGCGGAGGGTTGGACGCACGCGCAGCTGGTGCAGGCCGTCTTCCAGGCCGCCGTGCGCCGGCTCAGGCAGCGCGGCCGGCTGACCGTGCGATCCCGCCTGCTGCCCGCCGCCCAGTCCGCCTAACCCAGCGTCCGCCGGAGGCCCCATGGCCCGCCTCAAAGTTGCCGTGCTCGCCAACCTCAAACAGAATGCGCCCAAGTTCCAGGGCATGGTCGACGATCATTGGGACGATCTCGACTCGGAGTCCACGGTTTCGGCCCTGATGGAGGCCATCCAGGCCGGCGGCCATGCGGCCGCCTTCTTCGAAGGCGACGCCGACCTGGTCAGCCACCTGCGCGGCTACCAGCCGGACCTGTGCTTCAACATCTGTGAGGGCCACTTCGGCGACGGCCGCGAGGCCCAGGTGCCGGCCTTGTTGGAGATGCTGCGCCTGCCGTACACGGGCTCGCGCGTGATGACGCTGGCGCTGGCCCTGGACAAGCCCATGACCAAGCGCGTCATGATGTGGCACGACCTGCCGACGCCGGCCTTCCAGTCTTTCGAAGACCCGGACGAGCCGCTGGACGACGACATGCTCTTTCCGTTGTTCGTTAAGCCGTCGCGCGAAGGCACGGGCATGGGCGTCAGCGGCAAGTCGATCGTCAACGATGAACACGAGCTGCGCGAGCAGGTCGCCTATCTGCTGGGCCGCTACAAGCAGACCGTGCTGGTGGAGCGCTACATCGCCGGGCGCGAAGTGACCGTGGGTCTGGTCGGCAACATCGGCGGGGTGGCCGCGCGGCGTCTGCCGCAGCGCTACTACGTCACCCGCGACCGCGATTACTCCGAGATCGGGCTGGCGGCTCTGCGCACCGGCGGCCTCACCTTCCTGCCGCCGATGGAAGTGAACCTGGCGCCTTACAAAGACAGCGACACGGTCTATTCCAACCGGCTCAAGACGGACTTGGCCGACTCCCTGGAATACCTGTGCCCGGCTCCGCTCAAGCGCGAACAGGTGCAGCACCTGAACTGGCTGACGGCCGCCGTCTTCCGGGTGTTGGGCTGCTACGACGTGTCCCGCGTCGATTTCCGCCTCGACGAGAACGATAACTACAAGCCCTATATCCTGGAGATCAACCCGCTGCCCGGCCTGGCCCCCGGCATCAGCGACCTGGTCATCGAGGCCGCCGCCATGGGCATCAGCCATGCCGAGCTCGTCAACATGATCCTGGACGCCGCCATCGAGCGCCACGGGCTGCGCTCCAGCCGCTTTGTGTCCTCGTCCCGGTAACCGTACCGCCGACCCCATGACCGTCACCGTCTCCATCTCGCTGGCCCGCGATCTGCCGGCCATTCTCGCGGCCGCCCGCTCGGTCGGCGTCTTCAACGCCGAAGAAGTCAACACCGTGGAGGAGTTGTTCCAGGGCTTTCTGCGTGACCCGCAGGCCAGCGGCTACAACTTCGTGAGCTGCCAGGACGGCGACGAGTTCCTGGGCTTTGCGTGTTGGGGGCCGACGGCGCTCTCCCATGGCGCCGCCGATTTGTACTGGATCTGCACCGCCCAGGGCGCGCAGGGCCGCGGCGTCGGCGTCGCGCTGTTTCAGGCGGTTGAGGCCGCTGTGCGGGCGCTCGGGCGCTGGCTCATCGTCATCTGGACCAGCAACCGCGCGGACTATGCGCCGGCGCGTCAGTTCTATCACCGGGTGGGTTGCGATTTGCAGACCCAGATCACCGATTTCTATGACCGCGGCGAAGACCTGTGCGTGTTCGTGCGCCGGTTGTAGCCCCGCGCCGGGCTGTGCACTTTGCACATGGGCGCGCTTCTCAATACTGTCCAAATCGGCCACCAACCCTGAAACTTTAAGGTTAAAGAAGCAATTTTAAGACTAGACATATTGACCGCGCGCTCGGTTATGGTAGGATGCCATATAGGAATGTCAATCTGGATAGCAAGGTTTGGCACAGCACCAGATTGCTGGCGGTAATGGTTGCGGACCCTCCCAGATTTTGGAGGTGAGGCAGTAAGGAAAACATGGCTCTGAAAATTAAGACACAGAAGGCCCAAAACGTGCCCATGACGCCGACCTTCAAGGCGATCCTTCTGTACAGCGTGATGAGCGACTGGACCCAGGATGACACGCTTCTGTCGGAAGAGTGCATTACGCGCATGAAGCGCGGCCTGAGCGTGGTGGGTGTGGAAGCAACGCCGGTGGCGGTGCGTAAAGATGTGGCCGGTCCGCTGCGGGAATTCGACCCGCGCGAGTACGTGGTCTTCAACTGGGCGGAGGGCCTGGATGGTGCGCCCAACGCTTACGATGCGGTGCCGCCCGTGCTGGAGGAGTTGGGCTTCGCCTACTCCGGGTCTGATGCCTGGACGCTCAACGCCAGCCTAGACAAGGCCTACACCAAGAAGGTCCTGCTCGAGAACAAGATCCCGACGCCGGTCTCCAAAGTTTACGACCGCGCCGTGCTCAACGGCTGGCGGCGCTACCCGGCGCTGGTCAAGCCGGCCACCGAGCACTGTTCCTTCGGCATTACGCGCGAGGCCGTGGTGGACACGCCGCAGCAGTTGAAGGAGCGCATTCAGTACGTGCTGGACACCTGGCATTGCCCGGCCCTGATCGAGGACTTCATCGACGGCACCGAGTACAACGTCTCGGTCTGGGGCAACGGCGACGAAGCCCAGGTGCTGCCGATCAGCGCCATGGATTACTCCGCTTTCCCGGATTACCACGACCGGCTGTGCACGTTCGACGCCAAGTGGAACCCGGAGTCGGAGGCCTACCGGCTCACGGCCGTCCAGTGCCCGGCCCTGTTGGATAAGACGCTCAAGCGCCGCATCGAGCGCGTGGCCCTGGCCACCTACAAGGCGCTGCGCCTGCGCGACTACGGGCGCGTGGATATGCGCGTGCGCAATGGCGTCCCGTATGTCCTCGATGTCAACGCCAACCCTGATATCACCATGGAGGGCGGCTTCGCGCGTTCATCGCGCGCCGCCGGCTATGATTACGGCCAGATGACGGCCCGTATCCTCAGCCTGGCCTCCCATCGCATGCCGAACGGCTCCAAAGCCTGACGCGCCGTTCGCGCGTTTCATCGGATCAAGACGAGACCGGCTCCTCTGCAGCCGGTCTCTTTTCGTTGGGGTTACCCGCTGGCCGCCGGTGCTGTCCGCGGCTGTCAGGCCTGGGCGCAGTCGCCGCCCCAGCCGCTCAGGTGCGCGGCTGCGATCTCGGCCAGCGCGTCCAGGTGGGCCGGCTCAGCGTTAAGCGCCGGGATGTAATGAAAGCCGCGCCCGCCGGCCGCCTCAAAGGTGTGTTTGGCCTCGCGCCCGATCTCGTCCAGAGTCTCTAGACAGTCGGCCGCAAAACCAGGGCAGATGACGTGGACACCCTCTAGCCCGGCGCGACCCCACTCCGTCAACAACTCGTCCGTGTACGGCTTGAGCCACTCAGCCGGCCCGAAGCGCGACTGGAAGGACACGGCCCAGGCGTCGTCGGCCAGGCCAAGCCGGGCCGCCACCAGGCGCGCGGTGGCGCGGCACTCGGCCTCATAGGGATCGCCCTTCTGGGCATAGCTGCGCGGGAGGCCGTGGAAGGAGAACAGCAGACGGTGCGGCCGGCCGTGCTCGTCCCAGGCGCGGGCGAGGCTCTGGGCCAGCGCGGCCACATATCCCGGGTGATTGGGATAGTGGGCGACGGTCCGAATCTCCGGCACCCAGCGCCAACGGCGCAGCTCGGCGAAGGCGGCGTCTAAGCAGGCGGCGGTGGTGGTGGCGGAGTATTGTGGGAAGAGGGGGAAGATCAGCACCCGGCGTGCGCCCGCGGCGCGCAGCTCCCGCAGTCCGGCGGCGATGGACGGCTCGCCATAGCTCATCCCGACCGCCACCTGGATCGTCGCGCCGAGCCGGGCCTGCAGACGGCTGCGCAGCCCGGCGGCTTGCCGGCGCGCGACCGCCAGCAACGGCGCGCCCTCCGTCCCCCAAACATTGCGGTACAGCCGGGCCGAGCGGGCGGGGCGGGTGTTGAGCAGGACTCCGTGCAGGATCGGCCACCACAGCCAGCGCGGCAGCTCGACGATGCGTGGATCGCCCAGGAATTGGGCCAGATATCGGCGCAGCGCTGCCGGGGTGGGGGCTTCCGGGCTGCCGATATTGGTCAGGAGGACACTCAGGCTGGGCGTGGAGGGGCGGGGTTCATTTCCAGGCATCAGTCACCATTGCCGGCGCGGGTCTGGCGCTTAATTTACAGTGCGTCTGTGGATAGCAATAGTCAGGTTTCCTTAGTTTCGACCCGGAACATGATCACGAATAGTTTGTGACTTCAACTCGTTAATCGGTGACCTTCGTCCAGGGGCGTGGGCCTGGTGCAGGTGTTAACGCGGCATGGGCGCCAAGGCCCGGTTGTATAATGACGAGGCCAGTAGCGGTGCTGCTTCGCGGAACCATAAAGTCGTCCAGAGCGTCATTAAGGCCGCATCGCTTGTGCCCAGACAGACCAACGGATCGTCTGGCGGGACCCGACCGCCCGCGGGCCGCGCCTGTCTGTTGAAGGAGAGACTCTATGCCTAATCGGCGACCCAATCGGTTGTGGACGGCGCTGACTGTCCTGGTGCTGGCCTCGCTGGCGTGCAGCGTTTTCGGGCCGCCGCCGACCGCCACGCCCGTGCCGCCTACGGCCACGCCGCCGGCCTCGCCGACCCCGCTGCCGCCGATCGCGCCCAACGTCATCGACCAGCTGCCGGCGCGCGGCGACGAGCAGCGCGTGGATGCGCCCATCACCGTTTACTTCGATACGCCCATGGAGCGCACCGCCACCGAGAAGGCCTTCTCCATCTCGGCCGGCATCTCCGGCAAATTCACGTGGTCGGACAACGACACGGTCCTCACCTTCACGCCGGACCAGCCGCTCAGCCGCGCTGCCAAGTACGACGTCAAGATTGGCGCCGAGGCCCGCAGCAAGGCCGGCCTGGCGCTGGCGCGCGAGGTCATTTTCAACGTCGAGACGGTCGGTTATCTGGAAGTGACCAAAGCCTTGCCCGAGGCCGGCACCGTGGATGCCTCCGTCGATTCGGTCATCACCGTGATGTTCAACCGCCCGGTGGTGCCGCTGACCGATCTGGCGAATCAGGCCAGCTTGCCGAGCCCGCTGGTCCTCAGCCCGGTGGTGCCTGGCGAGGGCGAGTGGCTCAACACCAGCATCTACGTTTTCCGCCCCAGCCAGCCGCTGGCCGGCGGCCAGACCTACACCGGCCGCGTCCCGGCCGGCCTGGGCGATGTCACCGGCGGTGAATTGCCCCAGGACTACGCGTGGCAGTTCACGGTGGCCTCGCCTGTGGTCGTCTCGAGTGAGCCGGCCTTCAACGCCAGCAACGTCCCCCTGACCCAGGCCATCACCATCACGTTCAACCAGGCCATGGATCGGGCCTCCACCGAGGCCGCCTTCCAGTTGACCCAGCCCGGCCAGGTGAAGGCCGGCACGTTCCGCTGGTCGGAGGCCGACACGGTGCTGACCTTCACGCCCCGTGAAGCCCTCGGTCTGGGGTCGACCTACGGGGTGAGCGTGGCCGGCACAGCCCAGGCGGCCGGCGGCGGCGCCAGCCTCGGCTACGACTTCGCCTACGAGTTCATCACGGTCCTGGCGCCCGGCCTCCTGGCCACCAACCCCGGCGATGGCGAGACGAACGTGGACCGCGGCAACGGCTTCCGGATCTACTTTGCCTCGCCCATGGACTTGAGCACGCTCGACCCGAACATCGAGATCCTGCCCAAGCCCACCGAGGTCTACACCTATTGGAGCGATTACGACCTCAGCTACTACATTGGCTGGGACTTGGCGCCCTCCACGCCCTATCAGGTGACGCTCAACCCCGGCCTGCTGGACCCGTACGGCAATGCCGCCCTGACGGAGCCACGCACGGTCAGCTTTACCACCGGCCCGCGCTACCCGGAGGCCTACTTCAACGCCGCCGGCACGGTCGGCCTATATAGCGCCTATCTGCCGACCGAGCTTTACCTGACGACGCTCAACGTGGACGCCGTCGACCTGGCGCTCCACCCGCTGACGCTGGACGAGTTCTACAACCTTACCGGCCCCAACCAGTACGACTACGCGCGCGACTTTCAGCCGTCGCAGCCGGCCGTGCCCGGCGCGCCCGGCCGCATCCTGATCCAGTCCGAGCTCAATGCGCGCATCCTCACTAAGGTGAGCTTGGCGGCCGAGGGCGGCACTCTGGCTCCCGGCGTGTACTATCTCCTGATGACGCCCGACCGCCCCGAGTTGTCGCCGGTCTACCAGCTGCTCGTGGTGGCGCGCAACCACCTCACCCTCAAGACCGCGCTGGACGAGGCGCTGGTGTGGGCCACCGACCTGGACAGCGGCCAGGCCGTGGCCAACCTGCCGGTGACGCTCTATGACCGGAACTTCGGCGTGATCGGGCAGGGGACCACCGACGCGCAGGGCGTTCTGCGTGTGCCGGTGCCGGCGCACGACAATGTCTGGGACCAGGTCTACGCCGTCGCGCCGGAGGGCGGCTCCTTTGCGCTGACGCTGTCCGACTGGACCGACGGCATCGAGCCGTGGGACTTCAACGTCGGCTCGCAGTACTATCGTCAGGACTACCGCGGCTACCTGTACACCGACCGGCCGATCTACCGGCCCGGCCAGGTGGTCTTCTTCAAGGGCATCCTGCGCACCGAGCAGGACGCGCGCTTCCGCCTGCCTGAGTTCCGCGAGGCGCAAGTGGTCATCACCAACGACCGCGGTGAGACCGTCTACGACGCGCGCCTGCCGCTGACCGATTACGGCACTTTCTCCGGCGAGTTCCAGATCGCGGACGAGGCCAGCCTCGGCTACTACACCATCGCCGTCAACCGGCCCGACGGCGCCGACCCCAACTTCGGCCTCCTCCAGCTGGGCAGCGTGTCCTTCAGCGTCGCCCAGTACCGCAAGCCGGAATTCCAGGTGACCGTCGCCACGCCGCAGGCCGAGGTCGTGGCCGGCGCCACCATCCCCGTGACCGTGGACGCGGCCTTCTTCTTCGGCGGGCCGGTCTCGAACGCGGACGTGCGCTGGACCGTGCTCGGCGCCACTTACTACTTCCCGTATGATCCGCAGGCCGGCGCGCCGACCGGCTACTTCGACTTCATCGACTTCGACTGGACCTCCGGCGAGACCGGCCCGCTCTTCGGCGAGTTCGGGCGCGTCCTCCTGGAACAGGACGGCCGGACCGACGCGCAAGGGCGCGCCACGCTGAACGTCCCGGCCGACCTCTCGGATAAAGGCCAGTCCCAGGTCTACACCATCGAAGCCGCCCTGACCGATCCGGCCGGCGGCCAGCAGGTGGCCGGCCGCGTGCAGGTCATCGTCCACGCCGGCCAGTTCTACGTGGGCGTGCGGCCGACCGAGTACCTGGGCACGGCCGGGCAGCCCATGACGTTCGAGATCGCCACCGTGGACTGGGACAGCGCGCCCTTCCCGAACCAGCGCCTGCGGGCCGAGTTCTACGAGCACGAGTGGAATTGCGCCCTGGAGCAGGACCCGGACACCGGCGGCAACACCTGGGCCTGCAACTCCGACGACACGCTGGTCGGCAATGCCGAGGTCACCACCGACGGCCAGGGCCAGGCGCGCACGTCCTTCACTCCGTCGGCCGGCGGCACCTACAAGATCCTGGTGACCGGCGTCGACGGCGGCGGGCGTACGGTGAAGTCCGCCACGTACGTGTGGGTGATGGCGGCCGGCAACGAATACGTCACCTGGCGCCAGCGTAACGACGACCGGATCACGCTGGTGGCTGACCGCCGTGACTACCGGCCCGGCGACACCGCCGAGATCCTGATCCCGTCCCCGTTCCAGGGCGAGGCCCTGGCGCTTATCACGGTCGAGCGCGCCGGCGTGCTCACATACGACGTCGTCCCGCTGGCCAACAACAGCGCCGTCTACCGTCTGCCCATCACGGCCGACTACGCGCCCAACGTCTTCGTCTCGGTGACGCTGATGAAGGGCGTGGACGCCAACAACCCGGCGCCGGCCTTCAAGCTCGGCCTGGTCAAGCTGACGGTGAGCCCGGAGCAGCAGGCCCTCAGCCTCACGCTCACCCCGGACAAGACCAAGGTCGGCCCGCGCGAGACCGTCAACTACACGCTTAAGGCCGTGGACTATCAGGGCCGGCCGGTGCAGGGCGAATTCTCGGTGGGGCTGGTGGACCTGGCCGTGCTGCAGCTGTCCGCGCCCAACTCCAGCCCGATCCTGGACGCCTTCTACGGCGAGCGCGGCCTGGGCGTGCGCACCGCCTCCGGCCTGACCCGTTCGGTAGACCGCTTGAACGTGGAGGCCGCCCGCGCCAAGGGCGGCGGCGGCGGCGCCGAGGCCGGCTTCGACGAGGTCCGTTCCAACTTCCTGGATACCGCCTACTGGCAGGCCGTCGTCACCACCAACGCCGCCGGCGAAGCGACCTTCAGCGTCACGCTGCCGGATAACCTGACCACCTGGCGCCTGGACGCGCGCGGCGTCAGCGCCGCGACGCTGGTGGGCCAGGGCACCGTGGACATCGTCGCCACGAAAGATCTGCTCATCCGGCCGGTGACGCCGCGCTTCTTCGTCGCCGGCGACCAGGCCGAGCTGGCGGCCGTCATCAACAACAACACCGCGGCCGACCTGGAAGTGACCGCGACGCTGGCTGGGCAGGGCGTCACGCTCACGTCGCCGGACCGCCAGTCCGTGACCGTGCCCGCCAACGGCCGGGTGGAAGTGACCTGGAACGTCACGGCCGGGGACGGTGACTACGCCGACCTGACCTTCACGGCCGAGGGCGGCGGCCTGCGTGACTCGTCCAAGCCGACCCTGGGCCGGCCGCCGGAGCAGCGCCTGCCGATCCTTAAGTACTCGGCCCCGGAGACCGTGGGCACGGCCGGCGAGCTGACGGATGCCACGCCGCGCCTGGAGGCCATCAGCCTGCCGCGCCGCTACGACGTGACGCAGGGCGACCTGACCGTGGCCGTGGCGCCCTCGCTGGCGGCCGCCACCACGCCCGCGCTTGACTACCTGAAGGAGCCGGACTACGACACCAGCGAGGCCATCGTCTCCAGCTTCCTGCCCAACGTGGTGACTTACCGCGCCTTCCAGCGCCTGAACCTGCCGGACGCCGAGCTGGCGGCCAAGCTCAAAGACCTGGTCAGCTCGGCCGTCCAGAAGCTGAGCGCGCGCCAGAACGTCGACGGCGGCTGGGGCTGGTGGGGCAGCGAAGAGTCCAACCCCTGGCTGACGGCCTATGCCTTGTTCGGGCTGAGCCAGGCCCGGGACGCCGGCTTCCCGGTCAACGAGGGCTCGCTCAGCAGCGCGGCTTCCTACCTGGCCGGCCAGCTGCTCACGCCCGCCGCAGTGCCAGCCGACGAGGCTTGGCGTCTCAACCGGCAGGCCTTCCTGCTCTACGTGCTGGCCGAAGCCGGCCTGGGCGACACCAGCGCCACCATCACGTTGTACGAGGCCCGTGACCGGCTGGACAGCTACGCGCGCGCGCTGTTGGCGCTCACCCTGCAGCGCGTGGATGGCGGTGACACCCGCCTGCGCGGGCTGCTGTCTGACCTGAACAACGCCGCCATCCTGTCGGCCACCGGCGCGCACTGGGAGGAAGCCCAGCGCGATTGGTGGAACCTGAACACCGACACGCGCTCGACCGCGATCGTGCTGCTGGCGCTGGCGCGCCTCGACCCGGAGAACCAGCTCAACGCCAACGTCGTGCGCTGGCTGATGTCGGCGCGCACCGCCCAGTACTGGGAGACGCGCCAGGAAACGGTCTGGTCCGTGCTGGCGCTGACCGAGTGGATGGACGTCACCGGCGAGCTCCAGGCCGATTACAACTACCGCATCACGCTCAACGGCAACGTGCTGCTGGCCGACAAAGCCAGCGCCGACAATCTGCGTGAGACCCAGACCACGCGCGTGGCCGTCGGCGAGCTGCTCCAGGACCAGGCCAACCGCCTGATCTTCGAGCGCGGCGCCGGCGCTGGGCGCCTGTACTACACGGCCCACCTCAACCTGTTCCTGCCCGTCGCCGATGTGCGCGCTGTCAGCCGCGGCGCTGTGGTGGGCCGGACCTACACGCTCGTCAGCGACGACTGCGGCGGCGCGGACCAGCCGGCCTGCCCGCCGATCACTTCGGCCCAGGCCGGCCAGGACATCCGCGTCACCGTAACGCTGATCGCGCCGAACGACCTGTACTATGTGGCCCTGGAAGACCCGATCCCGGCCGGCACCGAGCCCGTGGACACCAGCCTGTTGACGACCTCCGTCGTCGGCCAGGCGCCTGAGCTCAATCCGGCGGACCCGTTCTACTACGGCTGGGGCTGGTGGTGGTTCTCCCAGACCGAGATCCGAGACGAGAAGGTGGCGCTGTTCGCCACTTATCTGCCGCGCGGGACCTACGAGTATACGTACGTCCTGCACGCCTCGCGGCCGGGCATCTACCAGGTGATCCCGCCCTCGGCGCACGAGCTGTACTTCCCCGAAGTCTTCGGGCGCGGCGACGGTGCGGTGTTCACCATCACGCCGTAACCGTCTCAGGACCGCCCACAACGCAAAGCCTCCGCGGTTCAGGCGGAGGCTTTGTGATTCAGCGGCCTCGGCCATCTTGCCGGGTCGTGGTCAGTAGAATTGCGGACTGGCGCGGCCGGCCGGAGAAAAAAGAAGCGCCGGCTTGGGGCCGGCGCGTGGAGGCGTCGCGGTGCGGTCAGTCGCCGAGGGCGGGCAGGGCGCGTGGCTGCGGTGTGGGCTGGGCCTCGTCCTGCATCACGATCTGTCCGCGCAGGAAGGCGCCCTCTTCGGACGCAAAAGCGCGCGTCATCAGGTCGCCGTAGATGCGGCCGGTGGCCAGGATCTCGACCTTTTCGGCGAAGATGTTGGCCTTGACTGTGCCGGCCACGAACACCGCGCTGGCGCGGATCTCGTCGGCCGTGACTTTAGCGCCTTCGGCCACAACGAGCGGGCCGTTGATCTTGATCGTGCCGTCGAACGAGCCTTCGATGCGGATGCCGCCCGCGCCTGTGAGGGCGCCCTTCCAGTGGATGCCCGGCCCAATCACGCTGGCCGCCGGCCCATTGGAACCATGGCCATTCCTAGGCCCGTTGTCAGTGTGACCGCGCCCAGCGGCGTGGCCGTCTATCCCGCTTGCCCCGTTCCCGTTCTTGCCCCCATTCGCATTTCTGCCAGGGCGAAAGGTGAACATGGAGACTCCTTGTCTCAACCAGCGCGTATGCAGCTGTCAGATCACTTGGGTGATGCCCCAAGTGTAGCGATTCATAGAGCCTTGTCAAATCCGGCTCAAAACAAACGTTCTACGATCCGGGCTCGATCTGCGCGCGAGCGCGCGTCACCGCCAGCTGCTCCTCAGTGCCGAGCTGCGTCTTGGCGGCCGGCCCCCAGCTCGTCAGAGCCTTGGCCGTCAGCCCGCCGCGCACGCTGCTGGAGAGCACGAACCCATCGCCGCGGGCGTTGGCCACAGCCAGCGCAAAGGCCGGCGCGCCGGCTGTGTCCACAAAGCGCTCCAGCCCCACGAACTGCAGCGCCCGGCCGAGCGAGGCCCGCATCAGCGGAGCGCCCTCGGCCAGTTCCTGGACTTGCTCGGATAGGGTGCCGCTGATGGGCTCAAGTTGGTCGGCGTCGCCGACTGCCCCCTCGTCTTCATCGGGCGGCTGGCCGAAGGTGTTCCAACCCAGCCACGCCAGCGCGATGAGCGCCAGCGCCGTCGTCAACCCCCAGAGATAGAAACCGTACTCAGCCCAGAACGCCTGCATAGACACGTCCTCTAATGCTACCGCGGCCCGGCGCTCGCCGACAGGCGCGCGGAATACGCTCACCTGACGGAAGCCCTACGCCGGGCTTGGCAAAATGCTTTTATGGAATGCTGTAGCTGACCAGAGTGCTGGTCGAAGTGTAACTGTCGCTCGTCGACGTCGACGACACCATCCCAATGCCGCGGGCCAGGACCATAACGCTGGTGGTCTGTATCGGCTCACCCGGCGTTGAGAAGCCGCCGATGCTCATGGTGAACACGCTCTCTGACGCCTCCGAAAGCTGCAGGCCGTCCACCGTCAAGGCGCCGACCGTGACGGGGTCAGCGCCGGTCACCGTCGAGGTCGAAGATTGACTGAGCGCGCCCTGGCCTTCGCCGGCGCCGCTCGGCAGCGTTAACTTCATGGCCAACTCGTAGACATTGTTCCAGCTGTAACCGACGGTGAGCAGATCGGCCGCCGGCATCCAGGCGCCCGAGGCGCTGGTGACGCTGAACTCGCTCACGGTTCCGAGCTGGCCAAAGTCGAGCCGGCCGAAGTCGTACGACACCAGGCCGTTGGCATTGCACTGCCAGTTGTAAGTGCCAGTCAGAGCGCCGGTCTGGAAGGTCATGACAGCCGTCGCCTGCTCGGCGTCGCCCGTGACGCTTTCGACGGTCCAGGTGAAGGTGCCGTCCGGGTTCTGGTAAGTCCAGGTGGCGCCGGGCCGCATCGGGAAGTAGGCGTGGTCACACGCCGTCTGGCCGGTGCCGCCCAAGCCGCTTGGCGCAGCCGGCGTCTCGTCCTCGGGCAGCTGCTCCAGCAGCCGCAGCAGGATGTCGCGAGCCTCGGGGAAGTTGTCCAGCCACTCGCGGACCTGTTGCCGCCGCATGCGGCGGGCGGCCAGCGGCCCCTGATCCGGACCCGCGATCTCAGACTGCTCGCCGGCCAGCAGGCGGACGGCGTTTTGGCCCAGCCGGTCGCGCAGTTCGCACTCGCCCTCGGCGCAGGTCACCAGCACGCGCCCGACAACCGGGTCGTACTCGACGCTCATCAGCGAGCCGCGCACCGTCGCCACACCGCTGGGCGTCTCCACCTCGAAGCTGCCTGCGCCCAGGGCTTTGGTCACCTGAACCCAGACCTTGCCGGCTTCAATGCTCAACCGGGTCACCGGGTCCGTGGGTTGGGGCGAGAACTCGGCCAACTGGAACTCGGTGTTGGCGGCGATGCGGATGACCGAGCCGTCGCTGGTGGCGATGCGGACGCGCGACTCGTCGCCGGTGCGGACGCCGCCGCCGGCCGTGATCTGCTCGCCCTCCAGCGCGTCCAGCCAGTCCAGGGCGCTGGTCTGGCGCGCGTCGACGTCATTCTGCAGCTCCGAGATCACGGCCGAGCGCGTCTCACCGGCATCCGTTGAGCCGTTATCCGTGCCCGTGGTCGTCGTCCCACCGTCGTTTGAGCCGCCCCCCGGCGTCGGCGCTCCCGTCGTCCCGGCCCCGCTGCCGCAGGCCGCCAGGAACAGCGCGCCCGCAATCGTCAGAGCGAGCGTTTTGCGAAGAAACATCCTTCCCTCGGTCACGTCAACCGCCCTGGGTGCAAGCCAACTGCCCGGGCGCTTGACGTTATGTAGATCTTTTGGCCTGATGGTTGGGCGCCGGCTCCGCTTGGGCGAAGAGCGCCAGGCCGGGACCAATTTTCGCCGCAATTTGCGGCGGCTGCAACCCGGCCCCCTGGAAGAGCGTTTGAAGGTCCGCCGGGCTGAAACGGCGCTCGCGCTCGGCGATGCGGCCCCAATTGACGAACGACTCGCGCTCGAAGCCGGTCAGACCGACCGTGTCTGCGTGCATCTCAGCCGTGGCGCGGGAGAGTTGGGGCGACGGATTGAGGACGGCCACCCGGCCGCTGGGGCGGCAGACGCCGGCCAGGGCGCGCAGGCCGGCCGCCGGATCGGGCAGCAGAAACAGGACGTTGGTCGCGGTCACCAGGTCGAAGGCGCCGTCCGGAAAAGGCAGGGCGGCGGCCTCGGCGCGGAGAAAAGCGAGGCTGGGCGCCAGCGCGCGGGCGCGGGTCAGGCTCGCCGCGTCCACGTCCATGCCGACGGCGCGGCAGCCGTGCTCGGCCAGGACGCGCACCAGGGCGCCGGGGCCGCAGCCCACGTCCAGGGCGCGCCAGCCCGGCTGTGGGGCCGCGAAGCGCGCGAAAGAGGCCAGCACGCGCAGCCAGCCGGGCGAGGCCTGGACGCGGGCGAAGTAGTCGGCTGCGGTCACGCCGCCGATTCTAGCGTGAATCGAAGGCGCGCTGGATCTGGTCCAACGTTGGCCACGGCCAATCCACATCGGCGGGCAGGGGGCGCGCCGGCCCGGCTGGGAGCAAGGCCGGCAGGCTGAAGGCCTCCAGGCGGGTGGCCTGGGCGGCATCATAAATGCCGGTGACGCGGAAGTTGTCAAAGCGCGCGTCGGACACGGGCTCATCGTCGTAGGACAGGACCATGACACCGGTGCGGGCAAGACCGGGGTTGATCATGGATGAGGTGGTGAAGATCAACGCGCCGTTGATGGTCACGGAGATCAGAGAATTCTTGTACAGCACGCTCAGTCGGTTGGAACGTGTCTCTGGCGCGATAAAGCTCGTGAAGAGGGGGCCGGCCGCCAATCTGAAACCTGAGGCGTCGTCATAGTGGAAGAGCCGCAGGCCCTGGTATTTGGGATTGACATCCAGGAAGTAGAACTGCGTCCAGTATGGAGCTAGGCCGAAGAGTAAGCCATAACTGTTGGCACTTGGCTCCGCCCAGCGCACGTCGGCCTCGACCATGTAATTCTGAAACGGGCAGGTCGGCGCCGCGATCAAATACAGGTCCGAGGCATAGGTATAGACCCGATACTGGGCGTCGACGATGTGGACGAGCCCATAGCCGTCGTCGCCTGTGTACCATCGGGTGGTCGGCCCACTGAAATCGTCGAAGAAATCGGTGCAATAGGTGCGGGCCGAGGCGGGCAGATAGACGCGCGGCGTCTCATTCGTCAACGAGAACGGCACCACCGAGTTGTTCAACGAAGCGGTGATGACGTAGCTGCCGATGAGGGAATTGGCGCGGAAGGCGCTGGCAGTGGCTATGCCGGACATGACCGGCGCTGTGGTGGTCACAGTTCCGGTGTCACCGAACGCGCCGCTTGCCCCGCCGGTCGGCGCCTGAAACTCCACGACCCCGCTGACGGCAGGGCTCCCATTTTTGTCTACGGCGAACACTTGCAGCGGCGCCCCGAAAAAACTCAGAATCGAGGCTGAGCGCGGCGCTGCCTCCAGGGGCACTATCCGGTCAGCCGGACCGGGGAGGTGGTACTCGTACGCGCCAATATCGCAGCGGCCAACTCGGCTCGCGCCGCGCTGATCGGTGTTCAGCGCAGCGCCCAGGTGGTCAGTGCAGGCACTGACCGCACCTCTGTCGATGGCAGGGCTATCGGCCGCCAGGGCTGCATAGCCGAGTTCTGGAACGACGGCCAGCAGCTTTGGATCGGCGCCGATCTGATCGCCGCTGGAAGAGAGCACGGTGCAGTCACGGTCCGACTGTAGCAGGTTGTATCCGCCCGAAGCGATTTGGACATCGGGTGAGTAACGCTGATCGGTGTAGCAATCTGGACCGATGGGGCTCCCGTTTCGGGCAATGATGGTGTTCTGGGCGTGCAACTCGCCTGGCTCCAGGGAGGAGAGAACGAGGCCGCCGCCGGCGCTATCCGCCCAATTGTCGCTGATCGTCACGTTATAGAGCCAGACTTCGCCCGGCATGTTAGCGGCCAGACCGCCGCCAAAGGCATAGCAATTCTTGAAGCCGAGGGCGCGGTTGCCGCTGATAGTGGTGTTCTCAATGACCAAGTGGCCGCCGCCGCCGTGAATGCCGCCGCTGCAGGCAGCTGTGTTGAAGATAATGGCGCTGTCGCGGATGACCGTGGTGCCGCCGCTCAACTCGATGCCCCCACCTTGATTCAGCGTGGCGAGATTGTTGCGGATGACGCTCCTGGTCATGGTCAGGGCGGCCGCGTCTGCCATGAAAAGACCGGCACCCCCTAGGCTCGTGCTGTCGCTCACGATGCTACGATCTAACTCAAGCTCGCTGGCACTGTAGATTCCGCCGCCGCGATAGTGGTATGGGGCAATATTAACGCCGTAGCCGCCTCGGATGTGGAACTGTTCTACGCGCACATGCGTGCCGGATGTCGTCACCAGGCCGCGCCGCGTCAATTCACCGTCCACGATGGAATGAGCAGTCTGCGCCGTAAAGTCGTCCGCCCACCCGCCGGAAAGGGTCAGGCTGCGGTCAACCAGCACTACCTGGTCGCCGGTTCCCGTGTAAGTGCCAGCGGCAACATAGACCGTGTCGCCGCCGGCGGCCTTGCCGATGGCGGCGTTGATCGTCGCGCAGGGGGTGGCCGGCGTGGCGCAGTTGGCGGCGTCGCTGCCGGTTGTGGCGACGTACCAGGCGCCGGCCGCCTGTGGGCCGGTGGCTTGGACCGGCCCGGCGGCCGGCACGTTCGCGGTGAGAGGCACGAGCAGGCATACTGCGCCGAGGAGGCGCAAGAGGCGGGCGTGAGGCATGGCAACTCCCCCTGGAGGTGGGCGGATAGCGGTCCCCCTGGATCGGACAACTGGGGCGTCGTCTCTGACTCTATGCGCCTGGATAAAAAAGAACAGTGACCATCGTCATCAGAGGCTGGTCATGGGACCAGGGTCACGGGCGGGGTTGGGGGTCGATGGACAGCGCGCGGATCTGGCGCCACAGAATCTCGTTGACGGTGGCGTGCACGCCCAGTTGGTTGGCGGCGCGCACCACGGCGCCGTTGAGGGCGTCAATCTCGGTGGGGGTGCCGCGCCGCAGGTCGTGCAGCATCGGCGCCTCGCGCTCGGCCAGCGTCTCGGCGGCATGGCGCACCGAGAAAAGCGGGTCGGCGAAGGGCAGCGGCAGGCGCTCGGCCCAGGCCACCATCGCGCACTCGGTCGCGGCCCGGTCCAGCAGGGTCAGGGCGTCCTTGCGCCGCAGCAGTTCGCCGTAAGGCAACTGCAGGAGGGCGCTCAAGGGTTCCAGCGCGCAGCGCATCGACAGGGCGCCCCACAGCAGGCCGAAGGCGCGCTCGGCCGTGATTCCGACCACGTCCAGGCCGGCGTGGCGGAAGACCTCCACGGCCCACTCCGGCGCGGCCAGGAAGGTGGGGCGCTCGTCATCGCAGCGCGCGTAGCCGGGCTCCAGCAGGGTGGCGCTGAGCTCGGTGACGCCCAGGCAGGCCTGCGGGCCGAGCTTCTCGACGTTGCCCAGGCTTTGCTGCAGGCTGATGACGACGCCGTCCGGCCTCACCAGATCCGCCAGGTAAGGCGCCACCGCGTCGGTCTGCCAGGCCTTCACCAGCACCAGCACGATCTCGGCTGGCGGCAGAGGCTGGCCGAGCAGCGCCACCTGGGCGGGGTAGGCGTGCGTGGCCAGCGGCTCGGTCAGCACGACGCCGCGGCGGCGGATGGCAGCCAGCCCGTCCGGCCAGGTGCCGACCAGGGTGATGGCGCGCGGCGCAACCGCGGCCAGCCGGGCTCCGAACAGGCACGCCATGGCGCCGGTGCCGAGGATGGTGATACGCATTAGGCTGAGGGGCGCCCAGGCCAGGGGGCGGCCCAGGTGCGTCCGGGCGCGATTATACGCGCAAGCGGCCGGCCAGGCGAAACAAAACGGGTGAGCTGGGCTCACCCGTTTTCAATCAGTCTGCTCCTCGACCAGGACTCGAACCTGGAACCTACCGGTTAACAGCCGGCCGCTCTGCCGATTGAGCTATCGAGGAAGGCTCAAAGATTATACGGACCCGACCGGCCTCTGTCAAGGAAAAGCGCTCGACCGGGCCTCTGCCCCGCCCGTGATCGGGGACCACGGGCGGGGCAGGCGGTATACGGGACGTCAGTCGGCGGCCACCGGCGCATCGCTTTCCAGGGCTGGCGGCACCGGCGAGGCGGGCAGAGCCGGCTCGCGCTCGTTGTAAGTCCAGAAGCCGGTGCCGGCCGGGATCAGCTTGCCGATGATCACGTTCTCCTTCAGGCCGAACAGGCCATCGACCTTGCCTTCGATAGCGGCGCCGGCCAGCACCTTGATGGTGTGCTGGAAGGAGGCCGCGCTCAGGAACGACTCGGTGGACAGCGACGCCTTGGTGACGCCGAGCAGCACCGGCACGGCGGCGGCGGGCTGCTTGCCCTGGGCCACCAGGCCCTCGTTCTGGCGCTGGAGCACGGTGCGGTCCACCAGCTCGCCGGGCAGGTACTCGGTGTCGCCGGGCCGCGTGATCTGCACCCGCGAGAGCATCTTGCGGATGATCACTTCAAAGTGCTTGTCATTGATGTTCTGGCCCTGCGCCCGGTAAACCTTCTGGATCTCGGTGAGCAGGTACAGCTCGCAGGCCTCGCGGCCCAGGATGCGCAGGATGCGGTGCGGGTTGAGGGCGCCTTCGGTCAGGGCGTCGCCGGCCCGCACCTTCTGGCCGTCCACCACCAGCAGGCGCACCGACGGCGGGATCTCGTACTCCTGCTCCTCGCGGCGCTCGTAGGTGATGACGACCGAGCGCTCCTTGAGCTTGGCCTTGCCGCCGTGGGTGGCGCGCATCTCGCTCTCGCCGCGCGTCGCCAGCACGTCGCCGGCGTGCACCTGCTGGCCGTTCTCCACCTTCAGCGCCCAGTTGCCGGGGACGTCGTACTCGTCCTGCATGATGGCGCTGTCGATCACCTTCACGTAGCGGCGGCCGCCGGGTTTCTCCGAACGGATCACTTCCACGGCGCCGTCGATCTCGGTGATGACGGCCTCGCCCTTGGGTTTCTTGCGGCTCTCGAACAGCTCTTCCACGCGCGGGAGGCCGGTGGTGATGTCGCCGCCGGCCGCCACACCGCCGGTGTGGAACGTGCGCAGGGTCAGCTGGGTGCCGGGCTCGCCGATGGACTGGGCGGCCACGATGCCGACTGCGGCGCCGATCTCGGCCAGGCGCCCGCGGCCCAGGTCGCGGCCGTAGCACAGCTGGCACAGGCCGCGGTCAGACTGGCAGGTGAGGGCGCTGCGCGCAAAGATCTGCTCGATCGGCGCGGCGCTGATGCGCAGCGCCTGGGCCTCCTCGATCAGCTCGTTGCGGCTGAGGATCACTTCGCCGGTCTTCGGGTCGACGACCGGGCTGGCGGCCACCCGGCCGATGATGCGGTCGTAGTAGCTCTGGCCGGCCACGTCGTCCTTGCGCCGGATCCAGATGCCGCTCTCGGTGCCGCAGTCCAGGAAGGTCACGATCTGGTCCTGGGCCACGTCCACCAGGCGCCGCGTCAGGTAGCCGGCGTCGGCCGTGCGCAGGGCGGTATCGGCCAGACCCTTGCGCGCGCCGTGGGTGGAGATGAAGTACTCGAGCGTCGTCAGACCCTCGCGGAAGTTCGAGCGGATGGGCAGCGGGATGATGCGCCCGGACGGGTCGGCCATCAGGCCGCGCATGCCGGCCAGCTGTGAGATCGGGCCGAAGCCGCCCTTGGTGGCGCCGGACTTGGCCATCATGGCCAGCGGGCCAGCCGGGTTCAGGTGGGCGGAGACGGCCTTGGCCACCTCGTCGCGCGCCTTGGACCACATGTCGATGATGCGCTCGTTCATTTCCTGTTCGGTCAGCAGACCGCGCTGGAACATGCGCTCCAGGTCCTGCTGCTCGGTCAGGGTGCGCTCAACCACCTTCTGCTTCTCGTCCGGCACTTGCAGGTCGGAGACGGCGATGGTGGTGCCGGAGCGCGTGGCGTAGCGGAAGCCGATGGCCTTGATCTCGTCGACGACGTCAGTGGTGCGCTCCGGGCCGATGACCTGGTAGCACTTGCCCACCAGCTTCTGCAAGCCGCCCTTGTCGAGCGTGTCGTTGTACAGGCGCATCTCCTCCGGCAGGACGCGGTTGAACAGCGCGCGGCCGACGGTGGTCTCCACCAGGCGCTTCTGCGGGCGCTGGTAGCGTTCGTTCTTCTCGTTATACCAAGTGTTGATCTGAAGCCGGATCTTGGTGTGCACGGCGACCTGGCCCAGGCTGTAGGCCATCTCGACCTCGTCCAGGTCGCCGAAGGTGCGCCATTGCTCCGGCACCTGGGTGGGGTGCCAGAAGGTCAGGTAATAGACGCCCAGCACCATGTCCTTCTGCGGGCCGACGATCGGCTCGCCGTCGGCCGGCTTGAGCAGGTTGGTGGTGGACAGCATCAGCGTGCGCGCTTCCTCCACGGCCTTTTGGCTGAGGGGCACGTGCACGGCCATCTGGTCGCCGTCGAAGTCGGCGTTGAAGGCCGAGCAGACCAGCGGGTGGATCTGGATGGCCTTGCCCTCCACCAGGATCGGCTCAAAGGCCTGGATGCCCAGGCGGTGCAGGGTGGGGGCGCGGTTGAGCAGGACCGGGCGCTCCTTGATGACCTCTTCCAGCACCTCCCAGACCTCCGGGCGCTCGCGCTCGATGAAGCGCTTGGCGCCCTTGACGTTGGAGGCGTAGTTGTACTCCACCAGCTTGGCGATCACGAACGGCCGGTAGAGCTCCAGGGCCATGGTCTTGGGCAGGCCGCACTGGTGCAGTTTGAGCGTCGGGCCGACCACGATGACCGAGCGGCCGGAGTAATCCACGCGTTTGCCGAGCAGGTTGCGGCGGAAGCGGCCCTTCTTGCCCTTGAGCATGTCGCTCAGGCTCTTCAGTTCCCGGCGTCCCCGCCGCGACAGGGCCTTGCCGCGCTGGCTGTTGTCGATCAGGCTGTCGACGGCTTCCTGCAGCATGCGCTTCTCGTTGCGCACGATGACGTCCGGGGCGCCCAGCTCCAGCAGGCGCTTGAGGCGGTTGTTGCGGTTGATGACGCGCCGGTACAGGTCGTTCAGGTCAGACGTGGCGAAGCGGCCGCCGTCCAGCTGGACCATCGGGCGCAGGTCCGGCGGGATGACGGGCAGGATGGTCAGGATCATCCACTCCGGCCGGTTGGACGAGCGGCGCAGGGCCTCCACCACCTTCAGGCGTTTGAGGGCCTTCTTGCGCTTCTGCTTGGACTTGGTGGTGCGGATCTCGTGCCAGAGCTCCTTGGCCGTCTTCTCCAGGTCCATGTTCTTGAGCAGCTCGAGGAAGGCCTCGGCGCCCATGTCGGCCTTGAACACCTGGCCGTACTTCTGCTTGAGCTCGCGGTACTTGCTCTCGCCCAGGAACATCATGCGCTGGAGGCTCATCAGCTCCTCGCGCTCGGACGAGCTCTTGTCACGCAGGTCGTCGTAGCCGTCTTCCACGTCGCTGCGCAGCTTGACGATGGCGTCCTCGGCCTCGGCCTTGACCTTGTCGACGTCTTCCTTGATGCGCTCCAGGGCGCGGTCGCGCTTCTCCTTCAGATCGGACTCGATCTGGGCCACGTAGGTCTTGACGATATTGGTCAGCGCGGTGGTGTGCTTGCGGCCGATGGTCTCGCCCTTGTCGGCGATGACCTCGTCGGTGAACGAGAACGTGATCGGCACGCGGATGGTGGTGTCGATCTTCTCGCTCAAGGAGCGCTCCAGCTTCTGGGCCTCCTTCATCACCGGATCCACTTTTTCGGCCGCGTCGGCCTCATACTTCTCCTTGGCCGTGTCGCGCTTGGTTTCCAGGTCGGCCAGGCGCTTGTCGCGGCCCTGCTTCAGCCCCGCGATCTTGCCGTTGATCTCGTCGTTGCGGCGCTTCTCCTCGCGCCCAATTTCCTCATCCAGGCGCTTGAGGGCCTTCTGGCGCGCATCCTCGTCCACGTGGGTGACGACGTACTGGGCGAAGTACAGGACGCGGTCCAGGTTGCGGCGCGAGACATCCAGCAGCAGGCCGAGGTAGGACGGCACGCGGCGCGTGTACCAGACGTGCGCCACCGGCGCGGCCAGCTCGATGTGGCCCATGCGCTCGCGGCGCACCGACGAGCGCGTCACCTCGACGCCGCACTTGTCGCAGATGATGCCCTTGTAGCGGACGTTCTTGTACTTGCCGCAGTAGCACTGCCAGTCACGGGTGGGGCCGAAAATGGCCTCGCAAAACAGGCCGTCTTTCTCGGGGCGCAGGCGGCGGTAGTTGATGGTCTCGGGCTTGAGGACTTCGCCATAGGACCAGGACTTGATCTGGTCCGGCGAGGCCAAGCTGATGCGAAGAGCGTTGAAAGCCTTGTTCTCGCTGCCGCTACCTCGATAAGCATCCGTCATGTGAAGCCTCCAAATCGAACAGGCGTGCTAGACCTGTGGGACAGCAAAACAAGCGCATGAGGCTGGGGGGCCCCAGGCGCTTGTGGTGACCTGGTCTGACAGTGACATTTGATTGTATCGTGCTTTGCTCTTCTGTCAAGAGGGCGGGCGGCCAAGATTCAGCCGCCGATCTGGGACCGGACAGGTTAGAAAGCGGTCCGGCGCCTCAGAAGCGCGTGACCGTGCCGCAGAACTCGCACGTGATCTCGGACTGGCCGCGCAGCACCGGCTTGGTGAAGGCCGCGCCGCAGGTGGCGCACTTGGTAGGGGCGCTGGCGACACGCTCCAAGACGGTCTGATCCACTTTGACGGCGCGGTCTTTATCCAGTTCCTTGGACTTGGCTCGCCCGAGCAGCGCCTGCCACTCGTGGCTGGCCTGGCCTTCCAGGTGGAAGTGCGCGGCGCGCACTGCGGCGTTGGCGGAAAAGGCCAGGTCAAGGTGATCCTCGTGGCCGAGCAAGCCTTTCTTGCTGGCCTTGACCTCGTCCACGTCGGCCACCGGCACCTCCAGCAGCAGCTGGTGGACCTGCTCCTTCTCGGTGGTGATGAAGAGCAGCTTTTTGGTGGCGACTTCTTCCTTCTGCTCGAAGACCAGGCGCTGATCGGTGAGGTAGAGCAGGCCTTTGGGATCGTCTTTGCCGTCGCGGTCCCACTTGGCGGGCACGGCGGCGACCGCGCCCTCGGTGGGCAGCAGCCGGAACTTGGCCTCGGCCACGCGCTGCAGCATGAGTTTGGCGGCGTCCAGCCGGGCCTTGAGCTTGTTGGCCTCGCCGCGGAACTTGTCGTAGCTGCCCTCGATGGCCTCGCGCGCGGCTTTGACCTTGGCGTCGAGCGCCTCCACCGCCGCCTGGACGGACGGCGCCAGGGCCTTGGCGGCCGCGTAGTTGGCGCGCTTGGCGTTCAGGTCGCGCACCTGAGCTTCCACTGGGCGGAGGGCGGCCTGCAGCGAGGGCGCCTGCGTCGTGACCTGGCGCTGGGCGTTGGCGCGCAGGCCCGGCCACTGTGACTGGAGGGCTTTGGCGCCCGGCTCCAGGTCGGCCCCGAAGACGTAGCCGGCCGTGCGGACCTCGCCGATGAGCTTATCCAGCTGGCCGATAAGCGTATCCAGATCTTCCAGCGCGTCCTTGACGCCGGCCAGCAGGACTTCACGCTGCAGATCGTTGACGCGCCGCTGTAAATCGTCGATCCGGCTGGTCAGGGCCTGGGTCTCTTCGGGAGTGGGCATGGGCAGCCTCCTGGGGTGTGGGCGGTCTCAGCCGAGGCCGACCTGCGAGCGCAGATAAGCCTCGATAAAGGCGTCGAGTTCGCCGTTCAGCACATCGTCGGTGCGGCCGGTCTCGTGGTCGGTGCGGTGGTCTTTGACCATCTGGTAGGGATGCAGCACGTAAGACCGGATCTGCTGCCCCCACTCGGCTTTGACACGCTCGCCCTTGAGGGCCGCGATCTCCTTGGCGCGCTCCTCCTCGCGCATGGCGAACAGCCGGGCGCGCAAGACCTTGAGCGCGTTTTCGCGGTTCTGCGTGAGCGAGCGCTCGTTCTGGCAGGTGACCACCAGCCCGCTGGGCAGGTGCCGGATGCGGATGGCGGTGGCGTTCTTCTGCACGTTCTGGCCGCCGGCGCTGGAGGCCCGGTAGGTGTCGATCTCGATCTCGTTCGGGTTGATCTCGATCTCGGCGATGTCCTCGACCTGGGGGTAGACCTCGACGGAGGCGAAAGACGTATGGCGCCGGTGGGCCGAGTCGAAGGGCGACAGGCGCACCAGCCGGTGGGTGCCTTTTTCGGCCTTCAGATAGCCGTAGGCGTACAGCCCCTCCACGCCCAGCGTCACCGACTTGAGGCCGGCCTCTTCGCCCTCGCTCAGGTCCATGACCTCGGTCTTGTAGCCGTGGGCCTCGCACCAGCGCAGGTACATGCGGTACAGCATGGACACCCAGTCCTGGGACTCGGTGCCGCCGGCGCCGGAGAAGATGGTGAAGATGACGTTGTCGCGGTCGTGCCGGCCGGAGAGCAGGGTCTCCATCTCGAGCTGATGGGCCACCGCCTCCAGCCGGACCACCTCGGCTTCCAGGTCGGCGCGCATCGAGGCGTCGCCCAGGCCGGCCAGCTCGCGCGCGTCGGCGATGCCGTGGGTGGCCGCGCGCCAGGCGTTCAGTTCAGCGCGCAGCGTGGACAGCGCGCGCATGACGCGCTGCGCTTCCAGCGGGCTGTTCCAGAGGGCCGGGTCCTGCGAGCGGGTTTCCAGGTCGGCGAGCTGTTTCTCCTTGGCGGGCAGGTCAAAGACGCTCCAGGAGGGAGTGCAGGCGCTCGTCGATGGTGTTGAGGCGGGCGATAAGGTCTTCCATATTGGCTACCAGGGTGTGGGCGGCGTCGGCCGGAGTCAATCCAGAAGGCCGGCCACAAACTTGTCGGGGTCGAACGCTTCCAGGTCTGCAAAGTGCTCGCCCGTGCCGGCGAACATGATCGGCAGGCCCAGCTCACGGCGGATGGCGAAGGCCATGCCGCCCTTAGCGGAGCCGTCCAGCTTGGCCAACAGCACGCCGGTGACGCCGGAGGCGTCTTTGAAGGCGCGCGCCTGGGCGAGGGCGTTCTGGCCGGTGACGGCGTCCAGCACCAGCAGGGTCTCGTGCGGGGCGCCGGGCATGGCCTTGGCCATCACGCGCGAGACCTTCTTGAGCTCTTCCATCAGGTTGTACTTGGTCTGCAGACGGCCGGCCGTGTCCACGATCAGGACGTCTACGCGGCGGGCCAGCGCGGCCGCCACGGCATCATAGGCCACGGCGCCGGGGTCGGCGTTGGGCTGGCCGGCGACGACCGGGATGTTCAGGCGTTGGCCCCAAACCTGGAGCTGGTCGATGGCGGCGGCGCGGAACGTATCGGCGGCGGCCAGCATGACGGTGCGGTGCTGGCGCTGGAAGTAGCAGGCCAGCTTGGCGGCGCTGGTGGTCTTGCCGGAGCCGTTGACGCCGACCAGGGCGATGACCGTGGGCGTGGCGCTGAGGGCCAGCGGCCGGCTGTCGCCGAGCAGGGCGCGCAGTTCCTGGCGCAGGGCGGTCCGCAGCCCGTCGGCGCGGACCAGGCCCTCGGCCGCGGCGCGCTCCTTCAGGCGCTGGACGAGCGGGTCAGCCAGCGTCACGCTCAGGTCGGCCTGGATCAGCGTGGCCTCCAGTTCGTCCCAGGTGGCGGCGGTGAGCTCGCTCTGGCCGAGCAGCGTGGCGACCTTGCCGAAAACGGCGTCGCGGGTGCGGGTCAGGCTTTCCCGGAGGGATTTGACGGCGGAAAACATAGCGCGGGGATTATACAACGAATGAGGCCGCCAGCTGCGCGGCCGGGTGGGGCCGCGGGAGTAGGGCCAGGGTGTGATAGCGGCCAGGGTGGAGATTGGTATAATCGCCGCGTGTCCGCTGGTATCGATTTTGGCATCACGAATACGGACGCCGTCGCCGAGGTGGATGGCGCGTTGCGGCGTTGGACCCGGCCGTCGGACGGCGAGCCGGACGAGGCGCTGGTGCGCGCGATCCTGGCGGCCGGCGGCTTGGCCCTGGACGGGCTGGCGCGCCTGGCCGTGACGGGCGGCCGCCATCGCAATCTGCCGGCCCGGATTGGCGGCTGCCAGATCGTCAAGATCGGCGAGGTGCCGGCGATTGGGCGGGGCGGGCAGGCGCTGGCCGAGCAGTTGGGCGAGCCCCACCAGGCGCCGCTGCTGGTGGTGAGCGCGGGCTCGGGCACGGCCGCCATCCTGGCGCGCGGCGACGAGTACCAGCACGTCTCCGGGTCCGGTGTCGGCGGCGGGACGCTGCTCGGCTTGAGCCGCCTGATCCTGCGCAGCGTGGACCCCGGCGAGATCGACACGCTGGCGCTGGCCGGCGATCCGAACGGCGCCGACCTGGCCTTGAGCGACGTGATCAGCGGCCCGATCGGCGGCCTGCCGCCGGACGCCACCGCCGTCAACTTCGGCCGCCTGGGCAAGCAGGCCCTGGAGGTCCGGCGGGAGGACCTGGCGGCCGCCCTGGTGACGCTGGTGGGGCAGGTGATCGGCGTGACCGCCATCAATTCAGCCCGCGCTCAGCGGGCCGAGCACATCGTCGTCATCGGCCACCTGCTCGATATGGCCAGCTTCCGCCGCGCCCTGGAACGGACCGGCGAGTTCTACGGCACGCGCTTTATCCTGCCGCCGCATCCGGGCTATGCCACTGCCCTCGGCGCGCTCAAATCACTCACGGACTGATCCAATCACCATGGCTGATCACCGCCCCCGCTACTCCATCGTCGCTCCGGTGTTTAATGAAGAAGAGACCCTGCCCGAATTCTACCGGCGCATGCGCGCGGTGATGGACGGGCTGGATGGGCCGTGCGAACTGGTGCTGGTCTTCGACGGCAGCCGCGACCGCTCGCCCGCCATCGGGCGCGAGTTGCGGGCGGCCGACCCGCGCGTCAAGGTCGTGGATTTTGCCCGCAACTTCGGGCATCAGATCGCGATCTCGGCCGGCATCGACTACGCCGAAGGCGACGCCGTCGCCATCATCGACTCGGACCTGCAAGACCCGCCCGAAGTCATCCTGGATATGGTGGCCAAGTGGAAAGAGGGCTTTGAGGTGGTGTACGCCCAGCGCCGCCAGCGCGCCGGTGAGACTTTCTTCAAGCTGTTCACGGCCGCGATGTTCTACCGGCTGATCCAGCGCTTGGCGTCCATCGACATCCCGCGCGACACCGGCGACTTCCGCCTGATCGACCGCAAAGTGGTGCTGGCCCTGCGCCGGATGCGCGAGCACCACCGCTTCATGCGCGGCCTGTCGGTGTGGGTGGGCTACCGCCAGGCCGGCGTGCTGTATGACCGGCACGAGCGCTACGCCGGCTCCACGCAGTACCCGCTGCGCAAGATGATCAAGTTCGCCAGCGACGCCATCACCGGCTTCTCGTATGTGCCGCTGCAGCTGGCGACGACGATGGGGTTCTGGATCTCGGGGCTGGCCTTGCTGGGCATCATCGCCGTGGCCGTCCTGCGCCTGATCGGCAGCGACTTCTTCTTCGGCCAGGCGACGGCCATCATCTCGGTGCTGTTCCTGGGCGGCGTGCAGCTGATCTTCCTGGGCATCCTGGGGGAATACCTGGGCCGCATCTACGACGAGGTCAAACGCCGGCCGCTCTACATTGTGCGCGAGGCGCCGCCGTGGCCGGGGCTGCCAGATGATCCGGCCGGCGTGGTCTACCACGGCGAAGAAAGCCGGTCACGATGACGCTCTCGCACCTGGACGCGGAGGGCCGCGCGCGCATGGTGGATGTGAGCGCCAAGCCGGACAGCGCGCGCTGGGCGGTGGCGGCCGGCGAGGTCCACATGCAGCCGGCCACGCTGGCGCTGATCCGGGACGGCGCGCTGAAGAAGGGCGACGTCCTGACCACGGCCCAGCTGGCCGGGATCATGGCCGCCAAGCGCACGTCCGAGCTGATCCCGCTCTGCCATCCGCTGCCGCTGACGCACGTCGAAGTCCAGTGCGAGCTGCGCGACGACCTACCCGGCGTGGCCATCACGGCCACGGTGCGCACGAGCGGCAAGACCGGCGTGGAGATGGAAGCGCTGACGGCGGTGAGCGTGGCGGCCCTGACGATCTATGATATGGCCAAGGCCGCCGAGAAGACGCTGCGCATCACCAACGTGCGGCTGGTGGAAAAGCACGGCGGCCGAAGCGGCGATGTCGTCCTCGCCTAAGTTTCGCTACCAGGGCGCGATCGTGCGTGAGCACGCCATCCTGCTGATCCAGCACCGCTGGCACGCGGACGGGCGCAGCGCTTGGTTGCTACCCGGCGGCGGCCGCGAGCCGGGCGAAACGGAAGAAGCGTGCGTGCGGCGCGAGATGCGCGAGGAAACCGGCCTGGACGTCGCGGTCGAGCGCTTGCTGCTGGATGACGCGGCCGCGCCCGGTGACCGCGTCTACCAGGGGTATAAGACTTACCTGTGCCGGCCGGTGGCGGGCGAGGCCCGGCCCGGATACGAGCCCGAGCCGGAGGCCGCCAGCGCTTATGCCATCACGGCGGTCGCCTGGTTCGACCTGCGCCACGACGCCGATTGGGACCCCGCCCTCCAGGCGGACCCGATCAGTTATCCGTTGCTGCGCCGGCTGCAACAGGCTCTGGGATACAGGGCAAAATGAACATCACCGTCCTTTTCTTCGCCACCCTTAAAGAGCGCGCCGGGCGCGAACGGCTGACGCTGGCCCTGGATGCCGGCGCGACGGTGGCGACCCTGAAGCAGCGGCTGGCCGCGGACCTGCCGGCCCTGAGCCCGGCGCTGCCCACCGTCCTGGTCTCGCGCAACCGCGAGTTCGCATTCGCCGAAGATGGGCTGGCCGACGGCGACGAGGTGGCCCTGTTTCCGCCCGTCTCCGGCGGGGCGCCGGCGGACCTGCCCACGCTCTTTCAGATCACTAACGACCCCATCGATCTAGACGCGCTGGTGGCCGGCATCACGCTGCCCTCCACCGGCGCGGCCTGCGTGTTCACGGGTATGGTGCGCGGCGTGACCACGCGCGCCGACCGCGATGCCCTCGGGCCGCATACCACCACGCGCCTGATCTACGAAGCTTACGTGCCCATGGCCGAGGCCAAGCTGAAGCAGGTGGCCGACGAGATCCGCGAGCGCTGGCCGAGCGTGGAAGGCATCGCCATCGTCCAGCGCCTCGGCCCGCTGGACCCGGGCACGCCCACGGTGCTGATCGCGTGTTCGGCTGCCCACCGCGACACGGGCGTGTTCGAGGCCGCGCGCTACGGGATCGACCGTTTGAAAGAGATCGTGCCGGTTTGGAAGAAAGAGATCGGCCCGGCGGGTGAGACGTGGGTGGAGGGGGACTACACGCCCGGTGAACAGGATCGGGCGCCGTGACGGGACGCCGCCCAGACACATTGGAACCATGACCCAATTGGATCCGGCCTCGGGCGCATCGTCAGCGCCCTATCGGTGTTCGAATTGCGGGCGGACACAACCGCTGGCTTTCATCGGCTGGAAATGCCCGGTCTGCCGCGGCGTGCTGGCGCTGGCCGAGCCCGCGGTCTTCGATCCGGCCCGCGTGGCGCCGGGAGAGCCCGGCGTCTGGCGGTACCGCCACACCTTCCCGCTGCCGGCCGAGGTGGAGCCCGTGTCGCTGGGTGAGGGCGGCACGCCGCTGGTAAAGGTCGAACTCGCCGGCCGAACGGTGTTTGTCAAGCAAGAAGGCCAGAACCCAACCGGCTCGTTCAAGGACCGAGGCATGGCGCTGACCCTGGCCGGGCTCAAGGCGGCCGGCGTCACGGCCGCTATCGAGGACTCATCCGGCAATGCCGGCGCCGCCTTCGCAGGCTATGCGGCCCGGGCCGGCCTCCAGGCGCGGGTCTTTGTGCCGGCCGCGGCCGCCGGCCCCAAGCGCCGGCAGATCGAGGCCTACGGGGCTGAGGTCGTGGCCGTGGACGGGCCGCGCTCCCAGGCCGCGGAAGCCGCTCAGGCGGCGGTGGCCGCGGGGGCCGTCTACGCCAGCCACATCTACAGCCCGCTGGGGTTGGCCGGGACGGCTACCTGCGCGTTTGAGATCTGGGAGCAACTTGGCCGGGCGCCGGCAGCCGTGATCTTGCCGGTCGGCCACGGCACCCTGCTCCTGGGGTTGTGGCGGGGCTTCCAGGCCCTGCGGGCCGCCGGCCTGATCGAAACCCTGCCGCGCCTGGTGGCCGTGCAGGCGCTGGCGTGCGCGCCGCTGTGGGCCGTCTATGTCCACGGCCGGGCGGGCCTGGACTGGGCGACCGAGGGCGCCACGGTGGCCGAGGGCATCCGCGTAATCCAGCCCGTGCGCGGCGACGCGGTCCTGGCCGCCATCCGCGCGAGCGGCGGCGCAGTGCTGGCCGTGGAAGACGACGCGATCCTGTCGGCGCGGGCCGCGCTGGCGCGGTGCGGCCTGTACACCGAGCCGACCGGCGCGGCCGGCTGGGCGGCCCTGACGCAGAACCTGGAGCGGCTGGAGGCCGACCCGCTCGTGGTGATTCTGACCGGCCATGGTCTGAAGAGCGCGGCGTAGGGGGCGACAGCAGAATTCGGCTTTCGGCCTACAATGCGGGCTGGGGCCGGCAGGCGATCCGAATTCGGCCCAGGCGGGCCACCCAGCGTTGCAACCATCAGGAGACACCATGACTCGACGCGTCGTCATCACGGGGATGGGGACTGTGAACCCATGCGGTCTCAACGTGGCCGAGACCTGGGACAACATCAGCAACGGCCGCAGCGGTGTCGGACCGCTCACGCTGTTCGATGCCGCCCAATTCCAGGTCAAGATCCTGGGCGAGGTCAAGAACTTCGACCCGGCGCAGGCGGTCGGCCCGAAAGAAGTCCGGCGCACCGACCGTTACCAGCAATTCGGGATGGCGGCCGCCAAGGAGGCCATGGCGCACTCCGGGCTGGTGATTAACGAGGCCAACGCGGGGCGGGTGGCCGTGATCGTCAGTTCGGCCATCGGCGGCCTGCGCGCTCTGGAAGACGCCGTGCGCGTGCTGGACGCCAACGGGCCGCGCCGCGTCAACGTCTTCTCCATTCCCATGATCATGTCGAACGGGGCGGGCGGCCTGATCGCCATCGAGACCGGCGCGCAGGGCCCGAACTTCTCCATCGCCTCGGCCTGTGCCTCCGGCTCGGACGGGCTGGGCACAGCCTGGCAGCTGATCCGGGGCGGGGTGGTGGACGCCGCCCTGGCCGGCGCCAGCGAGTCGACTACGGTGGACGTGGGCGTGGCCGCCTTCGACCGGCTGGGGGCCATGTCGCACCGCACCAGCGGCACCCCGGCGCCGTTCGACAAGGACCGCGACGGCATCGTCATGGGTGAAGGCGCGGCCGTGCTCGTCCTGGAAGCGCTCGAGCACGCCCAGGCGCGCGGAGCCGAGATCCTGGCGGAACTGGTGGGCTACGCGGCCACCGGCGACGCCTTCCACATCACGGCCCCGGCCAGCGACGGCGGCGCCGGGTCGGCGGCGATGCGCCAGGCGTTGGCCGCGGCCGGCGCCAACGTTGACGACGTGGGCTATATCAGCGCCCACGGCACGGCCACGCCGCTCAACGACGCCTCCGAAACCGCCGCCATTAAGCGGGCGTTCGGCGAGCAGGCGTACCGCATCCCAGTCTCGTCCACCAAATCCATGACCGGCCACATGATGGGGGCGACCGGCGCGCTGGAGGCGATCCTGTGCATCCAGGTGCTGCGGACCGGCGTCTTGCCGCCGACCATCAACTACCAGACCCCGGACCCGGCCTGTGACCTGGATTACGTTCCCAACACGGCGCGCCAGGCCGCTGTGGACGTGGCCATGAGCAACGCCTTCGGCTTCGGCGGGCACAACTCAGTGCTGGTGCTCAAGCGCTTCCGCGGCTGAGGCCCGGCCATGCTGGTCCCCACCCCTGACGCACGTCCGCGCCTGCCGGCTTTCCGCGACCCCTCGCTGCTGCGGCGCGCCTTCACGCATCGCTCCTACATTAACGAGCATCCAGAGGCGTTCGAGGACAACGAGCGGCTGGAGTTCCTGGGCGACGCGGTGCTGGATTTCGTCACGGCCTCCTACCTCTACAACCGCCTGCCGGAGATGAAAGAGGGCCGGCTCACCCGCCTGCGGGCGGCCCTGGTCCGCACCGAGCAGCTGGCCGAGTTCGCCGTGGAACTGGAGCTAGGCCCGGCCATCCGTCTGGGACGCGGCGAGGAGGAGAGCGGCGGCCGCCTGCGCAAATCGCTGCTGTGTGATGCGTTCGAAGCCGTGATCGGCGCGTACTTCCTGGACTCGGGCATCGACGCGGTGCGCGCCCTGGTGGAGCCGTTGTTCAACCCGGCGCTGGAGCGCATCCTGCGCGCCGAGCAGGACAGCGACGCCAAGAGCCGGCTGCAGGAGTGGGCTCAGGCCGACCGCGGCCAGACGCCGCGTTACACCATCATCGACAACAGCGGCCCAGACCACGAGCGCGTCTTCACCGCCCAGGTGTTCGTGGGGGAGGTGCTGTGCGGCCAGGGCAGCGGCCTCAACAAGCGCTCGGCTGAGCAGGCCGCCGCGCTGGAGGCGCTCGGCCGGCTCGGGCTGGTATGAAACGTCTGCTGATCACGGGCGCGGCTGGCTTTGTCGGCGGCGCCCTGCTGCCGGCGGCCCAGGCCTGGGACGTGTGCGCCACGTACTACACGCGCCCGGTCCTGCCGGCCCACGGGCGCGCGCTGGCGCTGGACTTGCAGGACGGCGCCGCCGTGCGGGCGCTGGTCCGCGAGTGGCGGCCGGACGCCGTCATCCACACCGCCTGTTCCAACCGCTCCGCCGCGCACATCGCCGCCATCGTCCCGGCTGCCCGCCACCTGGCCACAGCTGCCGCGGAGTGCGGCGCGCGTTTCGTCCACCTGTCCACCGACCAGGTCTTCGACGGCGAGAACTCGCCCTATCAGGATGACTCGCCGTTGGCGCCGCTCGGCGATTACGCCGGTGCCAAGGCCACGGCCGAAACCATCGTCCGCGCCCTCTGTCCCACGGCCGTGATCGCGCGGCCGGCTCTGGTCTGGGGCCTGGCGCCGCTGGATCATCAGACACGCTGGTTGGTGGAGGGCGTGCGGCGCGGCGCGCCGGTGACGCTCTTCACCGACGAGTACCGCTGTCCCGTATTTGTCGGCGATCTGGTGGCGGCGCTGCTCGAACTGGCGGCCACGCCCGCGCTGCGCGGGCCGATGAACACGGTCGGCGGGCAGGCGTTGACGCGCTGGGACTTCGGGCGGCGGCTGCTCGCAGCCCTCCAGATTCCGCTCGGCCCCAACGTGGTTCCCGGCACCGTCGCCGGTTCCGGCCTGATCCGGGCCCGCGATCTGCGCCTGCTCAATCAACGCGCCGAGCGCGAACTGCAGACGCGGCTGCGCGGCGTGGACGAGGTGCTCCGCGACGTGTACAGCTCTGAGGGGCCGGCGGCGGCCTGAAGCCGGGAGCTGACCCATGCCAGCCGACACCCTCTCCGTGTTCGCGGCCTGCGCCCCTGGCCTGGAACGTTTTTTGGCCCGCGAGTTGCTCGCTCTGGGGGTGACCGAGCCGCGGGTGGTGCCGGGCGGAGTTGAGTTTGACGGCGGGCTGCGCGACGTCTACCGGGCCAATCTGGAACTGCGCCTGGCCAGCCGCGTCCTCGTGCGGATCGGCCACTTTCACGCCCGCGAATTCTGGGAACTGGATAAACGCGCCGCCCGGCTGGAGTGGGAACGCTATCTGCGGCCGGGCCGTCCGGTCGCCGTCCGGGCGACCAGCCACCAATCGCGTCTGTATCACACCGATGCCGTGGCGGAACGTGTGGCGCAGGCCATCGCCAAACGGCTGGGCCAGCCAGTGTCCCGCCAGGCCGCGGCCGATGACGACGGCGAGGCGCCTTCCCACACCGCGCCGCTCGTGGTCGTGCGCCTGGACGGCGACGCGGTCACGGTCAGCGTCGACTCTTCGGGAGAACTCCTGCACCGGCGCGGCTACCGGCTGGCCACGGCCAAGGCGCCGCTGCGCGAGACGCTGGCGGCCGGCCTGTTGGCGGCGGCGGCTTGGGATCGGGCCGGCCCGTTGCTGGACCCGTTCTGCGGCTCAGGCACGATCGCGATTGAGGCCGCTCAGTGGGCGCGCGGCCTGCGGCCGGGGCGAGGGCGCCAGTTCCGGTTCATGGAGTGGCCGCGCTACGAGGCGCGCCTGTGGCAGTCACTGCAGTCAGCGGCGGAGGCGCCAGCCGGGCCGCCGCCCGTAATCCTGGCCTCGGACCGGGATGCCGGCGCGATCACGGCCGCGCGCGCCAACGCCGAACGGGCCGGCGTCGCCGAGGCCATCACCTTCGCGCGCCAGGCGGTGTCGGCGATGGCGCCGCCAGCCGGGCCGGGTTGGGTGGTGACCAATCCGCCGTACGGGCGCCGGGTTTCCAGCGCGAGCGACCCGGCGGCGCTGCTGGACCTGTATGCGGCCTTTGGGCAAACGCTGCGCGAGCGCTGTCCCGGCTGGCAGGTGGCGTTCCTGTGCCCGGAAGAGCGTCTGGCGCGCGCCACCGGCCTGCGCTTCGACCTTGGCCGGGCCGCGCACCTGGTCAACGGCGGCGTCGCCGTCACCGTGTGGCAGGCGCGCGTCGCCCGTTGAGGCGGGCGGGGCCGCCAGCCGACACCGCCTGACCGGGTCTGGTCGTCTTTAAGATTGCGCGGCGAAAAGGGGCGCGGGCGGGGCCGCGGTTAAGGCAGGTAATCCCACGGATTCACGTTGCCCCCGTTGTAACGCATCTCAAAATGCAAGTGCGGGCCTGTGGAGCGGCCGGTGCTGCCGGCCAGGCCGAGGATAGTGCCAGCGGTGACGCCTTGCCCGCACGTCACGTTGATCTGGCTCATGTGCGCGTAGAGCGTGTGCCAGCCGTTGCCGTGGTCGATGATCACCAGGTTGCCGAAACCCCAGACATTCCAGCCGGCGTAGACCACCACACCGCCATCGGCCGCGTACAACGGGTCGCCGATGTCACCGCCCAGGTCGAGGCCGGGGTGAGACCAGACGTTGTAGTTCTTGCCGACCAGGAAACGTTTGTCGGTGGGCCAATTGAAGAGGCCGCTCCCGACCGGCGCCAGCACGGTGGTGCCCCAACACTCGCCCAGGCCGTTCCAGCCGCCCTGGATGGGCAGGCTGGACTCCCAGGTGGTGAAGATAATCGGGATGGGCGTGGCGGTGAGCACTGGCGCGGGTGTGGGCGTGGGCGCCGGTGTGGCTGTGGCGGGCACTGCCGTGGGCGGGGCGCTGAGGCCGGCCGACTGAGCCGCGACCAAGGCGGCGCGGGCCTGCCAGGCCGGGTGCGCGGCGGAGACCGAAGACGAAGCGAAGAAGACGGGGCCGGCCAGGAGCAGCACCAGCGCGATCGCGCCGGCCAGCGCGGCGTCGGCGGCGACCAGCGAACGCAAGAGCCGCCGCTCATCTTGGCGCAGAGCCACCACGCTGACACGCCAGCGCGCGGCGCGCAACGCGGCGTGCGCCGCCAGCCGTTGCGGCGTTGTGCGCGTCCAGGCCCACTGAGCGGCCGCGCTTGCGCGCCGGCCCAGAACGTGGACGGCCAGCCCAGTCCGCCGCCACAGGCCGGGCAGGGGCGTGCGCGCCAGGTGCGGGCGCACGGCCTCCACCAGCGGCTGCGCCTCCGCCAGCAGTTCCGCGCCGCCGATCCGGGCCGCCTCCCGCAGCCTCGCGGACCAGCGCGGCCAGGCCTGCCGCAGCGAAGCGGCGCGGGCCAGGAACCTCCGCGCCGCGTCCGCGCCTTCACGCCCCGCCGCGAGCAAGGCCTGTGAGTCCGCGCCGAGGACAACAGACCCTTCTCGGACGGCCTCCTGGACCAGAACCCGCCCTTCGGCGGCGGCGGCGCGGGCCGCCTGCCAGATCAGCCTGACCAGGCCGCGCACCGGCCGGATCAGCGCGCGCAGGTCATGGGCGAGTTGGGCCGCGCCGGCCTGGAAAGCCGGCTGCAGCTGGCCGATCCCGATGGCCAGGTCGGCGCCGTCCGCGATCTCCGGCTCGAGCAAGGTGAACCCGCGTTGCAGAACCGGCGGCGCGGGCAGTGGGCCGGCGTGGGATTCGTCCCAGTGAAGCACGCGCCGATAGTAACCCGGCCCGGCCCCCGGTTAGTAGCCAGCGCCACGTTGGGGAATCGTCAGGAATTGGTATTATTTCCGTTGGTGGCGGGGCGCGGGCCAGGCGCCGCGCTCAGGTGCCGTTTATCTCGGTAGAGTACGGTCGAGCCTATGCGACTCATGTGGAAACTGCTGTTGGGCGGGTTGGCGGCGACGGCGCTGGTGTTGGTGGGGCCGCGCCTGTACACGCTGCTGCGCTACGATCCGCAGATCAAGTCGGTTGAGGAGGCGCCGCGCGCGCGGGTGGCCATCGTCTTTGGAGCCGGGCTGCGCCGCGATGGCCGTCCCAGCCCGGTCTTGTACGACCGCGTCGCCACGGCCGTGGAACTGTATCAGCGCGGCCAGGTCGAGAAGCTGCTGATGAGCGGCGACAACCGGGCCGCCAACTACAACGAGCCGGCGGCCATGCGCCAGGCCGCGCTCGAACTCGGCGTGCCCGCCGACGATATCGTGCTGGACAGCGCCGGCCAGCGCACCTATGACACCTGTTACCGGGCACGCGCGATCTTCGGCGTGCAGGAAGCGCTGCTGGTGACGCAGGCTTTCCACCTGCCGCGCGCCCTGTTCCTGTGCGAGGCGCTGGGCGTCCGCGTCACCGGCGTGGCCGCCGACCGCCGGACTTACTTGAGCCGCTCGCTGACTTTCTGGAGCGCGCGCGAGCTGCTGGCCACGGCGGCGGCCTGGTGGGACATCCACATCGCTCGGCCCAGGCCGATCCTGGGCGACCCCGTTCCGATCGAATAACTCAGCCGAGCGCAGTCCACTCAGCGCAGCGCGACCGGCTGAGCGGGCTTATTCGGGCACAGCCTGAGCTAGCCCGCGCTGGGCGTCTTCCAACTGGGCTCGCAGCTGACGCACCAGTGCGTCGGCGCCGTCCAGGCTGTCCGTGTGCGTCAGGGTTTCCAGACGGCCAGCCAGAGTCTGCACCTGCACCAGCCCCAGGCTGGCGCTGCTGCCCTTGAGGCTGTGGGCGGCTAGCCGCAAGGCGGCGGCCTGCCCCTTCTCGAGCGCCGTCTGTATCTCGGCCAGCAGGCGCGGTGCCCGGGCCAGAAAGTCCTGGATCACCTGGCGGGTGGCGGCCTCGCCGATTTCGCCGCGCAGCCGGCGCAGGCGCGACTGGCTGGCGAGCGTCTGCGCCGGTGGCGGCTCGGCGGCCGGCTCAGGCGACGACGTCAGCGGCGCATGGTGCAAGCCCCACCGGTGCAGCACAGAGTGCAGATCGCGCAGTTGCAAGGGCTTGCTCAAATAGTCATTCATGCCGGCCGCCAGGCAGCGGGCGCGATCCTCCGCCATAGCGTTGGCGGTCAGCGCCACAATCAGCGGCTGGGCATCGGCCGGCATGTCGGCCCGGATGCGGCGGGTGGCTTCCAGCCCGTCCAGCTCCGGCATCTGCACATCCATGAAGATCACGTCGTAGCGGCGCTGCTGAACGGCGGCCAGGACGGCGCGGCCGTCGCCGGCCAGATCCGCCTGGTGGCCCAGGCGCGCGAGCATCAGCCGCACCAGCCGCTGATTGACGTCGTTGTCTTCGGCCACCAGGATGCGCAAGGTGCTGGGGGCAGGGACAGGGGAAGCGGCCGGGCGGGCCGCCGGCGCCGGGACCGGGAGGCCGAGCGCCTCTACGATGGCGTTGTAAAGGGCGGAGGCTTTCACGGGTTTGGTGAGGACGGCTGCGGCCGGGATCGCGCTGTGTTCGCCGAGCGTGGCGAGCAAGATGACGGCCGGGGCCGGCCCCCCGGCGCTGTCAGTCAGGAGGCGCTCCAGCGCCGGGTCATCGGCTTCAGCCAGGCGCGCATCCAGGATCGCCAGGCTCAGCGGGGCGGCGTGCTCAGCCAGGGCCGCGGCCGCGCCCGCCGAGTCAGCCAGCAGCGGCCGCAGGCCCCACGCCTGGAGCAGGAAGGCCAGGGCCTTGCGCGTGACTGAATGGCTGTCTGCCACCAGCACCACCCGTCCGAACAAGGCGCCTTCGAGGTTGTCCAGATCAGCCGCGCCAGCCTCGGCCGCGCGCGTGCGCACGGTGAAGTGGAAGGCGCTCCCCTGGCCGGGCACGCCGTCGCTCTCCACCCAGATGCGGCCGCCCATCTGCTCCACCAGGGAGCGCGAGATGGCCAGGCCCAGGCCCGTGCCGCCGTACTTGCGGCTGATCGAAGGATCGAGTTGGCTGAAGGACCGGAACAGCTGCCGCTGCCGCTCCGGCGGGATGCCCAGACCGGTGTCGCTGACGGTGAAGTGCAGCGTGAACGCCTGGTGCTCGTCATCGCCCAGCCAGATGCCATAGCCTTCGGCTTTAACCTCGACCACGACCTGACCGCGCTCGGTGAACTTGACGCCGTTGCTCAGCAGGTTCACCAGGATCTGGCGCAGGCGGTTCTCGTCGCCCATCACCATGGCCGGCGTGCCCGGCTCGATCAGGGCGGCCAGCTCGAGTTGTTTCTCGGCGGCCCGGCTGGCGACCAGGTCCAAAGCGGATTCGACGCAGGCGCGCAGGGCGAACGGCTGGTGCTCCAGCTCCAGGCGGCCGGACTCGATCTTGGACAGGTCGAGCAGATCATTGATCAGGGTCAGGAGCGCGTCGCTGCTGGCGCGGATGGTGTCGACGTACTCGCGCTGATCGGCGGTGAGCGGCGTCTCCAGCAACAGGCTGGTCATACCCACGACGCCGTTCATAGGGGTGCGGATCTCGTGGCTCATGTTAGCCAGGAACACGCTCTTGGCGGCGTTGGCGGCCTCAGCCACGCGCCGAGCGGCCTGGGCAGTCTCGAACAGGCGCACGTTGTCCAGCACGGCGGCGGCGTTGGCGGCCAGCAGTTGCAGCAGTTCCAGGTCGTCGTCGTTGTACGCCTGTGTGTGCAGGCTCTGCACGCTCAGCGCGCCGAGGACGGTCTCGCCGATGCGCAGGGGCACGGCCAGGATGGAGAAGGGCTCGTCGGCGCCCAGGCGCTGCGAGTTGAGAGCGACCATCTGGGCTTCGTCGAAGGCGTCGATGCGCACCGGCGCCTGGCTGGTCATGGCGCGGCCCAGGATGCCGCTGCCGGCCGGCCGCCGCACCGGCGCCACGCGCCCGCGCGGGTTGTAGGCGTAGACGACCTCGATCTCGTCGCCGGCCTCGCTCAGCAGGCCGATGACGACGAAATCGGCTGCCATGATCTTCGCCGCCGCCCGATGGACGGCGGCGTAGACGGCTTCGCGATCCATGCTGGCGCTGATTTCCTGGCTGGCCCGGAACAGGTTGGCCCGCCGTTCGGCGGCGCGGCGGGCGGCCGCGAACAGGCGGGCGTTCTCAAAGGCGGTGGCGGCGTGCGCGGCCAGGAGCTCCAGCAGCTTCAGGTCTTCGGCCGTGTAAGCCAGCGGCCGGTCAGACTGCACGGTCAGGGCGCCCAAAACCTGGTCCTGCAGCCGGATCGGTGCGGCCAGCAGCGAGTGGGACGGTTCGCCCAGCAGCTCAGCGCCGTAGTCGGCGGCCAGGTCGGCTTCCTGGTAGTTGGAGCGGAGCAGTGGCTGACCCGCCGTCATCACGTGGCCGAGCAGGCCGGCGCCAGCCGGCCGCTGTTCGTAGGACAGGCGCTGGTCGCCCTCGACCGCGTAGACGTCTTCGATCAGCGCGCGCGTCTCGGTCAGCAGACTGATAGCGATGAAGTCCAGCGGCATGACCTGGGCCACGGCCTGGTGGATGGCGACGCAGATCTGGTCCCGGTCCACCGAGGCGCTGATCTCGCGGCCGGCGCGGTACAGCGAGGCCTGGCGTTCGGCGGCCTGGGAGGCCTGCTGATACAGCCGCGCATTCTCGATCGCCACCGCCACCTGGCCGGCGAAGGCCACCGCCAACTGCACGTGGCGATCCGTGAAGTAGTCAGACTGGCGGCTGTCCACGGCCAGCATCCCGATCAGGCGGTCCCGCACGATCAGCGGCACCCCCAGCCAACCCCGGATATGATCTGACGAGGGCGTGCGCCGGAAGACCGGGAAGACCTGGGCGGCGTCGGCCAGGACCAGCGGCTGACGCGTCTGCATGACGACGGTGTTGGCGTTGTCGCCGGGCACCGGGAAACGCAGGCCGATCACGGCAGCCGAATCGCCCTCCCAGCCGTGGCCGCCGACGATCTCCAGGTAGCCGTCGCCCAGCAGCTGCACCGAAGCGCTGTCGTGGGGCACGACCCGGCCGAGCTCCTGCAGGATGCGCTCGACCGTCTCGGCCTGGCTAAGGGTCGAGTTCACCAGCGCGCCGGCCTGACGCAGCGTCTCCGCTTCCTCGGCGCGTTGGGTCGACTCTTCGAAGAGGCGCGCGTTTTCAAAAGCCGTGGCGGCGTAGGTGGCCAGCAGCTCCAACAGCTCCTGGTCTTCGTCGGTGTAGACGTGCGGGCCGAGGTTCTGAACCGACAGCATGCCGATGACCTGGCTGCCCAGCCGCAGGGGCACGGCCAACCCCGGACAGGGGCCGGGCTGCGGCTGGCCGAAATCCTGGGCGCCGGTCTGGGCGACGAGGTCGGGGTGATTCAGGTCGTCGGCGCGCAGGCTGCGGCCCGTGGTGATGATGTGGGCGGCCAGGCTGGGCGCGGTGGCGGTGGTCCGCTCCACCGGCCAGCGCTGGCCGGCGTCATACAAATACTCGTACTGGATGAGGCGCCCTTCGGCCACCAGGCGCGCCACCACCAGCGCGTTGACGGGCATGACCTGGGTGACGGCGCGGTGGATGGCGCTGCAGATCTCCTCGCGGTTGACGCTGGCGTTGATCTCCTGCGAGGCGCGGTACAGGCTCGCCCGCCGTTCGGCCGCCCGCAGCGCCTCTTCATACAGCCGCGCGTTCTCTATGGCGATGGCGGCCTGCTGCACGTAGAGAGTCACCAGTTGGACATCTTCCGGGCTGAACGTGCGGCGCGTGTTCAGGTCGCCGATGCCGATCACGCCCAGCAGCGTGGACCCGGACAGCACCGGCAGGAACAGCACCGTGCGGTCGGACAAGGCCCCGTACTGCGGGGCGCGTCCGGCCCAGCTGGCATAGTTGGGCAGTACCAGCGGCTGGCGCTGAGCGGCCACCCAGCCCATGGCGCCCTCGCCCAGGGCGAGCCGTGTGCCGGTGTAGTCCCGATCCAGATTGTGGCAGACCACCACCTCCACCACTTGTTCGGCCGGGCGATAAAGCGCCAGCTCGCCGCTGTACGCTTCAAGCAATTCGACAGCGCGCAGCAAGATGGCTTGCAGGAGCTTGGGCAAGCTGAGCTCGGCGGCCAGGTCGATGGAACTGGCGTGCAGGGCCTCCAGCATCCGCGCCCGTTGGCGGGCTTCGGCCTCGGCCTGTTGCCGGATAGCCAGCTCCTGCTGCAGCGACGCGTACAGGCGCGCGTTCCCCAGCGCCAGGCCGATGCTTTCGGCCAGACTCAGGAGCAGCTGCAGATCGGCCGGCTGGAGGCGCTGGCCGCCGCTGCTCTCGACGTTGAGGAGGCCGGCCACCTGGCCGGCATCGCGTAGCGGCACGCAGACTTCGGAGGTCAGCCCGGGGACGGCGGCGATGAAGTCTGGAGCGCTGGTGACGTCTTCCAGCAGGACGGGCTGGCCGCTGTGCGCGACGCGGCCCAGGATGCCCTCCCCGCGCGCGATCCGGGCGATCGGCGTGACGTAGCCGCGCTGATGCTGAAGGACCAGCGCCTCACCCTCGACCAGGTAAAGGCTGATGTGGGTGTAGCCGAAGGTGTCGGCGATGGCGTCCACAACGGTGCGGAAGAACACGTCCAGGTCCAGTTCCTGCAGCAGAGCGGTCCGCACGCGGTCCAGCAGCGCCAGTTCACGGACGTGGCGCTGCGTCTGTTCCAGCAGACGCGTATTCTGGATGGTGGAGCCCAGGCTGGCCGCCATCGTGCTGAGCAGGCTGACGGCATCGTCGTCGAAGCGGCCGGGCGCGAAGTCTTGCAGGACGATGGCGCCCAGGACGGTCTGGCCGGCGAAGATGGGCGCGCCCAGCCAGGAGCGCGGCCGCGGCTCGGGCGCCACCAGGACGCGCGCGCCCAGGGCCAGCGCCTGGTCCGGCGTGAGATCATCTAGCTTGAGCGGCTGGCCGGACCCGATGACGCGCGAGGTCAGCCCTTCGCCCGAGGGCCAGGGCGCGACCTCGATCGGCTGGCCGCCGCGCCGGTAGTAGGGCACTTCGATCCGGCTGTGGGTCTCATCCAGCAGTGCGATCAGGCAGGTATTGACGCCGAAGACCTGGCCGACGATGTCACCGACCGCCTGCAGGCGCTCCGGCAAGCTGCCGGGGGCGAGTATGGCCTGGCTGAGGCGGTTGAGCGCCTCCAACTCGCGCGCCCGGCGCTGGGCGGCCTGCTCGGCCTGGCGGCGCTCGGTGATGTCCTGGCCGACGGCGATGAAGAGCTCATCCGGGGTCAGGGTGCGCCGCATCAGCAGCCAGCGCCAGCTGCCCTCCCGGTGGCGCAGGCGGACCTCGTACGGCGCGCCCTCCGCCCGCTCGTCATCGGTGATTTGGTGCAAGTGCGCGCGCCGGTCGGCGCCGGCTTCGGGAGTGGCGTAGACGCGCTGCCACCAGCCGTCGCCCAACAGGTCCTCGGGCGTGTAGCCGAGAAGCGCCTGCACCGAGGGGCTGACGTAGATGATCCGGCCCCTGGCATCGCCGACGACCACCAATGAACTGACGCGTTGCAGAATGTTGTCTGAGAACTGCAGGCGAGCGTTGGTGCTGGCCAGCTTTTCGTTAGCCTGGCTCAGCTCGGCCGTGCGCGCCTCCACGCGCTGTTCCAGCAGGCGATACGCGCGCGCGCGATCGACGGCGCTGGCGATCTGGCTGGCGACGTTGAGCAGCAGCGGCTGGCTCTCGGGCACCAGCAGCCGGCCGGTTGTGGCGTTGTCGGCCAGCAAGACGCCCATGGTGCGGCCGGCCACGATCAGGGGGACGCCGACGAAGGCTGGCGACTCAAAGCCGGCCGTGAGCGCGCGCGCCTGCGAGTTGAGGATGTCTTCGCGGCGGACGATGGCCGACTGGCCGGTGCGGAAGATCCGGGCGGTGGCGAAGTCGCCGTCGAGCGGCACGGCATAGCGCTGGGCGAAGGCGGCCTGCTCCGGCGTGCCGCCCACCTGCCGCGCCGTCCTCAGCCAGCGCTGGTCTTCGTCGGCCAGGAGCACCATCGCCCGGTCAAAGCCCAGCGTCTTGACGACGGCCTGGAGGCTGCGCTCCAGCAGGTCATCCAAATCCAGGCTGGCGCTCACCGCCTGGCCGACCTCGTGCAAGGCGTTGAGCTCGGTCACGCGGTCGCGCAAGGTCAGGTTACTGACCTGTAGATCGCCGCTGAAACGTTGCAGTTCCTGGAATTGGCGGCCGGCCTGATCGCGCTGCTCGGCGAGCAGAAAGGCCTGGCGTTCGGTCGCGTGCCGGTGGACGCGCAGGCGGTAGACCAGCCAGCCGGCCAGGGCCGGCGCCAGCGTCCCGAGGGCGGCCACGACCTCCCAAGCGGCGCCGCGCAGCCACCACAGCAGGCCCAGGGTCAGCGACAGCGCCAGGCCGAGCCCCACCTCCGCGCCCGGTCGGGGCTGCCGGTTTTGCCAGGTAAATTCCCACTCGCAGCAATCGTCGCCGTGCAGCAGGCAGCGCCATTCCTTGACGCGCGCAGCGGGGAGGCGGGAGTGCAGGACGGGCAGGCGGCTCAGCAGCGCCTGAGTGGCCTGGCAACTGACGTGCACAAAGTGGCCGCGCAATTCCGGCGGCAGCTGGGCCAGGGCCTTGTCCGCGCGCCAGCGGATCAGGGCCGAGGTCGGCGTGGTGGTCACCGTCTCCATCTGGACATCGGTGATCCGGGCCGCCAGCGCAGGCATCAGCCGGTAGGCCTGGCTGAGGCCGAAGGTCTGGATCAGCGGCGCCAGGAGCGGGTACTGCAGGCGCAGGCTGCGGTTGAAGTGGAAGTTGGGGTCGCCGGATAACTGCTGGGCGATGACCTGGAGGTAAGTGCCGAACTCAAACGAGAACTGGCCGCTGCGGTGAGAGCGGAGAGAGTCGGCGGTGACGTGATAACGCGTGTCCGGCAACGCGGCGTTCAGGCGCGCCACCAGTTGGGCCAGCGCGGCTGTCTGGGCGGCTTCCACGGCGGCCTGGGCAGCGGCTGGGTCGGCGGCTGGAGCCGCCCCGCTCTCCACGCGGCGGCGAACACACTCCAGCAAGTGCGTCACCACGCCGACTGCGGCCTCGCTGTCCATGCCGCGCAAGCCGGCCTGGCCATAGGGCGCGTCACGCATCTGCTCCGGCAACGCGGGCAGGTCCGCAATCGCCGCCGCGGCCAAGGGCGGGTCTTGGGGCGGCGGTTCCGTTGGTTCGGGCGCGGCGCGGCGGAAGAGGCTGGCCAGCCAACCGGGCTTGGGGGCCGGCTGCCAGCGGAATTCCCATTCATCGAATGCGTCGCCGGCCAGTTGGTTGCGGCGGTTCACGATCTCGGCCGGCGGCTGGTTGGAGTGGAAGACCGGCAGGCGCGCCAGGGCGCCCTGAAAGCCTGTCTGGCTCACCCACAGGAAGTGCGGCCAGAGCGCCTCCGGCAGCAGCGGCCGCAGCCGGTCCGCCCGCCAGCGGATCACGGCCGACGTCTCCGTCACGGCGACAGTTTCGATATCGGCGTCCAGAAAGCGGGCGACGAGAGACGGAAAAAGGCGATAGGTCTGGCTGAGCGACAGCGGCCGGACAAAGCCGAGCAGGGCGATGACCGTCGGCAGGCGGCTGGCTTTGAATTTGTTGAAGTGAAAAGCGGGGTCGCCTGAGAGCGTCTCGGCCCAGATGTTGACGTAGGTGGCGAACTCGATCGAGTAGCGGTGGCTCCGGTCGAGCAGATAGTCGACAGTGACGTGGTAACGCGGGTCCGCGATGGCGGCGTTAAGGTGCTGCACCAGTTCCTGCAGCACGGCGGTCTGGGCGGCCGCCACCGGTTGATCTTGTTCGGCGGCCGTCAGGCCGGGCGGCAGCGCCGCCAGGGTGCGCTGGCGGGCGCAATCGCGCAGATAGATCAGGGTCTCGCCAAAAGTGGCCCCGCTGATCTGCCGAATCGGTTTGCCATCCGCGCCCAGACCGAAGGGCCGGCCCCGCATTTGAGCGGGGAGGGGCGGAAGGTTCGAATGAAAGGCGTCTGTCATCGCCGACAACACGCTCCCCGCCGCGTGTGCGCTTTGCTCGTGCTGGCTGGCGCGGCGGTCTACAGCCGGCCCGCCCCATGCCCCGGACGAGACCTACCCGTTAATTGTAGCCTGAATCGAGGGACGGTTGGGCGCCCTGAAAGCGGCCGGGTTTGACAGGCCCTGGCCCGGCCCGTATGATGACGCTCACACAACCACTCCATGGCCAGCCCGCCTGCAACCCTCCCCGATCTATTCGTCATCAGGCCCCGACCGGAACTCCGGGCGCGGCGATGAAATTCGGACCCGTGCCGCTGGACCAAGCCGTCACGAAAATCCTGGCTCACAACGTCGCCGGGCCGGATGGTCTGCGCCTGTTCCGCAAAGGCCGGCCGTTGACGGCGGCCGATGTGGAGCAACTGCGCCGGATCGGGCGCGCCAGCGTCTACGTCGCCGAGCTTGAACCCGGCGATGTGGGTGAGAATGCCGCCGCCCGGCGCGTGGCCCAGGCCGGGCTGGGGGCCAACCTGAAAATCGCCGGCGCGGCCTCTGGGCGCGCCAACCTGCTGGCGACAACGCTGGGTGTGCTGCGCGTGGACGCGGCCCGGTTGAACCGCCTGAACGAGTTGGATGGCCTGACGCTGGCGACGCTGGCCGCCCACAGCCCCGTCCGTCCGCGCCAGATCGTGGGCACCATCAAAGTGATCCCGTTTGCGCTGCCGGGACAGACGGTCCAGGCGGCGGAGGCTATCGCCGGCGCGGGCGGGCCGCTCCTGCGCGTGGACGCCCTGGCCGAACGGCCGGTGGGCCTGATCCTCTCGGGCTCGCCGTCCCTGCGCGAGAAGCTGCTGGATGATTTTGCCCCGCTGACCGACCGGGTGGCCGCGCTTGGTGCGCGGTTGCTGGCCCCGCAGTTCATCCCGCTGGAGGACGAGCCCGGCGAGCACGCGCTGGCCCAAGCCATGCGCGCCCAGCAGGCGGCCGGCGCCGCGCTGATCCTGCTGGCCGGCGAGACCGCGATCATGGACCGCTACGACATTGTGCCGCGCGCGGTGGAGCGGGCCGGCGGCCAAGTGGAATGTGTGGGCGCGCCGGTGGATCCGGGCAATTTGTTGATGCTGGGCTACCTGGAGGCGGTGCCGGTTTTGGGCGCCCCGGGCTGCGCGCGCAGCCGCAAGCTCAACATCGTGGATTGGGTGCTGCCGCGCCTGCTGGCCGGCGACCGGTTGACCCGCGCCGATATCAGCGCGCTGGGCCACGGCGGCCTGCTGGAGGATGCGCCCGAGCGCCCCGTCCCGCGCAGCCGGTTGGAATGAACCTGGCGTCCGCCTCGCCACCACAGACGGCCTCCGTGCGATGGGCTGCTCCTCGTCGGCCGGACCTGTCTTCGCGTTGCGGCGCCGACCTGCAGCCGCCGCCGGTCGTCGGCCCGCGGAGTTACGGCAAGTCTACCGAGGCCGGCCGCTTCCGGCCGTAAAGGGCGGCTAAGCCAGGGCTAAAGGCTGAGTGAAACCACTTCTCTGATCAACGGATTGGCATAATGGCGCAGTGCGCGGCCCGCCGCAGAACCAAATCTGCTCAGCCGGCGCTGTCGATTCGCGGAGGCGCTGTGCGTCGGTAAGGTAGCTGAGCACAATCCATTGACAAAGGAGAGGACGACATGAAATACCTGCTGCTGATCTACGGCGACGAGAAGGCGCACGCCGCGCGGCTGGCCTCGGACCCGGCCGCGGGCCAGGCCGAAATGGCCGAGTACTTCGCTTTCAACGAGGCGGCCGGCGCGGCCGGCGTGCTGCGCTCCGGCGACGCCCTGCACACCACCGACCAGGCCACGACCGTGCGCGTGCGCAATGGCAAAGCCCTGACCACCCACGGCCCGTTTGCCGAGACCAAGGAACAGCTCGGCGGCTATTACCTGATCGAGTGCGCACACCTGGACCAGGCCATTGACTGGGCGGCCAAGATCCCGGGCGCGCGGGACGGTTCGATCGAGATCCGGCCCATCGTCGATTTCTGAGCCGCCGGCCAACAACCCCGAGGAGCGACCCATGCAGTACATGCTGCTGATCTACGGCGATGAAAAAGCCTGGGAGGCCCAGGACCAGACCGAGCGCCAGGCGGTCCTGGCTGACTACAACGCCTTCGCCAAGAAAGCCGCCGCCGCGGGTGTGCTGCGCGGCGGCGATGAACTGCTGCCAACGGCCAGCGCCACCACGGTGCGGGTGCGCCAGGGCCAGACGCTGACCACGCACGGCCCGTTCGCTGAGACCCGTGAGCAGCTGGGCGGCTTCTTCCTGCTGGAGTGCGCGACAGCGGAGCAGGCCCTGGAGTGGGCGAGCCAGATCCCGGGCGCGCGCGCCGGCTCGATTGAGGTCCGGCCCGTAGTCCAGTTCTAGCCGGCGCCGCGCTGCGTCCGATGACGTCGATTGAGCCCGCTGCCATCGCCCAAGCCGTAGAGCGCGCCTACCGGCGCGAGTCCGGGCAGGTTCGCGCCACCCTGATTGGGTGGCTCGGCGACTTCGACCTGGCCGAGGAGGCCTGGCAGGATGCCTGCTTGTCGGCCGTCGAGCACTGGTCTGTGCACGGTGTCCCGCGCAGCCCGGGCGCCTGGCTCACCACCACGGCGCGGCGCAAGGCCATCGACCGGATCCGGAGAGGCCGCGCGGCGGCCCGGGCGCCGGAGGCCCTCGAGACACTGCCGCCCGCGGCGCTGGTGATAACCGACGATCTAGACTCGGTCGATGAGATTCCGGATGAGCGCCTCAAGTTGATGTTCACGTGCTGCCATCCGGCCTTGCCTGAGGAGCAGCGGGTCGCGCTGACCCTGCAGACGCTGGGCGGCCTGACCACGGCCGAGATCGCGGCGGCGTTCCTGGTGCCGGGGCCGACGATGGCCCAGCGTCTGGTCCGCGCCAAGCGCAAGATCAAGGAGGCCGGCATCCCTTACCAGGTGCCGCCCGCCCACCTGCTGGGCGAACGGCTGGAGTCGGTGCTGGCCGTCCTGTATCTGATCTTCACCGAAGGTTACGCGGCCACGGCCGGCGACGCCCTGATCCGTCAGGACCTGTGCGACGAGGCCATCCGGCTGGCGCGCGTGCTGGAGCACCTGATCCGGCGCGAGCGCACGGACGTGCCCGAGACGCAATACGCCGAGGTGGTCGGCCTGCTGGCGCTGATGCTGCTGCACCATTCGCGCCGGCAGGCCCGCCTCGGCGCGCAGGGCGAACTGGTCTTATTGAGTGACCAGGACCGGTCGCTCTGGGACCAGCGCGAGATTCAGGAAGGCCTGGCGCTGGTGGACAAAGCCTTGCAGATGCGCCAGCCGGGTCCGTACCAAATCCAGGCCGCCATCAGCGCCCTGCACGCGCAGGCGCGCCGGGCCGCCGACACGGATTGGGCCCAGATCGCGGCCCTTTACCAGGAACTGCGCCGCCGCGCCGACACGCCCGTGATCCGGCTCAATCAGGCGGTGGCCGTGAGCCTGGCCGGAAGTCCGGCGGAAGGCCTGGACCTGCTGAACGCGCTGGCCGGAGACCTGGAAGGCTACGCGCCTTTCCACTTGGCGCGGGCGGACAGCCTGCGGCGCCTCGGTCAGACGGAGGCCGCCCGCCGGGCCTACCAGGCCGCGCTGGTCGTCTGTCAGAACAGCGTCGAGCGCGCGGCTATCCTGGCCCAGGCCGCCCAGCTGGATGGGGCAGGTTGAGCAGCGCGTCTTCCCCAAAAAAATCGCCTCTTGACTCGTGAAAATATACGCTGTATATTTACATCGTAAATATACAGCGCTGCATTCACGAGGCACCATGTCACGACCCCGCAAAGAATCGGGCCGAACCGTCACCGCCGAGGAGATCAAGGCTGTGGCCCGGCGCCAGATGTCCGAGCACGGCACAGCCGGCCTGTCGTTGCGCGCCATCGCCCGCGAACTGGGCATCACGGCGCCCGCGATCTACAACTACTTTCCCCGGCTGGAGGACCTCATCACGACCCTGATCGTGGACGCCTTCACGGCCCTGGCCGTGGCCATGGAGACCGCCGGGGCCGAGGCCCGCACGGAGGGCGCTGGGTTGTGGGAGACGTTCACGCGCATCACCCGCGCCTATCGCGCCTGGGCGGTTGCCCATCCCACCGACTTTCAACTCATCTACGGCAACCCGATCCCGGGCTACCACGCGCCGACGGATCTGACCGGGCCGCTGGCGCAGCGCCCATTTGCCCAGTTGTTCGACCTGCTGCAGGCCGGCTGGCGCAGCGGCCAGATCTCCCTGCCTGAGGAGTATCAGCCGGTGCCGCCGGCCCTGGCCGGGCACATCCGCGCTTACCGGACCAAGTCCGGCCTGGACCTGCCGGAGGTCTTGATCTGTGTGCTGCTCTCCGGTTGGGCGCGCATCCATGGCCAGGTGATGCTCGAGCTCTTCCACCACAGCCAGCCTTTCATCGGCGACCCCGGCCTGTTCTACGAGCTTGAGCTGAGCGCCTACCTGCGCCGGCTCGGTCTGCCGCCGCCCGGCTGACACCCCTGCCTTCCAAGTTATCTGCGGACAGCCCCAGCTGCGCTCAGCGCCGCCGGGTGTCTTCAGTACGCCTATTCCAAGGAGCATTCCGATGTCCAACACGCCTGAACTTCACGTCGTCTTCGGCGCCGGCCCGGTGGGGCGCGCCACAGTCAAAGCCCTGCTGCGCCGCGGCCGGCGCGTGCGCGTCGTGAATCGCAGCGGCCGCCTGGCCGAGGCCCCGGCCGAGGCCGAGATCGTCGCCGGCGACGCCTACGACGGCGCCCAGGTCCGCGCGCTGACGCAGGGTGCGGCCGCGGTCTACCAATGTGCGCAGCCCGAGTACACCGAGTGGCCGGAGAAGTTTCCGCCCCTGCAGGCCGCCATCCTGGAGGGCACGGCCGCCAACGGCGCCAAGCTGATCATCTGCGACAACTTGTACATGTACGGGGACACGGACGGCCAGCCGCTGCGGGAGGACCTGCCCTACGCGGCCACCGACCAGAAGGGCCGCACGCGCGCGGCCATGGCCGAGGCGGCGCTGGCCGCGCATCGGGCCGGCCGGGTGCGCGTGGCGCTCGTGCGCGGCTCAGACTTCTTCGGGCCGTTTGCCGCAGACCAATCGCACCTGGGCGCGCGCTCCGTGGTCCCGGCGCTGGCCGGCGGGTCAGCGCAGCTGGTGGGAAGCTTGGACGTCCCGCACACGTTCACTTACATCGAGGATTTTGGCGAGGCCCTGGCCGTGGCCGGCGAGCGCGACGAGGCGCTCGGGCGGGCCTGGCACGTGCCCAGCGAGCAGCCGCGCCTGACGCAGCGCCAGATCATGACGCTGTTCTTCGAAGAGGTCGGCCGGCCGCCGAAGATGGCCAGCGCCAACCGGCTGATGATGACGGCCCTAGGGGTGTTTGTGCCGACCGTGCGTGAGTTGGTGCCGCTGCTGTACCAGTTCGAGAAGCCTTACATCGTGGACGGCAGCCAGTTCGAGCGTGCCTGCGGCGTCCGATCCACGCCGGTGCGCGAGGCCGTCCGGCGCACCGTCGCCTGGTTCCGCGCGCACGCCGCGAACGGCGCGCGTCACTGAAACGCCCCGCCAGCCTCAGCCGGCGTGCAGCCACGGGCACAGCCGCCGCTCGAGCTGATCCACGGCGAAGTACAAGCCGAGGCCGAGGACGGCCATGGCGACGACGCCCGCATACATGGCTGGGTAGTTGAAGAGCGTGCTGCCGTTGATGAAGATGTAGTAGCCCAGCCCCTGCCGCGTGGCGAAGAGTTCGGTGACGTACAACACGGCCACGGCCGTGCCCACGGACTGGCGCAGCGCGGTGAGGATGGCCGGCAGGCTGGCCGGCAGATAGACGAACCAGAACAACGCGCGCCGCCCGGCCCCCAGGCTGCGCACGCTCTGGATCAACTCCGGCCGCAGCGCCGCCGCCTGGTCGCGCACGAGCACGATGATCTGAAAGGACAGGATCAGGAAGATCAGGACCACACGCGCCAGGTCGCCGAGGCCGAAGAATAGGAAGACGACCGGCACCAGCACGACCTTGGGGATGGGGTAGAGCAGATAGAGCAGGGGGCCGAAGAGCCGGCCCAGCCTTTGCGATTGGCCGAGCGCCAGCCCGGCTGGTGCGGCCAGGGCCACGGCCAGGAGTGTACTGAGCACCACGCGCCACAAGCTGGCCAGGAAGTGGCCGGGCAGGTCCTGGCCCAGCCCCTGCCAGAGCGCGACGGCCACGGTCCAGGGTGGCGGCAGGATCGGGCGCTGGACGGCCAGGGCCAGCGCCGCCCAGGCGGCCAGCAGCATGAGCACGGCCAGGGCCAGGTCACGGGCGCGGAAGTTCATGCCGCCCTCAACTGCGCGTGCAGGTCCGCGCACACCTGCCGGTACTCGGCCGTGCTGCGGTAATCCGGCTGGCCGGCGCCGGGGTTGGGGACGACCACGGGCGCCGTGATCGGCGGGCGGCCCAGCACCAGGATCTGCCGGCCAAGCAAGGCGGCCTCCTCGATGGCGTGGGTCACGGTCACCAGCGTCAGGTGCTGTTCGGTCCACAGGTCCAGCAGCAGCGTCTGCAGCGCTTCGCGCGTCGGCGCGTCCAGCGACGCGAACGGCTCATCCATCAACAACAGGTCCGGTCCCAGCACGAGGGTGCGCGCGATGGCCGTGCGCTGGCGCTGGCCGCCCGAAATCTGGCCAGGGTAACGCGCGGCGACTTCAGCCAGGCCGAGCCGTCGCAGCCACTCGTCGACGGCGGCTTGGACCGCGCGCTGGCTTTCGGTGTTGGCGCGCCCAGCCGGCGCATGGCGCCCGTCCGGCCCGTAGAAATCACGCAGGCGCAGGCCGAGGGCGGCGTTCTCGCGCACCGTGGCCCACGGCAGGAGGCCGTAATCCTGCAGGATCAGGCCGGTGCGCGGGCGCGGCCGGCGGATCTCGTCGCCGTCGATGACCAGGCGGCCAGCGGTGGGCGCGCGCAGCCCGGCCAGGAGGTAGAGCAGCGTGGTCTTGCCGCAGCCGGACGGGCCGAGGATGGCCCAGGCCTCGCCGCGCCCGATCGTCCAGTGGAAGTCCCGGAAGACCGGCGCGGCGCTGGCATATTGAAACGTCAGAGCTTCAATCTGGACCACGGTTGGCCCCCGGGCGGCGGGTCAGTTCAAGGCAGCAGGCCGCCGTTGACGGTGTCGGCGTACGGCACGTCTTTGTCCAGGAGACCTTTGCTCTTCAGCCAGGCCGCGGCATCGGCATACTGCGCGGCCGTGGGCACGCCCGCCGTCGGGAATTGCGGCAGTTTGTACTTGCCGATCAGCGGCGGTGGCAGCAGGTTGTTGGCGCTGAGCACGGCATCCCACTTCGTCCCGTCGGCGTTAAGGTCGGCCACGGCCTGTTCGATAGCCTTCAGGAAGGCGCGCACGGCCTCCGGGTTCTGGTCGATGACGGCCTGCCGGAACGTCCACACGCTGTAGCCGTACTCCGGGTGGCGCATGTCGTCCAGCACCACGCGGCCGCCGGAAGCCAGGGCGGAGGACGAAGCCGGGTCCGGCAGCACGGCCGCGGCCAACTGGTTGTTCTGCAGCAGTGCCAGCCGGTCGCTGATGGCGGGGACGGCCGTGTACTCCACGCTGGCCGGGTCCACCCCTTCCGCCGCCAGCAGACGGTCGGCCACGTACTCGATCACGGTGCCGGTGGAGACTCCCAGCGTCTGGCCGGCCAGGTCACCGGGCGCGCTGACGCCGCTGTCCGCGCCGGCCACGATGCGGAAGAGCGGGTACTCGCCGGAGGCCGATCGCGCCAGGCGCACCACCTGGACCTGAACGCCGGCCTGGTTGTTCAGGATCGGCCCCAGGATCTCGTTCATGACGCCATCCACCTGGCCGGCGGCTAACAACTGGTCGCGTTCGGGCGCTGAACCGACCGGCACAATCTCCACCTGCAGGCCGTTGGCGGCGAAATAGCCCTGGGCCTGGGCGACGTGGGCGGGCAGCGTATCGAGCACCGGCAGCAGGGCCAGGCGCAGGACGGCGGGCGCAGCCGTGGGTGCGGCGCTGGTGCACGCGGCCAGCAACAGGCTCGCGGCGACGGCGGCCGAGGCCGCCCGATTCAGCAGGCGTGGCATGGGGAAATCTCCGTGGGCGTGGGGATGGCGCGAACAGGGCTCTGGCGCGGTCATCCTACCACAAACAGCGCCGCGCCTGAGCCTCGCCGGCCTAAATCCGACCGACTCGCATATAATTCAGAGGGCATGCCGCCCTCTTTCAACCGGGTCGCTCACGAATTCAATGCGACGCGGGCCTTGCCGGCGGCGGTGCTGGCCGAGGTCACGCAGGCCGCCCTGGCGCTGCTGCCGCCAGGGGCGCGGGCCCTGGAGGTGGGGGCCGGGGCCGGGCGCATGGCGCTGCCCTTGCTGGCGCGCGGCCTGGATCTGACCGGGCTGGATTTGTCGCCGGCGATGCTGCAGCGCCTGCGGGCCGAGCGGGCGGCCAGCGCGCGGCCGCCGGATTTGGTCAGCGGCGATGCCCTCCGCCTTCCCTTCGCCGACGCCGCTTTCGACGCGGCCCTATCGGTCCACGTCTTTCAACTGCTGCCGCAGTGGCGCGCGGCGGTGCGCGAGGTGCGGCGCGTGCTGCAGCCGGCCGGGGTCTTCCTGTTCGGGTACGAGGCGCGACCGCCGGACTCCCCCGGGGCGCGGCTCCTGGCGCGCTGGCGCCAGATCCTGGCCGCCCAGGGCGCGCCGGCCGACGCGCAGTCGCCTGACCTGGACGAGATCGCGGCCGCGATCCGGGCCTCGGGCGCGCTCGGCCGCGAGCAGAGGGTGGGGGCGTGGACGCACACCCGTCCACTTTCGCGCCACCTGGAGGCGATTGAGCATCGCACCTGGGCCGCGGATTGGCCGGTGCCGGCCGGTTTCTTCGCGCGCTGCCTGGACGAACTGCGCGCCTGGGCGCGGGCCGAGTATGGACTGCTGGAGACCGAGTTCACGGTGCCGCACACCTTCGTGTGGCAGGCTTTTCGCTGGGGTTGAGCGATGACATCTGCGCCGCCTCTCGCCGCCTGGCCGCTGCCCACCGAGCTCGAAAGCCGCGAACGCCTGCGGGCGTTGTACGCGCTGGCGATGGAGATCGCGACTCTGCGCGACCTGCCCGCCGTCCTGGACACGGCCTTGCGCCACTGCCTGGATCTGACCGAGTCGCGCTTCGGCTTCATCGGCCTGACCACGGCGGACGGCCGCGCCCTGGACGTGGCGGCCATCCGCGGCTTTCACCCGGCCGGCGACTTCTACGCGCAGCACCACGTCATCCCGCTGCGGCCCAACCTGTTCGCGCGCGCCGTGCTGGAGAATCGGCCGGTGCGCTCGGAGGACGCGCTGGAGGCCCCGGACCGGGTGGGCCAGCCGCGCGGCCATCCGCCCGTGCACACCTTCCTGGGCGTGCCGCTGAGCGTGGGCGCGGCCCCGTTCGGCATGATCGGCGTCGCCAACCGGCCGGCCCTGTACGCCGAAGACCACGAGCATCTGCTGGCCACCTACGCCGCGCAGGTCGCCATCGCCATCCGCAACGCCCAACTGAACGACGCGCTCAGCGAGGCCAAGACGGCGCTGGAGCGCAGCGTGGCTGACCGCACGACCGAACTCCGGGAAGCCAAGGAGGCGCTGGCCCAGAAGGCGGGCCAACTGCAGCGGCTGCTGACCGAGACCGTCAACGTCCAGGAGCGCGAACGCCAGCGCCTCGCCCAGGACCTGCACGACGGCCTGAATCAACTCATCGTCGGGGCGCTGCTGGAATTGAAGAGCGCGCGCGAGCGCCTGGCCCGCGCCGAGGTGGACGGGGCCGCGGAGGCGCTGCAGGCGGTGGGGGCCATCCTGCACCGCGTGGAGCACGAGACGCGCCAGGTCATCTATGAACTGCGGCCGCCGACGCTGGATGCGCTCGGGTTGGTGCCGTCGCTGCGCCGTTACACCGAGCAGTTCCAGGCGCACGCCGGCCTCACATGCGAATTGCAATTGGCCGGCGAACCGACGCGCCTGAGCCCGGAGGCCGAGATCGGCGTCTACCGCATCATGCAGGAGGCCTTGCAGAACATCGCCGCTCACGCCGGCGCCCGGCGGGCCCAGGTGACGCTCGACTTCGCGCCGCGCGCCGTGACGCTGGCCGTCACCGACGACGGCGTCGGCTTCGACCTGGCCGCCATCCCGGCCGGCCGGCCCGGACACTTCGGGCTGTTGGGGATGCGCGAGCGCGCGGAGAGCTTGGGCGGCCAGTTGGCCATCTTCACCCAGCCGGGCGCGGGCACACGCGTGGTGCTGTGGGTGCCGGCGCTATGAGCGCCGGTGGCGGCCTCATCCGGGTGCTGGTCGTGGACGATCACCCCATCGTCCGCCAGGGCGTGCGCAGCCTGCTGTCTAACTGCCCGGACATGACGCTGGTGGGCGAGGCCGCCGACGCGGCCCAGGCGTTCGACCTGGCGCAGGCCGCCCAGCCGGACGTGATCCTGCTGGACATCCGCATGCCCGGCCTGAGCGGCCTGGACGCCGTGCGCGGCCTCTTCCGGCTGGCCCCGGCCGCGCGCATCCTGATGCTGTCGTCGTTCGACGACGACGAGTACGTGGCCCAGGCGCTGCAGGCCGGCGTGCACGGTTACATCCTCAAGAGCGCGTCCGACGAGACGCTGGCCGCCGCGGTGCGCGCGGTCCAGCGCGGCGAGCGCGCGCTCAGCCCGGCAGTCATGAACCGGGTGGTGGAGCAATACGCCGACCTGAGCCGCGAACGCACCCGGCGCGAGTTGGGCCTGACCGACGACGAGACGCACATGCTGCGCCTGCTGGCCGCCGGCGCCAGCAACCCCAAGATGGCGGCGGAGCTTTACCTCAGCGAGACCACGGTCAAGCGCAAGCTCCAGGATATCTTCGAAAAACTGGGCGTGACCACGCGCGCCCAGGCGGCGGCCGAGGCGGCGCGGCGCGGCCTGGTCTAGCGCCGCGTCCCCGGACTGCGCCGCGTCCCGGGAGTGCCCGCCATGGCGGCCTGCAGGATCTCGTAGGCCGCGCGCTCGAGGTCGCCCGCTTTCAAGACCGTGGCCGCAATCCGCTCGCGCAGGGCCGCCACTTCGGGCGCGCTCAGCGGAAACTCCCGCGCCAGGTCGGCGCGCAGCGTGTCCAGCTGCTGGTTGAGAGCCGCGATCTCGGCCTGCGCCTGGCCGCCCTGCTCGACGAAGAGCTGGCGCCGGCGCACGAGCTGTTCGCGCGCCTGGCGCAGAGGCGCCACGTCGTCCGGCAGCAGCGCCAGGCCCACTTCCCGCCAGCCCCGGGCGGCCGCCCGGTACGGGTCGGCGGCGTCCCGCACCGCCGGGCGCTCCAGGATGGCGCTGGCCTCCTCCAGGAAGTCGGCGTAGAGACCTCGGTCACGCTCGGCGCCGTAGGCGCCCAGGCCGAAGCGATCGAACGCGCTCGTCAGCCCGGCGTACAGCTTGACGCCGGCTGGAAAGACTTTTTCCCAACTCTGCTTGTCCTTGGGTTTCGTCAGCACGTCGGCCCAGCGCTGGAAGCCAGCCAGCCCGAAATTGGCTCGGGCGTTTTTCACCGGCGCCTCGGTGTAGCGCTTGAGGCAGTCCCACAAGCCCTGCTGGACGGCCAGCGCCAGCTTGTCTGGGTTTGGCGGCTCGAGCGTGAGCAGGCGATGCTTGTCCTTCTTCACCCGCGCGCGGGCGGCGGCCAGCTCGCCCGGCGTGACCGTGAGCGGCACAGCGGCGCGGTCGGCGATGAGAACCGTGTCCGGCTCAAAGCCGTAGACCAGGACCGGGAAGGCCCCCCACCAATCCGGGAGCGCGGGCAGGTGGTTGTAGGGCAGGCTGAACATATCGGCCCAGACGATGGCGGGCAGGCCCTCTTCCAGCGCGGCCACCAGGTTGCGCTCGCCCTTCTGCGCGTCGGCGGTCTGGCGCACGTGCTGGACCACGCCCAGCCGCACCAGCAGCGTCTCCCACGGATCGAAACTGTTGCGGGTCAGGATGGCGACGTGCGGATCGTGCCCGGCGTAGGCGAACGAGAAGTACCCCATCAGCACGCCGCCGCTGACACCGAGCAGCAAGGCTTCACTGTAGGGCCGGCCTGTGTGCGGGGCCTTGGCACCCAGGTAAGCCAGGTAGTTGTGGATCGTGCCGGTCTCCCAGTGTCGGCCGGCGAAGTGTTGGTAGTTTTTCAGCGTGGGCATCAAGGTGCTCCTGAAGCGGTGGGGCGAATACGGGCATTGTAGGGTGGAATTGGCCTCGGGCCGAAAAACGGCGACATAGTCGGCGAAGGCCGGCCGCCCGGGCGCGGCCCACCGCCGGCTGGCCCTGCCGACTGGTCCAATCGGGCCACAAAGTGGCCCGGCTGGTTCCTTCCCTATTCTGGACAAATTTGGTTGAATATAAGCGTAGGCAATGTAAACCATAAGTGATAAGCATAATCTGCTGGCCGTAAGTGTCAACGGCCCGCTCCTCAGGAGGTGACCCACCCGCCCATGCCATCAGCCGGTCACATCTCGGTCCACTTCCCGCCGTCCTGAGGAGTGCTTATGATCCCACCCGCCTTCGATTATGCGGCCCCCACGTCTCTGCCTGAGGCGCTCGCGCTCCTCGGGCAGAATCCGGACGCCAAAGTCCTGGCCGGCGGCCACAGCCTGATCCCGGCCATGAAGTTCCGGATGGCCACCCCCGCCCTGCTCGTCGACATCAACCGGATCGACGGCCTGGCCTACCTCCGTGAGGACGGCGGCTGGCTCAAGATCGGGGCCATGACGCGCGAGGCGGATCTGGACGGGAGCGACCTCGTGCGCGCCCGTTACCCGCTCCTGGCCGACACCGCCCGGATGATCGCCGATCCGCTGGTCCGCAACCTGGCCACCATTGGCGGCAACCTGGCGCACGCCGACCCCGCTAATGACCACCCGGCGACGATGCTGGCCTACCGCGCCCAGATCATGGCGCTCGGTCCCGGCGGCGAGCGCGTCATCCCCATCGGCGAGTTCTTCACCGGCCCCTTCACGACCGCGCTGCAGCCGACTGAAATCCTGACCGAGATCCGGATCCCGGCGCGCCAGCCCGGCGACGGCGGCTGTTATCTCAAGCTCGAACGCAAAGTCGGCGATTACGCCACCGCGGCTGTGGCCGTCCAGGTCAACGTGGACGCGGCCGGCGTGTGCACGGCCGCCGGCGTGGCCCTGACCAACCTCGGCCTCACGCCGATCCAGTGCGGGGCGGCCGAGGCCGCGCTGAAGGGCCGTCCGCTGGACGACGGCGCCATCAAAACGGCGGCCCGGCTGGCCGGCGAGGCCGCCGAGCCGATCGGCGACTACCGCGGCAGCGAGGACTACAAGCGGTCATTGGTCCGCACCCTGACCACGCGGGCGCTGCGGACGGCGCTGGAGCGGGCGAAGGCGTAACGACGAAAGACCGGGGACGAAGGACGAAGGCCAACCGGCTCTCGTCATTCGCCTTTCGTCATTCACGTAAAGGGCGAAACAATGAGCACCCATCACATCCAACTCACCGTCAACGGCCAGGTGCGCGCCGCCGACGTGCCGGCCCGGCTGCTGCTGGTCCACCTGATCCGCGACAACTTCGACCTGACCGGCACGCACATCGGCTGTGACACCACCTCGTGCGGCGCATGCACGGTCCTGCTGAACGGCAAACCCGTCAAAGCCTGCACCGTGCTGGCCGTCCAGGCCGACGGCGCCGACGTGCTGACCGTGGAAGGCCTGGAGCAGGGCGGCCAGCTGCACCCGGTGCAGGAGGGCTTCACGGCCAAGCACGGCCTGCAATGCGGCTTCTGCACGCCGGGCATGATGCTGACGGCCGTGGCCCTGCTGCGCGCCAACCCGGACCCGACCGAAGACGAGATCCGCTGGGGCATCTCCGGCAACCTGTGCCGCTGCACCGGCTACATGAACATCGTCAAGGCCATCCAGTACGCGGCCGAGAAGCTGCAGGTCCAAGAGGCCCAGCCGGCGTAGGGGCGGGCCTCAGACCCGCCTTGACCCGCCCCAACAGGAGACTCACCATGCCTGACGTCAACGGCCTCGGCCACTCGATGCGACGCAAAGAAGACCCGCGCTTCATCCGCGGCCAGGGCAACTACATCGACGACCTCAAGCTGCCGGGCATGCTCTGGCTGGACATCGTCCGCAGCCCGTACGCGCATGCCCGCATCAAGAACATCGACACTTCCAAGGCCGCCAAAATTCCGGGCGTGCTCGGCTTCGTCACCGGCCGCGACTTGGAGAAGTACAACCTGCACTGGATGCCGACGCTGATGAGCGACCAGCAGATGGTGCTGCCGACCGACACGGTCAAGTACCAGTCGCAGGAGGTCGTCGGTGTGATCGCCGCCGACCGTTACGCCGCCGCCGACGGCGTGGCCGCCGTGGAAGTGGATTACGAGCCGCTGCCGGTGGTGGTGGACCCGCACCAGGCCCTGCAGCCCGGCGCCGTCAAGGTCCGCGACGACAAGGACAGCAACCGCATCTGGCATTGGGAAGTGGGCGACCCGGCCGCCACTGCCCAGGCCTTTGCCCAGGCCGCCACGGTGGTCAAGGAGAAGATCTACATCCCGCGCATCCACGTCGCTTCGATTGAGACGTGCGGCTGTGTGGCGGATTGGGACGCCGCCAACAAGCACCTGACCCTGTATATGACCACCCAGGCCCCGCACGCCATCCGCACCGTGCTGGCGCTGGTGGCCGGGCACGTCGGCCTCTCCGAGGAGAACATCCGCGTGGTCTCGCCCGATATCGGCGGCGGCTTCGGCGGCAAGGTGCCGGTCTACCCCGGCTACGTCATCGCCGTGGCGGCCTCGGTCCTGCTGGGCAAGCCCATCAAGTGGATCGAGGACCGCTCCGAGAACCTAGCGGCCGACTCGTTCGCGCGCGACTATCACATCACGGCCGAACTGGCCGCGGACAAGGACGGCCGGATCACGGCCATGCGCATGGACACCGTGGCCGATCACGGCTACTCGGACGCGCAGGCCGCGCCCAGCAAGTTCCCGGCCGGCCTGTTCCACATCGCCACCGGCTCGTACGACTTCCAGACGGCCTACTTGGCCGTGGACGCCGCTTACACCAACAAGCCGCCGGGCGGTGTGGCCTACCGCTGCTCGTTCCGCGTCACCGAGGCCGTGCACGCCATCGAGCGTATGGTCGACATCCTGGCCCACGAACGCGGCGAGGATCCGGCCGCCTTCCGGATGAAGAACTTCATCAAGCCGGAGCAGTTCCCGTACAAGTCCGCCTTCGGCTGGGAGTACGACAGCGGCGATTACCACAAGGCGCTGCGCCTGGCCATGGACATGATCGGTTACGAGGACCTGCGCCGGGAACAGGCCGAAAAGCGCGCCCGCGGCGAACTGATGGGCATCGGCCTCTCGTCCTTCACCGAGATCGTGGGCGCCGGCCCATCCAAGCACTTCGACATCCTGGGTATCAAGATGTTCGACTCGTGCGAGCTGCGCGTCCACCCCACCGGCAAGGCCATCGCCCGCTTCGGCACCAAGAGCCAGGGCCAGGGCCACGAGACCACCTACGCCCAGATCATCGCCGAGGAGCTGGGTATCCCGGCCGAGCACATCAAGGTCGAGGAGGGCGACACCGACACCGCGCCCTACGGCCTGGGCACCTACGCCAGCCGTTCCACGCCCACCGCCGGCGCGGCCGGCGCGCTGGCGGCGCGCAAGGTGCGCGACAAGGCCCGCAAGATCGCGGCCCACTTGCTGGAGGCGGCTGAAGAGGACCTGGTCTGGGAGCGCGGCAAGTTCCACGTCAAGGGTGCGCCCGGCCGTTCCAAGACCATTCAGGACATCGCCCTGGCCGCCTACACCAACCATCCGCAGGGTCTGGAGGCCGGTCTGGAGGCCGTGCACTATTACGACCCGCCCAACCTGACCTACCCGTTTGGCTCCTACATCTGCGTGGTCGACATCGACCGCGGCACCGGCCAGGTGCAGGTGCGCCGCTTCGTGGCCGTGGACGACTGCGGCGTGCGCATCAATCCCATGATCGTCGAGGGCCAGATCCACGGCGGCCTGACCCAGGGCTTCGCGCCGGCCCTGATGGAGGAGATGCAGTACGACGAGAACGGCAACCTGTATGGCGGCACCTTTATGGACTACATGGTGCCCACGGCCGTCGAGTCGCCGAAGTGGGAGGTGGGCGAGACCGTGACGCCCTCGCCGCACCACCCGTTCGGGGCCAAGGGCGTGGGCGAGAGCCCGACCGTGGGCGCGCCGCCGGCCATCGCCAACGCCGTGGTGGACGCGCTCTGGCACCTGGGCGTGCGCCACGTGGATATCCCGCTCACGGCGCCCAAGATCTGGGAGCTGCTGAAGCGGCACGGGGCGGCCTTGGAGGAATGAGACGAAAGACGAAAGACGACGGCAGCGGACGCGTTGACCGGCTTTCGTCCTTCATCCCTCGCCCTTCGTCACATGCTGAACGACTACCTCGCCCGCGCGCACAGCCTGGCCTCGGCCGGCCAGGCCTTCGTCATCGCCACGGTGGTCCGCGCCCACGCGCCCACCTCGGCCAAGGCCGGGGCCCGGGCCATCATCACGCCGGACGGCGCGCTGGACGGCTGGGTGGGGGGCTCGTGCGCCCAGCCCACCGTCGTGCGCGAGTCGCTCAAGGCCCTGGCCGACGGCACGCCGCGTTTCCTGCGCCTCGGGCCGCCGGAGTTCCTGCGCGGCGATCAGCCCGGCGTCATCGAGGTGCCGCTGTTGTGCGTCAGCGGCGGCACGCTCGAGATCTACCTGGACCCGCATCTGCCCGCGCCGCAGCTCTGGCTGATCGGCCATCTGCCGGTGGTGGAGGCGCTGGCGGCCCTGGCCCGGACGATGGGGTACGCCGTGACCGTGGCGGCTGAGGGCGCCACGCCCGAGCAGTTCCCGGGCGCCGCGCGCCTGCTTGGCTTTGAGCCGGCCGCCCTGCCGATCCCGCCCGGCGCCTTCGTCGTCGTCGCTTCGCACGGCAACTACGACGAGCCGGCCCTGGAAGTCGTGCTGCAGAGCGACGCCGCTTACGTGGCCCTGGTGGCCAGCCGCAAACGCCGCGACGCCGTGTTGGACTACCTGCGCGGGTCCGGTTTGCCGGCCGAGAAGCTGGCCCGGCTAAAATGCCCGGCCGGCCTCGACCTGGGCGCGGTGACGCCGGACGAGATCGCGCTCAGCATCCTGGCCGAGATCGTGCAGCTCCGCCGCCGGGGGGCGAAGGTTAATCTCCAGTCTCCCGCCACAAGCGTCCCCTCACTGCCCTCTGATCTCCCCGCCTCCATCCTGGCCATGCGTCCGGCCAAGATCCCGACGCCCGGGCCTGGGGAGGCGCTGGACCCGGTCTGCTATATGCTGGTGGAGATCGCCACGGCCCGCTACCAGGCCGTGTATGCGGACCGGACCTACTACTTCTGCGCGCCGGGCTGCAAGCGCTCGTTCGAGAAAGATCCGCTGAAGTACCTTTCCGCTCTGGGAGTGTAGCTGATGCACCTGGAAGGCACGACCACGATCAAGGCCGCCCGCCAGACCGTGTGGGAATTCCTGACCGACCCGACCCGCGTCGCGCAGTGCGCGCCGGGCGTGGAGACCGTGGAGATCCTGGAACCCGGCAAGAAGTTCCAGGCCACCGCCGCCATCGGCTTCGGCTCGGTGAAGGCCCGCTTCACGGGCACGGCCGAGTTCCTGGAGATGGACGCGCCCAACCGCGCCAAGATCCAGGCGCACGGCAACGCGCCCGGCAGCGCCGCCGACGTTATCAGCGAGATGGCCCTGGTCGACGCGCCGGACGGCGCCACCGAGCTCAAATGGTCGGCCGATATCACCGTGGTCGGCCAGATCGCCAGCCTGGCGGCGCGCATGATGACGCCCGTCAGCCAGAAACTCACCGGCCTGTTCTTCGACGAGGTCCGCAAACGCATTGAAGGGCCGGCCGCCGCCTCGGAGGCCGCGCCCACTGCGCCGCCGGCCACCGTCGCCGCTTCGGCACCACTGCCCGCCGCCGACCCGCCGGCCGCCGATCCGCCGGCCGCGGCCGGCTGAGAGCTTTCAAAAGTTCTGGCAGACGCCCCGCCCCGAAGCGGTTGAAGCGCGGAGCCGTTGGGCGGCACGGTCAGACGGTGCTGAGACGGCCGCCGGCTGGCGGCCAGGTCTGATACGCGTCCGGGATCGCGCAGAGGCGCGGAGACACCGACTCGCTCAGAGTCTCGGCGTCTCTGTGGCAGAATCTCGGCTGGGGAGACAGGCGTGGGCTTTTCGTCTATTGCTGAATTACAGGCCGCTCTGCGCGCCGAGAACTACATCGCCGAGCGCGGGCTGACCACCGCCCTCTTCCTGGCCCTCAAACTCGGCCGCCCGCTGTTCTTGGAGGGCGAGGCCGGTGTCGGCAAGACCGAGATCGCCAAGGTTCTGGCGCGCCTGCTGGACGCCGAACTGATCCGGCTGCAGTGCTACGAGGGCCTGGACGTCCACCACGCCGTCTACGAGTGGAACTACACGCGCCAGCTCCTGCACCTGCGCCTGCTGGAGGCGCGCGGCGACCGCCCGACTGAGGCCGAGTTGTTCGGGCCGGAGTTCCTGCTCAAGCGGCCGCTGCTCCAGGCGCTGGAGAACACGCGCCCGCGGCCGCCGATCCTGCTGATCGACGAGCTCGACCGCAGCGACGATGAGTTCGAGGCCTTTCTGCTGGAGGTGCTCTCGGACTTTCAGATCACGATCCCCGAGATCGGCACGCTCAAGGCCGAGCGGCCGCCGGTCGTCCTCATCACGTCCAACCGCACGCGCGAGATCCACGACGCCCTCAAGCGCCGCTGCCTGTACTACTGGATCGACTACCCGGACTTCGAGAAGGAACTCGAGATCATCCACAACAAAGTGCCGGCGGCGCCGGCGCAACTGGCCCGCCAGGTCACCGGCTTCATCCAGGCGCTGCGCCAGCAAGACCTGTACAAGCTGCCGGGCGTGGCCGAGACCCTGGATTGGACGGCGGCGCTGGTGGCCCTGGACCAGACGGCGCTGGCCGTGGACGTGGTGGACGAGACGCTGGGCGTCATCCTCAAGTATCAGGACGACGTAGCCAAGATCAAGGGCGCGGCCGCCCAGGCGCTCCTGGCGCGGATTGCGGCCCAGCCGGAACCCTGACGCCATGCGCAAGCCGATCCTGTGCCTGGATTTCGACGGCGTGCTCCACTCCTACGCCTCGGGCTGGCAAGGCGCCGACGTGATCCCGGACCCGCCGGTGCCGGGCGCCCTGGAGTTTGTGCGCCGCGCCACCCAAGTCTTCGACGTCCACGTCTATTCGGCGCGCAGCGCCCAGCCCGGCGGGGTGGGGGCCATGCGCGCCTGGCTGGCGCATTGGGCGGAGCGCGAATTGCCCAGCGGCACCGACCTGGGTTTTCTGGACCTGATCGCCTGGCCGGCGGCCAAGCCGAACGCCCACGTCACCCTGGATGACCGCGCCGTGACCTTCACCGGCGAGTGGCCGAGCCTGGAGGCGCTGCTGGCCTTCCGGCCCTGGCACAAACCGGCGCGCTGAGCGGGGCGGGCGGCGATGGCCGGCCAACTGCTGCGCAACCTCCTCCTCTTCGGCCGGCTGCTGCGCGGCCTGGGTCTGGACGTGAACCCCGGCCGCCTGCTGGACGTCTTCCACGCCCTGCCGCACGTCGAGATCGGCCACCGCTCCGACTTCTACCACACCCTGCGCAGCCTGCTTGTGCACCGGCGCGAGGACCAACCCCTCTTCGACCAGGCCTTCGCTCTCTTCTGGCGCGCGCCGCGCGAGCGCTGGGAAGTGCGCCTGGCCGGGCTGGCGCCCAAACCGCGCCGGCGCCCGCTGCTGGTCCCGCCGCCGCTGCGCGCGCCGCCCGCGGCCGACCCGGACGCCCAGTCCCCTGACTCAGGGCAGCCGCCCGCCGCCGAAGTGACGGTGACTTACAGCGCGGCCGAGGTCCTGCGCCGCAAGGACTTCGCCGAGATGACGGCCGAAGAGTTGGCCGCCATCCAGCGCGCCATCGCGCAGAGGCTGTGGCAGTTGGGCCAGCGGCGCACCCGCCGGCGGCGGCCGGGGCGCGGCCCGTGGCCTGATTTGCGCCGCACCGTCCGGCGCAGCCTGCGGCACGGCGGCGAACTCCTCACCTGGGCGCGCCGGGAGCCGAAGCGCAAACCGCGGCCGCTGGTGGTCATCGCCGACGTCAGCGGCTCGATGGAGCGCTATGCGCGGCTTCTGTTACACTTTATCTACAGCGTGACCTTCGGCCTGGATCAGCCGGTGGAGTCTTTCGTCTTCGGCACCCGGCTGACGCGCATAACGCGGGCCATGGCCCACCGCTCGGTGGACCGGGCCCTGCGCGCCGTCAGCCAGACCGTGGAGGATTGGGCCGGCGGCACGCGCATCGGCGACTGCCTCAAGAGCTTTAATTTCGATTGGAGCCGGCGCGTGCTCGGGCGCGGGGCCGTGGTGCTGCTGATCAGCGATGGCTGGGATCGCGGCGACCCGGAACTGCTCGGCCGCGAGATGGCGCGCCTGCGGCGCAATTGCCACCGCCTGATCTGGCTCAATCCGCTCCTGGGTGCGCCGGAGTACGAGCCGTTGACGCGCGGGATGCAGGCCGCTCTGCCGCACGTCGACGATTTTCTGCCCGTGCACAACCTGGCCAGCCTGGAGGACCTGGCGGCCCGGCTCCAGGCGCTGCCGAACCGTTAGGTCATTCATCCGTCAATGCGGCCGGTGCTGCCCTGGCGGACCCTGGCCCCGCCGCGAGGTGAGGTGGGGAGCGGAGCCGCTCTGACCCTGAACTCCAGGAGATAGTCCTCATGCGCGATGTGCTCGCCGACATTGACCGTTATCTAGCCGAAGGCGAAACGGTGGCGCTGGCCACCGTGGTGCAAACCTGGGGCTCCTCGCCGCGCGCGCCGGGCGCCAAGATGGCGGTCACCCTGAGCGGGGCGATGGCGGGCTCAGTCAGCGGCGGCTGCGTGGAAGGGGCCGTGTTTGAGGAAAGCCAGCAGTCACTGCGGGCGCTTCAAGCCAAACTCCTGCACTTCGGCGTCGCCGACGAAACCGCCTGGGAAGTGGGCCTGGCCTGCGGCGGCAGCATCGACGTCTTCGTCCAGCCGTTGGAGCCGGCCCTGTACGGGCGCCTGCGCGAACTGCTGCTGGCCGAACGCGCCTGCGCGGTGGCGACGCTCGTCAAAGGGCCGGCGGACCGCCTCGGCGCGGCCCTGGTCTTGGATGAGGCCGGCGGCGCGGCCGGGGCGCTGGCCGGGGACGCGCAGGCGCTGGCCGCCGCTCAGGCGGCGCTGGCGTCCGGCCAGACGCAGCGCGCGACCATCGCCGCCGGCGAGCTCTTCATCGACGTCCACTGGCCGGCCCCGACCCTGATCGCCGTCGGCGGCGTGCACACCTCCATCGCCCTGACGGCGCTGGCCAAGCTGCTCGGCTACCGGACCGTCGTCGTCGACCCGCGCAAAGCCTTCGGCAGCCAGGCGCGTTTCCCGCACGTCGATCAGCTGGTGCAGCAGTGGCCGGACGAGGCGCTGACCGCGCTCGGGATCACGCGCGGCACGGCGGTCGCCATGCTCACGCATGATCCTAAGTTGGACGACCCCGGGCTGCTGGTGGCGCTGGCCAGCCCGGCCTTCTACGTCGGCGCCCTGGGCAGCCAGGGCACCCAAGCCAAACGGCGCGCGCGCCTGCTGGAGGCCGGACTGACCCCGGCCCAGGTGGACCGCCTGCGCGGCCCCATCGGCCTGGACCTGGGCGCGCGGACGCCCGAGGAGATCGCGCTCGCCATCCTGGCCGAGATCGTGGCCGCGCGCCATGGCCGCCTGGCCCAGTGGCCGGCCCGCCGGCCGGCCAGCACCCCGGCCTGAGCGCCGGTCCATTCGCCCGCCGCGGAGTTGGCCGGGCATCCTCTGGTAAAATCCTGACTCGCCGCCGGCCGTCTGGGTTTCCAGACCCGGTCGCGTTTTATGACGCCGCCCGCCATCGAATTCCAAGCTGTCAGCAAACAATATCGCCTGCGCCAGGCGCGCTCCTTTCGGGAGATGTTCATCGGCGCCTGGCAGCGGGACCCGCACGCGGCGCGCGGCCCGCGCCAGTTCTGGGCCCTGCGGGACCTCTCCTGCGCCATTACCGCCGGCGAGACGGTTGGCCTGATCGGCGCCAACGGCGCCGGCAAGAGCACGCTCCTCAAGCTGGTCAGCGGGGTTTCGGTGCCCACGTCCGGCCGGGTCCGCACCCGGGGCCGCATCGGCGCGCTGCTGGAGCTGGGCGCCGGCTTCCACCCGGAGCTGAGCGGGCGTGACAACATCTTCCTCAACGCCGCGCTGCTGGGCATGAGCCGGCGCGAAACCGCGCGCAAGTTCGACGCCATCGTCGCGTTCTCCGAGTTGGACAACTTCATCGACATGCCGGTCAAGCACTACTCGTCCGGCATGTTCGCGCGCCTGGCCTTCTCGGTCAACGTCCACGTCGAGCCCGAGATCCTGCTGGTGGACGAGGTGCTGGCCGTCGGCGATCAGGCCTTCCAGCGCAAGTGCCTGCTGCGCATCGAAGGGCTGCGCGCGCAGGGGATCACGATCCTGTTCGTCTCGCACGCCATGGACACGGTCCGCGCGCTGTGCTCGCGCGCCTTGTGGCTGGAACGCGGCCAGCTCATCGCCGACGGGCCGGCCGACGCCGTGGTGGCGCAGTACCTGGACCGCGCCAGCGGACCGGTGGCCGAACGTCTGGCCGGCCTGGGCGCGCACAACCGCTGGGGCAACGGGCGCCTCGCCATCACGCGTGTGCGCTTCCTGGACGCGCACGGCGACGAGCGCCCGGCCTTCGCCACCGGCGAGGCCTTCACCGTCAGCGTGGACTATTCCGCGCCCGAGCCCGTCGACGCGCCCGTCTTCGGCCTGGCCATCCACCGCTCGGACGGCGTGCACGTCTGCGGCCCCAACACCGGCTTTTCCGACGTCGACCTGGGCCGCGTGCACGGCGCCGGGACGCTGCGCTACTTCGTGCCGGCCTTGCCGCTGTTGGACGGCCTCTACCAGCTCTCGGTGGCCGCCGTCAACCGCACGGATACCGAGACCTACGACTATCACGACCGCGCCTACACGTTCCAGGTGGTCAACGGCAAAGGCCACGAGACCGAGAGCTACGGCCTGATCACGCTGCGCGGGACGTGGGAGCCGGCGCCGGCCGGGCGCTAGGGGAGGCCGCCATGCCCGCCACGCCCTTCGACGAAAACTACTACCGGCTCGGCTGCGGCCGGCCGTATCAGCGCGAGCCGCACTGGCTGCGCTTCTTCGGCGGCGTGGCCGACGAGCTCGTCCGCCGTCTGGGGCCGCGCAGTGTCCTGGACGCCGGCTGCGCTATGGGCTTCCTGGTGGAGGCGCTGCGTGAGCGCGGCGTGGACGCCGAGGGCGTGGACATCTCCGAGTACGCCATCAGCCAGGTGCGCGCCGACGTGCGCGCCTATTGCCGCGTCGGCTCGATCCTGGACCCGTTTCCGCGCCGCTACGACCTGGTGACGTGTATCGAAGTCCTCGAACACCTGCCGCCCGCCGAGGCCGCGCGCGCCGTCGCCAACTTGTGCGCGGCCGCCGACGACATCGTCTTCTCGTCTTCGCCCAGCGACTACGCCGAGCAGACCCACTTCAACGTCCAGCCGCCCGAGTATTGGGCTGAGTTGTTCGCGCTGAACGGCTTTGTGCGCGACCTGGACTTCGACGGGCTCTTCCTGACGCCCTGGGCCGTGCGCTTCCGCCGCAGCGCGGAGCCGGCCCATCGCCTGGTGCGCGCCTATGAGCGGCGTTTCGCCCAGTTGTGGAAGGAGAACACCGACCTGCGGGCGGCCCTGGGCGCCGCGCGCCAGGAGCTGAGCGAAACCACCCAGAGCCCCAGTTGGGCCCTGGCGCGCGCGCTGCAGACGACGCGGCAACGCCTGGCCCCCGATGGCAGCCGCCGCGCCCGCTGGCTGGACGGCGTGCTGCGCCGGCTGCGCCCGCCGCAGGCTTGAGCGTGCCCACCCCGCCGCTCGTCAGCTTCGTCATCGCCAACTACAACGGCGCCCAGCACCTGCCGGAGTGCCTGGCGTCGCTGGCCGCGCTAGACTGGCCGGCGGCGGCGCGGGAAGTGCTCCTGGTGGACAACGCCTCCGCCGATGACTCGGTCGCGGTGGCGCGCCGGGTCCTGCCGGAGGTCCGCCTCCTGCCGCAAGGCCACAACACCGGCTTCGCGCCCGCCTGCAACCACGGCGCGCGCGCGGCGCGCGGCGAGTACCTGGCCTTCCTCAACAACGACGCCCGCCTCGCCCCGGACTGGCTGGCCCATATGCTGGCGCCGTTCGCGGACGCCCCGGCCGACCTGGCCGGCGTGGCCTCCGTGATCCGCAGTTGGGACGGCCGGCTGGTGGATTTCGTCGGCGGCGCGCTGAACGCCTACGGCCGCGCCTTCCAGTTGGATCAGGGCCTGACCTATGACGTGGCCTGGTATGGCGCGCCGCGCGAGCTGCTCTTCGCTTGCGGCGGCGCCATGCTGATCCGCCGTGACGTGTACCTGGCGGCCGGCGGCTTCGACGACGATTTTTTCGCGTACTTCGAAGACGTCGACCTGGGCTGGCGGCTGTGGCTGCAGGGCTACCGCTTCGTGCTGGCGCCCGGCGCCGTGTGTTACCATCGCCTGCACGCCACCGGCCTGCGCCTGGACACGCACCGGCGCTTCGCGGCGTCCGAGCTCAACGCGCTGCGGATGCTGGTGAAGAACTACGCCGACGAGAACCTGTACCCGCTGCTGGCGGTCAGCCTGCTGCACGGCGCTCAGCGCGCCGCCCTGCATGGCGGCCTGTCGGCCGAGACATACGCCTTTCCCGGCCCGCTCGATGCCGCGCCGGCCCCGGCCGAGACCGTGGCCAAGAACGCGCTGAGCTACGTCGCCGCCATGAGCCGGCTGGCCGAAGAGCTGCCGCACTGGCTGGCCAAGCGCCGGGCCGTGCAGGCGCGCCGGCAGCGCAGCGACGCCGAGCTGTTCGCGCGTTTCCCGCTGGCCCTGGCCAGCCCGATGGCGCCCTGGCGCCGCCACGCCGTCACCCTGGAGCAGAACCTGAAAGCCGTTAACGCCACCCTGCCTGTGCAGACCCTGCCGGAGCCGCATCTCCTGATCATCGGGCACGAGACCATCGGCCCCAAGATGGCCGGTCCTGGCGTGCGCGGCCTGGAGATGGCCCGGGCGCTGGCCGCGCACGTCCGCGTCACTCTGGCGGCCCCCGGCCAGCCGGAAGCCGACCTGCCCGGCGTGCGTGTGCTCGGCTACCAGAGCTATGCGGAATTAGACCCGGCCATCAACGCCGCCAGCGCCGTGCTCGCCATCGGCCAGCTGGTTTCACGCATCCCGCGCCTGCGCCAGCTGGACCGACCCCTGATCGTGGACTGGTATGACCCCTTTGAGATCGAAAAGCTGGCCCAGGTGGACAGTGTGGCGCCGGAGTTCTGGCCCCTGGTGGAGCGCGAGAGCCACCTGGACCTCAACCTCCAGGCGCGCGCCGGCGACTTCTTTGTGTGCGCCAGCGACCGCCAGCGCGATTACTGGCTGGGGGTGCTGCTGGCCTGCGGCCGAGCGCGCATGGACGACTACGCCCACGACCCGACGCTGCGCAGCCTGATCGACGTCGTCCCCTTCGGCCTGCCGTCCGCGCCTCCACGCCGCACGGGTCCCGCTATCCGGGACGTTGTGCCGGGCGTGCGCGCCAGCGACCGGGTGCTGTATTGGGGCGGGGGGCTGTGGCAGTGGTTTGACCCGCTGCTGCTGATCGAAGCGTTGGCCGTCATCGCCGCGCAGCGCGACGACGTCAAGGTCTTCTTCGCCGCCGGCCTGCATTTCAACCGCGCCGCCGTGCCGGAGATGCCGATCTACCGGCAGGTGGTGGAGCGCGCCCGCGCCCTTGGCCTGCTGGACCGGCACGTCTTCTTCGGGGACTGGGTGCCCTACGCCGAGCGCGCCAACTATCTCCTGGAGGCCGACCTGGGCGTCAGCCTGCACCGCGCGGGGCTGGAGAGCCGCTTTGCGTTCCGGACCCGCTTCCTGGATTACCTCTGGGCGGGGCTGCCGATGGTGGTGAGCGCCGGCGATCCGCTGGCCGACCTGGTGGCCGCGCAGGGCTTGGGACGGGTGGTGCCGCCCGGCGACCGCGACGCCCTGGTGGCGGCGCTGCTGGAACTGCTGGAGCGGCCCGGTTTGCGCGCGGAGCTGGCCCCGCGCTTCGCGGCCGTCGCCGAGCAGTTTCAGTGGGAGCGCGTGGTGGCGCCGCTGGCGCGTTTCGTGGCCGCGCCGCGTTTTGCGCCGGATGCGCGCCGCGCCCTGGATGGGCTGGACCTGGCGGCGCGGGTCAAGACGCTGGAGGCCACGCTGACCACGCTCAACAACGGCCGCGTCATGCGCCTGCTGCGCTGGATCGACGGTCTGCGCCGCCGTTGAGAGGAGGGCGACCGTGACACCGGTCTCCGCCGGCCCAGAGGACGCCGCGCCCGCAGCCGCGATCATCCTGTTGACCAAGAACAGCCAGCGCTACCTGGCTGAGCTGCTGGACGCTATCTTTGCGCAGACGACGTCGCGCACCTTTGAAGTGATCGCCGTCGACTCCGGCTCGCGGGACGACACACTGGCGCTGCTGGCCCGCTACCCGGTGCGGGTGAGCGCCATCGCGCCGGCCGACTTTAATCATGGCGAGACGCGCAACTATGGCGCCCGCCTCGCCAGCCCCAGCGTCCGTTACCTCGTCTATCTCACGCATGACGCGACGCCCACGCCCGGCTGGCTGGACGCGCTGCTCGATGCCGTGGACGAGGCCCCCACGGTGGCCGGGGCCTTCAGCCGCCACCTGCCGCGGCCGACCTGCCCGCTGCCGATGGCGCGCCTGCTCCAGGAGGAGTGGGAGCAGAGCGGCACGCCGCACCGCGTCGTCAAGCGCCTGACCGACCCGGCCGATTATGCCCGCCGGCGCGCCTATTACGCCTGGTTCAGCAACACCAGCTCCTGCCTGCGGCGCTCGGTCTGGGAGCAGTTCCCGTTTGAGCGCGTCGACTTCGCGGAGGACGCGCGCTGGGCGGACCAGGTGCTGCGGGCCGGGTACACCCTGATTTACGAGCCGCGCTCGCGCGTCGTGCACAGCCATGATTACGGCCTGTGGGACCAGTTCGCGCAGAACGTCGACCATGCGCGCGGCCTCAAGCGGGCCTTGGGCGACGACGTCCACGGCGCGCCGCCGCCTTTCACCGCGCGCCTGTACGTCCTGGCGCGCACGCTGGCCCGCGATGCGCGCTTCATCTTCCAGCAGCCGCTGCCGCTGGGGCGCCGGCTCTTCTGGCTAGCGTATGCGCCGCTCTGGCACGGCGCCAGTTTCCTGGGCTCCCAGGTCGGCCAACACTATGAGCGCCTGCCGGCCTGGCTGATCCGGCGCATCTCCAAACAAGAACGGCTGCGCGCCCAGGGCACCGGCCAGCCGGCCGCCTGACGCGCCCGCCGCGGAGGACCACCCCACGCATGCTCACCGCACTGCTTCAACAGCTCAGCCGGGCCGCCTACCGTTTCACGCAGCGCTACCAGCCCGAGCACCCGCCCGAGTATCTGCTGCCGCAGCTGCGCCGGACGATCCGGCCGGCTGAGTTCCCGTTCATCGCGGAGCGGCGCCTCAATCCGGCCTGGTCGGCTGCCGATCTGGAAGCCCAACTGCGCGCCCTCGGCCCGTGGGAGTATTACTTCGAGTTCGGGCACGGCCTCACCACCGAGCTGGCCGCGACCTTCACGGCGGAGACCACGCTGTTCCACCGCTACCGCTCCGAGCTGATCTCGGGCACCGTCGCGGCCCTGCTCGGCGACGCGCTCGGCCGCTCCACGGTGCTGGACCTGGCCTGCCATTGCGGCGCCTTCACGCTGGACCTGGCCCAGCGCGGTGCGCAGTCGGTGGTCGGGATCGAAGTGCGCGAACAGAACCTGCGCCAGGCGCGCTTCCTGCGCGAGTACTACCGGATTGAGAACGCCGCCTTTGAACAGGGCGACGTCGATCAATTGAGCGCGGCCCGGCCCGTGGACGTCGTCCTGTGCCTGGGGCTGCTCTACCACGTCGTCCGGCCGGTGGACCTGATCGAGTTCTGCTGCCGCAGCGCCCGCCAGTTTGCGGTGGTGGAGACCCTGTGCCACCCGGAGCCGGTCTCGGCCTATCGCGTGGTCACCGGCCGGAACACGGCCGTGGCCATCGAGGGCACGCGCTCGATCGAACTGCTGCCGACCTACCGGGCCGTCATCGACACGCTGCGCGCCGCCGGCTTCGCCGAGATCGTCGAGGTGGTGGGGGAGTGCGCGCAACCCGTGCACCTGTATTCCGAGGGCAAACGGCGCTGCTTCATCGGCTTCAAGCCCGGGGCGGCCGAGGCCTGGCGGTCACGCTGGACGGCCCCGGGTTAAGCGGCGCCAACCAACGCGGACGGGAGCCGCTTACTGGAACGGCTGGCCCTGTTCTATACTCAGGCACACGCGCGCCGCCGGACCGCCAGGGGCGGCGGTGGATTTTGGTAAACCTACGCAGCCGAGAGGAGACGGTGTTAATGAAAGCCAAGAGTCATTGGGTGTTAAGCGCGCTGTTGACGATGAGCCTGCTGGCCGGCGGTCAACTCTACCCGGCGGGCGCGTCTGAGCCGGGCGGGCAGCCGTTGGACGGGAGCGTGACCTATCTGCCCGTGATCCAGCGTGACGCCGGGACGGTGACGGCCGGCGTCTTCATTCCGCTCAAATACCGCTCGACCTGGGACGACGACGTGGCCGCTTTCATCGCCGCCACCGGCAAGACCCACGGCGTGCACCTGATCTCCTCCGGCTTCGGCTGCGCGTGGGTGGACACCGTCTCCGATATTCAGATCTACCTCGACTACGTCCACTCCCTGGGCGCCATGCCCCTGATCACGTGGATGCCGATGGACTGCTCCAATGGCGGCTCCGGCAATGTGGCGGCGCTCAGCCTGCAGGATATCCTCAACGGGCAATGGGACGCCTACATGACGGCCTGGGCCAACGGCATCGCGGCCCTCGGCTACCCCGTCTTCGTGCGCTGGGGCCATGAGATGAACATCCCCAGCTACTCCTGGGCCGGCCAGTACGCGTTCGGCGCGGACGGCGAGACCTACTTTGCCAACGTGCCCGGCGACGCCTGCGGCAACTTGCCGCTGACCGGCTGCTACGGCGACCCGGCCAAGTCCGACGGGCCGGAGCGCTACATCGCCGCCTATCGCAAGGTGCATGCCCTGGTGGCGCCGCTGGCCCCCAACATCCGCTGGATCTGGAACCCCAACGCCCGGGATTGGCCGCAGGGCACCGATTGGAACGGCTACAACAACTACTATCCCGGTGACGACGTGGTGGACTGGGTCGGCCCGGACGGCTACAACTGGGGCGAGCAGAGCACCAACGGCGGTTACGGCGGCTACGTCTGGGCCACTTTTGACCTGATCTTCCAGCCCGTGCTCAGCGACATGGCCAGCCGGCACCCGGCCAAGCCGCAGATCATCCCCGAGTTCGGCAGTGCCGAGGATCCCTACGATCCGAACCGCAAGGCCGCCTGGATCCGTGACGCGTATCAGACCGCGCGCACCAACTACCCCTTGCTGCGCGTGCTGTGCTGGGTGGAGGAGCGTTTTCCGGACGTCTCCCACATCGCCGGCGCTGACGCCGACTTCCGCGCCACTTCCAGCACGCCGACCCTCCAAGCCTATCGTCAGGCGGTGTCCGCCTGGAGCTCGTCGCAACCGTAGCTCCAGTCCGCCGGCGCCGTTCTGACACCCTCCCCCGCAGAAAGGTTATGAGGATGAAGCTGAAACATCAGGTGTCGTGGCTGATGGTGGTGCTAGTCCTGGGCGGGCTGTTCGCGGCCCCGCTGCGGCCGACCGCCCAGGCCCAGGCTTGGCCGCAAGGCGGCGTCTCCGCCCAGGCCTTCGCGGCGCCAGCCGGCTACATCGTGCACGGCGTCCATCTCAACCCGACCTCGTCCACGCAGCGCTCGGGCGTGCCCAACTACGTAGACGAGATCGCCAACTTTCAGACGGCCGCCGGCAAGAACCTCGGCATCGTCATGTACTTCCGGCCCTGGGACAGCGTCACCGTGCCATGCGACGACGGCTTTCTGCCGCACGCTGTGGACGCCTGGCCGCCGAACGGCTCCAACGGCAAGCCCGGGATCAACCCGACGCGCGCCATCATGCTCACCTGGGAGCCGCGGCCGATGCTGGCCAACCCCGGCCCGTCCGCGTATGACAACGTCTTGAGCGGCCAGTACGACACGCTCATCACCAACTGCGCCAACCAGCTCAAGCAGTGGTCCAACAAGACATTCATCATCCGCTACATGCACGAGATGAACATCACCGACTCACCCTGGTGGGCCGGCCACAGCTACAACCAGAGGAGCGACGGCACCGGCGACACCGACAAGTTCAAACAGACCTGGCGCTACGTTTGGCAGAAGTTCCATGACCTGGGCGTCACCAACGTCCAATGGCTGTGGTCGCCCAACTGGGGCAGCAACCCGCCCGACGCCTGGAACGCCATCCCCAACTACTATCCCGGTGATCAGTACGTGGACTGGATCGGCCTGAGCGGCTACAACTGGTTCCCGTACCTGGGCTACGCCGCGCCGCAGACGTACGTGGAGCTGTACGACGGCGTGCTGCAGGACCTGCAGTGCCGCTACGCCAAACCCATCCTGCACGCCGAAATCGGCAGCACGCACACCGGCGAGCAATCCAAGACGGCCTGGATGCAGGACGCCTACACGCGCCTGCAGACCTACCCGCTCCTGCGCGCCGTGGTGTGGTTCAACGACTACGCCTACCACAACACCAGCCAGGCCGACTTCCGGGTCTGGCAGAACACCAACGTCAGCTACGTGCCGCCGGTCGGCGGTGTCTTTCCGGCCGATCCGCTCTTCGGCAGCCCGCAGCCGGCCTCCATCACCACCGACTACAAGAACCAGATCGCGGACACTTCCTTCACGGCCACCTTCGACGCCAGCAAGCTCATGAACCCGCCGACGACCCGCTGCGCCGGCGACACCCTGTCCAGCGACTCCGTCCTGAGCACGCGCACCACCGCCCAGTTGGTCGGCCGCAGCGGCGCCACGGCGACGGCTTTCCGGATCGGCGCCCTCGGCCTGCCCGCCAACGCCACGCTCGGCACTGTGTCTGGCTGCGCGGCCGCCGGCCTGACCTGCACCTGGTCGGACGGGACCCTGACCGCGCCTTGGGACGCGGCCGATCTCGCCGTCTCCGCCAACGGCAGTTCCAGCCTGGGGACCCACACGCTGACGATCACGGACAGCGCCGCCCGCCAGCTCAGCGTGCAGGTCACGGTCCTGGACACGCTGAGCCAGGTCTACCTGCCGCTGGCCGTGCGGCCGTAGCGCGCTGACTCGCCGGCCGGCCCTGGCACTGTGATCGGGGCCGGCCGGCCTCTGAGCCGCATGCGCGTCCTTCAAGTTGCCAATGGTTTTCCGCCCCAGGCGTTTGCCGGCGTCGAGCTGCATACCCTGCAGCTCTGCCGCGCCCTGCAGGGCCGGCACACGCTGGCCGTCTTCTGCCGCGAGGCCGACCTGCGCCGGCCCGAGTTTGCCATGCGCGCCGACACCTACGCGGACCTGGAGGTCTGGCGCGTCAACAACAACTTCCTGGATGTGCTGGACTTCGCCGGGTTCTATCGTCAGCCCGAGATCGACGCGCACTTCCGCGCGGTGGTGGCGCGCTGGCAGCCGGACCTGATCCACTTCCAGCACTGTATTGGCCTCTCGGCTGAGCTGCCGCGCCTGGCCCACGAACTGGGCGTGCCGTCCCTGCTCACCCTGCACGACTACTGGTACCTCTGCCCGACCGTTCAGCTCCTGGATACGCGCCCGGCGTTGTGTCCGGGCAGCCACCACGCCGTCAACTGCTTCGCCTGTGTGCGCCTGGGCGATCCGCGCCTGGCCCGGCTGCGCCGCTCCTGGATGTATCCGTTGGCCGTCCGCCTGCCGGCCCCGGTCAAGGCCGCCATCGCCGAAGCCGTAGAGTTGGGGCTGGGCCGGCGCCGGGCGGCCGCGCCTGCGGCGGCCGCGGCCGTGCCCGCGCCCACCCTCGCCCAGCAGACGGCCATGGCCGAGCGCGTGGCGGCGATGCGCCAGACCCTGAGTTACCCGGACGCGCTGACGGCGCCGTCGCAATTCGTGCAGACCCTGTACGTCGAGTTCGGCATCCCGGCCGAACGCATCACGGTTATGCCGCTGGGTATGGAGGTGGAGCGGTGGCGCGCCCTGCGTGGGACCACCGCCCCCCAGCCCGGCGCGGGTGTGCGCTTCACCTACATCGGCGGCCTGTTGCCGCATAAGGGCGTGGCCGTGGCGCTGGAAGCTTTTCGGGCGCTGCCCGGCGCCGACCACCGCCTCGCCCTGCATGGCTTTATGGCCCCGGAGGATCATCGTTTCAACCGCGAATTGCGCCGCCGGATCGCCGCCGACCCGCGCGTCACCTGGCACGGCCCATATCGCCACGAGGCCGATCTGCCCGGCATCCTGTCGCGGACCGATGTGCTGCTCGTGCCCTCCCTCTGGCACGAGACCTTCTCGTTTGTGGCGCGGGAGGCCTTGTTGGCGGGTAAATGGGTGATCGGCGCTGATGCCGGCGCGCTGCGCGAGCTGATCCGGCCGGGCCACAACGGTTGGCTGGCGCCGCCCGGCGACGTGGACGCCTGGGCGGCGGCGCTGCGGACCGCCGCCGCCAGCGACCGGTTGGCCTTGGCGCCGGCCGAGACCTTTGCCCCGTGGACGTTCGAGGATTACGCCGCGGCCGTGGACGCTCGTTACCAGGCGATCCGGGCCGCCAGGGCCGGCCGGGGATAGCGGCGGCATGCGCCTGTTGCACGTCGTCCACCGTTACCTGCCGCGCTATCTGGCCGGGACCGAGGTCTACACGGCTGCCCTGGCCGGCGGCCTGCGCGAGCGCGGCCATACGCTCCAGATCTTCACCGGTGACCCGGAGGCGGCCGCGCCCGAACGCTACGAGTGGGACGGGATCGGCGTGCAGGCGGTGCCGTGGGGCGGGGGGCGCGCGGCCGGCCCGGCCGGCACGTTTCTGGCCGGCTTCCGCAACCCGGCGGCCGAGCGCGCCTTCCGCGCCGCGTTGGACACCTTCCGGCCCGACCTCGTGCACGTGCAGCATGGGCTGGGCCTCTCGCCGTGGCTGGCGGCCCAGGCCCGCGGCTGGGGCGCGGCCGTGGTGATCACGCTCCATGACTTCTGGTGGGCGTGCAGCAACACCTGGCTCTTCCGCTACACCGGCCAGCTTTGTCCGGGTCCCGGGATCGGGTATCATTGTGGCGGCTGCGCGTTGCAGCGCCTCGGGCGCGGCCCCAATGCCGTGCTGATGGCGGCGACCACGCCCGTTTTTGCCGCGCGCACCCGTGTGTTGCGGCGGGCCTTGCTCGCCGGCCAGCTGCTGATTGCGCCCTCACAAATCGTCGCCGATACCTATCAGCGCCTGGGAATCCCGGCCGAGCGCCTGCGCCTGGTGCGGCATGGCCTGGCGCCTGCCTCCGGGACCGTGTCGCCGCCGGCCGGGCGGCCCGGACGCGGACCGCGTTTCCTGTACCTGGGCTCGCTCCTCCGCTCAAAGGGGCCGCAGGTGGTGCTGGAAGCCTTTGCCGGCCTGGGGGCGCTGGGCGCCGAATTGCGTCTGCATGGCGATGCGCCGGCCGACCCGGCCTATGCGGCCGACCTGGCCCGGCTGGCCGCTCAACCCGGCGTCAGCCTGGGCGGCCGGCTGACCCGCGCGGAGGTGTCCGCGGCCCTGCAGGACGCTGATGTGCTCGTGCTGCCGTCGTTGTGGCCGGAGACGCACGCCATCGTCGTGGACGAAGCCTTCGCGGCCGGCCGGCCGGTGGTGGTTTCGGCGGGCAGCGCGGCCGCCGAGCGGGTGCGCGACGGCGTCGACGGCCTGACGGCGCCGCCGGGCGATGTCGCCGCGTGGCAGCGGCAGCTGCGGCGCCTGGTGGACGAGCCGGGCCTGCTGGCCCATCTGCGGGCGGGCGTCCAGCCGCCGGCGACCCTCGCCGAGCATGTCGACCGGATCGAGGCGCTCTACACAGAAGCGCTGGCGGGGCGCCGCTGAGCGGCGGTCGGCACCGCCCCCAGAATCAGCGAGCCTGGAAGCAGACCATGTCCGTGACCGTGACATCCGCCTCCCGGGAAGGGAGGCTCTTGGCGGAGCCGCGCGGCCTCCTGGAGGAACGCGGCTTTTTCGGGAAGCGTTATCGCCAGCGCGCTGACGCGGCGGGCCTCGGCCACCGGGCCGCGCGCTCGTCAGCCGGCGCGCCGCGCGCCTGGCCCGCTCCGGCCCAGACGGTGCCGCTATGAAGTTGATCATCCAGATCCCGTGCCTGAACGAGGCCGCGACGCTGCCGCTGACCGTGGGCGGCATTCCGCGCCAGATCCCGGGCATCGATCAAGTAGAGGTCCTGGTCGTCGACGACGGCAGCACCGACGACACGGTTGCGGTGGCGCGCGCCGTGGGCGTGGACCATATCGTCCGGCATCCGTATCGCCGCGGGCTGGCGGCCGCCTTCCAAACCGGCATGGACGCGGCCTTGGGGCTGGGCGCTGATCTGATCGTCAACACCGACGGCGACAACCAGTATCCCCAGGCCGACATCCCGCGCCTGATCGCGCCGCTGTTGGACAACAGCGCTGACCTCGTCATCGGCGACCGGCAGCCGACCAAGCTGGCACAGTTCTCGCCCCTCAAGCGCCTGCTGCAGGGTTGGGGCAGTTGGGTGGTGCGGTTGGCGTCCGGTACCGCCGTGCCCGACGCCACCAGCGGTTTCCGCGCTTATACGCGTGAGGCGGCCCTGCGCCTCAACATCTTCACGCAGTACACGTACACGCTCGAGACGATCATTCAGGCCGGCAAGAAGGGCTTGCGCGTCGCCCACATCCCGATCGTGGCCAACCCCAAGCTGCGGCGCTCGCGCCTGATCCGCAACGAGTGGGATTACATCAAGCGCTCGGCGGCCACCATCGTGCGCATCTATGCGCTGTATGAGCCGCTGCGCACTTTCGGTTTCGTCAGCCTGCCGTTTTTCCTGGTGGGCGGCGTCCTGCTGCTGCGCTTCTTCGCCTTTTACCTGACCGGCGACGCCGTCGGTGTGGCGCGCTTCGTCCAATCGGTGCTGATCGGCGGCGTCTCCCTGGTCATCGGTTTCCTGATCTTCCTCTTCGGCGTGCTGGCCGACCTCATCGGCCAGAACCGGCGTCTGCACGAGGAGACGCTTTACCGGCTGAAGCGCCTTGAGTTGAACGCTCCCCGGCCGGCGCCGGAGCGCGCGGCCGACTAGCGCCGCCGGCGCCTCCTTTCCGTCATGGCAAAACGTGTCACGCTGTACTTGGGGCTGGCGGTACTGGCCCTCAGCCTGGCTGGCTGCGCCGGCATCACGGCCGTGGAGCAGGGCGCGGCCAGTGCGCCGCTGGCGCGCGTGGGGGCAGGGGCCACGGTCGGGCAGACGTTTGTGGCCCGTCAGGCCGGCCTGGATGGGCTGGCGGTCTACCTGCAGCCGGAGGTGGCCGGGGCGGGCACGCTGACGCTGAGCCTGCGGGCGGAGGCGCTGGCTGGGCCGGAAGTGGCCGTGGCGCGCCTGCCGCTCAGCGCCGTCACCGCCCCTGGCTTCTACCGGTTGAGTTTCCAACCCCAGGCTGATTCACGCCATCGCTACTACTACGCCCGCCTGGCCCTGGACGGCGCCGGCCAGGTTCTGGTGGGCCGCGGCCCGGCTGATTCTTATCTAGACGGCGCGCTCTACATGGACGACGAGCCGACCGACACGCAGATGGCGTTTCAATTAACCTATGCGGCGGCGCTGGGGCTGGGCGGGTTACTGGAGCAGGCGGCTGGGTGGCTCGGCGGTGGCGGGGTGGTGATCCTGGCCTTGGTGCTGCCGGGCTGGGCCGTGCTCGGATGGCTGCGGCCGGACGGCCTGGCCTGGCCGGAACGACTGGGGCTGGCGGCTGGGCTGAGCGCCGCGCTGTACCCGGTGCTGCTGCTGTGGACCTACCTGGTCGGCCTGTCTCTGGGCGCCGGGTATGCCTGGGGACCGGCCGGGCTGGCACTGGTGTGGCTGGCCTGGCGGGCCGCGCGCGGCTGGCGAGAGTGGGGGGCACGGCTGCGCGCCTGGCGGCAGGCCGGGCACTTCTGGCCGGAGGCCGCGTTGCTGGCCGCGCTGGCGCTCACCGTCCTCGTCCGGTGTTGGGTGGTCCGGGCGCTGGAATATCCGCTGTGGGGCGACTCGCTCCATCACACCGAGATCGTCCAGCTGCTGCTGGACCACGGCGGCTTGTTCCAGAACTGGGCGCCTTATGCCGAACTAGACACGTTCACCTACCACTTCGGCTTTCATTCGCTTGCGGCGGTCTTCGCCTGGCTCACCGGACGCCCGGCGGCCGAGGCGGTGTTGTGGACGGGCCAGGCCCTCAACGTCCTGGCCGTGGTCGCGTTGGTGCCGCTGGCCGCCCGCTTCACGCCCAACCGTTGGGCGGCGGTCGGCGTTGTGGTGGCCGCGGGCTTGCTGGCCCCGATGCCCATGCACTACGTGAACTGGGGCCGCTACACGCAGTTGGCGGGCCAGGTGATCCTGCCCGTGGCCATGTATTTTGTCGCCGCCGCCGTGGACGCGCCGCCTCCGGGCCGGCGCCTGCTGCTGGGCGCCGGTCTGACCCTGGCCGGGCTGGCGCTCACGCACTACCGTCTGATCTTTCTGGCCGGCGTCTTTCTGGTGGCGGCCGTCATTGGCCGACGCCCGAGCGGACCGTGGCGCTCCCGGCTGGGTCAACTGGTGGGCCTCGGCGTATTTTCCGGGGTGCTCTTCCTGCCGTGGTTTGTGAACACGCTGGCCGGCCAGATTACGCGCACTTTCGCGGCCTGGCTGGCCACGCCCGCGGCGCAGACGGCGGCCGTCGTGCGCGATACCAACGTGGTCGGCGATCTGAGCGCCTATCTGCCGCTGTCCCTGTGGCTGGCGGCCGGCGGCGCTTTGGCCTGGGCGCTCTGGCGGCGGCGCGCGGAAGCCGTGACCTGGCTGCTGTGGCTGGGCGGCGCGCTCGTCATCACCAATCCGCAATGGCTGGGCCTGCCGGGCGAGGGCCTGATCACCAATTTCGTGCTGCTGCTGTTCGCCTACGGGCCGGCGGCCGTGCTGGCTGGCGCCGGCGTGGGCTGGCTGGCCGAGATCGGCGCGCAGCGGGCCTGGAGCCAATGGGTGCTGGCCGGCGCACTGCTGGGGCTGGGCGTCTGGGGGGCGGCGCAGCGCGCGAGCCAGTTGACGCCGCTGCAAAGCCAGTTGGTGACCCGCCCGGACGTCCGCGCGGCGGCCTGGCTGCGGGCCAACACCGCGCCGGAAGCCCGGATCGGCATCAGTGGGTTCCTGGCGTATGGAGGTACAATCGCGGTCGGCGCCGATGGCGGCTGGTGGCTGCCGCTGCTGGCCGGGCGCGCCACCACCGTGCCGCCGATCACGTACGTGGTCGAGCGCATGTCGCGGTCGGACGGCGTGGCGCGCGTGAACGCGCTGATGGAGCTGGTGGCCGAGCGCGGCTGGGCCGATCCAGCCGTCCTGGCCGAGGCGCGTGCCGAAGGCGTGCGCTACATCTACTTTGGGCAGCGCCAGGGGCGCGTCAACAATCCGGAGGGGGCCGCCGACCCGGCGGCGCTGCTGGACCGCCCGGAACTCCAGTTAGTTTACCGCCAGGATCACGTCTGGATTTTTGCCGTGCTGGAACGTGCCAGCCCGTAAACGTCTGCGGCGCCAACAGCCGCGCCACTTTATCGAGAAAGAAAGCATGGAAACGACTGCCCTCACCACACCTCTGCCCGACCTGCTCATCATCGAGATCAAGTATTTCCGGGATGAGCGCGGCTTCTTCATCGAAAACTACCATCAGGCCGCTTTCGCCCAGGCTGGCGTGGACGCCGTCTTCAAGCAGGACAACCACTCCCGCTCGAGCGCCAAGGTGTTGCGCGGCCTGCACTACCAGGACCTGACAGCGCCGATGGGCAAGCTCATCCGCTGCACGCGTGGCGCGATCTTCGACGTGGCCGTGGACGTGCGCGTCGGCTCGCCGACCTTCGGCCGCTGGTTCGGGATCGAGCTGAGCGAAGACAACTTCAAGCAGCTGTGGGTGCCGCCGGGCTTCGCCCACGGTTTTCTGACCCTGTCGGACACCGCCGACGTCCAATACAAGTGCTCGGGCTTTTACACGCCTTCGTCGGAGGGCACGCTGGCTTGGAACGACCCCGACCTCGGGATCGCTTGGCCGATCACCGATCCGGTGCTCTCCAAGCGAGACCAGGCCGGGATGAGCCTGCGCCAGTACCAGGCCAAGCCGGCCTTCCATTACGGGGCCCAGGCCTAGAGCCGTGGAGAAGGCGACGCGATGAAAAAGATCTTGCTGGTGGGCGGCGGCGGCTATGTGGGCGCGGTCCTGGCCCACGAATTGGCCGAGCGCGGCTACGCGATCCGCATCCTGGACCGGTTCTATTTCGGGCAGCAGGGCCTGGCGGACATTCGTGACCGCGTCGAGGTCATCGCCGGCGACATGCGCGCCATCAAGCCCGAACTGCTGGAATCCGTTGACACGGTCATCAACATCGGCGGGCTGTCCAACGACCCGACCGCCGAGTACAACCCGAAGGCCAACTTCGAGATGAATACGACCGCCAGCCTCCAGCTGGCGCAGCTGTGCCTGGCGCACGGGGTGCCGCGCTACCTGTACGCGTCGTCTTGCTCGATCTACGACCGCGGCGTGGCGGACGAGGAGCGCGATGTGCTCCTGGACGAGACCTCCGAGGTCGACCCGCGCGCGGCCTACTCCAGCTCCAAGCGCGCCGCCGAGATCGGCCTGCTGCAACTGGCTTCGCCGCAGTTCACCGTCTGCATCCTGCGCAAGGGCACCCTGTACGGCTTCTCGCCGCGCATGCGCTATGACCTGGTGGTCAACACCTTTGTCAAAGACGCGCTCAGCCAGGGCACGCTGACCGTGCATTACGGCGGCGAGATGTGGCGGCCGCTGGCCGACGTGCGCGACGCGGCGCGGGCCTACGGGCTGCTGGCCCAGGCCGACGCCAAGGTCATCAATGGCCAGATCTACAACCTGGTCTACCGGAATTTCCGCATCAGCGAGGTGGCGCTGCGCGTCCGCGAAGCGCTGCGCGAGTGCGGCGTCAAGGTGGAGCTGCGCGCCGATTACGCTTACAAGGGCGTGCGCAATTACCGCGTCAGCGGCCGCAAGCTGGAAGTGGCCCTGGGCTTCCGGCCGGCGGTCTCCATCGAGGAGTCGGTGACGACGATGGTGGCCGAGATCCGGCGGCGGCAGTACACAGACTTTGACAACCCGCGCTACTACAACATCCGCTGGATGCGGGCCCTGGAAGAGGCCCAGCAGGTCATCGCCACCACGGGTTCGGTGTTCTAGATGAGCCGGATTGCCATCCTGGGCGCGCGCGGCCAGTTGGGCGTGGACCTGGCGGCCGCCCTGCGCGCGCGCGGCGAAACGCCGCTGGAGCTGAATCGCCCGGAGCTGGAAATAACCGAGGCGGCGGCGCTGTGGGCGGCGCTGGATCAGGCCCGGCCCGCGCTCGTCATCAACACCACGGCCGCGCACGGCGCCCGGCAGGAGAGCGCGGCCGAGCAGCGCGCCTTCTTCGACGTCAACGCGCTCGGCGTCTGGCACCTGGCACGCTGGTGCGCGAGCCGCGACGCCACCCTGGTCCACTTCAGCACGGACTACGTCTTCGGCGCGGCGGCGGACCGCGCGCGGCCGTACACGGAAGCCGACGCGCCCTGTCCGACGAACCTGTACGGCGCTTCCAAGCTGGCCGGCGAGCAGCTGGTGAGCGCCTTCTGCCCGCGCCACTACGTGCTGCGCATCGCCAGCGTCTACGGGCGCACCGGGAGCCGCGCCAAGAACAACTCCAACTTCGTCAAGCTGATCCTGGGCAAGCTGCGGGCGGGTGAGCCGCTGAAGGTGGTGGACGATCAGGTGATGTCGCCCACCTGGACGGCGGCGGCCGCCGAGAAGACGCTGGACCTGCTGGCCGCCGCGGCGCCGTACGGCCTGTATCACCTGGCCGGCAGCGGCGCCTGCACTTGGTACGCGTTCGCGCGCGAGATCGTGCGCCAAGTTGGCGGCACGCTGGACATCGAGCCCACGACCACGCCGGCCGACAAGCCGGAGGACCTCTTCCGGCGCCCGCGCTACACCGCGCTCGACAACGCCCGCCTGCGTTCGGTCGGCCTGGCCGACCTGCCGCCCTGGCCGGAGAGCCTGGCGCGCTTCCTGCAGACAGAGCAGCTGGGACAATAGCCGTGGCCGTGCTCTCCGGTTTTCTGCGCGAACAGCGCTGGCAGGCGGCGCGGCCGTTCCTGCGCGGCGCCATCCTGGACCTGGGCTGCAGCGATGGCTGGCTCGTCGCTCGGCTGCCGAGTGACCAGACCTACCTGGGCGTCGAGCGCAGCGCGGACTCGATTGCCTGGCTGGCCGCTCACTATCCGGGCCGGCGTTTCCTGCGCCGCGATCTGGACCGCGACGACCTCGCCTTAGACGAGCGCTTCGACACCATCGTCCTGCTGGCCATCCTCGAACATCTGCAGGACCCCGACCGCGTGCTGCGGCAGTTGGCCGGCTGCCTGCGGCCGGCGGGCCGGGTGGTGTTGACCACGCCGACGCCGCCAGGGGACCGCGTGCACCAGGTGGGCGCGCGGCTGGGCCTGTTCTCGCGGGCGGCCATGGACGAGCATGCCACGATCTTCAACCGCGCCAGCCTGGAGCCACGCCTGGAACGGAACGGCTTGCGGCTGATCCACTACCGCACCTTCCTGCTGGGCGGCAACCAGCTCGGCGTGGCGGAGGCCGCGCGATGACCGAGCCCCTGGTGTACGCGGTTCTGCTGACCTGGAACCAGAAGGCCGACACGCTGGCCTGCCTGGAGTCGCTGTTCCAGATGGACTACCCGCGTCTGGCGGTGGTGCTGGTGGACAACGCCTCCACGGATGGCACGGCCGAAATCGTGCGCGCCCAGTTCCCGCAGGTGGAACTGCTGGTGAATGCCGCCAACCGCGGCTTTGCCGCCGCCGTCAACCAGGGCTGGCGGCACGCGCTCGAGCGGGGCGCCGAATACGTATTGGTGCTCAACAACGACACAGTGGCCGACCCGGCCATGCTGACCCACCTGATGGCGCCGGTGACGGCGGCCGGCGTCGGGATGGTGGTGCCCAAGATCTATTACTATAGCCAGCCGGACGTCATCTGGTCGGTGGGCGCGGCCATGAGCCGCTGGACCTACGAGAACCTGGGCGATGCGCGCGGCACGCGCGACACCGGGCAATGGGAGGCCGTCGTCGAGCGCGACTTCGCCACCGCCTGCGCCGCGCTCCTGCCGCGCGCCGTGCTGGAGCGCTGCGGCGGATTGGACGAGCGCTTCTTCTATTACTACGACGACGCCGATTGGAGCCTGCGCGTGCGCGAGGCCGGCTACACGATCAGGCTGGCGCCCAAGGCCAAACTCTGGCACAAGGTGGCGGCGGCCAGCGGCGGCCTGGACACCCCCTACGAGCGCTACTGGATGGCGCGCAGCGGCGTGCTGTACTTCCGCAAGCACGTGCGCGGCTGGCGTTGGCTGATCGTGATCCCGTACCGACTGAGCAGCGCCATGCGGACCACGCTGCGGCTGCTCGCCCGGCGGCGCCTGGAAGCCCTGAGCGCCTACTGGCGCGGGCTCTGGGATGGCGTGCGCCTATGAGCCAGCCGCCCAACGCCCGGCGCAGCCGTCCCGCCGCGCCCGGCCTGCGCCGCCTCAAGGAGCGCGCGCGCGGCCTGGCCCTGACCGCTCTGAAGTGGCTGGGCCAGGACCTGGACACGGTCTCGCTCGACGGGGCCCTGCGGCGCTGCCGCCAGCGCACGGGAGCGGTGGGCACCGTGCTGGACGTGGGCGCGTCCGACGGGCGCTGGACCGAGGTTTGCCGGCGTTACTTCCCGGAAGCCTATTACCTCCTGATCGAGGCCCAGCGCCCGCATGAGCCGGCCCTGGCGGCGCTCAAGCGCAGCAGCGCCAACCTGGATTACGTGATCGCGGCCGCCGGCGACACCCAGGGCGAGATCTACTTCGACGCGACCGACCTGCTGGGCGGGATCGCGTCCCACACGCCTTTTCCCGAGAACGGCATCACCGTGCCGGTGACCACGCTCGACTGGGAAGTGCAGCAGCGCCGCCTGGCGCCGCCGTACTTCCTCAAACTGGACACGCACGGCTTCGAGGTCCCGATCTTGGCCGGCGCCCGCGCGACGCTGGCGCAGACGGCTCTGCTCATGATCGAGACCTACAACTTCAACTTCTCAGCTGAGAATCTGCGCTTTCACCAGATGGTGGCCCACCTGGAGACCTTGGGGCTGCGCTGCGTGGACCTGTGCGACCCGTTGCCGCGCCGCCGCGATGGCGCGCTCTGGCAATTCGACCTGTTCTTTGCGCCGGCCAACAGCCCGACCTTCGCGTCGGAGAGCTATTACTGACGCGGGGCGGCCGGCATGCGCATCCTGTTGATCGTGTTCAACCTGGTCGGCCAGGGCACCTACTGGCGGGCCTATCATCTCGGGCGCGAGTTGGCCGCCCGCGGCCACGCCGTGACCTTGCTGGCGACGGCCCGCGCCGCCCGGCTGCGCTTCCGCGAACGCGCTGAGGCCGGCCTGCACATCGTCGAAGCGCCAGACCTCACCAGTGGCGCGCTGCGCTCGGGCTGGGACCCGTGGGCGGCGCTGCGCCGGATCGGCTGGCTGACGGGCCGGACGTTTGATATCGTCCATGCCTTTGAAGCGCGGCCGGTGGTGCTGGCGCCGGCCCTGGCCGCGCAGCGCCGCGGCGCGCGTCTGCTGATGGACTGGTGTGACTGGTTTGGCCGCGGCGGCTCTGTGGAAGAGCGCCCGAACCCGCTCCTGCGGGCCGTGCTCCGGCCGGTGGAGACCTTCTTCGAGGAGCGCTTTCGTAGGCGCGCGGCGGGCACGACCGTCATCAACACGTTCCTGGGCGCGCGCGCGCGGGCGCTCGGCGTTCCGGCGGAGACCGTCACCCTGATCCGCAACGGCTCGGACACCCGCGTCCCCGTCCTGGACCGCGCCGCCGCTCGTGCACAGGTGGGCCTGGCCGGGCCGGCTCCGCTCATCGGCTTTGTCGGCGGGACTTATGCGCGCGACGCCGCCCTGATGGCCGCGGCCCTCAACCACGTGCATCGCGCCCGGCCGGACGCGCGGCTGCTGCTGGTCGGTTACTTCAACCGTCCCATCGAGGCCGACCTCGATCAGCCCGAGCGCGTGGTGCGGACCGGACCGCTAGCCACTGGTCAGCTGTATCCGTTTCTGGCGGCCTGCGAGGTGTGCTGGCTGCCCTTGTGCGACACCGGCGCCAACCGCGGCCGCTGGCCGTTGAAACTCAACGACTACATGACCGTGGCGCGCCCGGTGGTGGCGACCGGTGTGGGCGACCTGGCCGCGGTCGTGCCGCAGTATCAACTCGGCGTTGTGGCGCCGGACGAGCCGGGCGCTTTTGCCGCGGCCACGTTGGCTTTGTTGGCCGATCCCGCTGAGCAGGCGCGGCTGGGCCAGGCGGCTCGGCGCGCGGCGGAGGGCGAGTTCAGCTGGCGCCGCCAGGCCGATTATCTGGAGGCTGCCTATCGGCGCGTCAGCGGACCGGTTGGCCAGGCCGGGCTGTACCCGGAGGCCTAAACCGGCCCGACCGCGCTGGCTTTTGCTATGACCCACGCTTCTCCCTCTTGTCTCGGCTGCGGCCGGTCTGACGCGGGCGTCCTGATGCGCGGTGGCGACCGGGCGCATCGCCGGCCCGGCGCTTACACGGTCTACCGCTGCCGCGCGTGCGGCACGGTCTTTCTCTGGCCGCTGCCCGGGCCGGAGGCCTTCGGCGAGTTGTATCCGGAGGACTACGTCCCTTACGGGCCGGCGGTGCTGACCGGCCTGCAGCGCTGGCTCTACGACTACGGCGTGGACAAGCAGGTGCGCGCGGTGCTGCGGGAGGCCAGCGGCCAGCCGGGCCGCGCGTTAGACGTCGGCTGCGCGCGCGGCGACTTTCTGGCTGGCCTGCGCCGCCGGGGCTGGCAGGTGCAGGGGCTGGAGCTGAATGGCCGGATTGCGGCGGAGGCGCGCGCCCGGAATGGCCTGGCGGTGGACGAAGCCGACTTCATGCATAATCGCTACCCGGACGCCGCCTTTGACCTGGTCTCGTTCTGGGACGTGCTCGAGCACCTGGCCGATCCGCCGGCGGCCCTGCGCGAGGCCGCCCGAATCGCGCGGCCCGGCGCTCTGCTCGTGATCAGTGTCCCGGACCCGGAGAGCCTGGAGGCGGGCTGGTTTGGACCGGCCTGGGCCGGCTGGGACATGCCCCGCCACTTCTGGCTGTTTCCGCAGGCGGTGATGCGCCGGCTGCTCGCGGAGGCCGGTTGGGAAGTGCAGGCGGTCCGGCATTTCCGAGGCCGGCACTGGCTGCTCGTGCTGAGCCTGCGCCTGTGGCTGGAAGCGCGGGCGGTGGCGCCGGGGCTGCAGCGCGTCCTTCTGGGGTTGGCGCAATCAGCCGGGGCGCGGGTGCTGCTCCTGCCGTATTTCGAAATCGTGGAACGCCTCGGCCGCGGCTCGATCATGGTGTTTTTCGCCCGGCGTCGAGAGGGAGAGTCTGATGATTGAGATTCATCATGTGCGCGGCGATGGCGCCCTGCGGGAGGCCTATGATCATTTGTATGTGGACCGCCCGATCCGCCACTCGGATTCGTTCTACCGCTGGATCCTGAGCCTGATCGAACCGCAGGCCGGGCAAACGTATCTGGATGTGGCCTGCGGCCAGGGCCGTCTGTCGGAATTGGCGGCGGAACGCGGCCTGCGCGCCTATGGCAGCGACCTATCTATCTCGGCGGTCCAGGTGAGCCCGGAGGCGACGGCGCGCCTGTTGGTGAGCAATGGCGAGGCCTTGCCCTTCCCGGACGGTTTGTTCGACCGGCTCACCAACATCGGCAGCCTCGAGCACTACGTCGATCCGGCCCAAGGCTTGCGTGAGATGGCGCGGGTGCTGCGGCCGGACGGTCTGGGCTGTTTGCTGCTGCCCAACACCTACAGCCTCTTCGCCAACATGCTCAACGCCCTGCACGAGGGGCGCACCGCCGACGACGGCCAGCCCATTCAGCGCTACGCCGCCCGCTATGAATGGCAGGACCTGATCGAGCGGCACGGCCTGACCGTGCTGCGGACCTACAAGTATGAGTGCGAGTGGCCGCTCTCCTGGACGGACTGGCAGAGCTATCTGCGGCGGCCCAAAGCGCTGGTGCGCCTGCTGTTGACGCCGTTCCTGCCGCTCAACTGGGCGAACTCGTTCGTGTACCTGGTCCGGCGGACCCGCTGACCATGGCGCTGGAGCGTGTGCGGACGGCTCTGGCGGGCCGGTGGCGGCGGCTGGCTGTGCACGGCCTCTTCCTGCTGCTCTCGGGCGGCGTGCTCGCGGCCCTGGTCGTCAGTTCCTGGCCGCAGTTGTCGACTTACGACTGGCGCGTCCGCTGGTGGCCCCTGGCGGCCGCCGTGCCCGCCTATTTGGTGGCGCTGGGTCTGGCCATCTATGCGTGGAGCCGGCTCCTGCAGCACCTGGGCGGCCGCCTCTCCTACCGTGAACACCTGCGCATCTATGCCCTGACGCTGGTGGCGGCCCGGCTGCCGGGTGCGCCATGGCATATCGCCGGGCGCGCGGTGCTTTACAAAGAGCGCGGCCTCAGCCGCCGCGTGACGGCCCTGGCGGCCGGCATGGAGATCCTGATGATCGCGTCGGCCGGGGCGGTGACGGGTCTCTTGATCTTGCCCCAGACAATGTCGGCCTATCCCTGGCTCTGGCTCTCGGTGTTGGCGCTGGCGGTGGCCGGGCTCGTGCTGATCCACCCGCGCTTCACGCCCTGGGCGCTGCGGCTTCTGAAACAGACCGAGATGCCGCCGCAGTTGTCCTATCGCCAGCTGCTGCTGGTCATGGGCGTCTATGTAGCCGATTGGGCCGCCGGCGGCGTCGTCTTGTTCGCTTTGGCTTCGATGGTCTACGCCGTTCCGCTGAGTGACTTGCCCCTGGTGATCGGCGCCTGGAGCTTGTCTGGAACGTTGGCGACCCTAGTCGTCGTCGTGCCTAGCGGACTGGGACTCCGCGAAGTTACGTTGAGTCTACTCCTTGGCCTGATCATGCCGGCCGGTGTCGCCGTCATGGTCGCTGTTATTGTTCGTATCTTCTTCACACTGATCGAGCTTATTGTCGCATTGGCCGCCAGTCGGCTGTAAGCTGACCAATGGCAGTGGCCCAGCCTCGGCTAATCCCTATGGATTACCGGAAAAGCAGCGTGGTTCTATCTCTTCTAAGCAGGATGAAGTATTGCAACGCCAGGCTGGAGACTGTTAGACTGCCCAAGTTCAGGCGGACCTTTTTCTGTAGAGAGGACTAAACAATGAGTAGACTCCATAAGATCATGTCAGGGATGGTTGCCTTGGCCCTCAGCCTGGCGGCGCTGGCGATCAGCCCGAGCCAGCCGGCCAAGGCCCTGCAGTTCTCATACAGCACCGGCATTGGTATCCAGAACCTGGATGCTGCCGATGCGACCATCACCATAACGTTCTATAACCAGGATGGCAGCACCCCCACGGGCAGCACCATCTCGGACACTGTCCCCGGCAGCGGCTCGAAGACTTACGCCACCCTGACAACGGGGCCGACGGGCTTCAGCGGCTCGGTGGTCATTTCGTCCAACAAGCCGGTGGCCTCGGTCGTCAACATCCAGGGCTCCGGCGCCAACACGGCTTGGGGCGCCTACAACGGCTCCTCGCAGGGCGCGTCCACCGTGTACCTGCCGCTGCTGATGAAGGCCAACTTCGGCTTCAACAGCTGGTTCAGCGTCCAGAACGCCGGCACGCAGTCGACCACGGTGACGGTCAATTACAGCGACGGCACCTCGGCCAACCAGACCATCGCCCCCGGCGCGGCCAAGATCTTCGACCAGGCGACTGAGACGCACACGCCCAAGACTTTCTCGGGCATCGCTTCGAGCAGCAACGGCCAGCCGCTGGTGGCCGTCGTGATGCAGGAAGATCCCAAGACCCTGTTCGCCTACACCGGCTTCTCGGGCGGTTCGACGAACCCGGTCTTCCCGCTGGTGAATGCCAACAACTTTGGCTTCACCACCGGCATCCAGATCCAGAACCTGGGCGGCACGGCCACCAGTGTGACCGTGTCCTATACGCCGTCGAGCGCGGGCACGGCCTGCACGGAGACGCAGACGATCGCCGCCAACAGCTCGGCGACGTTCGCCCTGTACGCGTTCTCGTATGCGCTGCCCAGCCCGGCCCCGTCGGGCTGGTCGAGCACCTGCACGCGCGGCGCACCGACCAACCAGGCGACGGCCTTCATCGGCTCGGCGCGCGTGACGGGCAACTCCACCAGCCAGCAGTTGGCCGGCGCCGGCAACCAGCTCAAGTCGGGCGTCAACGGCGAGTCCTACGGCAGCCTGAACGCGGCCACCGCCACCAACTCCGTGGTATTCCCGCTGATTATGGACCGCAACTTCGGCTACTTCACCGGTTTCAGCGTGGTGAACGTCGGCGCCGCCTCCACCCGCGTGGTCTGCACGTTCACGGGCACGACGTACAAGATCGACACCACTCTGGCGGCCGGCGCGAGCCTGGTGGACGTCCAGCAGAACAAGATCGCCAACCGCTACGTTGGCTCCGGCACCTGCCAGGGCACCACTGACGGCACCTCGCCGGACACGAACGCCAGACTGGTGGGCGTGGCCAACGAGCTCAACAGCACCAGCGCCGGCGACAACTTCCTGGTTTACGAAGGCATCAACAAGTAAGCCAGGCCGCTCGACCCAGCCAGACCCGATTAGAGGGTGGTCCAGCCACCCTCTAATCGTTTGCGGAGAAGAAGTGACGCTTATGTTGCACGTTGCCCCTGTTTCTTTCGGGCGCCTGGGAGCCGCCGCGCTGGTCGTGATGCTGGCGGCGGCCTGCTCCGCCAGCCCCAGCGTGACCCCGGTCGCCACGCCGGCGCCGGCCGCCACCGCTGCCCCGGCTGGCCAGAGTGCCGGCTACCCAGTCGGTTCGGCTTACCCAGGCCCGGGCGAGGTGCTCGTGACCGAAGAGCCCACGCCGACGCCGGATCCCGCCCTCGGGCAGGTCGCCGGCATTCTGCAATTGCTGGTGGCTGGAGCACCCGCGCCGGTGCCCGGCCAGCAGCTGTACCTGGCCGATCTGCTCAAGGACGCGAATGGCGTCGAACTCGTGGCGTCGTACAGCCAGACCACGTCGCCCCGGGCTTTCACCGATGCCGCCGGCCGTTTCGTCTTTCACAACGTCAAGCCTGGCCGCTACACGCTCTTCCTGGATACCGTTGTGCAGAGCTACATCCTGCTCAAGCCCGGCACCCAGGACAACATCTTCATCGAGGTGGCCGCGGCCCAGACGGCGGACGTGGGCACGCTGACCTACGATGCGCTGCCGGTGTCGGTGGGGACGCCGGCGCCGACTGCGGCCCCGACGGCTTATCCGTAACGCGGCACCATTGTAGGCCAGGGTTGAATCGAACGGCCCGCCTCATTCGAGGTGGGCCGTTTTCTTTTCGAGCGCGCTGAGGTGGACTTATTCCCCCGGGCCGTCGGCCACGGGGATGAGCAGCGTGTAGATGGCCTGATAGGACCAATGCTGGTCGGTGAGGCCGGCCGGCGTCCGGCCGCCGAGCGCGAACAGGCGCGTGCCCAGGGCGGCTACGCCGGGTTGTGACCAGGGCTCACCGATCGGCAGGTCAATGGTATGCCACTGGTCGGCTTCCGGGAAGTAGCTGAGCGCGTACGGGTGGGGCGCATCCGGCTGTTCGCCGACGACGTGCACGACGTCGGCGACGGCGACGACGCCGACCTGGGCGCGCTCTTCGGGCAGCGGGGCCCGCGCCTGCCAGGGGACGGCGGCGTTGGGGGCGAAGCGCTCGTTGACGGTCAGGCTGCGCTGCCCGTCGGTGCCGCCGATCACATACAGCGCGCCGCCGGCGACGGCCGCGCCTGCAAAACCGCGCGCTGTCGGCATGGCCGCGCGCTCGGTCCATTGGTCCTGCTCCGGGTCATACTCGAAGACGGTGTCCACATAGGCCTGGCCGTCCCAGCCGCCAAACACATACAGCCGCCCCTCGTAAGCCGCGGCCGCGTAGGCGCTGCGCGGCGCCGGCAGGGCCGTGCGCGCTGACCAAGCATCCTGCTCCGGATCGTAGACTTCCAAGACGGCGGCGGGCGTGCCGTCCGCCTGGCGTCCGCCCGGCACGTAGATCAGGCCGCCGATGACGGCCGCGCTGACATCGGCGACGGCCAGCGGCTTGGGCGCCGTGTCGGTCCAAGCGTCAGCTTGCGGATCGTAGCGGCTGCTGAGGCCGGTGACGCCGGCTTCGGTTTCGCCCCCGATCGCGTACAACTGCTCTTCATAGACCGCCACCGCCAAGCCGCTGCGGCTGGTCGGCAGGGGCGCCTGCGCGCCCCACCGCGTCAGCGTGGGCTGCGGGTCCGGCGTCAGACCCGGTGCGGTCGGCGCGTTCGGCCGCAGTAGCCAGACCGCCGCCAACAGCAGGCCGGCCAGGGCCACGCCCACGGCCCGCCACAGCCAGGCGCGGGCCGGCGGCGGCGCCGGGGCCTCGCCGGTTTCAGCCAACCCGGCCTCGTCGGCGGCGTCGGCCTCCGCGCCCATCGGCGCCGTCACGGCGGCGTTGACCTGGACATAGCCGTGCTGGATCGCAAACAGCGTCGCCTCGGTGCGCGAGGCCACCCCGATCTTGGCGAAGATATTGCGCAGATGCACCTTCACCGTGTTCGGGCTGATCGCCAGTTGTTGGGCGATCTCCTTGTTGCTCGCCCCGGTCGCGACCAGGCGCAATATCCCCTGTTCGCGCTCGCTCAAGGCGCTGTTGTTGGGTTCGACCATACAGGTGACGGGTTCAGGTATTGCCGGTCAGCGACCGAAGACCGGAAAGTAGTAGAAGAAGCACTGCGCCGGTGAGGTCCCGGATGTATTGTACTGCAAGGCCGCATAGGCCTGCACCAGACCGGCGCCATAGTAGCTGTCCCGGCACAGCGACCCGAGGTCCAGCGCGGTAGCTTCCAAGGCCTCCCGGATCTTGTCGGGGCTGTCAAACTCAGGCTGGCCGGCCAGCAGCGCTGCCACGCCGGCGACATGGGGCGCCGCCATGGACGTGCCCGACTTGTAGCCGTAGCCGCTGCCCGCGGGTGTCCAGAGCGTGGAATAGATCACGGCGCCGGGCGCGGCCAGGTCAACTTCCGGCCCGTAGGTGGAGAAACTGGCGCGGGTGTTGTCGGCGGTGGTGGCGGCCACGGCGATGACGGTGGGGAAGGCGGCCGGACACAGGACGCCCGGCCCGCCGCTATTGCCGGCCGCCGCGACGACGGTGACGCCCATCGTGTAGGCGTAGGTCACGGCCAATTCCATAACCGGCGAGGGACAGGGGCCGCCCAGGCTCAAATTGATCACGTCTGCGCCGTGGTCTACGGCCCAGACGATGCCGGCGGCCACATCGGCGTCGTCGCCCTGACCCCGGGAATCCAGCACCTTGACGGGCATCAGCCGCGCCCCCCAGTTGATGCCGGCGATGCCGATGGCGTTGCCGCCGTCCGCGGCTGCGATGCCGGCCACGTGAGTGCCGTGTCCGTTGTCGTCCTGAGCCGTGGCCGTCCCCGCCACCAGCGTCAGGCCCGGCACAAGCCGGTCGGCCAGGTCCGGGTGGACCAGGTCTATGCCGCTGTCGATGACGGCGAGCGTCACCGAGATGGATCCGGTCACCATCCCCCAGGCCTGTGGCGCCTGGATGGCGGCCGGGCCATATTGCTGACCCCAGCCGGGGTCATCCGGCCAGCCCAGAGCCTGCACGGGCTGGGCGCGCTGGACGGCCGCCACCGCCGGAGAGCGGCTCCATTCGGCCTGCAGGTCGGCTGCCGCCGTCGCCGGCACGCGCACCGCGCGCCAGCCGAGCTTGGCCAGCTCGGGCACGGTGACATCGCGCGCGTCGGCTGGCAGCTCCAGGGTTAACGCGCTGGCCGCCGCCGCCGCGCGAGGCTGCACCAGCAGCGTCACCGTCGGCTCCAGCCCGCGCGCCTGCCCGGCCTGACGCGGCCACGCCAGGCTGCACAAGATCAAGATGAGACACCCACGCCACAAGCGCATACACCTGCCTCGCCTCGTCGTCATTATAATGGCGCTATTGTGAGTCAAGCCGAAACGAACGTCCCTCCGCCGTTGGTCCCAGTTGGGAACGCGCGCGCAGCCCAGTGGCTGTTGGTGGCTTTGGCGATGGCGGCCGGCCTCTGGTGGGCACGGCCGGCCCCGTTGACGGCCCCGGATCAGGAGCAGCCGCGCCTGAACCAGGCCGCGCCGCTTCCGGACCCGGCCGCGCCCGTGGCGCAAAGCCTGATCGCCGCGCACAACGGCTTCTCGGCCGTGGAGTTGCTGGCCGTGGTCTACGCCGGCGCGCCGGCCGACGCCGCGCTCACGGTCAGCGTCGTCGGCCCCCTCGGGCGCTTGGTGGCGCGCGAGACCTTTACCGCCGTCAAGCACAACGCGCCCCTGCGGCTGACCTTTGCACCTGAGCCGGACTCGGCCGGCCAGACGTACACCGTCCGGCTGGAAGGCGCGACGGCGGGCCAGGTCACCGCCTGGGCGCACAGTCTGGACGTCTATGCGCGCGGTGACCTGCGCGCCGGGCAGCAACTGGTCCCGGGCGACTTGCGCTTCACTACCACCTACACCCGGCTCTGGCGCGACCTCGCGCTGGACTCGGCCGGCGCTCTGGCGGATCTGGCGCTGTCGGCGATGCCGCTGTGGCTGGTGGTCTTCGCGCCCGGCGTGCTGGTGTTGGACCTGACCCGCGCGCGCCGTTGGCTGCCCGATGCCTGGGCGCGCTGGGGCCTGGCGCTGGCTCTCAGCCTGGCGCTGTTGCCTCTGGCTTGGCAATGGGTCACCTGGTTGGGCCTGGCGCTGCCGAGCCTCGCGCTGAACGCCGTCTACATTCTGATCGGGGCCGTGGTCGTGGTCCGGGCGCTGCGCGCGGCCTGGGCTGCCCGCGGCGAATGGGCGCGCCCCTCCGCAACTGCCGTCCTGTTGACCGGCGTGTTGGGGGTCGGGTTGGTGGCGCGCCTGTTGGCCGCGCAAGCGCTGACTCTGCCGGCCTGGGTGGACTCGGCCCATCACTACGTCATCGCGCGCCTGCTGGATGAGACCGGGCGCGTGCCCGCCAACTATGCGCCGCTGCTGCCGGTGGACACGTTCACCTACCACTTCGGCGTCCACGCCGCGGTCGTGGCTTTCCATCGTCTCACGGCCCTGCCGCTGGCTGAGGCCTTCCTCTTCCTGGGCCAGGTCCTCAACGGCCTCATGCCGCTGGCGCTGTACGCGTTAGTCGTCATCGCCACCGGCCGGCCCGGCGCTGGTCTGGCGGCCGCGTTCTGCGTCGGCTGGCTCTCGCTCTTCCCGGCCTACTACCTGTCCTGGGGACGCTACACCCAGTTGGCCGGACTGCTCGTCCTGGCGCCGTTGCTCGGCCTGGTCTGGCGGGCCGTAGCCCCGGACAGCGCCGCGACGCAGTCCTCTCGGACGCCGTGGAACGTGCTGGGTTGGGCCAGCCTGCTGGCCGGCGGGCTGGCGCTGGTCCATTACCGGGTGCTGGCTTTTTTCGCCACGTACGTGTGGGCGGCCCTGGCTGCCGGACGGCGCGGCGGCTGGCGGCGCGCGCTGTTATTGGGGACAGCGGCGGTGCTGGCCGCGGCCCCGTGGCTGTGGCGGCTGGGCGAGCGCTGGATCGTGCCCACCGTGCAGGCGCCGGCGGCGGTGATTTCGCCGGCGGGCTACAACGATTTTCCGGTCGGCTACTTCACCAGCCTGTTGGAGCGCGGCTGGATTGGGGCGGCGCTGCTCAGCCTGGCCTGGGGGTTGTGGCGGCGCGAGCGCTGGCTGTGGGCCATGGCCGGCTGGATAGCGGTGACGCTGGCCTTGCTCAACCTCGGCTCGGGCTCGTGGCTGGTCAACAACAACGCCTGGGCGATCTCGCTGTTCGTGCCTGGTGCCGCGCTGGCGGGCTGGGGGTGCGCCGAGGCCTGGTCTGGCCTCACCCGGTGGCGGCGCGCGCCCGGCCTGCTGCGTCCGGTGGCGGGAGCCCTGCTGACGGCCGCCGGCGCGGGCCTGCTGGCCTATGCCGGCAGTCTGGGGCTGCGCGCGCAGGTGGCGACCCTCAATGCGACGACGGTGTTGACCACGCCGGACGACCTGGACGCGCTCCACTGGGTCGCCGCGAACACGCCGCCGGAAGCCGTCTTCGTCGTCAACAGCTGGCTCTGGCAAACCAGCGTCTACGCCGGCCCGGACGGCGGCTACTGGGTCTGGCCGTACACGAGCCGCCGCACCACGATGCCGCCGGTCGACTACACCTATCAGCCGGCTTGGGAGGCGGAAGTCCGCGCCTTCAATGAGCGCCTGGCCCGGGTGAAGGACGCGAACGCGCCGGAGACGCTGGCCCTGTGGCGCGCGGCCGGCGCCACGCACGTTTTCATCGGCGCGCGCGGCGGCGGGCTCAAGCCGGAGTGGTTCGTGGACTCGCCCAACTACGACTTGCTGTACAGCAACGGCGCGGACTGGGTGTTCGCGATCCGCGCCCCGTAGGGCGGGACGTCACGGAAACGGCAGGGTCACTTCGCCGTTGGGGATCGCCGCGCCCGCGCTGTCCGTGACGGCCAGACGCGTGCCGTCGGCGGCGCGGTATACGCCCACCACCAGGGTCAGAGGCGGCGCGGCCTCGTCCGGCAGGACGAGGGTATGGGTGTCCAGCACAGTCTCGCCGGGCGCCCAGGCGGTGGTCGGGTAGGCGCCGTCGCGCGGCGGATGATCGCTCTGCGCGAAGGCCGAGGTCGGCGTATCGCGCAGGTGGACGAAGACCTTGTAGGCCTCGGGCAGCGCGGCTGAGGTCCGCCAATGCAGGGTGACCACCCAGCCGGGGCGGCCGTCCGCCAACGGCGTCAGGTCGTAACCGCTCAACGTGATCGCGTCGTCAAATCGATAAGCAGTGGCGTGCTGCGGCGCCGCCGGCGGCGCTGGGTCGCGCACGACGATCGGCACCCGCGCGTCGCCGCCCAGGTCGGCGCCGTCGAGCGCGCGCACCGGCAGTGCGGTGCCGAAGGCCTGTTCCTGAAAGACCACGCGCAGAGCGCCCACGCTGGGGGCCGGGTAGTTCGCGCCTACCGGCACTTCGTACCAATCGCAGAACGGCTCACCCACAATCCAGAACCGGGTGGGGTAGTTGCCGTTGCCGGGGTAAGCCAGACGCCGGCCGTAGCCCTGCCCATCCGGCCCCACGATCTCCAGGAGCAGCGGGTAATGGGCCGGGACGGGCGCGCGCGCCTCCCAGCACAGGGTCGCGCGCAGCAGACCGCCCGGCGTGGTCGCCTCGGCCGGGATGAAGCCCCATAGCCGGAGCGCGTCGCCGAAGTCCGCGGCGACGCTGCGGTCCACGGCCGGGGCGCGCTCCGGGTCCACTGGCTGCGGCGGCGCGTACACGGGCATAAGGGTATAGAAGGGGATCACCCAGCCGAGGAGGATCAGGGCCAGGGCCGGCGCCTTCCAGGCGTGGCGGCGCCAGCGGGCCGGCGTCAGCGCCTCCCAGCCCGTGAGCAGCAGCACGGCCACGGATGGCAAGATCAACAGCAGGTAGCGGCCGGGGACGTAGACGTTCTGCTGCGAGATCGCCAGGGCCACGGCCAGGCCGATCAGGCTCAACAGGGCTGTGCCCGCCAGCGCCACCGGCTTGAAGGCCGCCCAGCCCGGCCGGCGGACCAGCCAGACGCTCAGGCCGGCCAGCCCCGCTAACGCCGCGATCAGCCACACGTCGTACACCCAGGGGTCGGTTTCCAGGTTGCCCCAGCCATACGAGGCCAGGAACGTGCGGAAGACGAAGCGCGGCGCTTCGATCGCGATGCTGGCCTGGCCCCCCGACCCCAGCCCCGGAGCCAGCAGCACGAAGTCCTGAAAGGTGCGCGCCTGAAAAACCTGAGCCGTGACGAACGTCAGCGAGCTCAAGATGCCCACCGCGCCGACGGTGACGGCCGCCAACCCCAGCACCGCGGCGCCGATGCGCCGGCGCCCGGCCGGGCGGGCTGCTCCGCGCGGTGCGGCCCGCCAGCTTAGGAGCAGCGCCAGCCCCGCCATCGGCACCAGGCCGAGGGCGTTGATCTTGCTCAGGATGGCCGCGCCGAGCGCCAATCCCAGCAGCAGTGCCAGCCGCAGGCGAAAGCCGGCCTGCATCAAGCGCACCGCCAGGTAGAACACCACCAGGCCCAGGGCCGTCACCAGGACGTCGTTGGTGACCATGCTGCCCGTGAACAGGAACTGCGGCCAGAACGCCACCAGGAGCGTGGCGGCCCAGGCGCGGCCGGGCCGCCCCGGCCACAGGCGCCGGAAGGCGCGCTGCACCACGGCCACGGCCAGGGTGCTGATGACCACGCCCAAGGCGCGCGCAGCGTGCACGGCGTTCCACAGCGCGGCCTCGGCCGGCGTCAGCTGTTTGGGATGGAGGGCGTAGTTGGCGCCCATGCCGTCCTGGATGAACGGGTTGCGCTCCGGCGCCGGGAAGGCGGCGCCCAGGTCGAAGCCGGCCAGGACGATGGCCGTCAGTGCGTAGTAAAGCGGCGGCTGAAACTTCTGGAAGATGGCTTCAGCTTCGGGATCACCCGGCTGGAGCAGGCGCCCGTGCTTGGCAATGTAGCGCGCGTAGGCGAAGTGACCGTCTTCATTGTCGGCTTCCCAGATGGGCACGCTGACGGTATAGGCCAGGCCCAGGGCCAGGCGGGCCGCCAGCACCAGCGCCAGCAGGACCCGGTCGGCCGTGGGGCGCGCGCCGCCCGGCGCTGGGGCGTTAGAGTTCATCGACGAAGTAGGGGCTGAGGCGGCGGAAGATCACCAACCCGATCAGCAACACCACCAGCGCCTCGACGGCCAGCAGGCCCAGCAGCGACAGGTCTGGCAGGCGGCCGAAGTAGAAGACATCCTGATACAGGGCGACCAGCCCGGCCATCGGGTTGGCGACCTGCAGGATCTGGCGCAACGGTGAGTCTTCCGTCACCTGGCCCGAGTACAGGACCGGCCCCAGGGTCAGGAAGAACAGCGGCAGCATCAGGACCTCGATGACCTGTTGTACGTCGCGGAAGTAAACGTTGAGCGCGGCGGTGGCCAGCCCGACGCCGTAGGTGAGCACGATCTGCACCAGGATGAGCGCCGGCAGCCAGGCCAGGGCCAGTGTGAACGGCACCTGGTAGAACAGCATGAGCAGCGCCAGCGGCACCAGGGCCACCAGGTAGTTGGCGGCGTTGGCGGCCACGACGGCCAGCGGCAGGATCTCGCGCGGGAAGCGGACGCGGTTGACCAACTGGCTGTTGTTGGTGATGACGCTGGTGGAGACGGTCACTGACAGGCTGAAGAAGTTCCAGGGCAGCAGCCCGGCCAGGAAGAAAACCGGGTAACGCTGGATGGGGCTGGGCAGCATCACCGAGAAGACCAAGCTGAAGAAGGCGGTGACGGCCAGCGGGTGCAGCAGGCTCCAGACCACGCCCAGCGCCGAGTTGCTGTAACGCACCTGCAGCTCGCGCTGGGCCAGCAGACGGGCCGCTTCCCGGTAGTGGACGATCTGGGACAACTGGGCGAACAAACCGGCCTCCTCAGGCCTCGCGTGATTTTGCCAGACCGGCCAGGCGGCGATACTCGCGCCAGGCCGTCAGCGCCGGCACCAGCAGGCCGCGCGCGCGTAAGTCGGCGTCGCGCAGGCGCCGGGTCGGCTGCAGGGCGCGCCGCTGGGCCAGCAGTCCCGGCAGCGCCCGGGCGAAGTCCAGCGTGCCGGCGGCCAGCGCCCCCAGGCCGGCCCACTGGCCGCGCGCGCTGAATTCTAGCACGCGGTACAGGTCATAGGCCGCGGACGTCAGTGCGCCCTGCCACAAGGTGCCGGCCTCCAGGTGCTTAACCATGTTGGCGTAGCGGTTGCGCTGCATCCAGCGGATCCGGAAGGCCGAGGCCCGCCCACCGGCCGCGCCGCCAAAGTGGTGGCGCGCCTCGGCCTGCGGCACGTACCAGATGGCGTGGCCGGCCAGCCAGGCCCGCCAGCACAGGTCCACGTCTTCCAAGTAGGTGAAATATTCCCCGTCAAAGCCGCCCAACGCCCGGAAGACCGGGGCGCGGATCAGCATCGCGGCGCCGGGGATGGACGCCGTCGGCCGCGCTTGGTCATACTGCCCGTGGTCGGTCTCGCCCCAGCCGATCTCGAAGGCCGTGCCCGCATCGGTGAGGCAGGCGCCGGCGGCCTGAACCCGGCGCTCGGCGCCGCTGAACAGCAGCTTGCCGCCCAGGATGGCGGCCTGCGGCTCGCGCTCGGCGAAGGCCAGCAGAGTCGCCAACCAGTTGGGCTGCAAGGCGGCGTCCGGGTTGAGCAGGACGAACCAATCCGCGTCCACCTGGGCCAGCGCCCGGTTGTAACCCTCGGCGAAGCCCCAGTTTTGGCCGAGCGCCAGCGTCCGCACCGCCGGCCAGTGCGCGGCGATATGGTCCAGCGTGCCGTCCGTCGAGGCATTGTCCGCCACCACGACCGCCGCCGGGTGGGTCAGGCGCGCCAGGCTGGCCAGACAATCGTCCAGGAAGGCGCGGCTGTTATAGGTCAGGATGACGACGGCGGCGCGCGTCATTCGTCCGGCGCCCCTCGGCCGCCCACTGACACCGGCAGTCCTCCGGCCGGTTGCCGGGCCGATCGCCCGCGCTCGCGGCCCAGGCTCAAGAACTGATCCCAGGCATAGTTCCAGCGCAGGCGGCGCAGCACGGCGCCATCGGGGCGGCGGCGCAGGGCCTCGATCTGCCGGCGGCGCGCACGCAGCTCGGGCGCTCGCTCCCGGATCCAGCCATAGGACGCGGCCTTGGCTCGCAGGAAGGCCGGTCCGCGCAGCAGGCAGTAGCCCCACATCAGAGCCTCGGTCGCCAGCAGCCACGGCGCCAGCGCCCAGCGCGTGGCCGGCGCGGTGTGTGTGGCCAGCAGCGCCCAGCGGTTGCGCTCCAGCAGGTACAGCTTCTCCGGGTACATCGTCAGGTGATAACGGTGCCAGACCACGGCTTCCGGGACGCAGTACAGGTCCTGGCCCATGAGCTGCAGCAGCCAGGACAACTGGACGTCCTCGTGATACAGGAAGCCGCTCTCGTCCCAACCGCCCATCTCGGTCAGCAGCCGACGGCGGATGACGAAGGCGCCGCCTTGCAGCCCGCTGATGGCGTGCGGGGCGGAATCGACGCTGGCCCGCGGCCGGCCCAGGCCGCGGTTAAAGCCCAAGCCGGAAACGTGCACGTCCTGTCCAGCGGCATTCACGCGCGCGGCGTCGCGTTCGCCGGCGGCGGGCTGCAGCAACAGCAGCGGGTTGACGGCGCCGACTTCGGGGTGCGCTTGCAAGAACGCGACCAGCGGCCGCAGCCAGCCGGCCTCCACCTGGCAGTCCGGGTTGAGCACCGCCACGAAATCGCCGCGCGCATGGGGCAGGGCGGCGTTGACGCCGCCGGCGTAGCCACGGTTAACCGGGCTGCGCAGCACCCGCAGATTCGGCCAGCGCGCGGCCCACTCAGTGGCCAGGTCGGCGCCGTTGTCGGCTGACGCGTTATCCACCACCCAGACTTCAAAAGGAGGCGAGGCCTGATCCGCCCGCAGCGCGGCCAGGCATTCGTCCAGGTCGGCGCGGCTGTTGTACAGGACGACGACGACCGAGACGAGTACCCCGTCCCCTTGCAATGGACGGAGCGGCGCCGCCTGAGCGCCACTTAGGCCCGGCAACCCCTGTCCATCGCTTTCGTGTGGACGGGGTACGAGCGGCGGCGGCAGGTCATTCATCGAGCAGGTCGTCGAAGGGCGCCGGCGCGGTGGGGGCGCGCTGGTGCTGCTCCAGCCGCCCGGCGAAGATCGACAGGAACAGCGAGGCCGAGAGGATCTGCAGACCGAGTACCAGGATGGTGGAGCCGGCCACGACGTTTTGCAGGCCGAAGAACAAGCCGGCGCCCGAACTCAGCCAGCCGTAGGTCAGCCCGACCAGGTAGACGATGGCGCCCAGCGTCATCAGCAGGCCGGCCAGCGCGCCGCCCAGCCGGACCGGGCGCGCGCTCAGTCGGAACAGCCAACTGGCCGGCCGGTAGCCGGCCTCCACGCCATACAGCGCGGCGGCCATGCCGAAGACGATCAATTGGAAGGCGGCCAGGACGCCCAGCGTGGCGACGATGAAGCTGTGGATATCCAGGCCGAAGAAGGGTGTTTGGATCGGCCCGCGGCTGAGCAGGGCGGCGCCGAGCAGGGACACAATCATCACCGCCAGACCCGGGACCACAAACGTGATCAGCGGGTTGTACAGCAGGAACATGGCCACGATCCGGCCCAGGATCAGCAGGCCGTCGCGCCAGGGATGGAGCTTCTTCTCGCCCAGCCGGGAGCTGTAGGGGATCGGGAAGCTGGTCACGCGCAGGCCGCGCACGCGCGCCTTGATGCCGATCTCGGCTTCGATGTCGAAACCCTCGGCTTCGAGACGCATCCGCAGCAGCGCCTCGCGGCGCAGGCCGTACAGGCCGCTCAAGTGATCCGAGCCGTCCAGGCCGTGCGCGAACGTCAGCACCAGGTCAAACAGGCGGTTGCCGAGCTGGTTGAGCGCCGGCATGGCCTCGGCCTGGCGCGGCCGGTTGCAGCGCACCAGGTCAAAGTCGCCCAGCAGCTCCACGATGCGCGGGATGGCGCTGGCCGGGTAGGTGGCGTCCGCGTCCATGACCACGATCAGTTCGCCGCGGGCCTTGGCCAGCCCGGTGCGGATGGCCGCGCCCTTGCCCCGGTTGACGCGGTGGCGCAGAAGCCGGCACGGGTAGCCGCGGGCGACCACGGGAGTGTCGTCCTGCGAGCCGTCGTCCACCACCAGGACTTCGAAGCGGCCCGGCAGACTGGCCTCCAGGGTCGTGAAGACGTCGGCCAGCACCGTGGGGAGGGCGGCGGCTTCGTTGTAGGCAGGCAGGATCAGCGAGACGCGCATGGGGGCCGGGGCAACAGGCGCCCGCGGCTCGGCGCGGCTGGCGGGCAGGGCGGTCATGGGTCGTTAGGGCTTCTGAGTCGGTTGGTCTGGCGAGGGATTATAGCTGCCGGGAGGGGCGGGTCAAGCCAGGCACGGGCAGCCGGAAAAAGAACCGGGAGGCGCGCGCGGCGCCTCCCGGTCCGGGACTGCCAGGACAAGACTGGCCTCAGCGGATGGCCGCTTCGGTCGCTTTCTCGAACAGGTGCATGTTGTCCAGATTCATGGCCACCTGGACCTTGTCGCCGACGCGCGCGCGGCTGCGCGGGTCGACGCGGGCGACGTAGTTCTTGTCGCCGGACTTCAGGTACAGGTAGACCTCGTTGCCCATCAACTCGGTGACCTCCACCGTGGCGTCGACCGGGGCCTGATGCACGCCGGGCGGCGCGTAGCTCGGGTCGTGGATGTCCTCGGGCCGGACGCCCAGGATGACCTGCTTGTTGGCGTGGGCCATGTACGGACCTTTGCGCTCATCCGGCACGCGCACGGCGAAGGAGCCGGCGTCCACGGTGACGCTGCCGTCCGACGGGACCAGCTTGGCGTCGAAGAAGTTCATGGACGGCGAGCCGATGAAGCCGGCCACAAACACGTTATTCGGCCGGTCGTACAGGTTTTGGGGCGTGTCCAGCTGCTGCAGGATGCCGTCCTTCATCACCGCGATGCGCGTGGCCATGGTCATGGCCTCCACCTGGTCGTGGGTGACGTAGATGAACGTGGTCTTGAGGCGCTGGTGCAGCTTGGAGATCTCGGCGCGCGTCTGCACGCGCAGCTTGGCATCCAGGTTGGAGAGCGGCTCGTCGAACAGGAAGACCGACGGCTCGCGGACGATGGCGCGGCCGACGGCGACACGCTGGCGCTGGCCGCCGGAGAGCTGCTTGGGCTTGCGCGTCAGCAGGTGGCCGATGCCCAGGATTTCGGCCGCCTCTTTAACGCGCCGTTCGATCTCCTGCTTGGGCGTCTTGCGCAGCTTCAGGCCGAAGGCCATGTTGTCGTACACGCTCATGTGGGGATAGAGCGCGTAGCTCTGGAACACCATCGCGATGTCGCGGTCCTTGGGCGCGATGTTGGTGACATCGCGGTCGCCGATGAGGACGCGGCCGCTGGTGATCTCTTCCAGCCCGGCCAGACAGCGCAGGGCCGTGGACTTGCCACACCCCGAAGGACCCACCAGGACGAGGAACTCCTTGTCGTCCACCTTGATGTTGAGGTCCTTGAGGACATGGTTGTCGCCAAACTTCTTGTCGACGTGTTCGTAGGTTACGCCCGCCATGGTGAGATATTCCTTTCGGTTCTAATATGGTAGCGCCATTATAGCCGAAATCCACCCCGGCGCCTCAAGCGTTTTCGTCATCGGCGGGCGATGACATTGGGCCGGACAGCGGCCGGCCGTTGCCGTCGGCCGGGTCGCTCTCGTAGGGCGGCCCGGCAAGCTCCACCTGGCGGCCGTCGTCCAGGCTCAGCCGGGCCGCGCTGGCGGCCAGGACGGCGGCCTGGCCGGTGTCGGGATACCACTCGCGCCCGGCCTGGACCACGATCAGCAGCCCCAAATCATCGCCCAGCGCCACGAAGTTCGGACTGTGGGAGCCGCGGAACACCTCCAGGCCCAGCGCCGCGCGCAGGCCGGCCACGGTCGGGCCCACCGCCTCGGTCACCAGCCCGATCTCGCTGACGCCGAGCAGGCTCTCCGGGCCGAACGCGCCGCCGGCGGCTGGCAGCGCCTGCCGGGCGATGAACTCGACGATATTGCCGGCCGGATCACGGAAGTACAGGGAGCGGGCGTCCCAGGTGCGGAAGTCGAACTCGTCCGCGCCGTGCTTGTCCCGCAGCAGGGGCACGCGGCGGGCGGCCCAGGCCTTGGCGGCGGCGAACTGATCGGGCGGGATGTTGAGGGCGAAATGGTAGAAGCCGGACCAGTCTGGCGCGGCCGGCAAGAAGGTCAGCCGGGTAGAGCCGATCGTGACAGTCAGCCGGGCGCCGGTCGCTTCCACCGGCAGTCCGAAACCGGCCGCGTAGAAGCGCGCCTGGGCGGCGACGTCCGGTGCCATGAGCGCGAGGTTGAGGATGCGCACGAGACTCCTTGCTGCGCGGCGCTCGGGCCGGCGCCGGACCAATTCTATACCGGATTGGTCGGCTAAGGGCGGGCCGGGTGCCGACCGGCGAAAAAGCGATGACGATCTACAGATGACAGGCGCGGTCTGCGGGCGCTAAGCTGGAAACGTCCTCGCCCCCACAATCAGCACACAGCGCCGCGGGTCGCGCCGGGCGCCTACCTCCCGGAGATCTGTCGGCAGGAGCGGTCGCATGGACAGCCAGCCGTGGTTCCGTTTCTACGAGCCCCACGTCCCGGAGCACATCGACTATCCGGATTGGACGATGCCGCGGGTGCTGCAGCGCGTCGCCCAGACTTACCCTTACCGGACGGCCACCCTCTTCAAGGGAGCGCGCCTGGCGTATGGCGACTTGAATCGCGCCGTCAATCGCCTGGCGGCCGCCTGGCAGCGCTTGGGCGTGCGGCCGGGCGACCGGGTGGCGCTGCACCTGCCCAACTGCCCGCAGTATCTCATCGCCTACTACGCCACGCTGCGCGTTGGCGCGTTGGTGGTGCCGTGCAACCCGCTCTACCAGGCGCAGGAGATGCGGCACCAGCTCAACGACTCCGGCGCCTCCGTCCTCGTCACCCTGAGCTCGTTCTATCCGCTGATCCGCAAAATCCGGCCGGAGACCAAGCTGCGCCACGTCGTGGTCGCCCAGATCAAGAGCTACTTCAAGCCGGCCACACGCGCGCTTTTCACGCTGTTCATGGAACGCGCGCACGGCCACTGGGTCGATATCTCCGCGGACGAGCGCACCGACTGGTTCACGGACCTGCTGGCGCGCGCGCCGGCGCGCCCGGACCCGGTGGACGTCCGGCCCGAGGACTTGGCCGTCCTGATGTATACCGGCGGCACCACCGGCGTCTCCAAAGGCGCGGAGCTGACGCATCGCAATATCTTCGCCAATGCCTACCAGTGCCGGGTCTGGCTGAACGCCGCCGAGGCCCAGGAGACGACGCTGATCCAGGTGCCGCTCTTCCACTGTTACGGCATGACCACGGGCATGAACCTGGGCGTGCTGATCGCGGGCACCCTGCTCCTGATCCCGGATCCGCGCGACCTGCAGGACGTGGTCCACTCGATCGTGCGCTGGAAGCCGACGCTGTACCCGGGCGTGCCGGCCATGTACAACGCCATCAACAATCTGCCCGGCATCGAGCGCTACAGCCTGCGTTCGATCAAGGCCTGTATCAGCGGCGCCGCCGGCCTGCCGGGCGAGGTGCAGGCGCGCTTCCAGGCGCTGACCGGGGCGCGCCTGGTGGAGGGTTATGGCCTGAGCGAAGCTTCGCCCGTGACGCACGCCAACCCGATCTTTGGCGAGAACCGGCTCGGCACCATCGGGCTGCCCTGGCCGGACACCGAGGTCAAGCTCGTCGACGTCGAGAGCGGCGAGCACCGCGTGGCGGCCGGCGAACCCGGCGAGCTGTGCGTGCGCGGCCCGCAGGTGATGCGCGGTTATTGGAACATGCCCACCGAGACCGCCAACGTCCTGCGCAGCGACGCGGCCGGCGGCCGGCCGTGGCTGCACACCGGCGACATCGCCGTGATGGATGAGGCCGGCTACTTCAAGATTGTGGATCGCAAGAAGGACATGATCCTGGGCGCGGGCGGCTACAACGTCTACCCGCGCGAGATCGAGGACCTGTTCTACCGCCATCCCAAGGTGCTGGAGGCGGCCGCCATCGGCATCCCGCTGGAAGACAAGGGCGAGCGCGTCAAGGTGTTCGTCGTCCTGAAGCCCGGCGAGACGGCCGCCGAGGACGAGTTGCTGGCGTTCTGCCGCGCCAACCTGGCGCCCTACAAAGTTCCGAAATCCGTGGAGTTCCGGGACGCCTTGCCGAAGACGGCCGTGGGCAAGATCCTGCGCCGGACGCTGGTGGCGGAGGAGCGCGCCCGCGGGGCGGCCGGGCCTGACCCCGAGCGCGCTTGATTCGTGTAAACTTAAACTGACCGCCGGTCAGTTGCGCACAGCCAGCCGGCGCCCGCCCATCATCACCCAGGAGCTGCGTATGCCGATTGTGTTTCCCAGCGATGAGTGGATCAAGGCCCTGATGGACCAATTGAACCGGAGCGCGGAGTATCGCGAAGCCGCCCAGGCCTGGGAGGGCGATTTCGCCTTCGTCGTCCAGGCGGGCGCCGGGCTGCCCGAGGCCGCCCAGCTCTACATGGACCTGTGGCATGGCGAGTGCCGGGGCGCTTTCCTGGTGCGCGAGCCGCTGCCCAAGCCGCCGGAGTTCCTGATCGAGGCCGGCCTGCCCTCCTGGCGCAAGGTGATCGAAGGCAGGCTGGACCCGATCCAGGGCCTGGTCACCCGCCAGTTGAAGCTGACCGGCCCGATGGTTAAGGTGATGCGCGCGCCCAAGGCGGCGACCGCCCTGGTCAAGTGCTGCACGCTGATCGAGACGCAATGGCCGGACGGGGCCTGAATTCCCGTCGCCACTCACCCGCCCGGCGCGGCCAGCCGCGCCCGGCCAGGCCAGGGTAATCGTATGTGGTATTTCAACAGCCCGCAGATTGTCTTCGGCGATGACGCCCTCAGCCACCTCGAGGCGGTGTCTGGGCGGCTGGCCTTCATCGTCACCGACGCGCTCCTGGCCGGCAGCGCCATGTTCCGCCAGGTGAAAGCGCGTTTGGACGCGGCCGGCCTCCCCATCCACGTCTTTGCCGAGGTGGAGCCGGAGCCGGACCTGGAGGTGGTGCGCCGCTGCGCGGCGGCCATGACGGCCGCGCAGCCGGATTGGATCATCGGCCTGGGCGGCGGCTCGGTGATGGACGCGGCCAAGGCGGCCTGGGTGCTGTACGAGCGGCCGGATGTCGACCCGGCCGGCATCAGCCCAATGGAGACGTTTGGCCTGCGCGCCAAGGCCCGCCTGATCACGATCCCGACGACCTCCGGCACCGGTTCCGAGGCCACTTGGGCCGCCGTGCTCACCGACGCCCAGGAGAAGCGCAAGCTGTCGGTCGCCACGCGCGAACTGCTGGCCGATGTCGCCATCGTGGACCCGGCGCTGGTGGCGAACCTGCCGCCGGGCCTGACGGTGCTGACCGGCCTGGATGCGCTGACCCATGCCATCGAAGCTTTTGGCAGCGCCTGGGCCAACGATTTCGCCGACGGGCCGTGCCTGAAGGCGGCCCAGCTGGCCTTCACCTATCTGCCGCGCATTGCCGCCGACAGCGCCGATGCCGAGGCGCGCGAGAAGATGCACAACGCGGCGACGCTGGCCGGGATCGCGCTGAGCAATTCGCAGGTCACCCTGGCGCACTCGCTCGGGCACGCGGTGGGCGCCCTGTTCAGCCTGCCGCACGGCCGCACGGTGAGCGTCGCCCTGCCGGCCACGCTCGATTACAACGCCCATGCCGGCGTGGGCCGCTATCTGGATTTGGCCCGCTTCATCGGCCTGGAGGTGGCTGACGAAGCCGCGGCCGGGCCGGCGCTGGCCGACGCTTTTCGGGCCCTGCTGCGCCGCCTGGGCCAGCCGTTGAGCTACGCCGAGTGCGGCCTGGCGCCCGCCGACTTCCAGGCCCAGCTTGAGGCGCTGTGTGAACGCTGCGACTTGGACACCAACCTGGTTGCCTCGCGGCGCATCCCGGACCGGGCCGAAACGCGCCGGCTGTTCCAATACATCTATGAGGGGAAACGCGTTGACTTCTGAAAAAGACCTCACCTACGACTACGTCGTCATCGGTTCCGGGTTCGGCGGCAGCGTCTCGGCCATGCGCTTGTCCGAGAAGGGCTACCGTGTCCTGGTGTTGGAGCGCGGCAAACGCTGGGCGGACGAGGACTTTCCGAAGAGCAACTGGCTGTTCTGGAAGTACCTGTGGTTCCCGGTCGTGCGGGCCTTTGGCATCCTGCAGCTGAGCTTCTTCAAGGACGTCTTCGTCCTGCATGGCAGCGGCGTGGGCGGCGGCAGCCTCGGCTATGCCACCGTGCTGATGGAGCCGGACGAGCGGCTGTTCGCGGCGCCGGGCTGGCATGATCTGGCCGACTGGCGGACCGTGCTGCGCCCGCACTTCGATACGGCCAAGGGCATGCTGGGCGTCGCACCCAACCCGCGCCTGACCCCGGCCGATAAGGTGCTGCGCGGCATCGCCGCGGATTGGGGCCGCGGCGAAACCTTCCAACCGACCACGGTCGGTATCTACTTTGGCGAGCCGGGCCAAGAAGGGGAGTTGGTGCCAGACCCGTTCTTCGACGGTCAAGGCCCGGCCCGGCGCGGCTGCACGCACTGCGGCGGCTGTATGGTCGGCTGCCGACATAACGCCAAGAACACGCTGGTCAAGAACTACCTGCACTTTGCCGAGCGCTGGGGCGCCGAGGTGCGGGCTGAGGCGGAGGTCCGCGATCTCCGCCCCTTGCCGGCCGGGCAGCCGGATGGCGCCCGCTACGAGATCGTCTACCGCCGCGCCACGACCTGGCCGCCCCAGGCCGAGCGGCGCGTCCGCGCCCGCCACGTGGTGGTGGCGGCCGGCACGCTCGGCACGCTGCGCCTGCTCTTCCGCTGCCGCGACGTGACCGGCTCGCTGCCCGGCCTCTCGCCTCGCCTGGGCGACGAGGTGCGCACCAACAGCGAGTCGCTGCTCGGTTCCACCGCGCGCGGCACCGACGTCGACTATTCCGAGGGCATCGCCATCACGTCGTTCTTCAAGCTGGACGAGGTCACGTCGGTGGAGCCGGTGCGCTATCCGGCCGGCTCGGACCTGATGCGGCTGATGTCCGGGCCGCTGATCGGCGCGGGCAGCCTGCTGGGGCGCTTCGCCAAGGCCGCCTGGGAGATCGCCACGCACATCGGCGACTTCCTCAAGGTGCATGTCCTGCCCGGCTGGGCCCGGCGCAGCACGATCCTGCTGGTGATGCAGACGGAGGACAACTTCGTGCGCATGCGCTGGGGGCGCAGTCTGTTCACACTCGGGCGGCGCGCCCTGGTGTCCGAGACCGACCCGGACAAGCCAGTGCCGACCATGATCCCGCTGGGCCACCAGGCCACCCAGGAGTTCGCGCGCCGCACCAACGGCATCCCGCTGGCCTCTTTCAACGAGAGCCTGTTCAACATCCCGATCACGGCCCACATCCTGGGCGGCTGCCGCTTCGGGCGCGACGCGGCCGAGGGCGTGGTGGACCTGGATTGTCAGGTCCACGGCTATCCCGGCCTGTACGTGGTGGACGGCTCGATTGTGCCCGCCAATCCCGGCGTCAACCCCAGCCTGACCATCACGGCCCTGGCCGAGTACGCCATGAGCCGGGTGCCCGCGAAGCAGCGGGCGCCGACCGAGGCGGGGCGGCCGGCATGAAGCGCGTCGGACTGGCCCTGAGCGGCGGCATCGCCCGCGGCCCCGCGCACCTGGGGGTGCTGGCTGTCCTGGAGCGCGAAGGCGTGCCGATCGACTGCCTCGCCGGGGTGAGCGCCGGTTCAGTGGTGGGCGCGCTGTATTGCGCCGGCGTCACGTTGGCCGAGCTGGGCGAGCTGCTGCCCGAGCTGGGCTGGCGTCTGCTCGTCAATCCCGTCTGGCCGCAGCGCGGCTTCGTCAGCTTCGACCGGTTGGAGGATTGGCTGATCGACCTGATCGGCGATCCGTACTTCGCCCAGCTGCGGCGGCCGCTGGCGGTGGTAGCCACCGATGTGGAGACGCGCGAGCCGGTGTTGTTCCGCACCGGGCGCGTGGTGCGCGCGGTGCATGCCAGCAGCGCGGTGCCGGGGTTGGTGACGCCTGTGGAGATTGAAGGGCGCTGGTACGCGGATGGCGGCGCCACCAACAACCTGCCGGCGGCGGCGGCCCGGCGGCTGGGCGCCGAGGTCGTCATTGGGGTCGATCTGTTCAACTCGTCGCGTTTGCCGGCGCCGGGTCCGCTGGGGCCAGGCCTGGGCGTGCTCGAGAACTACGTGCGGCGGTCCGGCGGCGGGTTGGAGGCGGCCGATGTCTTGATCTCGCCGGACCTGTCGCGGGCCAGCTACTTTCGCTTCGACCGGCGCGCTGAACTGATGGCGATGACGCTGGGCGTGCGGGCGGCCGAGGCCCGGCTGCCCCAGATCCTGGCGGCGCTGGAAGAGTGACGGTGCGGCCGGCACCGGCTGGAACAAGCCAAATATGAGCCGCTGCAGGCGCGCCGCCGATGGGCGCGCCTATTTTGTCCGGCGGCGGCGGGTGCGCTGGCGGTAATCGGCAATCGAGCGGTCGATGAAGCCGTCCGCGATCTCCTCGATCCGCCACTTCACGATGCTGTGGGCGATGCGCTCAACCGTCCGGTCGGAGACCAGGCCCAGGCCGAAGGGTTTGGGGAGGCGGGCGCGCAGCTCCAGGCGATAGTCCACTTGAGTGGCGTCACCGGCCGCCTGGAAGCTGGACGTGCTTTGGTAGGCGCCCTGCGCGGTCAGCGAGGTGAGCGTGGCGCGCGGCTTGACCGGCGTCAGGTCGCTGGCCGTGGTCACGCGCAGGAGGCCGCGGGCTTGGTCGAAGGTGACGGCCAGATCACAGTAGATGCGCACGTCATACACGCCCAGTTCGACGGTGCGGTAGAGGACGCGAAACCGGTCGGGCGCGAAAGCTTTGACCAGCCGGATGTGGGGGAGGTGGGTGAGGACGCGGCGGAAGTCGCCGAAGTAAGCGCTGGCCGTCGGCAGCGGGGCCGGGAACGTGAACGACCGCTGGACGGCGCCCTGCAGCGAGATCATCCGCGCTTATTTGGATTTGGGGCCGCGCAGGAGTTCATCGAGTTCGGCTTGCAGCGCATCCACGCGCCGGGTGATGCGGTCCAGGTCTTTGCGGGAGGGCAGGCCGCGGTCGCGGATGACGCGCTCGACTTCGGCGTCGTTGAAGCCCTCGCCCTCGGCGGCGCCGGTCGCCAGGAGCAGGTCCAGCAGGCGCAGCCCTTCCGCCTCAGACAAGGCGCCGCGCTCCACCAGCTTGGTCAGGCGCCGCTCGATCTCGGCGTTCACGTCGGCGGCGGGCGCCGTCAGGGCCTGGCGCAGCGCGTTCAGCTTCTGGCTGCCGGTCTGGATCAAATCGGTAAACAGCGTGCGCGGCAGGACGCCGCCGCTGCGCTTCTCTTCCTCGAAGATGATCTGGGCTTGGATCTGGGCGGTGATGTCGTCGCCGGTGGTGTGGTCGACGACCCGCACCTCCTGGCCCTGCCGGATCAGCTCGGCGACGGCCTCCAAGGTGACGTAGCGCTTGGCGTCGGTGTCGTACAGTTTCCGGTTAGCGTAACGCTTTATCGTGGGCATAAGTTACCCGGCCGCCGGTCAGCGCGGCCAGACAAGCGAAGTGCGTACTCCGCCTGGGGCGGAGTACGCACTGGCACTCGGCGCGAGACTGCGGGCGGGCCGGTCAGGCCTGCTTCTTGAGCTCGTCGATCTTATGGGTGAGGGTGTTGATCTTGTGGGTCAGCGCCTCGATGTCGCCCTTGGACGGGACGTTCAGGCGCTCCAGGAGCTCCTCGACGCGCTTGTCGAGTTCCTTCTCGGCCCGGCGGGTGCGCTTCTCGGTGACTTCCTTCACCAGCTTGCGCGCATCCTTCTCGGCGATCTGGCCGCGCTCGACGAGGCGGTTGACGAAGTCTTCCATCTCATCTTGGGCCAGGGCGACGGCGCCGATGCCCGCCAGCAGGACTTTGCGGGCGTTCTCGAAGAAGCGGTTGCGGGCTTCCTCTTCCATTTCCTCGATCTCTTCCAGTTCGGCGATCTTCTTCTTGGTGGTCATGGGGGCCTCCTTACGGCCGAAAGTGATTGGTCTGGTGCGCCCCGCTGCCCGGGGCGGTGTATAACGCGTTGCGTCATAGAGAATATAACACGCTGCGTCATGAGAGTCAAGCCCCAATCGCCGGCCGGTCTGTGTTTGAGACCCTGGCGTGGCGGAAGAGGAAGAGCCGACGTTAAGCAGCGGCGGCATTGGCTGAAAGTCACTGTAAAATGTCGGCTTAGGCGCCCACAATTGGGCTTGAGCGCCCAGGCGCGTTCAGCCGCGCCATTGCCAATCCATATCCCTCTCCGCGACCTCTCCAAGGAGCATCCGCATGGCCGTCTTCCGCGACAGCAAGCAGTTCTATGAGACCGTCGGAGCGCTGATGGACCGCGCCAAGCAGGACCCGAACGTCGGGCCTAAGATCGCCAAGTCTGGCATCGTCATCCAGTTCCGCTACAGCGACCCGGAGGCCCAGACGACGATCAATGCGCGCGCCAAGGCGACGCAGCCCGGGGCTTTTGTGGACGTGACGCATGGGCCGTCCAAGCTGCAGCCGGACGTGGTCATGACCATGAAGGCCGACACCTCGCACGCCTTCTGGCACGGCAAGGTCAACCTGCTCGGCGCGATTGCCAAGAAGGAAATCGTCGTCCAAGGGCCGCTGCCCAAGGTCCTGAAGCTGCTGCCGGCGGTGGAGCCGCTGTACAAGCTCTACCCAACGCTGCTGCGCGAGAAGGGTCTGAGCGAACTCATCCTCAAGTAATCCACAACCGGCACAGGAGGCGCGCCATGAAACGCGTCGTCGTCATCCATCTCGGCGAAGGCGAGACCGCCCAGCCGGTGCATTTCCTCGGCCAGACGGTGGAGCTGCGCCGGGTGGGGTGCGGCGGTAATCCGGAACGGGCGCGGGCGCTGATCGCGCAGTACGACGGCCAGGTGGACGCGATCAGCCTGGACGGCCTCCCGGCCAGACTGCGGCTGGGGGCGGCGGCGGCCACGCACACGCTCGGCGCCGAACTGCCGGCGCTGGCCCGCACCACGCCCGTCGTCGACGGCGCCGGGGTGCGGGATGGCCTGGAACGCTGGGGCGTGAAGCTGGCGGACCAGGCGCAGCCCGGCATCTTCGCCGAGAAGCACATCCTGATGGTGCCGGGCGTTAACCACGTCGGCCTGGCCCAGGCCCTGAGCAAACACAGCCCGGCCGTCCGCTTCGCCGATCCGGTGGTGTACTTCGCCCTGCCGGATTTCCCCGGCGTCGGCTCGCGCCAGACCCTGGAACAGGCCGCCCGGCCCACCCTGGAGCGGCTGAAAGACTTCCCCTTCCGGCGCCTGGTGCCGCAGCCCAACGGCCACAGCCCGGATCATCAGCCGGTGCCGCGCGCCGCCGCGCCCTTCCGGTGGGCCGACGTGCTGGCCGGCGACATCGGCGCTATCCGCCGCTATGGGCCGGAGCGGTTGGACCACAAGACCGTGGTGGTGGAGTGGGCCGGCGACGAGGACCTGACCGATCTGGAGCGGCGCGGCGTCTCCATCGTCGTCACCCTGATGCCGCCGCTGGACGGCGACGGCCTGGGCCGCTGGTCGGCCGCCGTCCTCGAAGGGCTGCTGGTCGCCCTGCGCGCCCGCCCCGACCTGCCGCTGACCGAGGACACCTACCTGGACCTTATGGCCGACCTCGACTGGCGGCCGGCCGTCCGCTACCTGCGCCCGGAAGAGCAGGGCATCAACCGCTTCGCGTTCGTCATCCATCCCCTCAGCCTCAAATTCATTCACAAGCACAAGCTGTTCGCCTGGACCAAGTATCTGCCGGACGACCTGGTGGAGGCCGTGGCCGCCTATCTGCCCGCCCTGTACCTCTCGCGGATCACGGGCGCGCGCTCGCCGGTCACCGGCCAGCGGGTGGAAGGCGTGCTGATCTCGCTGGGCGCGACCCCGCGCCAGATGATGAGCCACGGTGAGCGCTTCACCTACGAGCGCCTGAACCAGGCGGCGCGGCTGGCCGAGCGGCTGGGCGCGCGCATCATGGGCCTGGGGGCGTTCACGAGTGTGGTCGGCGACGCCGGCATCACCGTGGCGAACGAGGCCGACATCGCCATCACCAGCGGCAACAGCCTGACGGTGGCCGCCACCCTGGAGGCCGCCAAGCAGGCCGTCCTCAAGATGGGCGCCACCGACCTGACCAAGGGCAAGGTCATGGTGGTGGGCGCCACCGGCTCCATCGGCTCGGTCTGCGCGCGCCTGCTGGCCCAGGCCATCTACGACGTGGTCCTGGTCTCGATCGAGCCGGACCGCCTGATCGAACTGAAGCGGCGCATCCAGGCGGAGACGCCCGGCGCGCGGGTCACCATCGCTTTGCGCGCCGACGAGTTCCTGCCCGATTGCGACCTGATCGTCACGGCCACCTCGGCCTTTGGCCAGCGCGTGGTGGATATCAGCCAGTGCAAGCCCGGCGCTGTCATCTGCGACGTGGCCCGGCCGCCGGACATCAACGACGCCGAGGCCGCGCTGCGCCCGGACGTGCTCGTCATCGAGAGCGGCGAGGTCCTGATCCCCGGCGACGTCGACTTCGGCTACGACATCGGCCTGCCGCCCAAGACCTCCTACGCCTGCCTGGCCGAGACCTGCCTGCTGGCCATGGAAGGGCGTTTTGAAGATTACACGCTTGGGCGTAACATAGAGATGGAGCGGGTCAAAGAAATCTACAAGCTGTTCAAGAAGCACGAGTTCCGGCTGGCCGGCCTGCGCTCACCGGGCGGGCGCTTCATCACCGACGACGACATCGCCGAAAAACGCGCGCTGGCCGAGCGCTACCGCAGCCAGCCGGCTGTGTTCGCGCCGGCGCGCGCGCAGGCTGCCGAGCGCCTGGCGCAGATGCCGCGCATGTCCAAGGGCGTCGCCGCGCCGGGCGGCGCGCCGCGGCCGTGGCTGTGGCTGGGGGCGGCCGGCCTCGCGCTGTTGGGCGGGTGGCTGATCACACGGCGGCGCCGTTGAGCGGCGCCGGGCCTTGGGGAGACCTTCCATGACCGATCAACGCACGGTGCTTGTCAGTGGCGTGGCCGGCTATTGGGGCGGACGCGTCGCCGCCCAACTGTTGGAGCTGCCGGGCCTGCACGTCATCGGGTTGGACGCCGGCCCGCCGGAGACCGAGATCAAGGGCCTGGACTTCGTCCAAGCCGATCTGCACAACCCGGCCCTGGTGGACCTGCTCAAGGCCGAGCGCCCGGACACGGTCTGCCACCTGCACTTCGTCGAATACACGCGGCCGAGCGAGGCCGGCTTCGAGCAGAACGTGATGGGGACGATGAAGTTCCTGGGCGCCTGCGCCGAAGCCGGCGTGCGCAAGATCGTGTTCAAGAGCAGCACCATGGTCTACGGCGCGCAGCCGACCAACTCGCTCTACCTGCGCGAAGACCACCCGCAGCACGGCAGCAAGGACTACGGCTACCTCCGCGACCTGGTGGAGATCGAGGCTTTCTGCAACGGCCTGCAGCGCCAGGCGCCGGACCTGATCCTGACGATCCTGCGCTTCGCCCATATCGTCGGGCCGAAATGCAGCACGCCGATGACGCGCTTCCTGCGCGAGGACGACTCCCTGACGCTGTTGGGCTTTGACCCGATGCTGCAGGTCATCCACGAGCAGGACGTGACCGCGGCGCTGGCGCACGCCGTGCTGAACGACGCGCCCGGCGCCTTCAACGTGGGCGCCGACAACGCCCTGCCGTTGTGGAAGCTGATGGGCCTGGCCGGCAAACTGCCGCTGCCGGTGCTCCACCCGCTGGCCTACGGCAGCGTGGCGCTGCTCGGGCCGCGCTATGCGCCGCTAGACCTGGATTACCTGCGTTACCCGTGCGTGGGCGACCTGCACAAGATGCGCACCGAACTGGGCTTCACGCCCCAGTACTCGGCCGAAGAGACGCTGCGCGAGTTCGCCAGCCAGAACCGCGTCCGACGCTATGTGCCGGAGGCGCTGACCCGCCAGCAGGAAGAGGAACGTCTGCGCGAGACCATCGAGCGCCGCCGCCGCGCCCGCGCCGCGGCTGACGGCGACGGCCAGGCGCCGGCTCCGGCCGCGCGCTCCCGGACACGCACACCGCGCCGGACCCGCTCCGGCCAGGCGGCCTGAGCTCAGGCGAGAAGAGACGATCCTATGGCCCAGAAGAAAGCGTCCTCCCAGTCGACCGGCCGGCGGAGCGCCAGCCCGCCAGCCCGGGCGCGCCGGTCCAAGCGCGTGAACGCCACCCAGCCCGTCACCGAGCCGGCCGCCGTCCCGGCCGCCAACGGCCAAAGCGACCCGGACGGCGACGCGGTCCTGGCGTCCGAGAACTCCGTCTATCTTTACGATGCCGAGGCAGCCCCTGCGGCCGCGGCACCCAAGCGCCGCCGGCCGGCGGCCGCCAAAGCCAAGACCAAAGCCAAGCCGCGGCGCAAACCCAAGCTCGTGGCGCCCGAGCCCGAGCCATCCGACTTTTCGCCGGACGAGGCGCCCGAGGAGAACCCGGAGGCTGAGGCCGGCCTGGACCCCTCGCTGCGGCGCCAGTTCCTCCAGGAGGTCGAGGCGCTGTTCGAGCGCATCCGCTCCATCAGCCCCGGCTATATCACGTCTATCACGCCCGAGCGTCTCCTGGATTTGCTGGAGGAGGGCGCCGGCGTGCTGCCCTCGCCCCTGCGGCGCGGCCTGCTCAGCAAGCTGCGCACGTTCTTCGGCGACGACCTGCTGGACGCCGACACCTGGAAGGGGATGTGGTACGTCCTGAACAGCTCGCTCCAGTTCCAAACCGACACCCTCAAACGCCGCATGACGGGCGAGTACGAAACCGACCAGTGGGGCCTCGACCGGGAATTTCTGGAGGCCGTCAAGCCGTTCGCCAACTTCATGTACCGGACCTACTGGCGGGTGGAGATGAGCGGCCTGGAGAACGTGCCCGCTGACGGCCGGGCGCTGCTGGTGGTGAACCATTCCGGTCAACTGCCGTTTGACGGCATGATGCTGGCGACCGGCATCATCAACGACCACCCCGCCCAGCGGCTGGTGCGGACCCTGTACGCCACCTGGTTCCCGACGCTGCCGTTCTTGTCCGACTTCCTGACCAAGTGCGGGCAGGTGCTGGCGACCGACGACAACGGTACGCGCCTGCTCGATCAAGACGAGTTGGTGGCCGTCTTCCCGGAGGGCTACAAGGGCGTCGGCAAGCTGTACAAGGAGCGCTACCGCCTGGCGCGCTTCGGCCGGGGCGGTTTCGTGCGCATGGCCCTGCGCACCGGCGCGCCGATGATCCCGGTGTCGATCGTGGGCGCCGAAGAAACCTACATCTCGCTGGCCAAGTCCAACTTCATGGCCAAGCTCACCGGCTTCCCGTACTTCCCGATCTCGCCGACCTTCCCGTGGCTGGGCCTGCTGGGGTTCGTGCCGCTGCCGACCAAGTGGTACATCGACATCGGCGAGCCGATCCCGACGGCGCAGCACGGGCCGCGGGCGGCCAACAACCTGATGCTGGTCTCGCAGCTCACCGACCAGGTGCGCAACGTGGTCCAGAACACGATCTACGCGCGGCTGGCCAAGCGCCGCTCGATTTTCACAGGCTGACGGAGTTCGGCGGCCTCGCCGGAACGAACACGCTCACAGCGCGGGACGAGCCATCGTCCCGCGCTGTTGTCATTTCCGCGGGCCGCGATGGGCGTGGCAGACCTTTGAGCCGGGCCGGGCCTGGTTGCGGCAGCGCTGTCCGGAGCGGGTCTGGGCCTGGCAGCGACCCTTGGCGCGGGGCGCTTGGGCCGGGTGGGTCGGCGGCGGCGCGGCGCGGGCCGGCCGCACTGTGCGGCGCAGGGCGTCTAATTCCGCCTCGAAGCCGGCCACGATGGTCTCGGGGTCCGGCACCAGGCCGGCGTCGGTGGCTACGCCGATCCGCACGGCGCCGGCATAGCTGAGGATGCTCAAGCCCAGAGCCAGGTTGCCGGGCTGCGGCACCCAGAACATCAGGCCCTTGAGCGGCTGGCCGGCGAAGTAGAGCACCTCGCGCGGGCCGGGGACGTTGGTCATGACGGCCGAGGCCTTGGCGGCGAAGAACTTGACGATCAAGTCCTCCACCTGGGCCGGCGTCAGGCCCATGGCGCCCAGGATCCCGAAGGCGACCACGGCCTCGGGCGAGTCCTTGATCGCGTCCATGCGCTTCTTCAGCACGCGGATGCGCCGCAGCGGCTCGCGCACGCCCACCGGCAAGGACAGCAGCACCAGGCCGAAGCGGTTGCCCAGGCGCGCCAGTTCGTCCGACGGGCGCAGATTCACCGGCACCAGCGCGCGCAGGTTCAGCCGGTCCACCACCTGGTCGTTGCGCTCCAGATAGCGGCGCAGCCCGCCCACGGCCGCGGCCAGCAGGACGTCGTTGATGGTGCCGTCCAGGGACTGGCCGATGGCTTTGACGACGGCGAGCGGCACCGGCCGGCTCCAGGCCGCGCGCTTGGGTATCTCGCAGCGGCCGCGCAACAGCGTGCGCTGGTCCGGCCCGAGCAGCGTCAACTTGCCGAGGGCCAGCGCATACAGCCCGCCGACGGCCAGCTGTTCGGCCGGATGCAGGGCGCCCTGCAGCGCCAGCGTACCGTCGTGGAGCCAGTGCTCGGCCGTCGTCAGCGTCTGGTCCACGGTCTCAGTCGTGCGGGCCACCAACCGCTGGACCAGACCGCGCGGCGGGCGGCGCCCCGCCTCGGCCGGCGGCTTCGGCCAGGCGGCGTCCGGCGCGGTGTCGGTCAGCGAGAGCAGGACCTGAACGAGCGCCAAGCCGTCGGCGATGCAATGATGCAGGCGGCAGATCAGGGCGCTGCCGGCGCCGTAGCCGCGCACCAAGGTGATGTGCCAGAGCGGGTGGGCGCGGTCCAGCGGCCGGGCCATCAGCTCGCCGGCCAGCGCCTGCAGGCTGGCGTCATCGCCGGGCGCAGCCAGGTCCAGCTGGCCGAGGTGATGGTCCAGAGCGAAGTTGGGGTCAAGCTCCCAGCGCGGCAGCCCCAGGCTCAGGCGCGGCTCGCGTACGCGCTGACGGAAGCGCGGGAAAGCCGGCAGCAGGCGATGCTGGTAAGTGGCTTTCAGGCGGGCGAAGTCCAGCGGCGCGTCGAACATGAGCACGCCCGTGATCATGGCGAGGTTGGCCGGCTGATCCATATGCAGCCAGGCCGCGTCGACGCTGGTGAACGGCTCCGATTTGGGCATCGCGCCTCCGTGGCGGCGAGGGCGGGCGGGCTTACGGCGGGCCGGGCTGGCGCTGCTCCCACAGCTGGCGCAGCAGCTGGGCGTGGCCGGTGTGGAGGGCGGTGTGCTCCAGGGCGTGCGCCAGGCACCACGCCACGCTGAAGGTGCGGCCGTCGCGAGGCGAGGTGCGCTTCTCCGCCAGCCGACCATCGCCCAGCTCGGCCAGGGTGCTCCCGCAGAACGCCAGCGTCTCGGCCAGGCGCGCCCGCAACGCGTCGGCTGAGAGCGCCTGAACTTGGAACTCGGCCTCGCGCACCCGCCCGGAGGCGTGCCCGGCAGCCACATCGCCGATCCAGTAGCGTTCGGCGCCGGTGGCGTGCGTGATCAGCACGGCCAGCGAGTTGAAGCCCGGGCCGGGCGTCCAGTCCAGGGCCTCGGGCGGGAGGCCCTCCAGGGCGCTTTCCAGGCCGGCGTGCAGGGCCGTCAGCCGCTCAAAGACGGCGGCGCCGATGGGCTGCAGGGTGGTCATGCCGGGCCGTTGCTCGGAAAGTCGGCCAGGGCCTGTTCCAGGTCCTTCAGGCTGCTGCGCAGCTGGCCGAGGGGGCTGCTGTGCCGGCTGTTGACGCCGCGCCGATAGGTCGCCGAGCGCGCTTCCAGGACCCGCCGGATGACGGCCGGGCTGTAATTCGCCTGCTGGATCTCAGACAGCTCTTCCAGGACCAGGCGCTGGGAGATGCGGATGTGGTGGCGCTGGAGCATTTGCTGGAAGTTGGCGAAGTCTTCGGCCAGGCGCAGCGAGACGGTTTCAAAGCCATGCCGGGCGACGATCAGCCGGGCCGAGTAGCGCATGATGTTGTAGAAAAACATCTGGTAATCGGAGCGGCTCGGCTCGATCAGGATGATATCCACCTCGGGCCGGGTCTTGCGGAGCTGCTTGACGTGGTAGTGCAGGCCGGCGTGGCTGGTGATGCGGCCGACCTGGTTAGCCACGGCCGTGAAGCCCTTATCCCGCAGGTAACCGCCATCCGGCCCGAAGAACGGAATCGAGGCCCGGTCACGGTTGTCGAACGGCACCACCGGGTTGATGCACACCACCAGCTTGGCGCCGTGCTCGATGGCCACGTCCAGGCTGGCGTTGCCGCGCAGGCCGCCGTCGACGTAGTCGCGGCCGTTGATGCGCACCGGCTTGTACACCACCGGGATGGCGGTGGAGGCGGCCACGGCCTTGGAGATCGCCAGTTCCGGGTGGGTGTCCGGGCCGAAGACGACGCGCTCGCTGGTGTCCAGGTCGGTGGCGATGATGTAGAGATCGCGTTGCAGCTGGTCGAAGCGGTTGGCGTGGCCGTAGGCGCGGATCGCGCTGCGGACGTAGCGCTCCAGCGTCGTGTTGTCATAGATGCCGGAGGGCAGCGCCTCGGACAGCTGCCAGACCAGGTCGAAGAGAGTCATGTCGCCCAGATGGCGCAGGTAGTGGGACCAGGCGCCCAGCACTTTCGGCGGGATCTGGGCCGCCCATTGCAGCAGGTCGTCGGGGTTGAAGTGGAAAAGGTGGTCGCGCTCGATGGCCGGGATGTTGGGGTGCTCGCCGGCGATGGCCTGCAGCATCGTGTTCGGGCTGATGCCGTTGGCGAGCAGGCTGGTCACCAGCGACCCGGCGCTGGTGCCGACGTAGATGTCAAAGTCGGCCACGGTCCGGTCGACCAGGATGTCGTCGATGGCGCGCAGGGCGCCGATCTCGTAGACGGCGCCGGTCAGCCCGCCGCCGGCCAGGACCAAGGCGGTCTTGTGCGAAGAGGACTGCCGCATAGCCTCGCCTTTCTGGGGCCCGTGGACAAACGGGCCGCTGCGTCAACGCCCGGCTACTCCAGACTGAAGCCGAACGGGTCCGGATCGTTGGCGAACAATTTGTCTAGGATCCGCAGCTCGCGCTGCCGCACGGTGCTCAAGAAGAACGTAGAACCGCGCATGTGCTTGAAGGCGTTGTAGCCGCGCTCCAGGAACTCGGTCAACTCCCCATAGCCGGCCCGCGCCGCCGGGCCGCGGGCCAGCGCCACGGCCGCGCCCACCAGCGGCAGTTTTACGAGCCCGTCCAGCATCTGGCCGATCTCGCCGATCAACTCAATCTGCTGAACGCGTTCAACATAATTATCACACAGGCGGTAGGCTTCCGCATATAGGGCCGGCGTAATGGTATCCGTGACCCCAAGCCGGTTGACGAGCGCGTCCAACAGGCGCGCGTCCAGGGATTGGGTCATGAAGTGCAGCTCGACCGTGCGGGCCAGGGGGCGGATGGACTGTTCCGGGAAGACCCGGCGCGAGAACTCGTACATCTGCGTCAGGTCGTGGTCGCGCTGGCTGAAGTCGCGGGCGCCGTAGAGGTCGTCCAGGAAGAAGCGGCAGGCGGACTGGTAGCGCGGGTGTTCGAGCAGATCGGCGTAGGTGCGGCTCAGCCGGAGCGCTTGCCAGCGCCGCAACAGCAACACGCCGGGGTCCAGCGGCGCCGGCGCCACCCGCTCATGGCGCAGCCGTTCGATCTGGCGCAGAGTTTCCAGAGGGTTGCCGCGCGCGCCCGGTTCCGGATTGGGAGCCATGGGGACGGTTCCTACTCCTGTCAGCGTACGCCGACCCGGCGGCGGCGCGTCACTGCCGCCTGTCGCGCGTCTGAACGACTATTGTCATGCGTGTCACGGTGGCGGTCCAGGCGCGATCCTGTCAATGCGCTTATACTCTAGCGCAAGTTGCCTGTCAAACCGAGCGCGGCCGCGGCCGCGCCCGATCCAGGAGCAGCCGATGCTGGGTCACTGGTTTAAACCGAAGCCTGCCGCCCGGCCGGCCGGCGCCGCCACACACCTGATCGACCTGCGGCAGGTCGGCAAGACTTTCCCCGTCGGCACCGGCACCTTCACGGCCCTGCGCGACATCAACCTGCGTATCCAGCGCGGCGAGTTCGTGGCCGTCATCGGCAAATCCGGCAGCGGCAAAAGCACCCTGTTGAACATGATGACCGGGATCGACCGGCCGACGACGGGCGAGGTGTTCGTGGACGGCACCGCCGTGCACGCCCTCAACGAGAACCAGATGGCGATCTGGCGCGGCCGGACGCTGGGCATCGTCTTCCAGTTCTTCCAGCTGCTGCCCATGCTGTCGCTGGTGGAGAACGTGATGCTGCCCATGGATTTCTGCGACACGTTCCCGGCGCGCGAGCGTTACCAGCGCGCGCTGGACCTGCTGAAGCTGGTGGGCCTGGAGGATCAGGCGCGCAAGCTGCCCACGGCGATCTCGGGCGGCCAGCAGCAGCGCGTGGCCATCGCCCGGGCTTTGGCCAATGATCCGCCGATCCTGAAGGCGGATGAGCCGACCGGCAACCTGGACTCGCGGATGGCGGCGGCGGTGTTTGAGCTGTTCGATCAGCTGGTGGAGCAGGGCAAGACCGTGGTGGTGGTGACGCACGACACGGAGCTGGCCAAGCGCGTGCAGCGGGCCGTGATCGTGTCGGATGGCGCCATCGTGGAAGAGTACCTGGCGCACACGTTCCCGGCACTCACGCCCGACCAGTTGGCGGCGCTGACGCGTCAGCGGCCGCCGGAGAGCTTCCCGGCCGGCGCCTGGCTCGCCCGGCCGGCGGCGCCCGGCGAGATCTTCCACCTGGTGACGCAGGGCCAGGCCGAGGTCGTGCTGCACGGCCTCGATCAGCAGGAGATTGTGGTCGCCACCCTGGCGGCCGGCCAATACTTCGCCGAGGCGGAACTGTGGCAGGGCGGCAAGCGCCTGGCCGACATCCGCGCCGGGCGCGAGACCGGGGCCGAAGCGGTGACGCTCACGCCCGCCGAGTTTGAGGCCTGGCTCGGCGCGGCGCCCGAGCGGCGCGGGGTGCTGGAACAAGTGGTGCGCGAGCGTCAGCCTGGGCCGGCCGCTCCGGCGACGCCGGACGGAGGCATGGCATGAACCGGCCGCGCTGGCGCAAGGTCTGGGCCGATCTGGTCGGCAGCCCGGTCCGGACGCTGCTGGTGGTGCTGTCGATCGCGGTCGGCGTCTTCGCCGTCGGCACGGTGGGCGGCGCCTATCTGGTGCTGAGCGAGACGTTCTCGGTCGGTTACCTGGCCGCCAATCCGGCCCACGCCAGCCTGTACGTGACGCCTTTCGACGACGACGTCATCAGCGCCGCGCGGCGGGTGCCGGGCGTGGCCGAGGCTGAAGGGCGCCGCACCCTGGCGGGCCTGCGTCTGCTGGTCGGCCCGGACACGTGGAAGGACCTGACCATCACCGTGCTTCCGGACCTGGAGGCCGTGCGGATCGGGCGCCTGCGCCTGGAGCAGGGCGCGGCTCAGCCGGGGCCGCGCGGGCTCGTGGTGGAGCGGACGTCGCTGCCGCTGACCGGCGCCCAGATCGGTGACACGCTGACCGTGGAGCTGGCCGACGGCCGGCAGCGCCAGCTGACGTTGGCCGGCACCGTGTTCAACGCCGCCTCGGCCCCGGCCACGCTGACCAACCAGATCGAAGCCTACCTGACCGAGGCCGGCCTGGAATGGCTGGGCGAGACCCGCTACTACGACCAGCTCGACCTGACGGTGACCGACAACCGCCTGGACGCCGCGCACATTGAGGCCGTCGCCAAGCAGGTGGCCGAGCGGATCGAGCGGACCGGCCGGACCGTGTTCTACACCGTGGTGCCGACGCCGGGCCAGCACCCGGCTTACCAGGTGATCCAGAGTCTGATCCTGCTGTTGGGCGCGGTGGGCCTGTTCTCGCTGTTCTTGAGCAGCTTTCTGGTGGTCAACACCCTCAACGGGCTGCTGGCCCAGCACGTCCGCCAGATCGGCATGATGAAGGCCATCGGCGCGCGCACGGGCCAGATCGTGCGCATGTATTTGGCGCTGGTGCTGGGCTTCGGCGTGCTCGCCTTCCTGCTGGCCGCGCCGCTGGCGACCGGGGCCGCCTACCTGCTGTGCACGAACCTGGCGGCCGCGTTGAACTTCGACCTGGCGGCCTTCCAGATGCCGCCGCTGGTGATCGCGGGGATGGCGGCCATCAGCCTGGTGGTGCCGATGCTGGCCGCGCTCGGGCCGGTGCTGCGCGGCGCGCGGCTGACCGTGCGCGAGGCCATTGCCAGCTACGGCCTGGGGCGGGGCCACTTCGGCCGGAGCTGGTTTGACCAAATCCTGGAGCGCGTGCGCGCCCTCTCCCGCCCGCTCCTGATCTCGCTGCGGAACACCTTCCGGCGCAAGGGCCGCCTGGCGCTGACCCTGATCACGTTGACCCTGGCCGGCGCGATCTTCATCGCCGTCTTCAACGTGCGCGCCTCACTCACCGTGGCCATTAACGGCTTCCTGGACACCTTCTTGTCCGACGTGAACCTGAGTTTCACCGGCGGCCCGCAGCAGATCGCCGAGGTGCGCCAGGTGGCCCTGGCCATCCCGGAAGTGACGGGCCTGGAAGCGTGGGTGGGGGCGGCCGGAAAACTGCTCAACGCCGACGGCCGCGCCGTCGACAACCTGACCGTGATCGGGGTTCCGCCCGAGAGCACGATGATCAAGCCGATCCTGGAGCAGGGCCGCTGGCTGCAGCCCGGCGACCAGAGCGCGGTGGTGGTGGGCACAGACTTCCTGGCCCGCTATCCGGACCTGCAGCCGGGCCGCCAGTTGCCGGCCACGCTCAATGAGCGGCGCGTGACACTGACCGTGGTGGGCGTGATGCGTTTCCTGGGGACGAGCGGCGGCAACTACGTCCTTTACGCGCCCTACGATTATCTGGGGCGGGTGACCAACGCCGGCAGCTTCGCGGGCGAATACCGGCTGGCGCTCAGGCAGACTGATCTGGCCACGCAGCAGCGTGTGGCCCAGGCGCTGCTCCAGGCCTTCGAGGCCCGCCAGGTCAAGGCCTTCGTGCAGACCAGCGCCGAGTTGAAGGCCCAGGTGAGCCAGGGCGTCAACCTGATCATCGCCTTCCTGGCGCCGATGGCGGTGATGGTGGGGTTGGTGGGCGCGCTGGGGCTGGCCGGCACCATGAGCCTGAACGTGCTCGAGCGCACGCGCGAGATCGGCGTCATGCGCGCCGTCGGCGCCGCCAACGGCAAGGTCTTCCAGATCGTCGTGGTGGAGGGCTTGCTGATCGGCCTGCTCAGTTGGGGGCTGGGGCTGCTGCTGGCTCTGCCGATGAGCGCGGGCCTGGCCGCCATCGTCGGCGCGATCTTCGCCGTGGACCTGCAGGTGGCCGTCTCCGTGGAAGGCTTTGTGATCTGGCTGGCGGTGGTGCTGGGGCTGGCCTGGCTGGCGAGCTTGCTGCCGGCCTGGAATGCGGTGCGGCTGACGGTCCGCGATGTGCTGGCGTATGAGTGACGCGGCCCAGCCCCTCCCGGCCGTCCCGCAACTGCGCCTGGGGTTCCGCCGCTTCGATCAGTTGGCGCCGCCCCGGCCGGTGCCCGGCTACGCGCTGCGCGCCTTCCGGCCCGGTGATGAAGACGCCTGGGTGGCGCTCCTGGCAACCGGCACCTTCGGCGAGTGGGACCGCGCACGCCTGGACCGCATGCTGGCGGGTGAGCGGGCGCCGCTGCCGCTGGCCGGCGCGTTCTTCGCCGCGCACGCCGGCCGGCCGGTGGGGACGGCCTGCACGTTCCGTTCCTGTATCAGGGCGCCGAGGGCGAGTACTCAGAGCTGGGTTGGGTGGCGGTGCTGCCCGAGCATCGTGGGCGCGGGCTGGGGCGCTGGGTGTGCCAGGCGGTGCTGGCTTTTGCGCGCGAACGCGGCCATCGGTACATCTTCCTCAAGACCGAGGATTTCCGCCTGCCCGCGATCCGGCTCTACCTGAGCCTGGGCTTTGAGCCAGAGATGGTGGACCCGAGTCATCCGGCCTGGTGGCAGGCGCTGCGCGCGCGTCTGGGGGAGGGCTAGGACGCCAGCCACTGGGCCGGCCGCCACAGCCGCACCGAGTTGACGACGGCCCAGGCCCGCACGCGCTGCATATCCTCCCGCGTCAAGACACGCTCGCGCAGGCGGCCCTCGGCCAGCAAGTGCGCCCGATAGGTTCCGGGCAGCAGCCCGCATGTCACCGGCGGCGTCACCCATTCGTCATCCAGACAGGCCGCCAGGTTGCCGATAGTGGTCTCGGTTAACTCCCCACGCTCGTTCCACAACACCACCTCGTCGGCGTCCGGGCAGGCGGCCCGCGCCGCCTCGTACACCTGGCGGCGCGTGGTCTTGTGATAGAGAAAGACGTCGGCGCTGTCCACGGGCTGGGGCGCCAGGCGCAGCCGCACCGGACCGGCCTCGGCCTCCGCCAGCGGATAAGCCTCCACCCGCACTGCCCCGGCCTCGGCCACCAGCACGCGCAGGCGGTGCGCGCTCGCGCCCAGCAGCGCGGTCTGTTCCGCCAGCCGCCGCTGCACGTCCGCCACGTCCAGCCGAAAGCCGAAGTAGGCGGCCGAGTCCCGCAGGCGCGCCAGGTGCCGGTCCAGCAACATGAAGCCGCTCGCGGCGTCCCAGCGCAGCGTCTCCAGGAGTTCAAAAGTCTGCCGGCTCCGGCGCAGCACGTTGGCTTTCAGCAGGGCCTCGGCGTACTCGTCGTCGGCGTCTGAGTCCCAGACGATGCCGCCGCCCACGCCATACTCAGCCTGGCCGCTGCTCCGATCCACGACGACCGTCCGGATGGCGACGTTGAACTGCGCCTGGCGCGGCCGGCCGGCCTGCTGCGGGGCCAGGTAGCCGATGGCGCCCGTGTACAGGCGGCGCGGCCCGCTCTCCAAGTTGCGGATCAGGCGCATGGTGCGCGGCTTGGGCGCCCCGGTGATGGACGCGCACGGGAACAGCGCCCGGAAGATATCGGTGAAGGCGGCCGAGGTCTGGGCCGTGACCGTGGACGTCATCTGCCAGACGGTGGGATAGCGCTCGAGCGTGAAGAGGGCGGGCACCGCGACGCTGCCGAGGTCGGCCACGCGGCCCAGGTCGTTGCGCAGCATATCCACGATCATGACGTTCTCAGCGCGGTTCTTGGCCGAGGCGCTCAGCCAGGCGGCCTGGGCCTCGTCCTCGGCCAGTGTGCGCCCGCGCGCCGCCGTGCCCTTCATCGGCCGGGCCTCCAGGTGGCTGCCTGTCAGCCGGAAGAACAGCTCCGGCGAGGCGGACGCGATCACCCAGCGGCCCAGGTCCAGGTAGGCGCCGTAGTCGGCGCGCTGCGCGTCCGCGAGGCGCAGGAAGAGCGCCCACGGGTCGTCCGTGAACGGCGCGCGCAGCCGCAGCGTGTAATTGACCTGGTAAGTGTCGCCGCGCGCGATGTGGTCTTTGATGGCGGCGATGGCGGCGGTGTAGGCCGGCGGGGTCACCGACGGGGTCCAGGCGTCTGGCGCCTGCGCCAAGCGGTCAGCCTCGGGCGGCGGCAACTGGATCACTGCGGGTGGCGCATACAGGCCGAACCAGAGCAGCGGGAAGTCGGCGGGCGGCTGCGCCGTCAGCGCCGGGTCGAAGGCCGGCGCGGCCTCGTAGCTCAGGAAGCCGGCGGCGTGCAGACCCTGGCCCACCAGCGCCTCGACGTGGCGCAACTGCGGCAGCACCTCGTCCAGCCGGTCCGCCTGGCAGATGACGCGCGGCGTTTGGAAGGCCAGCCATTGCCGCGTCGCGGCGTCGTGGAGGATGACGTCACCGTGCATGCCGGCATTATCCACAAAAGTCGAGGTCCGGCCAACACGGCGGCAGCGTCCAGTACAATAGGCGCGGTTGGAACGGGCTGTGGCTGGCGCGGCCGGCGCCGTCTGGGCCGCGCCAGCCGGTGAGGTGGCGATGAGCAACTTTCAAGTAGCCATGTTGCAGCTGACGCCGCACGGCGATGATCAGGCGGCTAACCTGCGCAAGGGGACCGAGTTCTGCCGGCAGGCCAAAGCGCTGGGCGCCGACCTGGCGCTCTTCCCGGAGATGTGGAACATCGGCTATGCCGGGTTTGTGCCGGCCGAGGCCGTGCACGGCGACCTGTGGCGGGCGCCGCGCTTCTGGGGTCCGGGAGCCGCGCCGCTGCTGCCGGACAGCGAGCAGGCCCGCGCGCGCTGGCAGGCCCAGGCGATCGGCGTCGAGAGCCCGTTCGTGCGCCACTTCGCCGACCTGGCGCGCGAGCTGGAAATGGCCATCGCCATCACTTATCTGCAGCGCTGGCCCGGCGCGCCGCGCAACGCCGTGACGGTGTTCGACCGGCACGGCGACCAGCTCTTCACGTACGCCAAGGTGCACACCTGCGATTTTGACTACCGCGAGGCGGCCTGCACGCCCGGCGACGAGTTCCTCGCGGCCGAACTGGACACCGCTCAGGGGCCGGTGCGGGTGGGGGCCATGATCTGTTTCGACCGCGAGTTTCCAGAGGCGGCGCGGCTGTTGATGCTCAAGGGCGCCGAGATCATCCTGGTGCCGAACGCCTGCGAGATGGAGGCCAACCGCCTCGGCCAACTGCGCGCGCGCGCCTACGAGAACATGGTCGGGGTGGCGCTGGCCAATTACGCGGCGCCGGCCGACAACGGCCACTCGGTCGCCTATGACCCCATCGCCTTTGACCGCGACGGCCGCTCGCGGGATACGTGCCTGGCCGAGGCCGGCGAGGCCGAAGGCGTGCTGGTGGCGTCGTTTGATCTGGAGCAGCTGCGCGATTACCGCGAGCGCGAGGTGTGGGGCGACGCCTTCCGGCGGCCGCACCGTTACGGCGCGCTGACCGGCACCGAGGTGCGCCCACCCTTCCAGCGCGTGGACGAAGCCGGCCACCCGTACCCGCGCACGCAGCGCTGACCGGTTGCGCCGCGATGAAGCGTCTGCTCGTCTCCGGCCTGATCAATGTCGAGACCACGCTGCGGATCGAGGCCTTCCCGCTCCCCTACTTCCCGGTCGACTACCCGTTTTACGGCGTGGCCAGCACCGTCTCGGGCGTGGGCTACAACGTCGCCAAAGCCCTGACGACGCTCGGGCACCCGGTGGCCTTCGCCTCGCTGATCGGCCGCGACACGGCGGCCGTGCAGGTGCGGGCGGCGCTGGCCGCCGACGGCGTGCCCGGCGAGTTTGTGCTGGAGGCCGCCCACACGGCCCAGTCCGTCATCATCTATGACCGCGCTGGGCGGCGCCAGATCCATGCGGACCTCAAGGACCTGCAGGAGCGCGCCTATCCGCCGGACCGCTTTGCGCAGGCGCTGGCCGGCTGTCACCTGGCCGTCCTGTGCAACATCAACTTCTCGCGGCCGTTCCTGGCGGTGGCCCGGCAGGCCGGCTGCCTGGTGGCGACGGACGTGCACGCCGTGGCCAGCCTGGACGATGACTACAATCAGGATTTCATGCGCGCGGCCGACGTGCTCTTCCTGAGCCACGAGCGCCTGCCGGATACGCCCGAGGCGGTGGCGCGGGAGGTGCTGGGCCGCTTCGGGGCGCAGCTCGTGGTGATCGGCCTGGGCGGTGACGGGGCGCTGCTGGCCGTCCGGCGCGATGGCTTCGTGGGACGCTTCCCGGCCGTGCGGGCGCGCGCGATCGTCAACACCATCGGCGCCGGCGATGCCCTGTTCTCGGCCTTCCTGCACGGCTTCGTCACGACCGGCGACCCGTACACGGCCTTGCGCCGCGCGCAGGTGTTCGCGGCTTACAAGATCGGCACGGCCGGCGCCGCCGAAGGTTTCCTGGACGCGGCCGGCCTGGAGCGGGAGTGCGCGCGGCTGGACGCGTAACGGCCGTCAGCGTTCGCGCAGGTATTCACGGATCATCAAGGCCGCGGTGGCGCCCTCGCCCGCGGCCGAGGCGGCCTGCTTGGTGCTGCCCTTGCGTACGTCGCCGGCCGCGAACACGCCCGGCAGGCTGGTTTCCAGGTTGGGCCGCGTGACGACGAAACCGGCCGCGTCGCGTTGAACGGCCTCCGGCAGCCAGCTGCTGTTGGGGGTCTGGCCGATGAACACGAAGACGCCGGCCGGCTGCAGCGCCGCAGTGGCGCCGCTGACCCGGTCGCGCACGGTCAGCGCCCGCAGCTTGCCAGCGCCCACAAACTCAGTCACCTCGGTGTTGTAGCGGACTTCGATCTTGGGGTTCGCCAGCACCTTGTCCACGACGACCTGGCTGGCCGTGAGCGCCGGCCCGCGCACCAGCACCGTCACCTTGTCCACGAAGCGCGCCAGGAACAGGCTCTCCTCGCCGGCGCTGTTGCCGCCGCCGATCACGGCCACGGGCTGGCCCTTGTAGAACGGCCCGTCGCAGGTGGCGCAAAAGTGGATGCCGGCGCCGATCAGGTCGTCCTCGCCGGGCGCACCCAGCCGCCGGTACGTGGAGCCGGTGGCCGCCAGCACCGCCCGCGCGCCGTACTCGGCGCCGTCGCCGGTGGTGACGTAGAGCGACTCCGCCTCGCGCCGCAGACCGGTGACCGCCTGGGCCTGCAGCAGCTCCACGCCGAAGCGCCGCGCCTGGAGCACCAGCCGGTCCGCAAACTCGCCGCCGCCGATGCCGTCCGGGAAGCCGGGGAAGTTGTCCAGGCGTTCGGTGACGCCGGCCTGGCCGCCCAAGCCGCTCTGCTCGATGACGAGCACGTCCAGGCCCTCGCGCGCCGCGTACAGCGCCGCCGTCAGGCTGGCCGGCCCGCCGCCGACGCAAATCAGGTCGTAGTACGCCAGCTTGGCGCGGGTCTGCAGGCCGAGCTTGGCCGCCAGTTCGGCGTTGCTGGGTTCTACCAGCCGGCTGCCATCTTCAAACACGATGGTGGGGATGATGCGCTTGCCGTTGTTGGCGCGCTCCACCACGGCCAGGCCGGCGGCATCCTGCTCCACGTCCACCCAGCGGTAATGGACGCGTTGCTCGCCCAGGAACTTCTTGGCGCGTTTGCAGTCGCCGCACCACGGGGCGCCGTACACGGTTACATCAGTATGGGACATCGACAGCCCTCCTTGCGGGCAGCCAGGTTGATCCAGGATTAGACGAGGCCGCCGTAGATTTGTTACAGGGTGTCCGCGGCGCGCCCTCCACCCCGCTCAAACTGCGCGCCGCGGCCTATCCCCGAGCGAGTGCGGGAAGTCAAAGGGCGAAAGCTGCCTCCAGGCCCGCAAGGCACCCGCATTCTACGCGTGGTTGGCGGCGGCGGCCGTCAGGTTTATACTGGCGCCGAGCTGCTACCCGCCCCGACCGTCTGGTATAAAGCAACCCATGTCCGACCTGCCGTCTTTGCCGTCGCGCCCCGACGAGAGCCAGCGCCTGGCCGCCCTGCGCGCCGGCGATGAGGCCGCTTTTTTGGCGCTGGTGGAGCAGTACCACGCCGCCCTGGTGCGGCTGGCGACGACCTACGTCGGCAACCCAGCCCTGGCCGAGGACGTAGCCCAGGAGACCTGGGTGCGCGCGCTGCGCGGCCTGGAGCGCTTCGAGGCCCGGTCGTCGCTCAAGACGTGGCTGTTCCGCATCCTCACCAACACGGCCCTGACGTACGCCAAACGGGCGGGTCGTGAGATCACGTTTTCCGACCTGGCCGGCGACGACGACGAGCCGGCCGTGGAGCCGGAGAAGTTTCTGCCGGCCAGCGATCCGGAGTGGGCGGGCCACTGGGCGGCGCCGCTCCAGCCGTGGGGGACCGAGGGCCTAGAGGGGCGGGTGGAGCGGCGCGAACTGCTGCGCCAGGTGGAAGCTGCCCTCGCCGATCTGCCGCCCAATCAGCGCGCCGTCATCACGCTCCACGACGTGGAAGGCTGGGCGGCGCAAGACATTTGTAATGTTCTGGGTCTGAGCGAGACTAATCAACGGGTGCTGCTGCATCGCGCGCGCGCCAGGGTGCGGCGCGCGGTGACGCGGTTTATCGAAGCGGACCAGAGCGCCGGGGAGCCGACGGATGCCTGACTCAACTCTGACCTGCCAGGAATTGGTGGAGCTGGTCACCGATTACCTGGAAGCCGCCTTGCCGCCGGAAGACTGCGCCCGCTTTGACGCGCACCTGCTGGGCTGCCCGGATTGCGCCGTCTACGTCGACCAGATGCGCGCCACGATCAGGCTGACGGGCGAACTCTCGCCGGCCGCGCTCTCGGACGAGGCCCGCCGCAAACTGCTGGACGCCTTTCGAGATTGGCGGGCCCAGCCGGGCGCAGCGCCGTCCGCACCGGCCTAAGTCAACTCAAAACCTGGCCGGATCGGGCTGCCTGCCTCGACGCAGTTGGGCCGCGGAGCCGCCCGTCAAGGTCGGTCGTCCAGGAAGTCCAGGATCAGCGGCGCCACCACGGCCGGCTGCTCCAGGTGGGGGATGTGTCCGGCGCGGGGAATCCACTCCAGCCGGGCATCCGGCAATGCGCCGGCCAGGCGCTCGCCGAACTCCGGCGCGATGATCTGATCCTGTTCGCCCCACACCACCAGCGCCGGCGCCGCCACCTGGCCGATCTCGTCCGGGAGGCGCTTGTCCCGCGGGGTTTGGCTGAACGCGATCAGGGCGTCGGTGCTGCCCCGGACGCGCGTCAGGCGCGCCCGCGCCGACGCGAACTCACCATCCCCCAGACAGGCCGCCACGTCGGCGCAGGCCAGTTCCACCAGCTGCGCCGCCACCGGGCCGCCGCCCAGCGCCGTCCACGTCAGCGCCCGGTTGAGGCCGAAGGGCAGATAGGCGACCGCGCCGTTGCCTTCGCCAGTCCCATAGATCTCGGCGTCCACAAACACGATCCGGCGCACACGTTCAGGGTAGTCGAGCGAGAACTGGGCCGCGATCCCGCCGCCGTAAGACGATCCCACCAAATCTACGCGCGCGACGCCAAGCTGATCGAGCAAGTCCTTGAGCAGGGCCGCCTGGCCGCGATGGCTGTAAGCCGGGACCGGGGTCGGCACACGCTCCGAATAGCCGAACCCGAGCAGATCCGGGACGATCAGGCTGCGCGTCTCCGCCAGGGCCGGCAGTAGCCGCCCAAACTCCTGGCCGCTGCTGGCGAAACCGTGGATCAGCACAATGGGCGCGCCGGTCGGGTCTGCGAGCGGGTCCCCGACCCGTTGGAAGTGCAGGCGGTAGCCCTGCACCCGGGCGAACTCGCCCGGCGCGTTCAAAGCCGGGTCATCGACCTCGGTCGCCGCAATCTGGCCGTTCACGCTCCACGACCACAGCCCGACCGCGGCGGCCAGAGCAACGGCCAGGAACGCAGCCACGCCAAGGATCAGTCGCCAGCGCGACCGCGCAAGCGTTAACGTCGTCATACCGCGTCTCCGGCCGTGAGCGACTGGGCGGCTACTGCGCCGCGCCGGTCAACACCCGCACGGCGCCCGCCACGCTGTCCTTGGGGCTGACGCCGACCTGGACATCGATAAGCGTCCCGGCCTCGTCAATGACAAAGTGGCTGCGCAGGATGCCCAGGTACTTGCGCCCGTACATAGACTTCTCACCCCACACTCCGTACAGCTCAGCCACCGTGTGGGCCTCGTCGCTCAAGAGCGTGAACGGCAGCTTTTGCTTGGCCTTGAATTTGCCGTGGCTCTTGGCGCCGTCCGGGCTGACGCCGAGCACGACGGCGTTCTCGGCGGCGATGACCGGATACTGGTCGCGGAAGCCGCAGGCCTGGGTGGTGCAGCCGGGCGCGTCGTCCTTGGGGTAGAAGTACAACACCACCTTCCGGCCGCGCAGGCTGGAGAGCGTTAGCGGGCTGCCGTTCTCATCCGGCAGCGTGAAGTCCGGGGCGGGTTGGCCGATCTGTAAGGGCATCTGCCTTTCTCCTTGAGTCGTGTCCAAATTCTATCGCCGTCGGCGTTGTCGGCAGGCCGGGTAAAATAACGGCATCCTCAGCCGGGAGAAACTGATGCCGCCTTTCAGCGCCCTGAACCCCCTGCGACAGCCCACCGTCACCGAGCGCGGCCTGAGCCTGGATTTTGGCGGGCCGCAGCTGCAGATCACGCCGCTCACCGACCGCCTGGTGCGCGTCCGCCTGGCGCCGTCCGGCCAGTTCGCGCCGCGCCGCTCGTGGGACGTGGCCCAGCCGGACAGCGCATTCGCGCCGGTGCCGTTCACGGTGGAGGACCAGGCCGGCACGCTGACCCTGGCGACGCGCCTGTTGAGCGTGCTGGTGGAGACGGCCACCGGCCGGGTGACGTTCGCGGACGCGGCCGGCCGCCGCTTTGCCGCCGCCCTCGCGCCCCTGGCCTGGAACGCTGCCGGACAGGTCCGCATCGCCAAGCGCATCGCCGGGGACGAGCGCTTCTACGGCTTCGGCGAGCGCAGCGGCCTGTTGGAGAAGACCGGGCGGCGCCTGCACAACTGGACCACCGACCCGGCGCACCCGCACGGCCCGGACGTCGACCCGCTGTACATCGCCATCCCGCTCTACCTGGCGGTGCGGCCCGGCCTGGCGTACGGCGTCTTCTTTCACAACACGTTCCGCAGCTACTTCGACGTCGGTCACGAGCAGCCGGGGACTCTCCTGATGCAGGCCGAGGGCGGCGAGGCCGATTATTACCTGGCCTATGGCCCGACGCCGGCTGAGGTGGCCGGCGCCTGGCCGGCCCTGTTGGGGGCCATGCCGCTGCCGCCGCGCTGGTCCTTAGGCCACCACCAAAGCCGCTGGAGTTACCTGTCCGCCGACGAGGTCCGCGCGGTGGCGGCCGGTTTTCGCGAGCGCGATCTGCCGTGCGACGTCATCCACCTGGACATCGACTACATGCGCGGCTACCGCGTCTTCACCTGGGACCCGGAGCGCTTCCCGGACCCGGCCGGGCTGGTGGGCGACCTGGGCCGGCAGGGCTTCCGCGTCGTGACCATCATCGACCCGGGCGTGAAGGCCGACCCGGACTACGCGGTGTACCGCGAGGGCCTGGAGCGCGATTACTTCATCCGCGACGCGGCCGGCGCGGTGGCGCATGGCTACGTGTGGCCGGACGATTCCGTCTTCGCCGACTTCGCGCGGCCGGAGGTGCGCGCTTGGTGGGGCGACCAGCAGCAGGCCCTCACCGGCCCGGGCGTCCGCGGCGTCTGGAACGACATGAACGAGCCCGTGCTCTTCGACCGGCCGTTCAGCCAGGGCGGGGGCGGCATCGGCACGCTGCCGGAGGACGCGCCGCAGGGGCCGGCCGACGAGCCCACCACCCACGCCGAAGTGCACAACCTGTTCGGCTATCACATGGCGCGCGCCTCGTACGAGGGCCTGCGCCGCCAGCTGGGCGACGAGCGCCCCTTCACGCTGACGCGTTCCGGCTACGCCGGCATCCAGCGTTGGTCGGCCTGCTGGATGGGCGACAACCACTCCTGGTGGGAGCACCTGGAGATGGCGCTGCCGCAGTTGTGCAACATGGGCCTGAGCGGCGTGCCGTTGGTGGGCGTGGATATCGGCGGATTCGGCGACCACTGCAGCGGTGAACTGCTGGCGCGCTGGATGCAGCTCGGCAGCCTCCTGCCGTTCTGCCGCAACCACACCGCGGCCGGCACGGCCCGGCAGGAGCCGTGGGCCTTTGGCTCAGAGGTCGAGACGATCTACCGCAACTACGCGCGGCTGCGCTACCGCCTGCTGCCCTACCTGTATTCGCTGGCCTGGGAGGCCGCGCGCACCGGCGCGCCCATCCTGCGGCCGGTGCTCTATCACTTCCCGGATGACCCGGCCACCGTCCACTTGCAGGACCAGGTGATGCTTGGCCCGGCGCTGCTGGCGGCGCCGGTGGTCCGGCCGGGCCAGACGCGCCGCGCCGTGTACCTGCCGGCCGGCGAGTGGTATGACTGGCGCACCGGCGAGAAACTGGCCGGCCCGGCGCACCTGATCGCCGAAGCGCCGCTAGACCATATGCCGCTCTACGCGCGGGCGGGCAGCGTGATCCCGCTCGGCCCGGCGCAGCAGTATGTGGACGAGAAAGCGCTCGACCCGCTGACGCTCCTGGTCTTCCCGGGCGAGGGTGAGTTCGCGCTATATGAGGATGATGGCCGTACCTTTGCCTACGAGCGCGGCGAGTGGCGCGTCACGCGCTACGTGGTGCGCCGCCGCGACAACCAATTGCTGGTCAGCGCCAGCCGCGAGGGCCGCTACCAGCCGCCGGCGCGGCAGCTCCTGCTGCAGGTGGTGGGCTTGGGGACGGTGACCTTGCCGGATGAGGCCCCGGTCCAGTCGTGGACGTTCTGAAGGGGCGCGTCAGCCGAAGCGCCCGGTGACGTAGTCGTTCGTGCGCGCCTCGCGCGGCGTGACAAACAGCTCCCGGCCGGCGGCCGTCTCCACCAGTTCGCCCTGCAGGAAGAACGCCGCCTGATCGGCCAGGCGCGCCGCCTGCTGGACGGAGTGCGGCACGATGACGACCGTGTACAGGCGCTTGATCTCCTGCAGAGACTGTTCGACCTTGGCGGTCGAGATCGGGTCCAGACCGGAGGTCGGCTCGTCCAGCAGGATCACCTCCGGCTCCAGGGCCAGCACGCGCGCCAGGCACAGGCGCTGCTGCTGCCCGCCGGAGAGCGCCACCGCCGGCGCGTCCAGGCGGTCCTGGACTTCATCCCACAGCGCCGCCGCGCGCAGCGCCTTCTCCAGCTCCCACTCGCGCCGGGCCGCGTCCCGCACGCCGGCCAGCTCCAGGCCGTAAACCACGTTCTGGCGGATCGACATCGGCAGCGGCACGGGCTGGGCGAAGACCATGCCCACGCGCCGCCGCAGCGCCACCGTGTCCACGCCCGGTCCGCTGATCTCTTCTCCGTCTAACAGGATGCGCCCCGTGACGCGCACGCCGTCGACCAGGTCGTTCAGGCGGTTGAGGGCGCGCAGCAGCGTGCTCTTGCCGCCGCCGGCCGGCCCGAACAAGACCGTGATCTGATGGGCCGGGATAGACAGCGAGATGTCGCGCAGCGATTCCGTGCCGTCGCGGTACTGCACGGACAGGCGCTCGATGGTGATCTTGGCGGGCGGAGGCGTGGTCATAGACATGGCTGGGCGGCGCCGGGCGTCACCATTGCCGCTGGGCGCGGGCGCGCGCGCGGATCACGGTCGCGATCAGGTTCATCGACAGCACGAAGACCAGCAACACCAGGGCCGTGCCGTACTGGATCTGGATGGGCATGCCCGGGATCTGGGTGGAGATCACGAACAAATGGTAGGGCAGGGCCATCGTGGCGTCCATGGCCGAGCCGGGCAGCTGCGGCAGGAAGAAAGCCGCGGCCGTGAACAGGATCGGCGCGGTCTCGCCGGCGGCGCGCTCCAGGCCCAGGATGACGCCCGTCAGGATGCCCGGCAGCGCCTGCGGCAGCACCACGCGCCGGATGGTCTGCCACTTGGTGCCGCCCAGGCTGATGCTGACGACGCGGAAGCTTTGCGGCACGGCGCGCAGCGCTTCCTCGGCGGTGGAGATGATCACGGGCAGCGTCATGATCGCCAGCGTCAGGCAGCCGGCCAGGATGGAGGTGCCGAAGTTCAGGAAGAGCACAAACAGCCCCAGGCCGAACAGCCCGTACACCACCGATGGGATGCCGGCCAGGTTGATGATGGCAATGCGGATGGCGCGGGTGAGGGTCGTGTCCTTGGCGTACTCGGCCAGGTAGATAGCGGCCGCGATGCCCAGCGGCACCGCCACCAGGCCGGTGCCGGCCGTCAACAGGCCGGTGCCCACGATGGCGGGCCAGATGCCGCCGGCGCGCATGCCGTCGCGCGGCATCGTCGTCAGGAACTCCCAGGACACGGCTGGCAGACCCGTGGCCGCGATGTAGCCGACGATCAGCACGATCGGCGCCGTCGTGACGATGGCGGCCAAGGTCAGGAGCGCGAAGGCGAGGCGCTGGGTGGTGTGGCGTGACATACGGCCCCCGGGCGGTCAGGACAGCAGGCGCTCGGAGCGCTTCTTCTGGCGGAAGACGACGGCGCTGGCCATCAGGTTCACCAGGAACGAGATCAGGAATAACGCCAGGCCGACCGTGAACAGGACGTGGTAGTGGGTGCTGCCGTTGGCGACCTCGCCCATCTCGGCCGCGATGGTGGCCGTCATGGTGCGCACGGGCAGGAACAGGGCGCCCAAGCCGTCCGGCAGGCGGGCGGCGTTGCCGGTGACCATCATGACGGTCATGGTCTCGCCGATGGCGCGCCCGATGCCGAGCATGCCAGCGGTCAGCACGCCGGTGCGCGCCGCCGGCACCGTGACGCGCCAGATGGTCTGCCAGGGCGTGGCGCCCAGCGCCAGGGCGGCGTCGCGGTAGCTCCGGGGCACCGCGTCCAGGGCGTCCTCGGCCACCGACACCAGGGTCGGCAGCGCCATGCCGGCCAGCAGGATCGAGCCCGTGAAGGCGGTCAACCCGGTGGGGGTGTTGAGCGTCTCGCGCACCAACGGGGCCAGCGCCAGCATGCCCATGAAGCCGAGCACCACCGAAGGCAGCCCGCCGAGGACCTCGATCAGCGGCTTGAGGATCTCGCGCAGCCAGCGCGGCGCGATCTCGGCCACGAAGACGGCCGTGGCCAGGCCGAGCGGCATGGCCAGGAGCGTGGCCCCCAGGGTGACAATCAACGAGCCGCCGATCAGCGGCAGCAGGCCGAAGTAATCCTCAATCGGGTACCAGCGCACGGCGAACAGATCGCCCAGGCCGACCTCGGCGAAGGTGGGCAGGCCCTCGCGCAGCAGGAACAGCAGGATCAGGAATACGAACAGGATGGCTGAATAGCCGGCGGCGCGGATGAGCGCCTCCACAATCAACTCACCCCAATTGCGGCTGGCGCGGGCGGGTGGTTTCAGTGTCGCTAAAGACGGGGCCATAGGGTCTCTTCACCGGACGGGCACGAAGCCCAATTCGGCCACGATGGCCTGAGCTTCCGCGCTGAACAGCCAGTCCATATAGGCCTGCACATCGCCCGCCGGCTGGCCGCGGGTGTACATGTACAGGTCGCGCGCGATGGGGTAGGTCTTGTTGCGGACTGCGGCGATGGTCGGGAGCACGTACGGTCCGCCGTCCTCGGCGGCGATGGCCAGGGTCTTCAGATCGGCGGTGACGTAGCCCAGGCCGTCATAGCCGATGGCGTTCGGGTTCTGGCGCACCTCGGCCGAGATGCCCTCCGAGCTGGGCATGAGCAGCGTATCCGGCGAGAACAGCGCCGGATTGTCAGACTGGCCGAGGCGGATGACGTTCTCCAGGAAGTAGACGTGCGTGCCGGAGTTGGTCTCGCGCGAGAGCAAGACGATGGGCCGGTCCGCACCGCCCACCTGGCCCCAGTTGGTGATCTCGCCGCGATACATGGCCGACAGCTGCGGCAGGCTGAGCTGGTCCACGGGGTTGTCCGGATGGACGATGATGGCGATGGCGTCCTGGGCGACGATGAACTCCACCGGCTCGATGCCGTTGGCCACGGCCGCCGCGCGCTCCTCGTCCTTAATGGCCCGCGAGGCGTTGGCGATGTCGACGGTGCCGTTGACCAACGCGGCTAGGCCGGTGCCGCTGCCGCCGCCGGTGACCGACAGGCGCACGTCGGGCTGGACGACCTGGTAGGCTTCGGCCCAGGCCAGGGCCAGGTTGACCATGGTGTCTGAGCCTTTGTTCTCCAGGGCGGTGGCCGGAGCGGCGGCCTCGGATGCCGGGGACGCACAGGCGGCCAGGCCGTGGGCGAGGACCAGGACACTGGTGAGCAGCAGCAGGCTGGGGGGAGTGGGGCGATTCGACGTATGCGGTTGCCGGCGAGTCATCAGACCCGATTATAGCGCCGTTTCGGAGTAGCCCGTTCCCGGGTAGAATCAGGCCATCATGTCCAAGATCAGCGTCCACCAGCTCGATTTCTACTACGGCCCCAAGAAGGTCCTGGCGCAGGTCTCGATGGAGATCGCCGAGCGCGAGATCACGGCCCTGATCGGGCCGTCCGGCTGCGGCAAAAGCACGTTCCTGCGCTGTCTGAACCGCATGAACGACACGATCCCGGGCACGCGGGCGGACGGCCGCATCCTGTTGGATGGCGATGACATCTACGCGCCCAACCTGGATGTCGCCCGCCTGCGCCAGCGCGTGGGCATGGTCTTTCAGAAGCCCAACCCCTTCCCGCAGTCGGTCTACGACAATGTCGCCTTCGGGCCGCGCGTCCTGGGCCTGGGCAAGAACCTGAATGACCTGGTGGCTGAGTCGCTGGAGGGCGCGGCCCTGTGGGACGATGTCAAAGACGATCTGCACCAGCCGGCGCTCAACCTGTCGCTGGGCCAGCAGCAGCGCCTGTGCATCGCGCGCGTGCTGGCGGTGGAGCCGGAGGTCATCCTGATGGATGAGCCGTGTTCGGCGCTCGATCCCGTGGCGACCCTCAAGATCGAGGAGTTGATGCGCACGCTGCGGGAGCGCTACACCATCGTCATCGTCACGCACAACATGCAGCAGGCCTCGCGCGTCTCGGATAAGACCGGCCTGTTCTGGCTGGGGGAGTTGGTGGAGTTCGACACCACCGAGGCCATCTTCACCCGCCCCAAGAGCGAGACCACCGAGAACTACGTCTCGGGCCGCTTCGGTTAGGATCGCCGCCGGTTTGACCGGCCCGCCCTGCTCGCCCCCTCCGCCGGCCGCCCGCCTCAAACTTGATCCCGCCCTCAGGCGCGGCGCAGCCGGCCGTCGAACCGCCCGGCTGCGTGCTTAACGGCGCGGCTGAGCAGAGTGACTGGGCGTGTCAGGCGAGGGGGTGCTTGGCCAGGAAGCCCAGGATCACGCTGGTCAGCTCGGCCGGCCGTTCCAGCATGACAGCGTGTCCGGAGTTGGCGATGACGTGCAGCTCGGAGCCGGCGATGGCGCGGTGAAGCGCCTCGCTGTACCGGCGCGGCTTGAGCGTGTCCAGCTCGGCCGCGACCACGCAGGTGGGGGCCTGGATCTGGGCCAGGTCGGCCCGCACGTCCAGGGCCTGGAAGCTCTCCATCAGCCGGAGCGCGGCGGCCAGGTCGAAGGCCGCGTAGCGCTGCTCGCCGGCGGTCACCAAGCCAGGGTTGGCGGTCAGGTAGGCCTCTGAGTAGATGTCGGCGTAGATGGCGCGGAAGAAGCGCGGGCCGTCACCGGCCAGGGCGGCCAGCCGCCAGCGCTCGACCAGGGCGGCCAGGTGCGGCTCGCTGTGCGAAACCGCCGTGATAACCGTGAGCGTGTGGCAGCGCTCCGGATAGCGCCCGCCCATCACCAGATTGAGCTCGCCCCCATAAGACGTCCCCACCAGGTGCGCGCGCGGAATGGCCAGCGCCGTCATCAAGGCGGCCAGATCGTCGGCGTGCAGACCGAGCGCGTAAGGGGCCTCAGGGTGCTCGCTCTGGCCCTGGCCGCGCATGTCGTAGGCCAGGACGCGGTAGCGCCGGGCCAGCGCCGGCAGGATCAGGGCCCAGGCGGCCGTGCTGGCGAAGATGCCGTTGTTGAGGATCAGCCACTCGCCCGATTCCGGGCCGTGGAACTCGTAATGCAGTCGGACGCCGTTCACGGTTACAGTCGTCATGGCCCACCCCTGGCGCCGCGCGGCCGCTCAGGCCGGACCCCGCTCAGGACCGGCGCGCCCGCCACTTGCGCCACTCGTTTTGCACGGTGCCGACGACACCGTACGGGAAGACGATCACGATCAGGATGAAGATGACGCCCAGGATCAGGGCCCAGCGCTCGCCCACGTTGATCGAGACCCCGCCCAACGTCACCACGGTATCACGCAGGAAATCCTCCAGCAGATGCAGGCCGAAGGCGCCCAGCACCGGGCCGGCGAACGTGGCTTGCCCGCCGACGAGCGTCATGATCAGCGGCGTCATGGTGAAGTCGAGCCCGAGCACCTCCGGGCTGGCGCCCTTGAGGGCCAGCCCGCGCAGCACGCCCGCGCCGCCCGCCAGCACGCCGGCCATCACGATCGCGATCAGCTTGAACTGGAAGGTGTTGTAGCCCAGCATCTGGGCGCGGCCCTCGTTGTCGCGCACGGCCACCAGCACCCGGCCGGTCGGCGAGCGCATCAGCTGCTGGACCACCAGGAAGGCCACGACCATAGCCGTCAGGCCCAGGTAGTAGAAGAACAGCCGGTTCTTGGTCATGTTCAAGAAATCCGGCACGGCGAAGGTGAAGCCGTCCTCGGCGCCGGTGATGTCCACCAGCAGGCGGTTGCCGGCCAGCAGGAAGAAGACCTGGGCGAAGGCCAGCGTGAACAGGGCGAAGTACAGGCCGCGGATGCGCAGCCCGACAAAGCCCTTGATCAGGGCGATGACGATGCTCAAGCCGAGCGACCCCAGGACCGCGCCCCACCACGGCCAGCCCAGGTGCTCCATGAGCAGGCCGACGCTATACGCGCCCAGCCCGAAGAAGGCGGCATGCCCGAACGAAACCACGCCCACGAACCCGAACATCAGGTTGTAGGAGATGGCCAGGATCGCCATGGTGAAGACGTCGACGAAGATCGCCTGCCAGAAGAACGCCTGGCCGCGCGAGCAGGCCGACGAGTTGGTGCCGGCCGCGATCAAGAAGGGCAGCGCAATCAGGGCCGCCACGGCCACCAGATACCAGCCGCGCGCGCCGTCCAACGCCGCGCCCAGCGCCCCCAGCCGCCGGCCGGCCAGCGTCGCGGCGGCCAGCACCACCACGCCGCCGACCAGCAGCCAGACGATGGGGGACAGGCCCTTGGCGCAATAGACGGCGGCCGCGGCACTCTGCCAGCGCGCCAGCCCGGTCAGGCCCTCGTCCGGCGTCCCGGTCAGCGCCGCGAACAGGTACGGCCCGAGCACGACAACGGCCAGCAGGCCGAGCCCGAGCAGGCCCTCGGGGCGGGAGGTCTTGGTCATAGGTTAGTCTCTCCCGAACAGGCCGTTCGGCCGGATCAGCAGCACCGCGACCATGAAGAGCAGGATCGAGACACTGGCCAGGATCGGGGTGTTGAAGTACTGCAGCGAGATTTGTTCGGCGGTGGCGCGGGTCAGGCCGACCAGGAGGCTGGCGATGGCCGTGCCCTCGTAGCTGCTCATCCCGCCGATGACGATGACGATGATGGCGACCAGCAGGAAGTCCGTGCCCATGCCGGGATAGGCGCCCAGGAACGGCGCCGCCGTCATTCCGCCGAGCGCGGCCACGGCCGTGCCCAGGGCGAAGACCAGGGTGAAGATGCGGCGCACGTTGATGCCCAGCGCCTGCACCATCTCGCTGTCCTGCACGCCGGCGCGGATGATGATGCCCAGCCGGGTCCGCTGGAGCAGCAGCGAAATGCCCACCATCAGCGCTGCGCCGACGGCGATGATGAAGACGCGGTAAGTCTCGAACTGGCCGCCCGCGATCGTAAACGTGGTCGCCAGGAGGGGCGGTTCCTCGATCGGCACCAGGCCGGCCGGCCCGTAGATCGCGCGCACGACTTCGTTGAGGGCCGTGCTCAGGCCCAGGGTCATGACGATCTGGTAGACCGGGCGCGCATACAGCGGCCGCAGCAGGCCGATCTCCATCAGGGCGCCGGCCAGGCCGCCGGTGAGGGTGGCGCCGACCAGGGCCGCGATAAAACGCGCCTCGATCGGGGTCCCGGCCGGCAGCGCGCCGTAGATGGCGAAACCGGCATACGCGCCGAGCATGAAGAACGCGCCCTGGGCCAGGTTAAGCACGTCCAGCAGGCCGAAGACGATGGACATGCCGGCCGCGATCAGGAAGAAGAGCATGCCCTGATACAGGCCGGACAGCGTGACGACGGCCATCGTGCCGGGCTTGAAGACGATTAGGTTGACCGCCAGCAACCCGAGCACGAACAGGCCGGACAGGATGAGCGACTGGCGGAAGGTGTTGACGCGAAGCGTTGGCTGCATGGTAATCGGCTGCCCTTCAGGCGGCGCTCAGATATTTCTGGATCAGGGCCGGGCTGGCCAGCAGGTCCGGCATCCGGCCCGTGTGCACGGATTTGCCATCTTCGATCACGACGTAGTGATCGGCCAGTTGGCTGGCCACGCGGAAGTTCTGCTCCACCAGCAGCACCCCCACCTGGTCGGTGAGCCGGCGGATGGCCGCCATCATGCCTTCGATGATCACGGGCGCCAGCCCCTCGCTCGGTTCGTCGATGAGCAGCAGGCGGTTGTGCGGCACGAGCGCCCGGGCGATGGCCAGCATCTGCTGCTGCCCGCCGGAGAGCTGGCCGCCCGGCCACTGGTAGAGCTTTTCCAGGTCCGGGAAGACCTCGAAGATAAACGCGCTCCGGGCGGCCAGGTCCCCGCGCCGGCGCTCGGCGATCTGCAGGTTCTCGGCCACGGTCAGCTGGCGGAAGATGGCGCGGTAATCGGGGACATAGCCGATGCCAAGCTGGGCGATGTCGAAGGGCTTGCGCCCGTGGAGGGCCTGGCCGTCGAAGCGGACGGCGCCGCGCGCCGGCGGGTTGAGGCCCATGATGCTGCGCAGGGTGGTGGTCTTGCCGGCGCCGTTGCGTCCGAGCAGGGCCGTGATGCCGTTGGCCGGCACCTCCACCGTCACCCCTTCCAGGATGTGGAATTGGCCGATGAAGGTGTGGATGTCCTGGACTTCAAGCAGTGCGCTCATGGCCGCTCGCCTTTCAGGATCGCGCCGCCATGGCGCCCAGGTCGCCGTACAGCTCGCCCAGGTAGGCCTTCTGCACGGTCTCGTTGGCGGCGATCTCGGCCGGCGTGCCTTCGGCCAGCAGCTGGCCCAGGTGCATCACGCTGATGCGGTCCGAGAGCGACATGACGATGTTCATGTTGTGTTCCACCAGCACCACGGTCTTGTTGCCGCGCCGGCGGATGCGGTCCACCAGCCCCATGAATTCCGGCACCAGTTCGCCGGCCAGGCCGGAGGTCGGCTCGTCCAGGAGCAGCAGCTCCGGGTCCTGCGCCAGCAAGATGGCCAGCTCCAGCTTGCGTTTGTCGCCGTGCGGCAGGCTGAGCGCCGGCAGCGCCGCCTTGGCGGTCAGTTCGGTGGCCTCCAGCGCGGCCGCGGCCTGCTCGGCGTAACGCGCCAGCGAGTCAGCCGGCGTGAACAGGCGGAAGTTGTCGTTCCCCAGCGCCTGGGCGGCCAGGCGCACGTTCTCGAAGACGGTCAACGTGGGAAAGATGTTGGTGATCTGGTAGGAGCGCCCCAGCCCCAAATGGGCGATCCGGTGCGGCGGCAGCGGCGTGATGTCGCGGCCGCGCAGAAAGACCTGGCCGCGCGTCGGTTTGAGCACGCCGCTCAACAGGTTGAAGAGCGTGGTCTTGCCGGCGCCGTTCGGGCCGATGATGGAGTGCAGGTGGCCGGCCTGCACGCGCAGGCGGACGCCTTCCACGGCTTTCAGGCCGCCGAAGTGACGCGAGAGGTCGTGGGTCTCGAGGAGGGTGGTCGGATCGCCCATGGTGCTCCTGCCCGGCCGGCGCTGGCGCCTGGGTCCGGGTGCTGGCAGGCTAAGAGTTTACTGCGTTTCGTCGGCGACGCCACGGGCCAACACCAGGGCTTCGCCGTCGCAGATCGTCCGGCCGTGAGCGTCGCTGCAAACCGTGCGCAGGTTGACCAGCGCCTTGGCGGGCCGCAGCCGGATGACCTCGACGCTGGCGGTGAGCGGCGTCTCCAGCGGCGCGGGACCGTAGAAGACCAGGCGCTGCTTGAGCCAGTTGGTGCCGCGCCCCGGCAACTGCGTGCCCAACAGGCACGAGAACAGCCCGCCGATGAGCGGCTCCGGCACGCTGTCGGCGGCGGCGGGCGCGCCGGACAGGGCCAGGTACTCGGCCGCGTCGGCGGCCGTGAATGCGCGGCGCATTTCCGCGCGCTGGCCGAGGTGCAGGCGCTTCCAGTTCGATACCCGCTCAGCCAACTCCAGGCTGGCGGTGCCCTCGGCCGCCACCAGACCATCCGGCCGGGTGATGACCACGGCCAGCTGTCGCCGCGCGCCGTCGAGGCTCTGCAGGGTCAGTTGGAAGGTCAACGGTTCGCCGGCGTAAGCGGGGTTCGGGAAAGTCAGCTGTTGTTCCAGCTGGGCGGCGCCGGGGAAGTGCTGGGCCAGCAGGCCGCGCACGGCTGTGTAGAGCAGCATACCGTGGCTGACGGTGCGCGCAAACGGCGTGCCGGCCGCGAAGGCCGGGTCGACGTGGATGGGGTTATCGTCGCCGCTCAACGCCGCGAAGCGGTCGAAATCCGCCTGGGAGAAGGTGCGCGTGGCAGTGACGGGAAGGCCGATTGTCAGCGACATGGTGTTGGCGATGGGGTGCCAGCTTACGTTAACGAAACAGTGTTACACCCAGGTTACAGGTCAGGGCGTTCGGTCTTCGGCGCCAGAAAACGCGCCAGGCCGAGCGCGGCCTCCGGCGTCAACACCTGGGCCAGAAATTGCTGGCGCTCGGCCTCCAGGCGCCGGGCCAACTCAGACACCTCCGGCCAGAGCAGGCGCCGCGCCCGTAGCTGGCTGCCGGCCTGGAGCGCGGCCAGCCGCCGGCCGGCGGCGCGCGCCTCGGCCGCGAGGTTCTCCCCGGGCACGCAGCGCTCGGCCAGGCCCCAGGCTACGGCCTGTTCGGCCGAGATGACCTGATCCAGCAGCAGCGCCGCGGCGGCGCGCTTCGGCCCGATCACGTCCGGCAGCAGGGCCGTCCAGCCGCCGTCTGGGCTGAAGCCGACGGTGGCGTAGTAGGGCGTGAAGGAGGCCTCCGGCGCCACCAGGATGATGTCGGCGGCCAGCACCAGTCCGAGCGAGCCGCCGGTCACCTGGCCGTGCACGGCGGCCACCACCGGCTGCGGCAGTTCCACCAGGGCCAGGATCGCGTCGTTGAGCAGGCCGACCAGTTCGTGCGCGTACACGGCCAGGTCGGCCTGATGGGCCTGGAAGCCGCGCAGGTCGCCGCCGGTGGAGAAGGAGCGGCCCTCGGCCTGGAAGACGACGGCGCGCACGTCCGGGCGGCCCCGCACCTCCGCCAGCGCGGCCAGCAGGTCGCGCAGCAGGTCCGGGACCAGGCTGTTGTGCCGCTCCGGGCGCGCCAGCGTCAGGGCGGCCAGGGGCGGCTCGACCTCAAGCCGAACCAGTGGCATGCTGGGTCTTGAGCTCACCACGCATGATCTTGCCGAGCGTGTTGCGCGGCAGAGCGTCCACGAAGACCACCGACTTCGGGATCTTGTAGCCGGCCAGTTGGCCCGCGCACCACTGCAGGAGCGCCTCGGCCGTCAGGGCCGCCTCCGGCTTGAGCGCGACGATGGCGCGGCCGACCTCGTTCCACTTGGGGTCCGGCACGCCGATGACGCAGACCTCGCGCACGGCCGGATGCGCGCCGAGCACGGCCTCAATCTCGGCCGGGTAGACGTTGAGGCCGCCGCTCTTGAACATCTCTTTGAGGCGGCCGACCACGAACGTGAAGCCGTCGGGGGTGCGGGTGACCAGGTCGCCGGTGCGGAACCAGCCATCGGCCGTGAACGCCTCGGCGGTGGCCTCCGGCCGGCCGCGATAGCCGGAGAAGACGTTGGGGCCGCGCAGCTGCAGTTCGCCGGCCTCGCCGGGCGGCACCGGGTCGCCGTCGGCCGCGCGCACGCGCGCCTGGGTGAAGAAGGCCGGCTTGCCGATGAAGCCGAGCTGGGCGGTGGCCGGCTCGAAGTCTTCGGGCTCGGTCATGAACGCCGTCGGCGCGGTCTCGGTGAGGCCGTAGCCGCCGCCAAAGGGCAGGCCGCGCGCGCGGAAGGCGCGCACGACTTCGAGCGGACAGCGGTCGCCGCCGTTGTAGAAGGCGCGCACGCTGGCGAGGTCGGCGGTCTGAAAACGCGGCGCGGCCAGGAGCAGCTGCCACACCGCCGGCACGCCCATGACGATCTGCGGGCGCTCGGCCTCGATCAGGCGCAGGGCCTCGTCCGGCTCAAACTTGCGCGGCATCACCACGCGCCCGCCCAGCATCAGGGTGGGCAGCGTGAACAGCCCCAGCCCGCCGACGTGGACCAGCGGCAGGAGGGTGAGCGTCGTGTCGTCGGCCGTCAGGCGCAGCGCCACCACGTCGTTCATGGCGTTCCAGAAGTGATTGGCGTGGGTGAGCAGCGCGCCTTTGGGCTTGCCGGTGGTGCCGGAGGTGTAGACGATGAGCAGGGGCTGGTCCCAGGGCAGCGGCTCGGCCGGTTCCGTGATGGGCCGGCCCGCGATCAGGTCCGCATAGGTGCCGCCGTCGTCCGGGGCTGCGCCCTCCAGCACATACACGCCGTCCAGGGCCACGCTGGCGCGCAGGGCCGGGATCAGCGCGGCCTGCTCCGAGCCGACGAACAGCCGGCGCGCGCCGCTGTCCTGCATCTGGTAGGCGATCTCGGGCGCGGTCAGGCGGTAATTGAGCGAGACGACGACAGCGCCGATCTTGCCGGCGCCGAACAGGATCGTCAGGAACTCGGGGTAGTTCATGGCCAGCAACCCGATCCGGTCACCGGCCCGGACGCCCAGCGCCGACAAGGCGTGCGCGACCTGGTTGGCTTCGGCGTTGAGGTCGCCGTAGGTGTAGGTCCGCCCGGGCGTCACCAGGGCGACGCGGGCGGGGTGCAGTTCCGCATGTTGAGTGAGCCAATAGCCGATGCCGTACATGGTTGCGGTGGAGAAACCTGAGTGAGGTGGTTGGCCAGGCTTGGCCCGCCGGCGCCCCTGGGCGGCCACGGCTGAGCGGGACCGAGAGCGGGCGGGTCCCTGTCCCGCGGGGCGGTCCGGAGCCGCCGAGACCCAGACAGGGCGCACCCCTGCGCAGAGGTGCGCCCTGTCTCAGGAACAGACTACTGGCAGCGGTCGGGCGCCGAGCACGGCGGCGCGGTGTCTTCGGCCGAGACTTCCTCGACCAGTTCGAAGAACTTCTCTTCCGGATCGGTGATGCTGATCAGCTTGACGACGTACATCGGGGCCAGGGCCTGATGGTCTTCCGGCCGGATGGTGTACGTGCCCTTGGGGCCTTCAAAGGTCAGGCCTTCCAGGGCCGGGATCAGGGTTTCCGGCGCGGTGTCGCCGCCGGTGGCGTTCAGGGCCTGCACGACGGCCTGGGCCGTGGCGAAGCCGCACTCGCTGAACAGGTCCGGGTACTTCTGGAACTTGGCCTGGTACTGCTCGGTCAGATAGGTGTTGGCCTCGGTCTGCGGCAGCGTGTAGTGGTAGACGATGAGCCCGACGGGGCCGACCGTGACGAGGCCCGGATCGAGCAGCTTGGTGGCGTCGTTGGACGAGAAGCCCGTGATGAACGGGATGTCTTCCGTGACGCCCTGGGCCGCGAGCTGGTTGTACAGGATCGTGCCCGAGGTGTTGGTGGCCCAGATCAGGATCAGGCCGTCCGGCTTGGCGTCCTTGATCTGGTTGATGTAGGCCGTGAAGTCGGTCGTATCGCTCGGGGCAAAGATCGGGGCCTCGGTCAGGAACGTGCCGCCCAGAGCCGTGAAGACGGCCTGGAAGCCGGCCGCGGTGGCTTGGCCAAACGCGTAGTCTTCGGCCAGGATCAGGTAGTTCTTGCCGATGTTCTCGATGGCGTACTTGCCGATGGTCAGCGAGTCCTGGGCCGAGTTGCGGCAGACGCGGAAGGTGTGGTCGTTGAAGTTCTTGCCGGTGATGTCGGCCGACGCGGCCGGCGCGGCGAAGTACAGGACGCCGTTCTCTTTGGCGATGGCCTGCACCTGCAGGGCCAGGGCCGAGCTGGAATTGCCAATCAGGATCTCGACGCCGTCGGACTCGATCAGCTCGCGGGCGGCGGCGGTGGCCACGTCCACGTTGCTGGTGTCGTCTTTGATGATCAGCTCGACCGGGCGGTTGCCGGCCACCAGCGTGCCGTCGGTGGCGTAGTCGAAGCCGAGCTGCAGGCCTTCCCACATCTCATTGCCGAACAGCTGCAGGCCGCCGCTCAGGTCCGAGAGGACGCCGATCTTGAGCGGTTCGCCCAGCGGGACGGCGGTGGGCTCCGGGGTGTTGGTGGGCGGCGCGGCGGTGGGCTCCGGCG
>CALFZO010000051.1 GCA_937952305.1 uncultured Anaerolineales bacterium | reverse complement strand
AGCTTACGCGGGAAAGCCCGCGAGCTTACGCGGGAAAGCCCGCGAGCTTACGCGGGAAAGCCCGCGAGCTTACGCGGAAAGGGCCCGCAGGATCGCCGGCGCGAAGCCGGTCAGGTCATGCAGGTGTTGGGCGAAGGCGGCCCGCGCGCGGCCGATCACCAGCGTCGGCACGCGGTTGCGGGTGTGGTGCGAGTGGCTGAGGTCCTCCAGGTTGCCGTGGTCGGAGCTGATCACAATCAGCCCGGCGGCGTCGTCCCAGGCCGCCAGCAGCCCGCCCAGCACGGCGTCGAAGGTCTCGAGCAGGGTCACGGCCTCCGGCAGCTCGGCGCGGTGGCCGGCGTAGTCGGTGGGCCAGTGTTCGAAGAAGGCGAAGTCATAGGCCTGCGCGGCCGCCGCCAGCTGGCGGCCAGCCGCGGCCGGCTCGTAGATCGGCACATCCGTGATCTTGAGTTCGCGGTGCCAGCCGGCGCCGGTGAAGTCGGTGCTGAAGGCGCGCCCAGCCCGCACGTCGTCCACAGTCATCAGCGGGTAGCCGCCGGCCACCACGGCCAGCGGCACGGCCGAGTAGTTGCGCCGGCCGGACTGAATGGCGTCGAAATAGCGCGGCGGGTAGCCGCTCAACAAGGCCGCGCTGCGACCCTGAGCGCGCAGCTGACGGAAGAGCGAGGCGCGCTCGATGATTTCGGCCACGCTGCGGTTGGGCTTGGGCCCCCAGTGGCCGCCGGCCAGCAGCGGCGCGTTGACGCCGGTCAGGATTGCGGCCTGGCCAGTAGCCGATTGCGGCGGGCCGGCCACCCCCAGGCAGGCGTCGGTGGGCACAAAAACGGCTCGGTCGGTCTCCAGGCGCGGCGTGTCCGCCAGCAGGGGCCGGCCGCCCAGCAGGCCGCGCAGATTGGGCAGGCGCGCGGCCACGAATGGGTTATGGGCGGGGTCGTCCGCGCCCAGGCCGATGCCGTCCAGGAAGAGGAAGAGGATGTGCATGCAGCGCGGACAGTTATCGCCGCCAGCCGGCCTGACTCCGATCAGTCGGCCGAGGGCGTGCGTCGGAAGTAATACCAGGCCGAGGCGCGCCCCTGGCCCTGTTCGTAGCCGGTCAGCGTGAAGCCGTCGGCGAACTCAGCCTCCACCTGGCCCCGGGTCAGCCCCCATTGCGCGCCGTCCTCCGACGGCTGAAACGCGTACAGCAGGTACTGCCCGCCGGGGCTGAGCCACCGGCGCAGGCCGGCCCCGTAACGCCGCCGCCCGGCCGCGGGCAGCGAATGATAGCAGCCCATGTCCAACGCCAGGTCATACGGGCCCGGCAGGTCCAAGTCGGCCAGGCGCGTCACATCGGCCACCCGCAGAGTTGGGGCCGGCGTGAGGCCGCGCGTCTTGGCGCGGGCTTGCGCGATGGCGCGCGCCACGTAGTCCAGGCCGGTGGCTTGCCAGCCGTGCTCGGCCAGGTAGCGGACGTTGGTGCCGGTGCCGCAGCCCAGGTCCAGGGCGCGGCCCGCCGGCTGGCCGGCCAGCGCGCGCACCAGTTCCGGCGCCGGGATGCCGGAATCCCAGGGCGGCCGGGAGCGGTAGAGCCACCAGAACGTCAGGCGGCGCAGCATACGGGCGTCACGGTGCGGCGGACAGGGTTTTGAGCAGGCCCTGGGCCAGCTGCTCGCGCTCGGCCTCGGTCAGGTCGGCCTGCGGATGCAGCGGGACGTAGATCGGCAAGGGCATCTCGCCGGCGCGGACCACTTCGGCCGCCGCCTCGCCGGGGTCTTCAGCATGGCGGTGCTCGGCCGTGGCCGCGCCCCACTCCGAGAGATTCAGGTGTGAGCGCCCGCCCAGCACATCGCGCGTCACCAGCCACGAGACCGGCGCCACCTTGCTGTACCACGGCCAGACCGTCTCGTTGCTGTGACAATCGAAGCACGCCCGCTGCGCCAGCTCGCGCGTCTCCGGGCTGTCCCAGGCGGGCTCGGCGGCCACGGGCGGGTTAGTCTGCGCCAGCCAGACCGGGATCAACTGGATGAGGAGGAGCAGGCCCACCCCGAGCAAAGCGAGGCGGGCGAGCGGTCGGCGCGGCAGTTTCAACATGAAAGACGGCTCTCCTTGAATTGGGTCGACGCCGGCCGGCTCAGGTCAGGCCGAGCGCGGCCCGGATGGCGCCGCCATCCAGGCTGCCCAGCCCGCGCCAGATTTCCAGGCCATCCGCGTCGAAGAGGATAAAGGTCGGCGTGACGCGCAGCTCCAGTTGTTCGCCCAGGGCGCGGCCTTCCGCCGAAGCCACATCCAGACGGATGATGCGCAAGTCGCTGCGCAACTCGCGCTCGAGCGCGTCCAAGGTGGGCTTGGCGGCCAGGCAGGCGACGCAATAGTCGGAGTAGAACTCCACCAGCACCGGCCGGTCCGCCGCCCGTACCACCAGCGCCGCCTGCACGGCCTCGGGCGCTGAGCCGGCACCGGTGCGCAGACCGGCCCAGGCGACCAGGCCGGCGGCGGCGGCGGCGGCCAGCGCGGCTGCTTTGCGGCGGTTGAAGCCCGTCACCGCGAAAACGACCGCCAGCGTCAGCAGCCCGAAACCGGCGATGATGACGAACGAGTACTGGTTGAAGGGATTGACGGTGCTCATGGGCGATGGCTCCCCGACGCGGCTGGCGTGAACACCTACACTCCCAGTACGTCAGCAGGGACCTGAACGGATTTTCCGGGCCGGCGCGATCGCGCGGCCTCTGTTTAAGTTTCGTTGACAATTGTCAGACCCCCATGTTACCATCCCGCCTGCGCCTGTTCAAAAGAATAACCGCCGCTGTCTTCTATAAAGCTACCCATCGTCGGGCGGCCCACCCCAAACGGGGCGGGCGGCCGGCCCGGCGCGGGTATTGCCTCAGAATGCATTCGCCAAACCCTTCGGAGGTTTAGGACCGCATGAAAGAGTATGGAACCGACAAGATCCGTAATATCGCGCTCATCGGGCACAGCGGCTCGGGCAAGACGACTCTGACCGAGGCCTTCCTGTTCAATACCGGCGTGACCTCGCGCCTGGGTAAGGTCGAGGACGGGACCACCGCCTCCGATTTTGAAGATGAAGAGCGCCGGCGCAAGATCTCCATCTCCACCGCCGTAGTCCCCATCGAGTATCACGACCACAAGATCAACGTCCTGGATACACCCGGCTTCACCGACTTCGTGGGCGAGGTCAAGTCCGCGCTGCACATCTGTGAGGCCGCCATCGTCGTCGTCGACGCCGTCGCCGGCGTGGAAGTGGGCACGGAGTTGGTCTGGAACTACGCCGACGAGTACAAGCTGCCGCGCTTCGTGGTCATCAACAAGCTCGACCGCGAGAACGCCAACTACCAGCGCACCCTGAACCAAATCCAGGAAACCCTCAAGGCCAAGCTGGTGCCCGTGCAGCTGCCCATCGGCGAGCAGGCCGGCTTCAAGGGCGTCATCGGCCTGCTGACCATGAAGGCGCGCCTGGGCAAAGGCGACCAGCTGGCCGACATCCCGGCCGATTACGCCGCCGCCGCCGCCAAGGCCCGCACCGTGCTCATGGAGGCCGCCGCCGAGGGCGACGACACGCTGATTGAGAAGTATCTGGGCGGCGAGGAGCTCACCCAGGACGAGATCGTCCACGGCTTCCACAACGCCGTGAAGGCCGGCCTGTTTGTGCCGGTGTTCGTGGCCGCGGGCGGCGCCAATATCGGCATCATCCCGCTGCTGGATTCGATCCTGCGCTACACGCCGTCGCCGGCTGAGCGCCTGCCCACCGCGCACGGCAAGGCCGGTGACCAGCCGCTCAAGAACGCCGACGCCGACCCGCTGTGCGCGTTCGTCTGGAAGACCACGGCCGATCCGTTCGTGGGCCGGTTGACGTATGTGCGCGTCTTCTCGGGCGTGCTGCACGCCGACGGCCGCGTCTGGAATCACCAGAAGGCGACCGAGGAGCGGACCGGCGGCACCAGCCTGCCGCGCGGCAAGGAATTGCTCGGCGTCAAGCACCTGCACTCCGGCGACATCGGCGTGCTGGCCAAGCTGGCCGCCACCCAAACCGGCGACTCGCTCGGCGAAAAGGCGTCGCCGCTCACGATGGACCCGCCCAAGTATCCGCGCGCCCTGTACGCGGTGGCCGTCCATCCCAAGACCCAGGCGGATTCCACCAAGATCAGCCCGACGCTGACGCGGCTGTGCGAAGAGGACCCGACCCTGCACTGGCACCAGGAGAGCTCCACCAAGCAGACGATCCTGGAAGGCATGGGCGACCAGCACATCGACGTGGCCGTGCGCCGCGCCGAAGCCAAATTCAGCCTGGGCCTGCTGGTGGACCTGCCCAAGGTGCCCTATCGCGAGTCCATCACCAAGAAGGCCGACGGCCACCACCGCCACAAGAAGCAGACCGGCGGCGCCGGCCAGTTCGGCGAGGTCTTCCTGCGCATCGAGCCGCTGCGCGATGGCGAGGCCTACGAGTTCACGGACGAACTGGTGGGCATGAGCCTGTCCAAGAGCTATCTGAGCCCCATCGACAAGGGCATCCGCGCCACGCTCGATCAGGGCGTCATCGCCGGCTACCCGGTCTCGGCCGTGCGCGTCATCGTCTACGACGGCAAGGAGCACCCGGTGGACTCCAAGCCGATCGCGTTTGAAGTGGCCGGGCGCGAGGCCTTCAAGAAGGCCGTGGAGGCTGCCAACGCCGTGCTGCTGGAGCCGATCATGCGTCTGCAGGTGACCGTGCCGGAAGGCAACATGGGCGACGTGCTCGGTGACCTGAACACGCGCCGGGCGCGCGTCCAGGGCATGGACCAGGACGGCGGCAAGAGCGTGATCACGGCCGAGGTGCCGCTGGCCGAAGTCCAGCGCTACGTCACCGATCTGCGCTCGCTCACCGGCGGCCGCGGTGTGTTCTCGATGGAGTTTGAGCGCTACGACGTGGTGCCCAGCCACATCGCCCAGCCGATCATCGCCGCCCACAAGAAGGAAAAGGCGGCGGAGAGCGACGAGTAGAGCCTGGGAGCAAGGCTCGGGGAATTTAGAGGTGAGGCCGGGCGGCCGCGAGGCTGCCCGGCTTTTTTTTGTCGGTTGCGGCCGGGCGGCGCGGGTTTCGGCGTCTACGGTGCCGGCGGGCTGGGCGTGACGGTCGGCAGACGGGGCGCGTTCGCCGGCGGCTCGCCGACGGCGCACCGGAAACCGACATTGTCAAAGCCGCGGTTGGGGTCGCGGCCGAGGCGGTTGGCCGTGCGCACAAATTGCGGATCAGTGGCGTAGGCGCCGCCGCGCGCCACGCGCTCCGTGCCAGCCGCCGGGCCGGGCGGGTCCTGGCGCGGGGAGACGGCGTAATACTCCGGGTCGTACCAATCCAGCACCCACTCCCAGACGTTGCCGGCCAAGTTCAGGAGGCCCAGGGCGGACGCGCCCGTGGCATACGTTTCCACGCGTTCGGTGTCGCTGCCCTCGCCGCGCGCAAAGTGGCCGCGGCCCAGGTCGAGCTCGTTCCCCCACGGATAGCGCCGCCCATCCGGGAAGCGGGCCGCGTACTCCCATTCGGCCTCGGTCGGCAGGCGGCCGCCGGCCCAGGCGCAAAAAGACTGGGCCTGGGCGTGGGTGACGTTGACCATTGGGTAGTCCGCGAAGGCCGGGTTGGTGTAGTAATCGGGCCGGGTGCGGGAGCCGGTGGCGAGCGGCAGGCTGCAGGCCCCGGCCGCCACGCACAAGGCGTAACGGCTGTTGCTCACTTCCAGCGTCTCCAGCCAGAACGCCGACAGCGCCACGGTGTGCGCGGGCCGTTCCCACTGCTCGGCGAAGGCGTCCGTGCCCGGGGCCGAGCCCATGCTGAATTCGCCCGCCGGCACGTAGGCCAGCGGCGCCAACGGGCTGTACGGCGTGGGCGAGGGCGGCGGCGCGATCAAGGGAGTCGGAGTCGCACCCCCTGCGGGGGTGCTTATGGTCGCACCTCCTGCGGGGGTGCTTAGCGACGCGGGGTCGGTGACGGTCGCCGGTGAGTCAACCAGGAGCAGCGTGGGCGTAGGGGAGGCCAGACCGGTAGGCGTGAGGGTGGGCTCGTTACCGGATCCGGGCGCGATCAACGCGGTCGGCGTCGCGGCGCCGTTGGCGCCGCTGACGGTCGCGCCGGGCCCGCCGTTGGTGGCCGCGCGCGGCGTGAAAGTCGGGACCAGCGTGGGCAGGGGCGCGAGCGCGGCGGGAGCGCAGGCGGCCAGCAGGCCGGCCAGGCCGAGAACAGCGAGCGCCCGTCGCCAGTGGCGATGAGACGATGACATACGCGATCGGCAGACTGGGCGCGGCGGGCCGGCCTCACTTCCGGCGCGCGGCGCGTTTGCGGCCGCGGTACGGCTCCACCTTGAGCACGTGCACCTGGCAGGCGTCGGCCAGGAAGATGCGGCTCTTGATGCGCGCGTCGAGCTCCTTCTCGTCGGCGGCCGTGGTCAGCACGGTGGGCAGGCCGGCGTCGAAGCGGTGGTTGAAGACCTGGAAGAAGCGCTCGCGGTAATAGCCGGCCGTGTTGAGCTGCGGGCTGATGTCGTCGATGACGAGCAGCTCGACGTTGCGGATCTGCTGCAGGGCCTTGGCGTTGCGCTCGTCCTGCTCGCGCCCGGCGCTGCGGAACAGCTCCATCAGGTCGGCATAGGCGACGAAGATGACAGGCTTGCCGGCCTGGGCGCGCTGGTTGGCGATGGCGGCGGCCAGGTGGGTCTTGCCGGCAGCGTACGGACCCACCAGCACCAGCCAGCCGCGCGGTTCGTCGGCGTACTCGCGCGCGGCGCGCAGCGCGTTGAGGAAGAACTGGCGCGGTTCGCCGGTCAGGTCGGCGCGCTGGTCGAAGCTCTCGAAGGTCTGGCCGCGGTGCAGGCCCAGGCTGGAGACCTCGGCCGTGACGCTGGTCTTGCCGGAGCGGAAATCCGGGGCCCTCAGCTCCAGCGTGGTCACGATCTCGGCGTCGCTCAGGCGGCTGGCCACGCGCGGCTCCAGGTCTTCCACGCGCCGGTTGGTGGTCACCACCGTGGGCAGGTGCGCGTTGTAGCGGTAGTTGAGCAGCTGGTAGAGCTTCTCCACCGCCCAGGCCGTCGGGCTTTCAGTGCCCAGGTCGTCCAGCACCAGCAGGGGCGCGTCGCGGATCTCGTCGAAGCGCTGGTTGTAGGTGGTCTCGGCTTTGGGCGCAAACGTTTCGCGCAGGAAGTCCAGCAGGTCCGGGGTGTTGAGGAAGAGCGCCGGATGGCCGGCGGCCAGGCAGGTGTTGGCGATGGCGGCGGCCAGGTGGGTCTTGCCGCAGCCGTAGGTGCCGATGAGCAGCAGCCAGTTCTCGGGCTTCGCGGCGAAGGCGCGGCAGCGATCGTAGGCGCCGCGGACGGTGGCGCGGATGTCCGGATCCGGGCTGACGCCCTCCGGCAGGAAGTTCTCAAAGGTCTTGCCGGCCAGGCTTTCGATGTTGCTGTCCGAGCGCAGTTGGGCGGCGCGCTGCATCTCCAGGTTGGGGATCTGGCACGTGCAGACCTGGACCTTGCCGAACTGCGGGTGCGTCACCGGCAGGTCCTCGCGCAGGTAGCCCAGGCCGTGACAGCGCGGGCAGTCGGGGTCGCCGACGCCGGCGGACACGCGCGGCGGCGCGGTCGGCCGGGCCGGGGAGGGTTCAGGCGGCGTCGTCATTGGCCAGATATCCGTCGTAGCGGCTGAGGTCCTGGCCGCCGTCGGCGTCCGGCTGGGCGTTGCGGCCTTCCGCCCGCATCCGGTCCAGCACGGCCAGGATGTATTTCCACTTGCGGATGTTGTTGCGGACGGCGATACGGATGGCGTCCTCGATCCACTGGTTGGGGTACGTGGCCATCGCGTCGCGCAGCTCGTCGGCGATGAGCGGCGTGAGCGGGCCGACGTTCTGCTCGTACAGCACAAACAGGTTGGAGCGCACGTGGCTGAGGGTGACGTTGCCGTTCAAGGCCTCGTCCGGGCGCCACTCGCCGGCGGTCAGTTTCTCCACCGCCTCGCGGCCCTTGGGCGTGTTGACGAAGTAGAGGTCGTGCCGGGCGGTGGCGTCCTCGATCGAGACGTACAGGAGCGTGCCGCGCGCCTCGGCGCGTTCCAGGGCGTCGTCCAGGATTTCCTGGGCCTGGCGCGGCGACGCCGCTAGGCCGCGCATGAAGAGCTCGTCGCGCGCCAGATCGTCGCGGCGCAGGAACCGGTACTTGCCCTCCATCAGGCTCAGGCGCCAGAAGGCGTAGAGCGTCACCTTCAGCTCGCCCAGATGGTCGATGACGGGCAATAGCTCGGTGAAGAACGGCTCCGGCAGGGGAACCGTCCGCAACTTGCCTTCGGGGAAACCGGCGAAGCCTTGCATGGTTGGCGCTCAGAGACCAGTCTCCGGTCTCTCCTTTAATAGCTCCTCAAATCCACCTTGGCCGCGTTCTCAAATTTAGCCAATTTCTCCAGGAACACCAACTCCACGCCGGAGTGGGTGGGGCCGTTGCGGTGCTTGGAGACGATGATCTCGGCGATGCCGTGCTTGCCGGGCTCCTTCTCGGGGTCCGGCCGGTGGATGAACATGACGATGTCGGCGTCCTGCTCCAGGGAGCCTGATTCGCGCAGGTCGGACAGCATCGGGCGCTTGTCCTGGCGCTGCTCGACGGCGCGCGAGAGCTGGGCGCCGGCCAGCACGGGGACATTGATCTCGCGCGCCAGCTGTTTGAGACCGCGCGAGATTTGCGAGACCTCCTGGACGCGGTTGTCCTTGCTGCGGCCGTCGCCCTGCATCAGTTGCAGGTAGTCCACGATGACCAGGTCCAGGCCGAACTCCTGCTCCACACGCCGGCACTTGGCGCGCAGCTGGGCCGGCGTCAGGGCCGGCGTGTCGTCCAGGTAGATGGGGATGTCGCTCAGGACGTTGGTGGCGTGGGTGAAGAGCGGCACTTCGTCGTCGCGCAGCTGGCCCAGCCGCAGGCGCTGCGAGTCGATGCCGGTCTCCTGGGACATCAGGCGCTGCACCAGCTGCTCGTTGCCCATCTCCAGCGAGAAGATCGCCACGCGCTTGCGGTAAAGCTGGGCCGCGTTCTTGGCCACGCTGAGCATGAAGCCGGTCTTGCCGCTGCCCGGCCGGCCGGCGATGATCAGCAGGTCCGATTTCTGCAGGCCGCCCAGCACCTTGTCTAGGTCCACGAAGCCGGTCGGCACGCCGAACAGCTCGCCCTGGTGCTCCAGCCGGTACTCGACCTGTTTGTAGTAGTCGCTCAGGACCTCGCCGATGTGCTTGAGGTCCTTGTTGAGGCGCTGCTCGCTGACGGCGAAGACGGCGGCCTCGGCCTCGCCCACCACCTCCTGCACGTCGCGGCCCTCTTCGTAGGCCAGCCGCGCGATCTTGGAGGCCGCGTCCAGCAGGTTGCGGCGCATGGCGTCGCGCTGGACCAGGCGGCCGTAGGCTTCGGCGTGCAGCGACGACGGGACGGCGTTGAGGAGCTCGGTGAGGTAGGCGACGCCGCCGACCTCGTCTAGTTGGCTGCGCGCCTCCAGCACCTTGGACACGGTCAGCATATCCACCGGCTGGCGCTGGTCATGCAGATGCATGAACGTGTCCCAGACCCAGCGGTGTTTGACGAGGTAGAAGTCTTCGGGCTTGAGGAAAGCGGCGACGTCGAAATAGGCGTCGGCGTTGATCAGGACCGAGCCCAGCAGCGCCTGTTCGGACTCAAGCGAATATAGGGCGGTGCGAATCCCGGCGGCACCGCCAGGGGCGGCCGGTCCGAGCAGGTCGACAGGCTCTGTGTCAGACATGAGTCATGGCGTTTGGCCCCCCGGGGGCGGGGCACAGGGATCGGACGAAAAAGCCAGGCCCGGCGTCACCCGTTGGCCTGGCCCAGGCGCGCCAGCCGTCTGTCACGGCGCGGGGATGCCCCGCGCGCCAGGCGGCCGTGGTCGCGCGCTTGCCCCGTCCACAGGCAGCGTGGACGGGCGCTTAGTTTTCCGGCTTGTCCTTGCCGCCCAGGTCGTCCAGGTCCAGCGAGTCCAGGAAGTCCTTGAAGGCGTCGAGTTTGTCGTCGCCGCTGCCGCCGGCGGCGGCCGCACCTTCTTCTTCCGCCTCGGCTTCGGGCTGGACGGCGGCCTTCTCCATCACGGAGTCTTCGATGTAGACCGGGACGCGCAGGCGCACGCCCAGGGCCAGGGCATCGGACGGGCGCGAGTCGATCTCCAGGCGCCGGCCATTGACATCCATGACGATGCGCGCGTAGAAGACTTCGTTCTTCAGCTCGGAGATCAGGATGTGCTCGACCTCCCCGCCCATCTCGGTGATGACGTTCTTGAGCAGATCATGGGTCAGCGGGCGCGGCACCTCCACCTCTTGCAGGGTGACGGTGATGGCGTCGGCTTCGCACGGGCCAATCCAGATGGGCAGGTAGCGTTCGCTGTCGACATCCTTAAGGATGACGACGCGATGCTGCGACATCAGGCTGACCCGGATGCTGTCGATGGTGACTTCGACCATGCGCGTATAACCTCGGCGGTGAGTGGGAGGGATTCTAGCACAAAACCGGGGCCTGAGCCGCCGCTCGGGCCCCGTGTCCAAAGGCGGCCCAACGGTCCGCCAGACACGGCCGGCCTTGCGCGTTTCCGGAAGTGCGCTACGCTTGGCGGACTACGCCTGCCCCAGATAAGACGCGCATGCAAATCATCACCCTGCCGCTCGGACCGATCCAGACCAACTGCTACCTCGTTGCCGACGAGGCCGCGCACAGCGCCGTCGTCATCGACCCCGGCGACGAGGCCTCCCAGATCCTGGCCGCCCTGACCAAGAACGCCTGGGACCTGAAGCTGGTCCTGCTCACGCACGCCCACTTCGACCACATCGGGGCGGCGGCTGAACTGGTGCGGGCCACCGGCGCGCCCCTGGCGGCCCATCCCCAGGAATTGCCGCTGCTGCGCCTCAAAGGCGGCGCCCCGCTGTTCGGGATGGACATCCCGGCGCCGCCGGAACCGACGATGCTGCTGGAGCCGGGCCAGGCGCTCACAGTCGGGGCCGTGCGCTTCGATGTGCTCTTTGTGCCGGGCCACACGCCCGGCCACGTCGCCTTCTACTGCGCCGAGGGCCGGGCCGTCTTCAGCGGCGATGTCCTGTTCCAGGACGGCATCGGGCGCACCGACCTGCCGGGCGGCCACTATCCCACCCTGATGCGCAGCCTGCGCGAGGTCCTGCTGGCCCTGCCCGACGACACCACGGTCTACTCCGGCCACGGGCCGGCCACCACCATCGGCGCCGAGCGCCGCGGCAACCCCTTCCTGGCGGATTGACTGTAACCTTTGGCGCGGCCAGCCGTCCAACAGGGGGAGACCTATGTTCGCTGACGCCAGCCTGCTCACCGCTTTGCGCGCCGGCGACCCGGCGGCTCTGGCCACGCTGTTTGAAGCCCGCGCCGATCAGGTGTACCGGTTGGCACTCGGCCTGCTGCGCGATCCAGCCGAGGCCGAAGACGTCGTCCAGGAGACCTTTCTGAAGGCGATGACGCGCCTGGA
>CALFZO010000050.1 GCA_937952305.1 uncultured Anaerolineales bacterium | reverse complement strand
GCTACGAGGTCAGCCTGGGCACGGCGCCGGCCACAACGACCAACACCTACAAGATCCAGCTCCGCAACGGCGCCGGCCAGCCGCTCTCGGATACCTATGTCGTGCCCACCTTCCAGGACTGTAACCGCAACCAGGTATTGATCAACTTCGTCCAGAATCACTGAACTGATTGCCGGGCCGCACCCGGGTGCTCGGCACGGTGCCGCCAGGCCAGCCTGGCGGCATCTTTTTCGCAGTTCAATTAAAAAGATAGCTATTTGACAAATTTCCCCGGTTGGCTAGAATCTCAATAACCATGGCTCTTGATCGCTTCGGCCGCGACATCCACTATCTGCGCATCAGCTTGACCGACCGCTGCAACCTGCGCTGCGTCTACTGCATGCCCGAGGACATGACCTTCCGGCCGCGGGCCGAGCTGCTGCAGGACGACGAGCTGCTGGCGCTGATGCGCGTGTTCACGGCCCTGGGCTTTCACAAGTTCCGGCTGACCGGCGGCGAGCCGACCGTGCGCGCCAACATCGTCGAGGTGGTGCGCGGCATCGCGGCCACGCCCGGTGTGCGCGCGCTGGCGATGACCACCAACGGCGTCCTGCTCAAGACCCTGGCGCGGCCTCTCAAGGAGGCCGGCCTGCAGCGCGTCAACGTCTCCGTGGACACGCTGGACTCGGAGCGCTTCAAGCGGCTGACGCGGTGGGGGTCGCTGGAGGCCGTCTGGGACGGGATCCTGGAGGCCGAGCGCGTGGGCCTGCGGCCAATCAAGCTCAATGCGGTGGTGGTGCGCGGCTACAACGAGGAGGACGTGGTGCCGCTGGCCGCCCTCAGCCGCGAGCGCGCCTGGCAGATCCGGTTCATCGAGATGATGCCGTTCGGCGAGGTGGCCGGCTTTCAGCAGGCGCAGGTGGTGACCGAGCGCGAGATGCGCGCGCGGATTGAGGCCCATCTCGGGCGCCTGGAAGCTCTGAACGACGGCCAGCTCGACGGCGAGGCGCGCCTGTTCCGCCTGGCCGACGGCCGCGGGGACGTGGGCTTCATCAGCTCAGTATCCGAGCCGTTCTGCGCCTCCTGCACCCGCGCCCGCCTGACCGCCGACGGCAAGCTGCGCATGTGCCTGCTGCGCGAGTATGAAGTTGATCTGTTGACGCCGCTGCGCGCCGGCGCGAGCACCGCCGACCTGACGGCCCTGGTGCAGAAGGCCGTCTACCACAAGCCCTGGGGGCATGGCCTGGCGCAGAACGTCGTGCCCATGAACCGCGTCATGAGCGAGATCGGCGGCTAACGCCCGCCGGCCGGCGCCGTCATCGCCTCGCTGACCTCCCACAACCGCCGCGCCAAGGCCTCGTCATACGTCGCCGCCGCCGACCGTGCCGGCCGGCTGTCGACGAAGTACTGGCCGGTGACGTCCGCCACCTCCGGCGCGGACGCCAGGTAAATGGAGGTGGCGGCGCCCTGCTCGGGCGTGCGCGCGAACCAGCGCTGGATCAGGCGCAGGCCGGCCGCCAGGACCCCGCCGTTGTTGAGCCCAAAGTTGGTCGCCACAAAACCGGGATGAAGCGCGTTAGCGGTGACGCCGCGGCCGCGCAGACGCCGCGCCAGCTCATACGTGAAGAGCACGTTGGCGAGCTTGGATTGGCCGTAGGCCGCGAACCCGTCGTAGCGCCGGCGGCCCTCCAGGTCGGCGAAGTTAAGCCGGCCGCCCTGGTGCGCGTCCGACGAGACGTTGACGATGCGCGCCGGCGCGCTGGCCAGCAGCTGCTCCAGCAGCGCGTGGGTGAGCAGAAAATAACTGAGGTGGTTGAGCGCCCACGTCTGCTCGCGTCCCTCGGCGTTTTCCTGGCGGCGGGCAAAATAGCCGCCGGCGTTGTTGACGAGCACGTCCAGCCGGTCGTGACGCCGCCGGACTTCTTCCGCCAGCGCCCGCACCTGGGCCTGCTCGGCCAGGTCGGCCGCCAGAAACGTGATGTTCGGATTGCCGGTCTCCTGGCGCCAGCCTTCAACCAGCGCCGCGCCCTTCACGGCGTTCCGGCCGACGCCGATCACGTGCGCGCCCCGGCGCGCCAGCTCGCGCGCCGTCACGGCGCCGATCCCGGCGGTCGCTCCGGTCACCAGCACCACCCGGCCCGTCATCGTCTGGGTCTCCGTCATAGTTCGTGTTTGCCTCCGGCTGTTTGGTCCGGGAAGTGTATCGCCGGGCGGCGTTTTCCGGCGAGTCGGCTACAATGCGTCCGGACTGGAGGCAGACAATCCCTGTGACCCGACTGAACCCCGTATACGCCGCGGCGCGGGCTGTGCTGTTCGACCTGGACGGCACGCTGCGCCACAGCGAACCCACTGGCTTTGAGGCTTTCACGCTTTTCCTGACAGAGCTGGGCTGTGCGTTGACGCCAGACCAACAGGCCCACGCCGAACGCTGGTCGCATTATTACTGGGCGATCGCGCCGGAGCTCAAGAGCGACATCGAAGAACTGGGCGCGGACACGCCCGCCTTCTGGCGCCGCCACGCCGAGCGCCAGGTGGCAGCCTTCAACGTGAGCGAGACCCGCAGCGCGGCCCTGGCCGACCGGGTTCACGGGCTCTTCCAGGAGCGCTATCACCCGGTCAACCGCGTCGAGGCCGACGTGCGCCCGACGCTGGCGGCACTGCGCGCCGCCGGCCGGGTGGTGGGCCTGGTCTCCAACCGCTCGCTGCCGCTGGGGCCGCTGGTGACCGAACTCGGCCTGGCCGACCTGTTCGACTTCACCCTGGCGGCCGGAGAGGTGGGCGCCTGGAAGCCGGCTCCGGAAATCTTCCACCGCGCTGTCGCGTTGGCGGCCTGTTCGCCGGAGACGGCCGTCTACGTGGGCGACAACTATTACGCCGATATCGAAGGCGCGCGCGGGGCCGGCCTGCCGCCGGTCCTGTTTGATCCGCGCGGGCTTTTCCGGGAGCCGGGCTGCCCGGTGGTCCGCCGGATCGGCGAGGTGCCGGGCCTGCTCGGGCTGTAGGCCGGGAACTGGCAGACGGGCGGGGGCGTCTGACTCCATGAAACGCTTGATTATCAGAATGGAGAAAACGCCATGTCCCCGAGTTTCCGTCTACGTAACCTGCTCCTGACCGGCGTGCTAGGCGCCGGCCTGCTGCTGACCGCCTGCGCGCCGGCGGCTGCGCCGGCCAGCACCCCGGACGCGTCCCGCAACACCATCTCCGTCACCGGCAGCGGCAGCGCCTACGGCGCGCCGGATATCGCCACCGTGCAGGTTGGCGTGCAGAGCCGGAACGCCGATCCGAAAGTCGCCGTGAACGAGAGCACCGGCCGCATGAACGCCATCATGGACGCCATCCAGGCGCTGGGCGTGGAGGCCAAGGACCTGCAGACCGCCAACTTCTCGGTGGCGGCCCAGCAGGACTATGACCCCGTCACCGGCCAGGCCCGCGCGACGTTCACCTACGTCGTCGACAACACCCTGACCATCAGCGTGCGCGACCTGGCCAAGCTGGGCGACGTGCTGAGCAGCGCGGTGGCCGCCGGCGCTAACAGCATTTACGGGGTCTCCTTCAGCGTGAGCGACCGGGCCCGGCTGGAGGCGGAGGCGCGCACGCAGGCCATGGCCGATGCCAAGGCCCGCGCCGAGGCGCTGGCCCAGGCGGCCGGCGTGACGCTGGGCGCCCCGATCACCATCAGCGAGTACACGAGCGGGCCGGTGCCCCTGCAGTATGCCGACGCCCGCCTGATGGCCGGCGCCGACGCCGCCGTGCCGGTGGCCACCGGCCAGATGCAGATCAGCCTGCAGGTGAGCGTCATCTACGAAATCCGCTAGGACCCCGTCCCCCTGAATCGGACGGGCCAGCGTCGCCGGTCGCCGTGTCGCGGCGGCCGGCTGAGCGCGGCGGGCGCGGACGGTCATTCGTCCCCGCCCGCCGCTGTCTTTCGCCGGGCGGGGCGTTTGCGTTTTTCTAATGTTTCCGGCATAAATTAGGAGCGCTCAAAATCCAGCCAGCGAGGGAAGTATCATGTCTGCGGCATCCGCTCCTGAGTCCGTGCCATTCCGCACCGAAATCCGCCAACTGCTCAACATCCTGGTGCATTCGCTGTACACCGATCGCGAGATCTTTCTGCGTGAGCTGATCTCCAACGCCTCCGACGCCCTGAACCGCCTGCAGTTCGAGATGCTCACCAACGCCGCCGTCCTCGACCCGGAGGCCGAGCTGGCCATCCGGCTGACGGCCGACAAAGACGCCCGCACGCTGACGATCAGCGACACCGGCCTCGGCATGACCCATGCCGAGCTGATCGAGAACCTGGGCACCATCGCCCACTCGGGCGCGGCCTCGTTCCTGCAGTCCTTGCAGGACGGCAAGAAACTCAGCGACCTGATCGGCCAGTTCGGCGTCGGCTTCTACTCGGTCTTCATGGTCGCCGAAGAGGTGCGCGTGACCTCGCGCTCCTACCGGCCGGACGCCGCTGCCTGGACGTGGGTCTGCACAGGCGAGGACAGCTTTACGCTGGAGCCGGCCCAGAAAGAACAGCGCGGCACCGAGATCGTCATCAAGCTCAAAGACGACGCCCAGGAGTTCGCCGAGACCTGGCGGCTGGAGCAGATCATCCACAAGCACTCGGACTTTGTGTCCTTCCCGGTCTACGTCGGCGACAAGGCCGAGGCCGTCAACCGCCGGACGCCGCTCTGGCGCCAGCCGCGCGCCGAGATCACGGATGAGGCCGCCAACGAGTTCTACAAGCAGCTGACGCTCGACTTCGAGGCGCCGCTGTTGCGGATCGCGCTCAACACCGACTCGCCGGTGCAGATTTACGCGCTGGTGTTCATCCCGGCCAAGGCCGAGCCCGGGATGTTCAGCCTGCGCAAAGAGCCGGGCCTGAAGCTGTACTCGCGCAAGATCCTGATCCAGGACTACTGCAAAGACCTGCTGCCGAACTATCTGCGCTTCCTGCAGGGCGTGGTCGAGTCGGAGGACCTGCCGCTCAACGTCAGCCGCGAGACGGTGCAGTCCAATAAAGTGGTGGAGCGCATCCGGAACGCTCTCACTCACAAGATCATCGAGAGCCTGAAAGAGCTGGCGGCCAAGGACCCGGACAAGTACCTGGCCTTCTGGAAGGCCTACGGCCCCTTCGTGAAGGAGGGCCTGGCCACCGACCCGGCCGCGCGCGACAAGCTCAAGCCGCTGCTGCGCTTCCCGTCCAGCCAGGCGGACGAACTGGTGTCCCTGGCGCAGTACGCCGGCCGCCTGAAGCCCGAGCAGCGCGAGATCTACTACCTGCTGGCCGACGACGTCCAATCGGCGGCGCGCAGCCCGCACCTGGATTACTTCCGCCAGGCCCGGATCGAGGTGCTCTTCCTGACCGATCCGCTGGACTCGTTCATGCTGGCCGGCCTGCAGGACTATGAGGGGTTCGCGCTCAAGAACGCCGCCGCCGCCGAGGTCAACGCGGCGCCAGCCGAGGCGGTGCCGCCGGCGGCGGAGGCGGTGCCGCCGGCCGAACTGGAGGCCCTGACGGCGCGCTTCAAGGCCCGGCTGGGCGACCGCATCACCGAGGTGCGGGCCTCCGAACGGCTGGTGGACAGCCCGCTCCGCCTGGTGGCGCCCGGCGACGGCCGTGAGGCCGAAATGGACCGGGTGCGGCGTCTGCTGGAGAAAGATTACAGCGTGCCCAAGCGCGGGGTGGAACTTAACCCGCGCCACGCCCTGATCCGCGGCCTGGCGCAGCGGCTGGCGCAGGGCGGGGCGGAGACGCTCGTCGACGAGGCCATCGAGCAGCTTTACGAGAATGGCCTGCTGCTGGAAGGCCTGCACCCGAACCCGGCCCAGATGGTCGGGCGCATCCAGGCGCTGATGGAGGCGGCGGTGCGCGGCGCGCCAGCCCCGTGAACCGGCCGCTCCCGCGGTTAACGAACAGAGCCTCCGGCCGCGCCGGAGGCTCTGGGCTTTTAAGCAGGCAGACACACTACGCGATCTGCTCGAGCTGGTCGATCATCTCGGTGATCACGTCGTAGCCGCCCTGCCAGAACTTCTCCGACGTGATGTTGATGCCGGCCTCCTGCAGGATGCGGGCCGGGGACTCCGAGCCGCCATAGGATAGGATCTTGAGGTACTTGGGCTTGAACGACTCGCCCTCGCGGCGGTAGCGCTGGTAGAGGGCCAGCACCAGCAGCTGGCCGAACGAATAGGCGTAGACGTAGAAGGGGGTTCCGTAGAAGTGCGGGACGGACACCCACTCCCACTTGAACTCGTCGCTCACGTCCACGGCCTCGCCGAACTGCTCCTGCAGGGTCGCGAGATAGCGCTCGGCCATCTCGTCGGTGGTCTTGCCCTGATGGATCAGGCTGTGCGCCTCTTTCTCCCAGAGCGCGAAGAAGCCCTGGCGGCCGACGGTGGCGTAGGCGTCGTCCAGGGCGCCGGCCAGGATATCGCGGCGCACGGCCGGGTCGGACTCCTGGGCCAGCAGCTTCTCGGTTAGCAGCATCTCCGAGAAGACCGAAGCGGTCTCGGCCATCGGCAGCGCCGAGTGGAAGGTCAGCGGCGAGTGGTCGCTGGCCAGCAGGGCGTGGATGGCGTGGCCCATCTCGTGGGCGATGGTGGCGACGTCGCGGGCGCGGCCGGTATAGTTGATGAGCACCCACGGGGACAGGCTGGGCAGGACGCCGTAGCAGAACGCGCCGCCGCGCTTCCCCGGCCGGATTTCGGCGTCCACGTGGCCGTCGTCGAAGACCTGCTGCGCCAGCTGCCCGACACGCGGCGAGAACTCGCCAAAGGTGTCCAGCACCAGCTGCACACCGTCGCCGTAGGCGATGGCTTTGTCGGCCCCTGCCAGCGGCGCGTAGATGTCATAGCGGCGCAGCCGCTCCTGGCCGAGCCACTTGGCCTTGAGTTTGAAGTAGCGCTGGAAGACGCCGGCGTTCTTGCGGATGACGGCCAGCAGCGTCTCCACCACCTTGTCCGGCAGGTCGTTGGCCAGGTTGCGCACGGCGATCGGGCTCTTGAAGTGGCGCAGGTTGACGTTCTCGTTGCGCCAGTCGGTCATCATGCTGCGGTAGATCTGGGCCAGCACCGCCGCGTTGTCGCCGTAGACCCGGTAGAGCTCCTGGTAGGCGGCCCGGCGCAGATCCGGGTTGGGGCTGCGCGCGTAGACCATCAGGCCGTCGCGCGTCAGCGTCTGTTTCTGGCCGTCGACCTCCAGCGTGAACTGGTAGGCGCTGGTCAGCATGTCGTAGAGGTTGTCCAGCGCCTGGAAGCCGGTGACGTCCTTGAGGTTGATGACCTTCTCCTCCGCCTCGGACAGCGTGTGCGGCTTGAAGTGGCGCATCTCCTCCAGCCAATAGCGCAGGTCGCCGGCGGCCGCCATCAGCCGGGCCGCGCGCTTGTCGTCCAGCTCCTTCCACCACAGCGAGAAGAACAAGGTGCGGTTCTGGACCTCGGCCAGGCGCGACTGCATCTGGCTGAACAGGGCCAGGGCCGCGGAGTCCTGCGTGTCGGCGTAGAAGCGCAGGGCGGTGTAGGCCGCCAGGCGCGCGCTCTCCCGCCCCATCGCCTCGTAGTCTTTGAGCAGGGCCAGGAAGTCTTTGACCGTGATCGTCGGCTTCAGCTTCTTGCGCCAGCCCTCGACCTTTTTGATCTTCTTCTCGTAGACAGCCAGCGCCTTCTCGACGGCGGCCGGATCGTCGCCGGGGATCAGGCGGTCCAGGTTCCAGCGGGATTGTGAGTACGGCATCGGGGCTCCTTCAAGTGTGGGCGCGGATCATTTCTTGGCGGGCGGGCTGAAGCGGATGTTCAGGATGTCGCCATCCTGGACCGTGTAGTCCTTGCCCTCCAGCCGGAAGCGGCCTTTGGCCTTCAGTTCGGCCACGCCGCCGTGGGTCATCAGGTCCGCATAGCTGTAGACCTCGGCGCGGATGAAGCCTTCGCGCAGGTCGGTGTGGATCTCGCCGGCCGCCTCCGGGGCGCTGGCGCCGCGCCGGGTGGTCCAGGCGCGCACCTCGTCTTCGCCCACGGTGAAGAACGACTGCAGGCCGAGCAGATCGTACGAGATCTGGATGACGCGGTTCAGGCCGAGCTCGACGATGCCGTACTCCTGCATGAACAGGGTCGCGTCGTCCGGCGGCAGCTGGGCCAGCTCCATTTCCAGCTTGCCCTGCAGCTTGACAGCCTGGGCGCCGGTCGAGACCTGGGCGGGCACCGGCACGGTGTCATCGTCGCCGACATTGTAGACCACCAGCATGGGTTTGCGGGTGAGCAGTTGATAGCTGGCCAGCAGCTTTTCCTCGGCCGCCGCCAGGTCCACGGCGCGCAGCGGGGTCTCCGCGCCGAGGGCGTCCTTGAGCTTGGTGAACAGCGCCAGCTCCTGGCCGTGCAGGCCCTTGTCCTTGATGATGCCCTTGCGGCCATCCTCGGCCAGGCGCTCCAGCTTGCGCTCCACGGCCAGCAGGTCGTTCAGCAGCAGCTCTGAGTCGACCGTCCTCAGATCGCGGGCCGGGTCCACCGAGCCGGACGGATGCGGCACGGTGGGGTTGTCGAAGGCGCGCACGACCTGGACGAAGCCGTCCATGGTGGTCAGCTGGTTGAGCAGCGGGCCGGAGAAGCCGGCCGGCTGCGTGTCGCCCTCGGCCGCCTCCAGGCCGGCGATGTCGGCGTAGACGACCTGGGCGTAGATGGTCTTGCGCGGCTTGAAGATCGCGCTGAGCCGGTCCACGCGCTCATCCGGCACGGGCACGACGGCGTTCTGGACTTCGAAGCGGCCCACCTGGCGCGCGCCGCCGACGGGCTTATCGCCGCGTGTGAGGGCGTTGAAGATCGTGGTCTTGCCTGACTGGGGCAGGCCGATGATGCCGAGTTTCATGGCGGGTGTGTGACAAACTCCTGTAGCTCAGATGTTCGGGTGATGCTAAGCTGGATCTATGTCTGGGCCAGCGGATTCTAACTCAGAAGAAGTGAAGCGTCTCTACCTGGAAAGCGGCCTGACTGCGGCGGAGGTGGCCGCGCGCCTGGGCTGCAGCCCCACCACGGTTTTCCGCCGGCTGGCGGCCCTGGGCGTGCCGCGCCGGCCGCGCGGGCCGCAGCCCGCAGCGCGGGCGGCTTACAGCGCCTGGTCGCCGGCTCTGGCTTACGCCATCGGGCTGATCGCGACGGATGGCAACTTGTCACCGGATGGCCGACACATTAGCGTAACCTCCAAGGACATCGATCTTTTGGAAACGTTAAAGCGCTGCCTGGCCCTGCCCAACGCGATCACAAACAACTGCAATGGGCAAGGCGACTTGAGTCATCGCGTGCAGTGGGGGAGTCGCCTGATGTACGCGTGGCTCGTCTCGATCGGCATAATGCCGGATAAGAGCCTGCGGCTTGGTCGGGTGGAAGTTCCCGATGAATGCTTCGCCGATTTCCTGCGCGGTTGTATCGACGGCGATGGTTCGATCAGCACTTACACGGATCGTTACAACACCTACAAAAGCCCGCACTACGTCTATGACCGTCTGTTTGTCACGCTGACTTCAGCCAGCCGGCCTTTTGTGGAGTGGATTCATGACACGGCGCAGCGGCTCTTCGCTGTCCAGGGCGCCGTCATCACTCGGAACCCGGCGCCGCCGCGTCAACCCATCACAGTGTTGAAGTATGGCAAGCATGCCTCAATCAGGCTGCTCCATCGGCTCTACTACGCGCCCGAAGTGCCCTGCCTGGCGCGCAAGCGGGCTAGGGCACTGCCCTTTTTGCACCCCGAGGCCTCCCATTTTGAACTTGGTCAGTTATAATGCTGTTGATAACGCCGAGGTGGCGGAACGGAATACGCTGCGGTCTCAAACACCGCTGCCCGAAAGGGCTTGAGGGTTCAAATCCCTCCCTCGGCATCCTGAACGCGACGGCCCCCCCCGTCGCGTTCCCGTTTAAATTTGCGGCCGCAGGCGTTTCTGTGGCACAATCCGCCTGATGTCACGCGGCGCTGTATTCACTTTCTTCCTGACCCTGGCTCTTGGCCTGGGCCTCGGCCTGTACATCGGCTGGGTGGCCGCACCGCTTCAGTACGTGAACACGGCGCCGGACTCGCTGAACCAGGCGGCCAAAGATGACCTGATCTTGATGGCGGCCACGGTCTACGCCGCCGACGGCCAACTGGAGGCCGCCCGCGCCCGGCTGGCCGCCCTCGGCTACGACGACCCCGGCCCGGCCGCCGCCGCCGCCGCGCAGCGCGCCCTGGCCGCCGGCGCCCCCGAGCCGGACCTGCGCCGCCTGGCCGGCCTGGCGTCCGCCTTCGGCGCGCTCCCACCTGAGCTGCAGCCTTATCAACCATGATCCGCCTGGCCGCGCTCTTGGGGTTGGTGGCTGGCCTGGGCCTGGGCCTGCTATACACGTGGGTGATCAGCCCCGTGCAGTACGTCGACACCGCGCCGGTCTCGCTGCGCGATGACTACAAGGCCGACTACTTGAAACTGGCGGCGGAAGCCTATGTCGTCGACGGCGACGTCGAGCGCGCCCGCCTACGCGTGGCGGCGTTAGGCGAGGCCGACCCCGCGCGCGCGGCCGCCGCCCTGGCGCAACGCCTGGCCGCCGCCGGTTCCGAGCCAGACGCCATCCAATCGCTCGCCGTGCTGGCCTCCGCGCTGGGCGCCGGCCCGGCCCGGCCCACGGACAGCGCGGTCACGCCGACTGAGACTGAGACGCCGGCGCCCCCGACGGTGACGCCCTCGCCTTCGCCGACGCTGCCACCCACCGCCACCCCCCAATTCCTGCCCACCGCGCTGCCCAGCCCAACTCCGCCCGGCGCCCTGGTGTTCGTCAGCCAGGCGTTCACGTGCGACCCGCGCCAGCAGCCGCCGTTGCTGCAAGTGGTGGCCCTGGACCCGCAGGGCCAGGGCGTGCCGGGCGTCGAGGTCATCGTGGAGTGGGGCGGCGGCCAGGACCGTTTCTTCACCGGCCTCAAGCCAGAGCTGGGCGCCGGCTATGGCGATTTCACCATGGCGCCGAACGTCGCTTACACAGTCCGCCTGGCCAGCGACCCGTCCGGCGAAGTGTCGGTGCGCTCCGACCCGTGCACCGACGGCTCCGGCCAGCTCATCGCCACCTCCGCGCAACTGACCTTCCGCCAGCCGTGACGGCGCCGGTGGAGATCCGCCCGCTCGTCGACCTGCCGGCCGCGGTGCTGGGCAGCTTGATCGTCGGTTACGAGAGCGCGATGCGTTACGCGGTCAGCCAGACCGAGACGCCGGCGCAGACCGTCATCGCCCTGACTTTAGAGCCGCTGGCGCGACCCTACCGCAAACGCTGGGACCCGCCCGACGCGGCGCTGGCCGAGCATTACGCGGGCCTGCCGAAGCTGGGTTTCTCACTGGGCGCTTGGGCCGGCGAGCAGTGGGTGGGTCTGGCGCTGGCCGAACCGCGCGCGTGGAACAAGAGCCTGTGGGTGTGGGAGTTTCACGTCGCCGCCGAGTTTCAGGGGCGAGGTGTCGGCCGGCGGTTGATGGCGGTCCTGGCCGAGCGCGCGCGGGCGGCGGGCCTGCGGACCATGGTGTGCGAAACGCAGAACACCAACGTCCCGGCCATCCAGTTTTACCGCGCCGTCGGGTTCGCGCTGGAAGGGATTGACCTCTCGTACTACACCAACGCCGACCTGGAGCCGCAGGGCGAGGTCGCCCTCTTCATGAAGCGCCGGTTGGAGTGAGGCGCCGGCCTCAGGCCGGCGGTTCGAGCTTCACCTCGGCGGCCGGGTCCACGGCGTAGCACATCGCCAGGAAGTAAGCCACATAGTCGCCGTAGTGCGCCAGCGTCAGCAGCTGCGCCAGGCGTGAGCGACCCGCGGCCGCGATGGCGTCGGTGTTGTAGCCGTTGGTCATGAAGGCATGGCGCACGCGGTCGGCCCGCGCGGACGGTCCCGCGCCGCGCAAGAACAGCGTCATGAAGTTGTGCACGAGCGTCTCCGGGAACAACATCCCGGCCACGGCGTGATCGGCCTCATTCAACGGCACGCAGTGTGCCCAGGCTTTGGCGAGTTGATTGATCTGGGCCTGCCAGCGGCGGCCGGCTGGCGCCAGTTCATCGGCCACAAACAGCAAGGCATGGCGCCCCATCAACTGCCCGGCCATGCGCTTGGCCGGGTTGCCGCTGACCGGGCTGGCGGCGCGCAGGGCGGTCTGCTGCCGCTGCAGCGCCGCCACGGCCTCCGCCACCTCGGCAGACGGGTCCGGCGTGACCTTCAGGCGCGTGAGGGCTGCCAGTGTGAGGAGCGCCAGGTGGCCGAAGGCGTCGCGCGAGTCAAGGCCCGCCGGGTAGCGCCAGACCGACAGCCCTGCGGTCTCGGCCAAACGGCCGCCGCTGGTGATCGCCAGGACCGCCGCGCCCCGGGCCTGGGCGAGGTGGGCGGCTTCTAAGACTTCGGCCGTATTGCCCGAATGCGAGAGCGCGATGACGACCGTGTCCGCGCCGACCCAGGCCGGCAGCGCGCCTTGCGTCCAGAGCGTGATGGGCCGCGCCGCGTCCGGCAGACAAGCGGCGCGCGCCAGGTCGCCGGCGATGGCCGAGTCGCCGCGCCCGACCAGGACGACGTGCGCGGCGCTGGGCGCCGGCCAAGCGGCCGCCTGGCCCTGTGCCCAAGCCGCGGCCACCTGCTCCGGCAGCGCGTCGATGGCGCGCGCGTAGTTCTGGGGATCGATCGAGGCGAAGTAGTCAAGATCGTCGAGGTTCATGGCCGGCTCAAATTGTGGGTGGATGGATGCGGGACAGTATACCGGCAGCGCCGGAAGTCGGCGCCGCCCGGCGGGTTAACTTCCAGTGTTTAGGTCATAGACGGCGCGCGCGCTCCAGCCGGAGAGCGCGGCGACTTGCTTGGCGGCCTCGCGGCGCCGGACGCCCTCGGCCAGGCGCTGGGCCAGTTCGGCCCGCACTTGCTCGGCCTCCCACGGCGCGGCGGCCGCGGTGCCGGCGCCGGCGATGACGAGCGTAATCTCGCCCAGGATCTCCTTGGCCGCGAAGTGGGCGTGCGCGGCGCTGACAGTGCCGCGGAAGATCTCCTCGTGGAGCTTGGTGAGCTCGCGGGCCACGGCCATCGGCCGGTCGCCGAGCACGGCTGCCAGCGCGGCCAGCGTCGCCAGCAGGCGGTGGGGCGCCTCGTAAGCCACCAGGGTGCGCGGCTCGGCGCGCACGCCCTCCAACAGGCGTTGGCGTTCGGCGTCCTTGCGCGGCAGGAAACCCAGGTAGACGAAGGCGTCAGTCGGCAGGCCGGAGGCCACCAGCGCGGCTAGCAGCGCGGACGGCCCCGGCACCGGCACCACCGCGAAGCCGGCCGCCAGGGCGGCGCGGACGAGTTCGTAGCCGGGGTCAGACAGGGCCGGGGTGCCGGCGTCCGAGACCAGGGCCACGTCGCCGTCCGCCAGCGCCGCCAAGATCGCGTCCAGCTTGGTCAGCTTGTTGTGCTCGTAGTAGCTGGTCAGCGGCGTGTGCAGGTCGAAGTGCGTCAGGAGACGGCGGGTGTGGCGGGTGTCTTCGGCCGCGATCAGGGCGGCCTCGCGCAGCACGCGCAGCGCACGGGCGCTGATATCCTCCAGGTTGCCGATCGGTGTGGCGACGAGATAGAGGCGGCCCACGGCGGTGTCCTCTCAGCGTGCGGCTCAGCCGAAGAGCCAGGCCGGCAGGAGCGGCGTCAGCCAGGGGTGCAGGGCCGCGAACACCAGCCCCAGCACTCCACCCAGGGCCGCGCCGGCCACGACGTCGGACAGGTAGTGGACGCCCATGGCGATGCGCGCCAGCGCCACCAGCGGACCCCACACGCACAACAGCGCCGCCAGCCAGCCCGGCCCGAGCGAGAGGTCCAACACGGCCAGCATGATCGCGCGGGCGGCGTGCCCGGACGGGAATGAATGCGGGTCGGCGCTGCGATAAACCGCGCCCCACTCCCCCGGCGGGCGCTGCCGCCGCACCGTCCACTTGAGCGCCTGGACAACCACGGCGGTCAGGCCGATGGCCGCGAAGATGACCACAGCCCGGTACTTCCAGGCGGCGTCGGCCAGCACCCAGATCAGCACCAGACCCAGGCCCCAGAACCACGAGTCGCCGGAGTGGGCCAGGAAGATGGCCAGGCGGCGGAGCCAGCCGGGCCGTTCGGCGACGCGGAGGCGGGCCGAGAGGCGGGCGTCCGCTTCCAGGAGCGGGCGCACCCAGCCGAGCCGGGCGGGGGCGAGCGCGTCGCGGTCGTCGGTGGTCATCGGCGTTGGTCGAACTCCCGCTTGAGCATGTCGTACTGGCGCGGCTTGTCGATGTCCATGCCGAGCTCGGCGTACGGCGAGATCAGGATGCGGCCGTCCACGCCCAGGCGCTCGCGGACGCGCCGCTGGCCGAGGTCCAGGCTGAGCCAGCCGAGCGCCACCAGCAGCAGCGTGTCCAGGCCGACCAGCGCGGCCTGTTGGAGCAGGCTCTTGCGCGCGGCGATGATCTTGCGCCAGGCCGGGTGTTCGCCGCTCAGCAGGTCGCGGCGCAACAGGCTCAGGTCGCCGGCCGTGAAGCGGCCCTCTTTCAGGCGGAAGAAGGTCCGGCGCGAACCCGGAAAGCGCTGCTCCATCACCGTGTCCGGGATGAGCGAGTAATACATGGCGTGGTCGGTCTCCAGCGAGGCGCGCACGTTCCAGTCCACCATGGCGGCGGTGATGAGCGGGATGTCGGCGCTGACGGCCAGGATGTGCGTGGGCGGCGCGCCGCGTGCCTCCGACCAATGCGTGCCGGCCAGGACGTTGTCCATCATGTTGCCGCGGCTGGGCAGCACCGCCCAGTCTTTGTCACAACGCAGGGTGCCGGCGTGTTCCGGCTCCAGGCCGACCACGGCCACGCGCCGCACGGACTCGGCGCCGCTGAGAGCGTCCAGCACCCATTGCACCATCGGCCGGCCGCCCAGTTCCAGCAGGGCTTTGGGCCGCCCCTGGGTGAGCGGGTAGAGCGGCTCGTCCGGGGCGGGCACCCCGCCGGCCGTGACCACGGCGTCGACGATGGCGTGGGCGGCGCCGGACGGGGTCATGCGGCCTCCGTCAGCGTCTGCAGCGTCGGCGTCAGCTTAAGCTCATCGATCAGGGCGTCCAGCTCGGCGTCGCTGAGTGCCCGGCCTTGGCCGCTGACCGCGATCAGCGCCGCCTCCATCATATTGGTGCCGAAGGAGCGGCCCTCCAGCACCGGCGTGGTCGTCACCAGCCAACGCGCGCCGGCCGCCCGGAACAGGGCTACGTCCTCGGGCGTGGTGGTATTGGTGCAGATCAGCTTGCCGTCCAGCCGGGCCGGCCGGTAGCGCTTGATGTAATGGCAGTCGCCGGCGATGATCGTGGCCCAGGCGTACCACTGGCCGTGCTTGGGCGTCCATTTCTCCTGCTTTTCGCCGATGGGGTAGACCCATTCGAAGGGCAGGCGCGTGATCAGGGGCAGGGCGGCGGCCGCGATCGCCTTGACGGCGGCCACGCTCCGCAGCGGCAGCGGGATATCGAGCGCGAACAGCAGGTCGCCAAAGACGCATTCGTAGCCGCGCTCGACGAAACCCATCGACATCCCCCAGCGGTCGGCGCCGCTGGTGAAGAGGACGCGCGCCGGGTCCAGCCGGCCGACATGCTGCTCAATAAAGGCCGCCACGCGCCGTTCGAGGGTGTTCTTCAGACCGGTGCCATCCACCAGCGGCGTGCGCTGGACATGGCGCACCATGGGCTTGACCGAGTGCAGGGCGTACCAGCGGTCGTCCACGCGCAGGCCCAGGTCGGCGCCGCCGACGCCGAAGGCGTCCACCTGGCCGTCTAGGTCGCGGTAGAGCTGGGCGGCTTTCTCCATGTCGCCGTCCGTGCCGATCCGCTCGATGCGCACCGGCTGGCCGAGCAGCGTCACCTCGACGGCCTTGTTGCGCTTCGACGAGCCCAGACTGATGCTGACAGCACGTTTCATCGGTTCATCCTAGAGGCGGTGAAGAGTTGGGCGGACGCTCAATCGGCGGCCTGCGCCGCCGGCAGCGGCGTCTCCTTGTGGTAGGCCAGCAGGTGCGGCGTGTTCCAGACGATCACGCCAGTGGCCAGCAGGCAGCCCAGGCCGCCGCTGATCACTGAAATAGCCGGCCCAAAGGCTTGGGCCACCAGGCCGGCCTCCAGCTCACCCAGCTGCGGCCCGCCCATGAAAAAGACCATGTTGACGCTGGTCATGCGCCCGCGCATCCCGTCCGGCGTCATCAGCTGGCGCACGATGTTGCGCAAGACGGTGCTGACCATGTCGGCGGCGCCGGTCAGGAACAGGCACGCGTAGGTCAGCCAGAACGTCGTGGAGAAGCCGAAGAGCACCGTCGCCAGCCCGTAGACGGCCACCGACGCCACCAGGACGCGGCCGCGCGCCTGGATGCGCTCCACCAGCGGCACCATCGCCACGCTCGTCAGGAAGGCGCCCGCCGCCGGCGCCGCCGCCAGGACGCCGTAGCCCTGCGCGCCGACGTGCAGAATGTCTTGAGCGAAGATCGGCAGCAGCGCCGTGGCCGAAGCGAAGAACGTGGCGAAGAAATCGAGCAGCATCGTCGAACGGATCAGCGGCGCGCTGAAGACGAAGCGCAAACCCTCCCACCAGGCGCGCAGGCTGATCTCGCTGCGCGCTTCGGCGGCCCGCGCCGGCACGTCGCGCATGAGCAGGAGCGTGGTGAGCAGGGCCAGGAACGAGACCGCGTCGGCAGCGTAGGCCCAGGCGACGCCGGCCGTGCCGATGATCAGGCCGCCGACGGCGGGGCCGATGACCGACGCCATCTGGAACATGATCGAGTTGAGGCTGATGGCGTTGGGCAGGTGCTCGCGCGGCACCAGGTTGGGGAACAGCGACTGGCGGGCCGGGCCGTCGAAGGAGCCGATGGCGGCGCCGACGCCGGCCAGCAGGTAGATCAGCCAGGGCGCGTCCAGGCCGTTGAAGGTGGCCACGGCCAGCGTCGTCGAGACCAGCAGCATGGCCGAGTTGGTCAGCAGCATCAGGCGGCGCCGGTCGAGCGCGTCGGCCACGACGCCGCTGATGAACGAGAAGACGATGATGGGCACCACCCGCACCAGCCCCACCAGGCCGAGGGCCAGCGCCTTCTGGTCGTCCGGCACGCGCAGGGAGATGTGCCAGAGGATGGCGGCGTTGCGCATCAGCGAGCCGGACATGGAGATGAGCAGGCCGAACCAGAGCAGGCGGTAGTTCCGGTGTTGCAGGGCGATGAGCGATTTAGGAAGGCGATTCATAGTGCGTAACTGAAGAGACAGCGCCGCGGCGCAGCCGCCGACGCCAGGCGCCCGCTTAGGTGCCCCAATCCCTCAAATACAAAAAGTCGTAGCCCACAGTGCGGTTGCTGAGTTTGGCCACCAGGGGCATGACGCGCTTGAAGTGGTTGCGGCGCAGCCGGTCCACCACGGTCCGGACGAAGCCGGCGTCGAAGCCGGCGGCCACGCACTCCTCCGGCTTATAGCGCTGATCCACCAGCAGATAGAGCAGCTGGTCGGCGCGCGCATAGGTCAGGCCCATCTCGGCCTCGTCGGTCTGGCCGGGCCACAGGTCGGCCGAGGGCGCCTTATCCAGGATCGGCGCCGGCACGCCCAGCGCCCGGGCCAGCTGACGCACCTGGGTCTTGTACAGGTCGCCGAGCGGGTTGAGGGCGTGGGCGGAATCGCCAAAGAGCGTGCTGTAACCGAGCATGATCTCGGTCTTGTTGCCGGTGCCGACCACCAGGCCGCCGAAGGCCGCCGATTGGTCGTACAGCACGATCATGCGCAGGCGCGCCATGATGTTGCCGCGCCGCAGGTTGCTCATGTCCGGGAAGCGGTTGAGCAGCGGCTCGGCCATGTCCGTGATCGGCACGGTCAAGGACGGGACGCCGAGCTGGGCGATGAGCAGCTGGGCGTGCTCCAGCGACTCGGCGGCCGAGGTGCGGTAGGGCATACACACGGCCAGCACGTTGTGCGGGCCGAGCGCCTCGGCCGCCAGGCAGCAGGCCAGGGCCGAGTCGATCCCGCCGGACAGGCCGACGACGGCCCGGCTCAGGCCGGTGCGCGTGATCTCCTCGCGCAGGAACTGCGTCAGGATTTGGCGCGCCAGGTCGGTGTTGATGTCGAGAGAGATGTTCGTCATAAATGGTGGGGCGGATGGCGGCCCGCCCTGGCGTTGCTCGGTCGGCCGTTGAAGCGGAGGGCGGTCTGCCCCCAATGCGGTCAGCCCTTATCGCGCGCCCCGGCGCTGCCGGCCGTGATGCGCGCGATCTCGCGCGCCACCAGCGCATGGCGCTCGTCGCGCAGGAGCGGCAAGCGCGCCCGCGTCCGGTGCAGCTGGTTCAGGTCGAGCGTCGTGACCACCAGGGCTTCTTCGTGATACGGACCCTGCACGAGTTGGTCGCCGTTCGGATCGAAGGCCACGGCGCCGCCCCAGAAGTTCAGGCCGTCCTCAAAGCCGACCTTGTTGGTGTGGGCGACGAAGGTCGTGAACAGGCTGGCGTAGGCTTTCAGGACGTGCTCCACCCAGCGCGCGCTTTCCAGGGTCGGCGCGCTGTTTAGCCCGCGGCCGGGCGAAGCCGACGCGAAGAGCATGACGTCGGCGCCGTCCAGCCACAACAGGTACGGGGCCGAGGCGTGCCAGAAATCCTCGCAGATCAGCATGCCCAGCCGCCCGAAGCGTGTGTCGAAGGCGCGCACCGCGTCGCCCCAGGCGAAGAAGCGGCCCTCGTCGAACAGGCCGTAGGTGGGCAGGTAGACCTTGTGGTGGACGTGCACCACGCGGCCCTGTGACAGGTAGGCGCTGGCGATGTAGAACCGGTTGCGCTGGTCCTCGTCCACAAAGCCGACCACCAGGTCTAGGTTGCGCGCGCGAGAGACGGCCAGGAGCTGGCTGAAGACCGGGTCGTCGGGCGTCGGCGCGCACGCCACCGTGGGCACCAGGTCCTGCAGCACGTAGCCGGTCAGCGACAGCTCCGGGAAGACCAGCAGTTGGACGCCGGCTTTGGCGGCGTCGTCGATGAGCGCCAGGTGTTTTTCCAGGTTCGCCTGGACGGCGCCGAGTTTCGTCTTAATTTGGGCGAGGCCAAGAGTCAAGGCAGGCATGATGACACGCGTTCCGATTCTACAACGAAGGCTCAGGGGCCGGATTTACGGCAACGGCTCCGCCGGGGTCGTCCCAGGCTGGACGACGCGCAGGCGGACCGCCCAGGCCAGTGTGGCCGCCAGCAGCACCAGGGCGCTGCCGACCACGTCCAGGCGGAAGCCGGCCAGCTGTGGCATGGGGTCGCCGCGCAGGAAGCCGAGCAGGAACGGTCCCAAGGCCACCAGGCTGAGGGCATACCAGCCCAGCGCCCCGGCCGGCCAGCGCCGCCCGCGGCTGGGCAGGACCTGGCTCAGCGCCAGCGCGCTCCAGATCATGCCGGCCGCCTGGGTGGGCCAGCGCGGCACGCTCAGCCCGTACAGGTCCGGGGCCGTGGTGACCAGCCAGTCCGGCCATTGGCCGGGCTGGACTTCGAGGCCGTAGGCGCAGCCGGCCGCCAGGCAGCCGCCCCAGCTGAGCAGGCTGAGGACCACCAGCGGCCAGGCCAGCGTGTCCAGGAGCGGCAGCAGCGGCTCGCCGGCCGAAAGCACCAGGCTGCGCTTGGCGATGTTA
>CALFZO010000049.1 GCA_937952305.1 uncultured Anaerolineales bacterium | reverse complement strand
CCAAGTTCATCTCAGCCGACGGCGGCTTCAAGCGCGTCGTCTGGATGTCGTCCATCCTCAAGGAGCAGATGGCCGAGCAGCTCCAGAAGGTGGCCGAGCGCGAAGGCGTTCCGGACCTGATCGCCAAGATCTGCGACGAGCGCATCGCCACCGACGTGGACAGCCTCATGGCTTTCCTGACCGATAAGCACCATCCGGCACTGGAGATGCCGGCCTTGCTCTAGCGACCACGCCACTGGACGGCGGACGCTCCCGCCCGGACGTCCGCCGTCCAGCTCGACACTTTCGGAGACACGATGCCCCGCCTCGTCCGCGACCTGATGACCATCGGCGTGCCGGTCTGCCGGGATACGGAGACCTGCGGGACGGTGGCCGCCCGGCTGGCCTGCCAGACACCCTCGGCCGAGGTCGTGGTCGCTTTGGACGAAGACGGCATGGCCTGTGGCTGGACGACGGCCGCAGCGCTGGCCGCCCGGCCCGCCGAGCCGGTGAGCGCCGTGCTCGACGAGGTCATCCCCCAGGTCCCGCCGGACCTCCCGGCGGCGGCCGCGGCCCAGTTGCTGCGTGACCGGGGCGTGGCGTATGCTTTCTTAATGCACGATTGGCCGGGCGAGCCGCGCCCGTCCGCCCTGATCGCGCTGAAGACCCTGGAAGCCAGCCTGGAGACGCCATGAACCGACCCGCGCCGACCGAACCGGAACCCAAGACCTACCTGTTCATTCTCAACGAGGGACCGTATGGCCAGGAGCGGCCCTACACGGCCCTGCGCCTGGCTGTCAACCTGGCCAAGCGCCGTGATCTGAGGGTGCGGGTCCATCTGGCCGGGGACGGCGTGCAGTGCGCGATCGCCGGCCAGGAGCCGCCGGAGGGCATCCCCAACATCGAGCACATGATCCGCACCCTGGTCCAGCACGGCGAAGTCGGTTACAGCGGCCTGTCGGCCGAGATGCGCGGTTTCAAGCCGCGAGTGCTGATCGAGGGCGTCAAACACATCAGCCCAGACATCCTGGCCGAATGGGCCACTGCGGCTGAGCATATCCTGGTCTTTTGAGAGGAGAGATTGTCATGCCGGTCGAAATCCCCAAGGACAAATGGGCAGGCCAGATCCGGACGGTGACGCTCGGCGCCACCGCGGCCGAGGGCGGCACGCGCGCCCGCACGCTGACGGTGGGCGGCGAAGCCTGCCTGCCCTTCCTGCATTTTGACGCGCCGGGCGCCGCCATGCCGCACCGGCCGGCGCTGGCGCTGGAGGTGCGTGACCGCCGGCCGGACGATTGGTCGCCGCTGCTGGGCCAGGCCTGGGGCGAGGCCATGAGCGACCCCGGCGACTGGGCTCGCGCGGCCGAACAGGCCGGCGCCGACCTGATCGTGCTGACCCTCTCCCTGACCCAGGCCGACGGCTCGCCCAACCTGCCGGCCAATGCCGTGGCCGTCGTCCAGAAAGTCCTCGGCGCCACCGGGCTGCCGCTGGCCGTCTTCGGGCCGGGCCAGGCCGAAAAGGACAACGAGCTGATCGTGCCCGTGGCCGAGGCCGCCAAGGGCGAGCGCCTGCTCATCGGCGTCTGCGAAGACAAGAACTACCGGACCATCGTGGCCGCCGCCATGGCCAACGGTCACCTGGTCAGCTCCAAGACGCCCATGGACGTCAACCTGGCCAAACAGCTGATCATCCTGATCCATGACATGGGCATGCCGCTGGACCGCATCCTCATGGACCCGACCACCGGCGCGCTCGGCTACGGCATCGAGTATGGCTACTCGGTGATGGAGCGCCTGCGCCTGGCCGCGCTGCAAGGGGACAGCATGACCCAGCAGCCCATGCTGGTGACGCCGGGCGAGGAAGCCTGGAAGGCCAAGGAGGCCAAGGTGGGCGAGGGTGTGCCGGCGGCCTGGGGGGACTGGCAGCGCCGGGCCATCAATTGGGAGACGCTCACCGGGAGCGCCCTGCTCCAAACCGGAGCCGATATCGTCGTCCTGCGCCACCCCGAGTCGTTGGCCAGGCTCAGGACCCAGATCGCCGGCCTGATGCAGGCCTGACCCAGGAGGTGCGCCATGCCCATGACGGGACTTGAAATCTACAAGCTGCTGCCGCAGACCAACTGCAAAGAGTGCGGCCTGCCCACTTGCCTGGCCTTCGCCATGAAACTGGCCTCCAAGGGGGCCGAGCTCAAGCAGTGCCCGTACGTCAGCGAGGCCTCCAAGGCCAAGCTGGAGGCGGCCTCCGCGCCGCCCATCCGCCTGGTGACCGTGGCCGGCGACGGCTTGAAGGCGACGGCCGGAAATGAGACCGTGCTCTTCCGGCACGAGAAGACCTTCTATCACAAGCCCGGCCTGTTCATCCGCGTCAAGGACACCGACGCCGCGCTGGCGGCCAAGGTCTCTGAAGCCGACGCCTACGTCGTGGACTACGTCGGCATCAAGTTGAGCGTGGACGGCTTCGCGCTGGAGGCCGCCTCCGGCGACGCGGCCAAGTTCGCGGCCGCGGTCAGCGCCGCGCGCGCCGCCAGCAAGAAACCGTTCATCCTGATCGCGTCCGACCCGGCGGTCATGGAGGCCGGCCTGAAGGCGGCCGGCGGCCAGCCGCTGCTCTACGCCGCCGACGACGGCAACTGGCAGAAAATGGCCGAGCTGGCCAAGACCGCCAAGGCGCCGCTGGCCGTCAGGGCCGCGGGCCTGGACAAGTTGGTCGAGCTGACCGAGGCGCTCAAGAAGGCCGGCCTGGAAGACCTGGTGCTTGATCCCGGCGCGCGCGCCTACGGCGAGTCGTTGACCGCGCTGACACAGATCCGGCGCCTGGCGCTCAAGAAGAATTTTCGCCCGCTCGGCTTCCCGGTCATCACCTTCCCGGGCGAGGCCGCGGGCGCCGATGAGTTGGTGCTGGCCGCCCAGCACATCGCCAAGTACGCGGGCTTCATCGTGCTGGAGAGCTTCGACCCGGCCACGGCCTACCCGCTGCTGACGCTGCGCCAGAACATCTACACCGACCCGCAGAAGCCCATCCAGGTGCAGCCAGGCGTCTACGAGATCAACAACCCGGACGCCAACGCGCCCGTGATGGTGACCACGAACTTCTCCATTACCTACTTCGCCGTCAACAACGAAGTGGAAGGCTCCGGCTGGCCGGCCTGGCTGGTGGTGGCCGACGCCGAAGGCATGAGCGTGCTCACCGCCTGGGCGGCCGGCAAGTTCGACGCCGACCGCATCGCCAAGGCCGTCAAGGGCGCCGGCCTGGAAGGCAAGCTCAGCCACAAGCGCATCATCCTCCCCGGCCAGGTGGCCGTGCTCTCCGGCGAACTGGAGGAGAGCCTGGCCGGGTGGCAGATCATGGTCGGTCCGAAGGAGGCCGTGGACATCCCGGCCTACCTGAAGACGATGTGGCCGAAGGCCAACTGAAAGCGCCTTCTGTCGCGCCCTGGCCGCGCGGTTCAGCCGGCGGCCAGCGCGCAATACCTGATATGGCCAACACCCAACTCGACGCGTCCCTCCGTCAGGTCTTCAAGCGCTTCAATCCTTTCATGGTCGGCCTGTTCCGGCTGGGCCTGGCGCCGCTCGTCAACGGCTGGCCAGACGTCGGCGGGCGGATCCTGGTCATCGCTCACCGCGGCCGCAAAACGGGCCGGCGCCGTCTGACGCCGGTCAACTATGCCGTTGTGCGCGATGATCTGTATGTCACCGCCGGCTTCGGCAGCGGCGCGGACTGGTATCGCAACATCCTAAACGACCCGCACGTCGAAATCTGGCTCCCGGACGGCTGGTGGGCGGGGGTGGCTGAGGATGTCTCCGACTGGGAGGAATACCTGCCGGTCCTGCGCCAGGTGCTCATCGGCAGCGGCGCCGTGGCGCCGCTGATGGGCGTGGACCCGCACACGCAGGACGACGCGAGCCTGGCCGCCGCCACGGCCGGCTACCGCCTGGTCCGTCTGCACCGGGTGGAGGCGCGCACCGGCCCCGGCGGCCCGAGTGAGTTCGCCTGGGTCTGGCCGCTGGTGGCCATGGCCCTGTTGCCGCTGGCCATCCGCGGGCTGTGGCCGCGCCGCCGAGACTGATCCCGGTCTCACTGCCAACGACCCACTGTTCATGGCCCATCACTCAGTCACCTTCCTGCCGGCCGGCCAGACGGCTTCTGTCACGACCGGCACCTTGCTCACCGAAGCTATCCGCCAGGCCGGCCTGGATATCGGCCAGCCGTGCGGCGGCCAGGGCCGCTGCGGGCGCTGCGCCATCGTCGTCGAAGACGGCCAGATCCGCCGCCGCTCGGCCATCCGCCTCTCAGACGCCGACCTGGCCGCCGGTTATGCGCTGGCGTGCCAGGCCGTGGTCGAAGGCGACGCCACCATCCGCCTGCTGGAGACCGAGGCCGTCGAGCGGCGCCTGGTCACCGACAAGACCGCGCGCCAGGTGGCCGCGCCGTTCGCGTACGCGCCCGAACGCGACCAGAGCGTGCGCGCCTTCTTCGTCACCCTGGATGAGCCCACGCTGGCCGATAACGTGGATGACGCCGCCCGGCTGGAGCGCGCCCTGGCCGCGCACGGAGTCCGCGGCCTGGAGATTCCGCTGGCGCTGCTGCGCACGCTCGGCCCGCGCCTGCGGGACGCCAACTGGCAAGCCACGGCCGTGGTGGAGCTGGACACCTGGCGCCGGCCGGCCGGCCCGCCGCGCCTGATCGACCTGATCCCGGGCGATCAGCTCGCCCAAGTGCTCGGCCTGGCCATCGACATCGGCACGACCACGGTCACGGTCTATCTGGTGGACCTGCTCACCGGCGCCGCCGTCGACCAGGCGGCCGAGTACAACGGCCAGATCGCGCGCGGCGAGGACGTCATCTCACGCATCATCTACGCGAGCAAGGGCGGGCCGGCCTCCGCGCCGTCCGGGCTGGAAGAGCTGCGGGCGCGCGTCCTCGAGACCATCAACACCCTGATCGCGCGTCTGGCCGAGCGCGGCCAGGTGGACCCGCAGCGCATCTACAAAGCGACCGTCGCCGGCAACACGACCATGCTGCATCTCTTCCTGGGGGTGCCGCCGGCTTCTATCCGCCTGACGCCCTACATCCCGGCCGTCAACCATCCGGCGCCGCTGACCGCGGCCGAGGCCGGCCTGGCGATCCACCCGCTGGCGCTGGTGGACCCCCTGCCCGGCGTGGCCTCCTACGTCGGCGCCGACATCACCGCCGGCGTGCTGGCCACGGGCCTGCATGAGGCCGAGCCGCTGACGCTCTTCATCGACGTCGGCACCAACGGCGAGATCGTGCTCGGCAACCAGGAATGGCTGATGACGTGCGCGTGCTCGGCCGGGCCGGCCTTCGAGGGCGCCGGCGTGGTCTCCGGCATGCGCGCCACCCGCGGCGCCATTGAGGAGGTCTGGATCAACAGCCAGACCTATGAGCCCACCTATCGCGTCATCGGCGGCGGCCAACCGCGCGGCCTGTGCGGCTCCGGCCTGCTCTCCCTGCTGGCGGAGCTGTTCATCACCGGCGTCGCCGACAAGGCCGGCAATTTCAAGCTCGACCTCGGCCTGCCGCGGCTGCGCCCGGGCGCGCACGGCCCGGAATACGTGGTGGTCTGGGCCGGCGACGCTGCTCACGGCCAGGACATCGTCCTCACCAAGGTCGATGTGGACAACCTGATGCGCGCCAAGGCCGCCATCTACGCCGGCTTCAATGTCCTGGCGCAGAGCGTGGGCGTGGACTTGAGCCAGGTGGAACGCCTGCTGATCGGCGGCTCGTTCGGCAAGTATCTTAACGTCGAGAAGGCGGTGCAGGTGGGGCTGCTGCCGGACCTGCCCTGGGACCGGATCAACTTCCTGGGCAACACCGCTGTGCTCGGCGCCTATTTAGCCTTGCTGTCCCGTGACGCGCGCGCGGCGGTGCGCGCCCTGGCCGAGAAGATGACCTACCTGGAGCTCTCGGCCGACAACTCGTTCTATGAGGCCTTCACCTCGGCGCTCTTCCTGCCCCACACGGACCTGAGCCGCTTCCCGAGCGTAGCGGCCCTGGCGGCGCCGGGCGAGGCGGGCGCGCGCGCCTAGTACCCCGTCCACTTGAATAGGATGGGTCGGCGCCACTTGGGCGCGGCTACCCCGGTCCATCTCTTTCACGAGGACGGGGCACTAGCCGCGCCAACAACACCTGGAGAGATGGACCTATGACGACCTTGGCTTTGGCAGGCAAAGGCGGCACCGGCAAGACCACGGTCGCCGCGCTTCTGATCCGGGCGTTGACGCGCCGCCGGCTCGGCCCGGTGCTGGCCATCGACGCCGACCCCTCCTCCAACCTCAACCTGGCGCTGGGCCTGCCGCTGACCCTGACAGTCGGCGACATCCGCGAAGCGATGCTGGCCGGCGTGCAGGACGGCTCGGTCGGCACGGGCATCGCCCGGCGTGATTTCCTCAACACGCGCATCCGCCTGGCGGTGGAGGAGGGCGAGACCGTGGACCTGCTGGCGATGGGCCGGCCGGAGGGCCAGGGCTGTTACTGCGCCTTCAACCACATGCTGCGCGAGATCGTCGACGGCCTGGGCCGGCCCTACGGTTACGTCGTCATCGACAATGAGGCCGGCATGGAGCATCTCAGCCGGCGCACCACGCGCGACGTCGACGTGCTCGTGGTGGTCACCGACCCCACCGTGCGCGGCGTCAAGGCGGCCGAAGGCATCGTCAAACTGACGGGCGAGCTCGACATCAACGTTCAGCGGTCCGTGCTGATCGTCAATCGCGTCAACGGCGCGCTCACGCCCGCCCTGCAGCAAGCTGTGGATGAAATCGGCCTGGGCGCCGCGTTCGTCATCCCAGCCGACCCCGCCATCGGGTCGCTGGACGCCAACGGCCGGCCGCTGGTGGAGCTCGACTCGGCGTCGCCAGCCGGGCAGGCCATCGACGCTCTGCTCGCGCACTTGCTGCAGCCGGCCCGCTGAGGGCGCGGCGTCCGCGTGTCAGGCCGCAGCAGTGTTGGCCGGTCCGCCGGCTGATCGTCACCGCTGTTCAGGAGAAAACCACATGAGCACTGTCCGACAACTTCTGCAAAACCGCGACCCGCAGGTCTGGACCGCCAAACCCGACACGACCATGTTTGAAGCGCTGCAGCTCATGGCCGCCAAGGACGTCGGCGCCCTGCCGGTGGTTCAGGGCGCCAAGCTGGTGGGCATCCTCTCGGAGCGCGACTATGCCCGCAAGGGCATCCTGGCCGGCAAGGCCTCCAAGAACACGGCCGTGCGTGAACTGATGACCAAGGACGTTATTGTGGTGCACCCGGACCACTCGGTGGACCGCTGCATGGCCCTGATGATGCGCCACAAGATCCGCCATCTGCCGGTGCTCAACGAACAGCAGACGCTGGTCGGCATCGTCTCCATCCGCGACGTGGTGCGCGTCATCATCGAAAACCAGCGCAGCACCATCGAGCGCCTGGAGGGGCGCGGCCTCGGCGAGTTGCTGGATCAAGCGTAAGCGGCCAGCGCTTTGTGCCGCACCGCACAATTCCGAGGCAACCTGGACCGGCTCAATTGGATATGACCTTTGTAACTCGCAATCGGGTGATTTGGCACTATGGAAAGTGGGCACCCGGAGTCACGCTGTCAGTCACCTGATGACGACCGCGTGGCCATTGTCATGCAAGCGGTGGCCGCCTCTGCGCCCGCCTCCGCTCACCCCCCAAGGAGATCGTCATGCTGCTCATCGGCGAGAAAATCCACATCATCGCGCCCAAAGTCAAGGAGGCCCTGGCGGCCCGTGACGGCGCCTTCTTCGTCGACCTGGCCCGCAAACAACGGGAGGCCGGGGCCGACGCCCTCGATCTGAACATCGGCCCGCAGAAGAAAGCCGGTCCGGAGATCATGGACTGGCTGGTGGACGTGGTCCTGGAGGCGGTGCCGGGCATGACGCTGTCGTTCGACACCACCAACCTGGCCGCCATCGAGGCCGGCCTGCGCAAACTGCCCCAAGGCTACGGTGCCATCATCAACTCGACCTCGGCCGAGGAGGAACGTCTGGCCGCAGTGCCGCCGCTGGCAGCCAAGTACGGCGCCAAGCTGATCGCCCTGACGATGGCCAAGGAAGGCATCCCGGTTTCGGCCGACGCGCGCGTGTCGATCGCTCTGGAGAAACTCATCCCGCGCGCCCAGGAAGTCGGCCTGGCCATGCACGACCTGATCGTCGACCCGCTGGTGCTGACGGTCTCCGGCTGCCAGGAATACGTGCCGCAGTGCATCGAAGCTGTGCGCATGCTCAAGATGGTGACCGATCCGCCGCCGATGGTGAACGTGGGCCTGTCCAACGTCTCCAACGCCGTGCCGGCCGCCATGCGCCCGCTGCTCAACCGCGTCTACATGGTCATGCTCATGGCCGTCGGCGTCGACGCCGCCATCATCGACCCGCTCGATGAAGACCTGATGACGGCCATCCGGATCGTGCAGCAGCGCGACGCCAGCACCCCGCTCGGCGCCCTGTACCTGAAACTGCACGATGCGGTGGCCGCCGGCGCCGAACTGGAGCCGAGCGACGTCGACCTGCGTGACCCGGTCCAGGTGGACGTCTGGAAGACCGTCCAGGTCCTGCTCAACAAAGTCATCTACACCGATTCGTATCTGCGGCTGTAGGCAGGCCCACCCGAGACCGCCGCGGCCGGCTTCAGCAGCCCGGCCAGGGCGCCGTCCGCAGTCCTGCCCGAGCTTTTGGAGGCCCAATGACCACGCCTGATCTCACCGCTGCCTTTGTCGAGTTCATCCGCCGCACGGCCACCGACCTGCCCGAGGACGTCGAGCAGGCTCTGCGCCAGGCGCACACCAAAGAGGCGGCTGGCTCGGCGGCTCGCAGCGCGCTGGACACCATCCTGGAGAACGTGGCCCTGGCCCGCCAGCACTCCACCCCCATCTGCCAGGACACGGGCACACCGATCGCCTACTTCCACTATCCGGAAGGCTGGTCCACGCTCAAGCTCAAGGCCCAGTTTGAGGCCGCGCTGAAGGAGGCCACCCGGGCCGCTTATCTGCGCCCCAACGCCGTCAACCCGGTCACCGGCAAGAACACCGGCGACAACGTGGGCGCGGGCAGCCCGGTCCTGCACTTCGAGGAGTGGGAGCACGACTACCTGCAGGTGGACCTGCTGCTCAAGGGCGGCGGCTGTGAGAACGTCAGCACCCAGTATTCGCTGCCCAACGCCGAACTGAAGGCCGGGCGTGACCTGGAAGGCGTGCGCCGGGTGGCCCTGGACGCCGTCTACAAGGCGCAGGGCAAGGGCTGCGCGCCCGGCTTCCTGGGGATCTCGGTGGGCGGCGACCGCGGCGTCTCCTACTTTGTCGCTAAGGAACAGCTCTTCCGCAAGCTGGATGAAGTGTCGCCCCAGGCCGACGTGGCCGCGCTGGAAGGCCGCATCACCGCCGAGGCCAACCAGCTCGGCATCGGCCCGATGGGCTTTGGCGGCGAGTCCACGGTCCTGGCCACGCAGATCGGCATCCCGCACCGCCATCCGGCCAGTTTCTTCGTCACCGTGGCGTACATGTGCTGGGCCCACCGCCGCCGCACGCTCACCTGGCGCGCCGGCACCGTCGAGATCAAATAGGAGCCGGCCATGCTCAAGCTCACCATCCCTGTCCCTGACGCCGAGATCCGCGCCCTCAAGGTCGGCGACTCGGTTTCCATTTCCGGCGTGATGTATACGGCCCGCGACGCCGCGCACAAGTACCTGGTCGAGAATTTCTGCAAGGGCACGCCGCCGCCGGCCGCCGAATTGGAACTGTACGAGCTCCTCCAAGCGGACCTGAAGGGCGGCGCCGTCTACCACTGCGGCCCTGTGGTCCGCCAGGTGGACGGCCGCTGGCAGTTCGTCTCGGCCGGGCCGACCACCAGCGCGCGCGAGGAGGTCTACGAGGACTACGTCATCGCCCACTTCGACCTCAAGCTGATCATCGGCAAGGGCGGTATGGGCCCGCGCACGCTCAAGGCCTGCCAGGAGCAGCCGGCCGTGTATCTGCACGCCATCGGCGGCGCCGGCTCGCTCATCGCCGAAGCGGTCGAAGAAGTCATCGCCGTCTACAAGAAGGACGAGTTTGGCGCACCGGAGGCCTTCTGGAAGATCCGCGTCAAGGACTTTCCGGCCGTCGTCACCATGGACAGCCACGGCCACAGCCTGCACGCCGTCGTCGAACAGCGGAGCAAGGCCAAACTGGCGGAACTGCTGGCGTAAGGGCGGTGAGGGGGCGCCTAGCGCTGCCAAGGAGACCCAGCGATGTACGATCTCATTGTCATCGGCGGCGGGCCGGCCGGGCTGACCGCCACGATCTACGCGGTCCGCAAACGCCTGAACGTACTCCTGGTCACTAAAGACCTGGGCGGCAAGACCAACTACCGCTTGCAGCTTCCCAACCTGGAACACCATCTGGTCATCAACGGCGAGGAGATGATCAACCGCTTCGCCAACGAGATCGAGTACCTGGAATTTGCGCGCGAGTTTGACAGCGTCGATGCGGTGGCGCCAGCGCCGGGCGGCTACCGGGTCCGCACGCGCAAAGGCGCCGAGCACACTGCGCGCGCCGTCCTGATCGCCACCGGCGCGCGCGGCCAGCGCCTGGAGGTGCCCGGCGAGAAAGAGTTCGCCATGCGCGGGCTGTGCTACAGCACCGTCAGCTATGCCGCCCTGTTCGTCGGCCGCAACGTCGTCGTCATCGGCAGCAACGGCCTGGCGCTGCGCGCCGGCGCCGATCTGGCCCGCCTGGCCCGCCACGTCACCCTGGTGGCGCCGGACCGCGGCGAACTAGACAGCGCGCTCGGCCGCAAGCTGCGCGGCTTCTCCAACGTCGTGATCCTGGAGGACCACGCGGTCGAGCAGGTGAAGGGCGACGACTATGCGCGCAGCCTGGTCCTGCGGCGTCCGAACGACACGCTCGCCGAACTGCACGCCGACGCTTTCTTCGTCGAGCTCGGCCTGCAGCCGAACTCCAGCCTGGTTAAGGGCCTGCTGACGCTGGATGCACAGGGCGGCATCATCGTGGACAACGCCAACCATACGTCGGCGCCGGGGCTGTTTGCGGCCGGCGACGTCACCAACGTCCACGCCGAGCAAGTCCTGATCGCGATCGGTGAGGGCGCCAAGGCGGCGCTGTCCGCGTATGACTACCTGCTGGAACACGAACTGGGGCCGGGCGAGCCGCCCACTTCCGCCTAGGACCCCGTCCGGCCGCGGGGGCTGAACGGGGCAGCGCTGCCGGCGCTGACGGGGAGGCCTAACATGTGCGAATTCTGCGTCAAACACGGCGACGGCCAGAAATGGTACCTGGCCATGCAGAACTACTCGCGTGAGCTGCGCGACCAGAACGGTCGGCTGGCTTACCTGGGCCGCTTCGCCAACGAATTTGAACAAACGATGCCGGCGGCGCTGGCGCAGCTGGAGACGCTCTCCCGCACGCCGCTGGCCGGCCCGGCCCGGCCTTTCTTGAAGTGGCGTCTGCAGCAGGATCACTACGGCCAGGTCGTCCCGCTGGAGGAGGTCGAGCAGATCCTGCGCCAGGTGGACGGGATTGTGCGCCTGCCGTGCGTCTGCCGCCGCGTGACCACCGGGCAGAAAGAGGCGCGCTACTGCTTCGCGCTCACCGGCGACCCGCGCCTGGCCGAGGTCCTGGACGACTCGTTCAGTCTGGAGTACCTGAGCGCCGAGGAGGCCATCGCCGCCGTGCGCCAGCTGGACGACCACGGCCTCGTCCATTCGGTCTGGACGTTCAAAACGCCCTATATCGGCGCGCTGTGCAACTGTGACCAGGACTGTATCGCCTATCGCGTCTGCCATGCGCGCGGCTATTTCCAGCTGTTCTTCCGGGCCGAGTTCGTGGCCCAGGTGAACCCAGACGCCTGCACCGGCTGCCGCCAGTGCCTGCGCCAGTGCCAGTTCGGGGCTTTGCGCGTCTCGCTGGCCAACAAGAAAGTGTCGGTGGACCCGCGCCAGTGTTACGGCTGCGGTGTGTGCCGGGCCGCCTGCGCGAAAGCGGCCATCACCCTCGTGGATCGGGCCGCTCAACCCGAGGCGGCGTCCATTTGGTAAGGGCGATCCACCCATCGCGCGCATAGGAGTTCAGCCATGCCCCTCTTCACCCCCGGTCGGCGTTGGCAGCCGGCGTATCTGCCCTTCCATGACGAGCCCTTCGTCGACCGCGTCGTCGAGACGATTGAGCTGGCCGTCAAAGGCCCGCTCTTCGGCTGCCGGATGTGCGGCAACTGCCTGCTGCAGGAGACGGCCTTCATCTGCCCGATGGAGTGCCCCAAGGGCCTGCGCAACGGGCCGTGCGGCGGCTCGACCCCTGAGCACTGCTACGTGGACACCACCCGCCCGTGCATCTGGTACAAGATCTACGAGCGCGCCGAGAAAATGGGGCGGACCGAGAAACTCCTGGAGGTGCTGCCGCCGCTGGATTGGGAGAAGGTCGGCACCGACTCGTGGATGGACGTCTACCGCCAGTGGCAGAAGAAGGGCGGCCTGCGCTTCACCTGGAACACGCTGACGGCCCCGCCCGCTGAGCGGGCCAAAGTCTGGGACGAGTTTTTCTATGAGATCCGCCAGCCGGATTGGTGGCGCGGCGATGACCAGCCGCATCCGCCGGCCCCGCACGAGCCGGTCTCCAACCTGGAGCGCAAGTTGAGCGCCGGCGAGTTCGTGGTCACGGCCGAGATCGCGCCGCCCCTGGCCGCCGCCGCGGACGACGTGATCAAGAAACTCAACCTGCTGCGGGAGTACATCGACGCCGCCAACTTCACCGACAATCCGTCGGCCACGCCGCGCATGTCATCGCTGGTCTGCTCGGCCATCACCGTGCAACAGGGGATGGAGCCGGTCATGCAGATCGCGGCCCGCGAGCGCACGCGCATGGGCGCGCAGAGCACCATCCTGGGCGCGGCCGCGCTCGGCATCCGCAACGTGCTGTGCCTCACCGGCGACCATCCGCGCATCGGGCCGTCGCCGCACGGCCGCATGGACATCTGGGACCTGGATTCGATCCAGATGCTCTGGCTTTTCCGGCGCATGCGCGATGAGGGCCACTTCCTGGACGCGCGCGAGATCAAGAGCGCGCCGCCGCTCTTCCTCGGCGCGGCCGGCTCGCCCTTCGCGTCCACCGACCGCTTCCAGGCCATGCGCGAGGAGAAGAAGGTCAACGCCGGCGCGCAGTTCTTCCAGACCAACCTGGTCTACGACGTGGAGGGGTTTGAGCGCTGGCTGGCGGCCCTGGACCAGCGCGGCGTGCTCACCCGCGTCCACGTGTTGGCCGGCCTGATGCCGATCCGCTCGCCCAAAGCCGCGCAGGCCATCGCCGAAGTGCCGGGCGTCAAGATGCCGCGCGCCATCCTCGAGCGCATGGAGAAGGCCGCCGATCCCAAGGAGGAAGGCGTCCAGATCACGCTCGAGCTGATCGACCGTCTCAAGCAGCTGCCCGGCGTCCATGGCATCCACCTGATGTCGGTGGGCTGGGAGGCGATCGTGCCGCGGTTGGTGAAGGACTCGGGCTTGCAGCGGCCGAAGCCGGCCGCCGCCTGACCCCTACGCCCATGCGTCTGCTGCTGCTCGCCGACGTTCACGCCAACTGGGAGGCCCTGCTCAGCCTGCAGCGCGCCGAGGCCCAGCCGGATGCCGTGCTCTTCGCCGGCGACGCCGTTGGCTATGGGCCGGACCCCGCCCACTGCGCGCGCTGGCTCGCGCACAACGCGACGCTGACCGTGCGCGGCAACCATGATGCCGCGCTGGCCGACGAGACGGCGCCGCCGGCCCACCTGCCGCCCGAATTAGCCGAAGCCGCCCGCGAGACCTTGGCCTACGCCCGTCAGGCGCTCACGGCCGAAGACCGCGCGGCTTTGGCGCGCTGGCCACTGACGGCTGCGGCCACCTATGGCGGGGCGCGCTTCCTGCTCGTCCACGGCACGCCCGCCGATCCGCTGGGCGGCCAACTGGATCCGGCCACCTGCGCCGAGGCCGAGCTTGAGCGGCTGTTCGCCAACGTGCCCGCCGACGTGATCGTGGTCGGCCACACCCATGTCCCGGCGCTGCGCCGTTTCCGGGACAAACTCATCGTCAACCCGGGCAGCCTGGGTCAGCCGCGTTATGGCGTCGCGGACGCCACGTTCGCGGTCTGGCAGGACGGCCGGGTCCAAATCCACCACCTGCATTACGACCACGACGCCCCGGCCCAGAGGCTGCGCCTCGGCCCGTACAGCCCGGAGGTGGTCGAACAGTTGGTTCAGATCCTTGAGACCGGCCTGGTGCCCCAACCCGCTGACTGAGAAGGCCGGCCCGGGCGGAACGCGGCCATGACCGCTGGAACGATCTTGTATCTGTCCCGGCAGGATGTGGAAGCCTGCCACATCCCGATGCGCGCCATCATCGACGCGCTGGACGCGATGTTCCAGGAGAAGGGCCGCGGGCAGACCGAAATGCCGCCCAAGCCCGGCATCCATCCCCGGCCCGACGCCTTTATCCACGCCATGCCGGCCTATATCCCCAGCCTGCAGGCCGCCGGCCTGAAATGGGTATCCGGCTACCCTGGCAACCAGGCCAAGGGGCTGCCCTATATCGCCGGCCTGCTCATCCTCAACGACCCCGCCACCGGCCTGCCGCTGGCAGTGATGGACTGCACCTGGATTACGGCCAAGCGCACCGGCGCGGCCACCGCTGTGGCGGCCAAGTACCTGGCCCGCCCAGACAGCGCCACCGCCGGCATCGTCGCCTGCGGCGTGCAGGGCCGCAGCAACCTGGAGGCCCTGGCCTGCCTCTTCCCGCTCCGCCGCGTGAAGGCCTATGACCTGCACCCCGAGATCGCCGAACGCTACGCCCGCGAGATGAGCCAGCAGCTGCAGCTGGAGGTTGAGCCGGTCCGCACGCTGCCCGAGGCCGTGCGCGGCCTGGACCTGGTGGTCACCAGCGGGCCGATCCTAAAACATCCCCAACCGCAGATCGAGGCGGGCTGGCTGGCGCCCGGCGCCTTTGCCTCACCCGTGGACTTCGACTCGTTCTGGCAGGGCGCGGCGCTGCGCGAGGTGGACCGGCTGGCCACCGACGACCGGGCGCAGCTGCGCCATTACCGCCAAGAGGGCTACTTCCGCGAGACGCCCGAGCCGTACGCCGACCTGGGCGAGATCGCGGCCGGTCTACAGCCGGGCCGCCAGTCTGAGGCCGAGCGGACGATGAGCCTCAACCTGGGATTGGCCCTGGACGATCTGGCAACCGCTATCCGCGTCTATGAACGGGCGCGGGCATTGGGCCTCGGACGGGAATTGCCGCTGTAGCGCCTACCGGCGCCGGGCACAGTCGGCGTCACCGCCCGGGGAACACTCCGAGCCAGGACCGGCCCGCCGGCCCTGGCCGATCTGCACAGGAGGCTGCTATGTCCGATCGCAAGAAGGTCACGCTGCCGACGCTGTTGAAGAAGATGAGCGAGGGTGTGCCGATCACGTTCATCACCTGCTACGACTACGCCATGGCCTACCTGGTGGAACAGGCCGGCGTCGATATGGTCCTGGTGGGGGACAGCCTGGGCATGACCATGCTGGGCTATGACGGCACCCTGCCCGTGACCATGGACGACATGATCCGGCACACGGCCGCTGTCCGCCGCGGCGCCCCCACCGCCTGGCTGATCGGGGACATGCCGTACATGTCCTACCAGCCCTCCGATGAAGCCGCCATCCGCAACGCCGGGCGCTTCATGGCCGAGGCCGGCTGTGACGCCGTCAAGCTGGAGGGCGGCGTCGAAATGGCCAGCCGCATGGCCGCCATCGCCCGCTGCGGCATCCCGGTGATGGGCCACCTCGGCCTCACTCCGCAGAGTGTCAGCGCCCTGGGCGGCTTCCGTGTCCAGGGCAAAGACGCCGCCCGCGCCCGCAAGATCGTGGATGACGCCAAAGCGTTGGAGGACGCCGGCGCTTTCAGCATCCTGCTGGAGATGGTGCCGGACCGCGTCTGCGAGCTGATCACCGAGCGCGCCAACATCCCGATCATCAGCCTGGGCTCCGGCCCCTATGCCCACGGGCAGCTGCTCATCTTCCATGACATGTTCGGCCTCTACCCGCGGTTCAAGCCGAAGATGGCCAAGGTCTACGGCCACGCCGGGGAGGTGATCCTCAACGGGTTGAAGCAGTACGTGACCGAGGTCACCAGCCGCCAGTTCCCGCAGTCCGAGCACTGGTTCGGCATCCCGGACGATCAACTGGCCGAGCTCAAGCGCCTGCTGGATGAAAGCCACGGCGAGCGCGTGCCGTGACCGCCTTCACCCCGGCCTGCCGAGCCACCGCTGTGGGCAGCCTGCCGCACGTCTCAGCGGCGGCGGCCTGCGCACTGATCCAGCGCCGCCTGCCCGAGCTCCCGGCCTGGCCGCAGCTGCCGCGCCGCGACCCGCGCGAGAGCATCTACGCGCAGTACAGCCCCGGCTTCCCGGGCGCCGCCCTGGTGGAGGGCCGCGTGGTCGTGGACCGGACGCGCCCGCTGGAGCCGGAGCTGGAGCGGCTGTATGCGCGTTACCTGAACGATGACGCCGCCGCGGTCGGGCTGGACGCCGACCACGCCGCCGGGCTGGCCGAATTCGAGACGCTCACCTGGCCGGAGGCCGTCGCGCTCAAAGGCCAGGTCATGGGGCCGATCAGCTGGGGCCTGACCGTCACCGATCAGGAGCGGCGCGCCATCCTGTATGACGAGGTGCTGGCCGATGCCTGCGCCAAACACCTGCGCCTGCACGCCGCCCACCAGGAGCGGCGGCTGCGGCAACTGGCCGAGCGCGCTGGGCGGCCGGGCGCGCCGCCGCGCACGCTGCTCTTCGTCGACGAGCCGTATCTGGCGTCGTATGGCTCGGCCTATGTCAGCCTGGCGCGCGATCAAGTGGTGGCGCTGCTGGAGGAGGTCTTCGCCGGTCTGCAGGACTTGAAGGGCGTCCACTGCTGCGGCAACACGGATTGGGCCTTGCTGCTGGACACCTCGCTGGACGTCCTGAACTTCGACGCCTACAACTTCGCCGAGGCCCTGGCGCTCTATCCGGAGGCTGTGCGCGCCTTCCTGGCGCGCGGCGGGCTGATCGCCTGGGGCATCGTGCCGGCGGCCAGCGACGCGCAGGTGCTGGCGCAGACCAGCGCCGGCCTGGCCGAGCGGCTGGAGGCGGCCTGGCGCCAGCTGGCCGGCAAAGGCGTGGCCTATGACGCGCTCGTCAACGCCGCTCTGATCACCCCGGCCTGCGGGCTGGGGACGCTGTCAGAGGCGGCGGCCGAGCGCGCCCTGACGCTGGCGGCCGAGGTGGCGGGGCAGCTGCAGCGGCGCCACTTTCCACGTTCGTAACGGATCAGCTCACTACGCGGCCGGGCCAGCCGCGGCCGGCCCGGCCGCCGCGCAGACGAGGAGGCCAGCATGGACCAACCCTTAGCCGAACGGCTGCACATCCCGACTGAGAACCTGGACGCGATCAACGCGCTGCTGCTGAACACCAGCAATGGCGTCATCCATGATTTCCTGGAGGTGGTGAACAAATATGGGACGCCGGAGGAGATCAACCGCCAGGCCGAGGCGGCCCGGCACCTGCCCAGCCTGCTGGCGCGGCTGGAGGCGCAGAAATCGCCCTACCTGCGCGACCTGCACTGGCTGATCCGGCAGCGCGACCAAGGCGCGTTTATCAGCGTCCCGGAGTACCGGCGCCGCGTGCTCGGGCCGCGCGCCGGCGTGATGTCTTTCCCGGAAGACTTCGCCGTGACCCTCGAGATCAGCGCCTTTCAGTACTTTCCGTGGCTGATCACCCAGGCGCGCCAGGCCATCGTCCAGGGCGAACTGATGCCCGGCCGCTTCATCCGCGTGCGCAAGCTGAAGGAGTCCGAGGACGACGACGGCGACCTGATCGCCGTGGCGGCCGCCATGCAGATCATCGGCGCCACCTACGTGGAGACGCTGGACACCAAGGGCACCGACGGCGCCAACGTGCATCTGGGCGGCCCCGCCACCATCACCGGTTACTTCGGCGGCGTCGGCCAGCCCAACGGCTACGCCCTGAAGTGGCTGGACGAGTTCCTGTACTACTACACCCGCTATGGCATCCGCCAGGTGCTCAACCTCAACCCGGGCACCGTGCTGCTGGGCTACCTGCTCTACAAGCTCGGCGTGAACAACGAGTTCAAGATCTCGGTGTTCATGGGCAACGACAACCCCTACTCGGTGCTGTGGACCCTGCTCGGCGCCAAGCTCTTCGCGCGCCCGGACGGCACCAGCCCGCTCATCGGCTTCAACTTCAGCAACTCGGTGGACAACAGCACCATCGAGCTGTGCGCCGAGTTCCGGCGCCAGCTGGATTTTGAGACGGTGGTGCGCTTCGAGCACCATATCACCGAAACCTGGAAGAGCATCGTGCGCCAGCCCTACAACCGGCGCGCCGAGCTGGTGGAGATCGCGGGCCGCGTGGCGAATATCTCGGCCAAGCATGAGGGCGGCGATCCGGAAGTCGAGCAGATCCGCACCCATCCGTCCGACATCCTGGATTACTTCCGCGCCAAGACCGAGATCGTCGAGAGCGGCGAGATGCTGATGCTGGAGCGCAACTACCTGGACAAGCACGCGGCCGTCAACGCGACGGCCCGGGCGCTCACCGAGAACGGCCTGAGCTTCGGGGCGGCGCGCCATCTGCACCACGCGCCGGCGGCCGAAGGAGTGCCGGCCTGACCGCTTGGCCGGCGGGGCAGACGCGGCCGCTCTTCACAGACCCCGCGTCTGCCTCTACAATAAACTGGCGATGACGGACCTCAGCCCGCGCCCGCCCAGCCTGCGCCAGGTCGTCCTGACGGCCACCGGCCAGGATGTGCGCCGCTGCCAGCAGTGCGCGCTTTGCGACGAGCCCGTCGACGCCGAGCAAGACCTCACCTTCACGACGTTGGTGCAGTTGATCCAGATGAACGACGACGAGGCGCTCACCAGCCGGACGGTCTGGTCGGAGCGGGTGCTGCAATCGGCCCGGCACCGCTGCACCAGCCGCCTGAACCTGGAGGCGATTGTGCTGGCGCTGCGCGCCGAGGCGCTCCGGCGCGGCCTGGCCGGCCCCAGCGCCTGACGCGCGGCCTCATCTCCGGGAGCTCCCTTCATGAAACTCGCGATCACGGGCAAAGGCGGCGTCGGCAAGACCACGCTCACCAGCTTGCTGGCCTGCTTCTACGCCGACCGCGGCGACACGGTGCTGGCCATCGACGCCGACCCCTCCCCCTGCCTGGGCGCGGCCCTGGGCTTCCCGCCGGAGCTGGTGGCCGGCCTGACCCCGATCGCCAAGATGGAGTCCCTGATCTACGAGCGGACCGGCGCCCAGCCGGGGACGATGGGCGGCTACTTCAAGCTCAACCCGCGCGTGGACGACATCCCCGACCGGTTCACGGCTCAGCACCGCGGCATCCGGCTGCTGGAGCTGGGCGCCGTGGAGAAGGGCGGCTCCGGCTGCATCTGTCCGGAGAGCGTCATGCTCAAGCAGTTGGTCTCCCACATCCTGCTGCGGCGCAACGAAGTCGTCCTGCTGGATATGTACGCGGGCGTCGAGCACCTCGGCCGGGCCACGGTGGACGCCGTCGACGCGCTCCTGGTGGTGGTCGAGCCCGGCTCGCGCAGCCTGGCCACGGCCGTCCAGATCCGGTCGCTGGCCGGCGACCTGGGTCTGAAGCGCCTGTTCCTGGTCGGCAACAAAGTGGCGTCCGCGGCCGATCGCGCGTATATTGAGGCGCATTCGCCGGGCCTGCCGGTGCTGGGTTATCTGCCCGGCTCGGCCGCCGCCCAGACCGCCGACCGCGCCGGCCTGGCCGCTTATGACGCTGTCCCGGAGATGGCCGCCGCCGCCCGCGTCATCGCCGACAGCCTGCAATCCGCGCTCGCCGAGCGCCGCCCCAACACCGCCTGACCACGCCGGTCCGCCGGACCGCGCTTTCCGGGCGCAGCCGCACACGGCCCGCCCGCCGACCAAGCTAAGAGCCACCAGACCTGCAGGTCCGGTGCTGATTGGTCTTTGGTCATCCCATCTCAATCGCAAGCCGTTTGCATATACCCCAAAAAGGTGACGTTTAGCACCATTGCCGTCATGTGCCATGACAATTGACCGATAGTACCCGACTCCTATGCTATGGGGGCTGATTGTGTCCGCATCCATAAATTGAGGCGACCCCGGTTGGGCCGATGACAGCCCGGCGGGACAGGTTTCGGCCCGGAAACTACGGCGCCGCTGGCCGCGCGGTGCCTGTCGGGCGCCGGGTTGAAAGGAGGTGACACGCCATCCGCAAGAATGCCATCCGGCCGCCTTCGTCCCTGATGTTTTAATCCCGGAAACGCAGAAAGGAATCTTCCCTCATGGCAACCGCCTCCCAGCCCCAGAAAGTCTTCGGCTTCCTGCCGGATGACGTCCCGTCCATCGGGGCCATGCTCAGCCTGGGCTTCCAGCAAGTGCTGACCATGTTCCCGGCGACCGTGCTGGTCGCCGTCCTGACCAAGTTCGATGTCGGCGTCACGCTGCTGGCCAGCGGCCTGGGCACCATCATCGCCCTGCTCGTCTCCAGCCGCAAAATCCCGATGTACTACGGCTCCAGCTTCAGCTACATCTCGGTCGTCGTGACGACCATGAGCCTGTACGCCAATGATTGTTTCGCCGACCCCGCCACCGTCTACTGCCCGGAGGGCATCAAGCTCGTCCAGGTCGGCATCATGGGCACGGCCGTTTTTGAGATCCTGATCGGCCTGCTGATCATGCGCATCGGCAAAGAGGCCCTGGACCGCGTGCTGCCGCCCGTCATCACCGGCAGCATGGCCATGGTCATCGGTATCGCCCTGGCCGGCGCGGCGCTGGGCATGGCCGGCGCCAACTGGACGGTGGCCATCATCACCCTGTTTGTGACGGTCGCTTTCTCAGTCTATCTGCAGAACCGCGGTTTGCTCGGCATGTTGCCGATCTTGTTCGGCGCCATCGTCGGCTACCTGGTGGCCTGGGCCTTCGGCCTGGTCAACTTTGAGCCCGTGGCCGCCGCCGATTGGTTCCGCGTCCCGCCGATCACCCTGCCGGCCTTCACCGACCCGAACGCCTGGGCCGTGGTCTTCAGCATCACGCTGATCGCCATCGCCACCATCCCGGAGAGCACGGCCCACCTGTACCAGATGAGCCTGTACATCGACGCGCTGGCCAAGGACCTGGGCCGCAAGCCGCTGGAAATCAAGAAACTCATCGGCCTGAACCTGATCGCGGACGGCGCCGACGACCTGGTGGTGGGCTTCCTGGGCGGCTGCGCCGGCACCAACTACGGCGAGAACAACTCGCTGATGGCCATCACCCGCAACTACTCCACGGCCGTGCTGATGGCGGCCGGCGGCCTGGCCATCCTGCTCGGCTTCATCGGCAAGCTGGCGGCGCTGGTCAACACCATCCCGGTGGCCGTCACCGGCGGCCTGGCCGTCTACCTCTTCGGCGTCATCGGCATGCAAGGCGTGGCGCTGATCCAGTCTGAGAAGGTCAACCTGTTTGAGCCGCGCCAGCTGGCCGTGGGCGCCACCATCCTGATCTGCGGCATCGGCGGCAACCTGGCCCTGCCGAACGGCCTGTTCCCGTTCCAGATCCCGGTCCTGTTCCCGAACGGTATCCCGGCTATCGTCTTCGCTGCGATTATCGGTATTGTGATGAATCTGCTGTTCCTGTTGGTGCCGCCGAAGTTGTTCGGCGTGGAAGAGCGCCAGAATATCAACCTGTAGTCTCGGCTGCTTTCCCTCGCGGGGGCGGGTCACGCCGCCCCCGCGAGGCGACTGGGCACCGCGCGTTCGTCTGGTAGCCAGAAGGAGCAAAGCCCGATGTTGACCGCACACCCCGGGCTGCCCGAGTTCGATTACATCAAGCCGACGACCTTGCCGGAGGCCAGCCAGTTCCTGGCCGAGCACGCCGGCGAGGCGCGGCCCTTCCTGGGCGGCACCGATACGTTCGTCCGTCTGCGCGACGGCGCTTGGAAAGACAAATACCTCGTCGACGTCAAGCACCTCGACGGGATGCAGACCCTGGCCTTTGACCCGGCCGCCGGCCTGACCGTCGGCGCGGCCGTGAACATGAACCGCGTCATCGCGGCGCCGGAGGTCCAGGCCCATTACCCGCTGCTGGCCGAGGCCGCCCACACGGTGGCCAGTTACCAGCTCCGCACGCGTGCCACCCTGGTGGGCAATGCCTGCAACGCCTCGCCGGCCGGCGACACGGTCGGCGCCGGGCTGGTGCTGAACGCCGAGCTGCTGATCTTCGGCGTGGACGGCGGCCGGCGCGCGCCGCTGGCGACGTTCTTCCGCGGCCCCGGCAAGACCACGCTCCGGCCCGGCGACATCGTCACGGCCATCCACTACCCGCTGCCGCCGGCCGGGCACGCCGGCCGCTACCTCAAGCTCGGCCGCAACGCCCTGGGCGACCTGGCCATCGTGGGCGTGACCGCCCTGGGTTACCGGGACCCGGCCGCGCCGTCCGGCTATCGCTTCCGGCTGGCGCTGGCTTCGGTGGCCCCGATGCCGCTGCGGCCCGTCCAGGCCGAGGCGCTCTTGAGCGATCAACCGCTGAGCGAAGCCGGGCTGCAGGCGGCCGCCGAGGCCGCGGCCGCCGCGGCGACCCCCATCGACGACGTCCGCGGCGGCGCCGAATACCGCCGGCTGATGGTGCGCAACCTCACCCGGCAGGCGCTGCGCGACGTGTGGCAGCGGCTGGGATAGGAGATCCGACCATGGCGATGCATCGCATCACATTTACCCTCAACGGCGCCCGCGAGCGCGTCGAGGTGCCGTCCAATCAGACACTGCTGCAACTGCTGCGCGAGCGCCTGGCGCTGACGGGCACCAAGAACGGCTGCACGGCCGGCGAGTGCGGCGCGTGCACGGTCCTGTGGAACGGCGAGCCCGTCAACAGCTGCCTGGTGCTGGCCGTGGAGTGCGACGGCACCGAGGTCGTCACGGTCGAGGGCCTGGCCCACGACCGCCAGCTCGACCCGGTGCAGACGGCCCTGCTGGAGGCCGGCGGCGTGCAGTGCGGCTTCTGCACGCCGGGCGTGCTGCTCTCGGCGCGCGCCCTGCTGGACCGCAACCCGCGGCCCAGCGACTACGAGATCCGCGACGCGCTGACCGGCAACCTGTGCCGCTGCACGGGCTATCTGCGCATCATCGAAGCGGTCAAGGCGGCGGCCCGCGCAGCCGAGCCGGCCTGAGAGGAGGCGACCATGCTCAAGACCAAACCCGCCGCCGACGGCCACACGCCAGTCGGCGACAGCGTGCCGCGGCTGGACGCCCACGACAAGGTCACCGGCGCCGCGCAGTTCGCGGACGATATCCAGTTTGGGCCGGGGCTGCTGCAGGCGCGCATCCTGCGCAGCCCGCACGCCCACGCCCTGATCAAGCGCCTCGACGTCAGCCGGGCGCTGGCCCTGCCCGGCGTCAAAGCCATCGTCACCGGCGAGCAGACGCCCGGCTACATCGGCCTGTACCTCCAGGACCGCCACATCTTCTGCCGCGACCGCGTGCGCTACATCGGCGACCCGGTGGCCGGCGTGGCGGCCGTGGACGAGGCCACCGCCGAACAGGCCGTCGACCTGATCGAGGTCGAGTACGAGCCGCTGCCGGCCGTGTTCGACCCGGTGGAGGGCACCCGTCCGGACGCCCCGCTGCTGCACCCGGACCTCGGCCAGTATGAGGCCGTCAACTTCATCTTCCCCAAGCCGGGCAGCAACATCTCCAACCACTTCAAGATCCGGCGCGGCGACGTGGCCGGCGCCTGGGCGCAGTGCGCGGCGGTGGTGGAGCGTGAATACCGCGTGCCGCACATCCAGCACGTGCCCATCGAGCCGCACGTGGCCGTGGCCAAGTGGGACGACAAGGACAAGATCACGCTCTGGGCCAGCTCGCAGTCGCCGTTCGCCCAGCGCAACTTGATCGCCAAGGCCCTGCACCTCTCGCAGAGCCAGATCCAGGTGATCGCGCCGTACGTCGGCGGCGGCTTCGGCGCCAAGGCGGGCGTGAGCATGGAGGCGCTGGCCGTGGTCATCGCCGGCGCCGTCAAGGGCCGGCCCGTGAAGCTGCGCCTGACGCGCGAGGAGGAGTTCTTCACCACCTTCGTGCGCCAAGGTCTGGTGGCGCGCTTCAAAGTCGGCTGTGACCAGGACGGGCGGCTGCAGGCGCTGGAGAACACCTACTACTGGGATGCCGGCGCCTACACCGAGTACGGCGTGAACATGACGCGCGCCGGCGGCTACAGCGGCACCGGCCCGTACGACGTCCCCAACGTCAAGGTAGACAGCATCTGCGTCTACACCAACCACCCGGTCGGCGGCCCAATGCGCGGCTTCGGCATGCCCGAACTGCACAGCGGCCTGGAACAGGCCATGGACGATCTGGCGCACGCCGTCGGCGTGGACCCGGTGGAGTTCCGGCGCCGCAACTGCATCCGCGGCGGCGACATCGTCGCCACCGGCATGACCATGCACCCCACCGGCCTGCCGGAGTGCATCGAAAAGGCGGCGGCGGCCATCAACTGGGGCCACAAGTCCTCCCCGAGCGCGCCCAACAAGCGGCGCGGCAAGGGCATGGCCATCATGTGGAAGGCCCCGGCCATGCCGCCCAACGCCGGCTCCAGCGCGCGCGTCCAGCTCAACGAGGACGGCACCGTCATGGTCAGCCTGGGCGGCCAGGAGATCGGCCAGGGCACCTTCACGGTCATGGCCCAGATGGCGGCCGCCGCCCTGGGCGTGCCCTATGATTGGGTGAAGGTGGCCGGCCCCATCGATACGGACTCCAGCCCGTATGAGTGGCAGACCGTCGCCAGCCGGCTCACCTGGAGCATGGGCAACGCCGTGAGCGCGGCCGCCCGCGACGCGCGCCGGCAGATCCTGGAGATGGTGGCCAAGGCCTGGAAGGAGAGCCCGGACGACCTGGACATCGTGGACGGCCAGGTGATCTCCTACAAGTCCGAAGAAGCGTGCTCGCTCAAGGACCTCGTGATCTACGGTCTGCCCAACCCGGATGGTGACGGCTGGATCGGCGGCCCGGTGCTTGGCCGGGGCAGCTTCATGCCCACCTACGTCACCGGGCTGGACCCGGAGACCGGCCAGGGGCCGCGCGCCGTGGTCCACTACACCACCGGCGCCCAGGCGGTGGAAATCGAGGTCGATCTGGACACCGGCAAGGTGGAGGTGCTGCGGGCGGTGGCCGCCTTCGACGTCGGCAAGGCCATCAACCCGGACATGGTGCGCGCCCAGATGGAGGGCGGCCTGGTGCAGGGCATCAGCACGGCCTTCTTTGAAAGCCTGCAGCTCAAGAACGGCCGGGTGCTGAACCCGAGCTTTGTGGACTACCGCATCGCCACCGCCGCCGACGCCCCGCCGCAGCTCGAGGCGATTATTGTCGAGGTGCCGCAGGACGACGGTCCGTGGGGCGCGCGCGGCATCGGCGAGCACTCCATGGTGCCCACGATCCCGGCCATCGCCAACGCCCTGTACGACGCGGTCGGCATCCGCCTGGAGGCGCCGCCGTTCACGGCCGAGAAAGTCTATCTGGCGATGCGCGCGGCGGGAGTCGTACAATAGAAAGGCAGGGGGCGCGGCGGGTGCGCCGCGCCCCACCCGGGGAGGTCGCCGAGGCGGACCGCGCCGACTAGGGCGGGATGCTCAAGCACCGCGAGGCAGTCCTGAAGAGGGTGCTGGCAGCCCGGCGCACCGCCGCCCCGGCCCATCTTGCAGAGGAGGCCCCATGAAACGATCCCAAGCCAAACCTGCCAAGCCCGCTCGCACCAAGTTCCGCCGCTTCCTGATGCCGCTGATCCTGGAAGCCGCGGCTGCCGTCGTGGTCCTGGCGCTCCTGCGGCGCCGCCAGACGGCCAAACCCGCCTGACGGCCGCGCCGCCGGCCCGCCTGCCTCGGCCCACGCACCCGCCGGGGCAGGCTCACGCCGGAAGCCGCGCCCGGCGGCCGTCTCTGCCCCGCTCAGATCCGAACATGGACAAAAAACCCCTGCACACGCTGCTCGAAGAACTGCACACCCAACTGCACCAGGCCCAGCCGATTGACGCTGCGGAACGCCAACTGCTGAAAGACCTGTCTCAAGATATCCAGGCGTTGTTGCAGCGTTCCAGCGCCGGGGAGCCGCTGGCTGAGTCCGCGCCGGTCCTGGCGCGCCTGAACCAGGCGGTCCAACAGTTCGAGGTCTCGCATCCGCACCTCACCCTCGCGCTGGGCCAGGTCATCGACACGCTCAGCCGCGCCGGGCTCTGACCCGGGCCAGACGCGCCCTCCGATCCGTGTTCGCAGAAAGGACGATGAACGCGTGGCCAATCCCCAAGCGCCCACGGGGGCCCCTGATCCGTCTCAATTGATTGATGAACTGCGCGAACGCCGCCGGCGCATCCTCCAGGGCGGCGGCCCGGCGCGCGTCGAGGCCCAGCACGCCAAAGGCAAGCTGACCGCCCGCGAGCGCCTGCTGCGGCTGCTGGACGAAGGCAGCTTTGTCGAGGTGGACGGCTATATCACCCACCGTCACAGCGATTTCGGCATGGACCGCGAGCGCCATCCCGGCGACAGCGTGGTGGCCGGCTTCGGCAAGATCGACGGCCGGCGCGTGTGCGTCTACGCCCAGGATTTCACCGTGTTGGGCGGCTCGTTCAGCGAGGCCCAGGGCCAGAAGGTGGCCAAGCTCATGGACCTGGCGCTGGAGGCCGGCGTACCCGTCATCGGCCTGAACGACTCGGTCGGCGCGCGCATCCAGGAGGGCGTCTACAGCCTGGCGGCCTACGCCGAACTGTTCTGGCGCAACACCCAGGCCAGCGGCGTGGTCCCGCAGATCAGCGTCATGCTCGGGCCGTGCGCCGGCGGCTCGGTCTACTCCCCCGGCCTGACCGACTTCGTCGTCATGACCAAGGGCTCCAGCCACATGTTCATCACCGGGCCGGAGGTCATCAAGACCGTCACCCATGAAGAAGTGGACCTGGAGACGCTCGGCGGGGCCATGACCCACAGCGCCGTCAGCGGCGTGGCCCACTTCGTGGCCGACGACGAGGGCCAGGCGCTGGCCCTGACGCGCCAGCTGCTCGGCTACCTGCCCGGCAACAACGCCGAGGCCCCGCCCGCCCGGCCGCCGGCCGACGATCCCTGGCGCATGGACGCGGAGCTGAACACGCTGGTGCCGGTGGACCCCAGCCAGGCCTATGACATGCAGGCCATCCTCGGGCGCGTCTTCGACCGGGACAGCTTCCTGGAGGTGCACCGGCACTTCGCGCCCAATGCCCTGACCGGCTTCGCGCGCCTGCACGGGCAGGTGGTGGGCGTGGTGGCGCAGCAGCCGCTGATCCTGGCCGGCGTCATCGACATCGACGCCTCGGACAAGATGGCGCGCTTCATCCGCTTCTGCGACGCGTTCAATATCCCGCTCATCACGTTCGTCGACTCGCCCGGCTTCATGCCCGGCGTGGCCCAGGAACACGGCGGCATCATCCGCCACGGCGCCAAGATTGTCTACGCCTACTCCGAAGCCACCGTGCCCAAACTGGCCGTCATCACGCGCAAGGCCTACGGCGGCGCCTACATCGTGATGAGCAGCAAGTACATCCGCACCGACCTGGTCTTCGCCTGGCCCACGGCCGAGATCGCCGTGATGGGCGCCGAGGGCGCGGTGAGCATCCTGTACGGCAAGGACCTCAAGAAGATGACCGCCGGCGCCGAGGCCGAGCGCGCCCGGCTGGAGGCCGAGTTCCGCGAGAAGTTCGGCCGGCCCTACCACGCCGCCGCCAGCGGCCACGTCGACGACATCCTCGTCCCGGCCGAGACCCGCCCGCGCCTGATCGCGGCCCTGGAGCTGCTGCGCGATAAGCAGGTCAGCCGGCGGCCGCGCAAACACGGCAACATCCCCCTGTAACCCGAGCAAGGCGTCTATGTCCTCCGTCTACGTTCAAGGGTTAATCGTCAGCGGCTTCGGCCTCGGCTTGACGTTCGCGGCCCTGGGCCTGTTCATCCTCGTCATCCTGGGCCTGCAGCGCCTGTTCGCGGCCCGGCCGGCCCAGCCCGAACCCTCCGAGCCCGCGCCGGTGTCCGCCTCGGCCCGCGACAGCGAAGCCGAGGAGATCGCGGCCGCCATCTGCCTCGCGCTCAGCCACCTGCGCGCGCTGGAAATCTGCGAGAGCGGGCTGGGCCAGACGCTGGAGGCCGGCCGCGGGCCATGGTGGCGGCCCGCCGCCGGCGCCCCGGCCGACCCTGCCAGGAGGCGATCATGAGCGCTCATCCCAAACGCCGCGTGCGCGTCACCGTCAACGGCCACGCCTATACCGTAGAAGTGGGCGACTTGAACGCGGCCCCCCTGGTGGTGACCGTCAACGGCCAGCCCTACGTCGTCAACGTGGAGACGCTGGCCGCCGAGCCGGCGCCGGCCCAGGCCCTGGAGGCCGTGGCCCGGCCCACCTCGGCGCCCGCCAAGGTGCCGGTGCCGCCCGGGCCGGCCGGGCCGACCGTCCGCGACGTCCGCGCGCCCATGCCCGGCACGATCGGGGAAGTGGCCGTCAAGGCCGGCGACACGGTCAGCTTCGGCCAGACCCTGTGCGTGCTCGAAGCCATGAAGATGAAGAGCGCCATCCGGTCGCCGCGCGACGGCGTGATCGCCAGCGTGGCGGTGGGCGCCGGTGAAAGCGTGCCGTACGGCACCGTGCTCTTCACGTTCCGGGAAGGGTGAACGGCATGGACTTCAGCCAACTCCTTGGCCTGCTGCAAGCGCCCCTCCACCTCACCTGGCAGATGGCCGTCATGATGGCGGCCGGCGGCGTGCTCATCTACCTGGCCATCGCGCGCGACTACGAGCCGATGCTGCTGCTGCCGATCGGCTTCGGCGCCATCCTGGCCAACCTGCCGCTGACCGGCATCACCGGTCCGGACGGCTTTCTGGGCGTGCTCTACAAGGCCGGCATCGCCACCGAGTTGTTCCCGCTGCTGATCTTCATCGGCGTCGGGGCCATGACCGACTTCGGGCCGCTGCTGGAGAACCCGCGCATGGCGCTGCTGGGCGCGGCCGGCCAGTTGGGCATCTTCGGCACGCTCATGCTGGCCCTGAGCTTCGGCTTCGACCTGAACGAGGCCGCCTCCATCGGCATCATCGGCGCCATCGACGGGCCGACCGCCATCTACGTCTCCAGCCGCCTGGCCCCGCATCTGCTCGGGCCCATCGCCGTAGCCGCTTACAGCTACATGTCGCTGGTGCCGATCATCCAGCCGCCGGTGATGCGCCTGCTGACCACCGAGGCCGAGCGCCGGGTGCGGATGCCCTACACCCAGCGCGAGGTCCCGCGCGCCGTGCGCATCCTGTTCCCGGTCGTCGTCACCATCCTGATCTCGCTGATCGCGCCGGCCGCCTCGCCCCTGATCGCGGCGCTGATGTTCGGCAACCTGCTGCGCGAATCCGGCGCCGTGGAGCGCCTGGCCAAATCCGCCCAGAACGAGCTCGCCAACGTCACCACCATGTTCCTGGGGCTGGTGATCGGCGGCACCATGACCGGCGAGAGCTTCCTGCGCCTGGACACGCTGCTGATCCTGGGCATGGGCCTGCTGGCCTTCGTGCTGGACACGGCCGGCGGGGTGCTGTTCGGCAAGGTCATGTACCTGCTCTCCGGCAAGAAGTTCAACCCGCTCATTGGCGCGGCCGGCATCAGCGCCTTCCCGATGTCGGCGCGCATCGTCCAGCGCCTGGGGCAGGAGGTGGACTTCGAGAACTTCCTGCTGATGCACGCCATGGGCGCCAATGCCTCCGGCCAGTTGGCCAGCGTGGTGGCCGGCGGCGTGGTGCTGGCCCTGCTCAGCGGCGCGCTGTAAACACAGGTGGAGAGTTAAGCCGCAGATTTCGCGGATGACCACGGATTACAGGGGCTACCACCCGGATCGTCTGTGAAATCCGCGCAATCCACGGCAACACAAACGCAGCCCGTTGGAGAGTCTATGGCGTACGACCTCATCATCCGTCAGGCGCGTCTGCGCCGCCAACCCGAGGGCCGCTGGGACATCGCCGTGGCCGACGGCCGCATCGCGGCGATCGCCGAGCGCCTGCCCGAGCGCGCCCCGGTCGAAGTGGAGGCGCGCGGCGGCCTGGTCACCGAGTCTTTCGCCAACCCGCACCTGCACCTGTGCAAGGTCTACACGCGCCAGCGGCTGGACGAGGCCGCCCTGGGCGGCTACCACGCCGAGGGCATGGGCCAGGCCATGACCACCATCGAGCAGGCGGCCCGGGTGAAGGCGGATTACGCCGAGGCCTGGATCACGCCCAACGCGCGGCGGGCCGTGGCGCTGGCGGCCTGGCACGGCAACACCCATCTGCGCGCCCTGGCCGATGTGGACAACCAGGCCCGGCTGGAGGGCGTCAAGGCCCTGCTGCGGGTGCGCGCCGAGTTCAAGGGGATCGTGGATGTCCAGGTGACGGCCTTCGCCCAGGATGGCCTGGTCCGTGAACCGGGCGCGCTGGCACTGCTGCGCGAGGCGCTGGAACTGGGCGCCGACGTGGTCGGCGGCATCCCGTGGATCGAGTACACCGAGGCCGACAGCCAGCAGCACCTGCGCGAGGTCTTCGATCTGGCGCAGGCGTTCGACAAAGATGTGTCGCTGCTGGTGGACGACGCCGGCGACCCCGGGCTGCGCACGCTGGAAGCGCTGGCGGTGGAGACCATCCGGCGCGGCTGGCAGGGGCGCACCCTGGCCCATCACGCGCGCGCCATGGCCCTCTACCCGGAGCCCTATTTTCAGAAAGTGACGGCGCTGCTCAAGCGCGCCGATCTGGCCGTCATCTCCGACCCGCACACCGGCCCGCTGCACGCCCGCGTCAAGGATCTGCTGGCGGCCGGCGTCACCGTGGCCCTGGGCCAGGACGACATCTCCGACGCCTACTATCCCTTCGGCCGCAACAGTCTGCTGGAGGTGGCCTTCCTGGCCGCCCACCTGCTGTGGATGACCACCGGCCCGGAACTGGAGAAACTGTACGACCTGATCACCGTGGACGCGGCCCGCGCCATGAACGTGCGCGGCTTCCGCCTGGAAGTGGGCGCGCCCGCGCATCTGGTGGTCCTGGAAGCGCCCAACGTCTTGGAGGCCCTGCGCGACCACGCCGCGCCCGCCTCTGTCATCAGCCATGGCCGGCTGGTGGACCGCGCCGCGCTCACGCCGCTGCTCGGCCCATCTTGACCGTGGCCATTTCCCACCCCATCCCCTGACAAGGAGTTTCTGCATGAAGACGATCGATCTCACCATCCCGCTCGGCATCGGCACGCCGGCCTGGCCCACCTACGAGCCGCTGCAGGTGAAATACTTCAAGCGGCTCACCCCCAACGGCGCCAACGGCCAGGTGCTGACCCATTCCAACCACCTGGGCACCCACCTGGACGGCGAGATTCACTTCTACACGCCCGGCAAGGACATCGCCACGCTGGCCCTGGACTTCCTGGTGCATGAGGGCGTAATCGTGGACCTGAGCGACGTCTGCGGCGACTACGACATCTACACGAGCAAGATGGTCGAGGACCGGGTCGAGGTCAAAGAGGGCGACATCCTCATCCTCCACACCGGCTACCATCACTTCGGCTGGGATCAGCCGACCGCGGACGAGATCCGCTACATGGTGAAGCACCCCGGCCCGGATCGCGAGTTCGCCGAATGGTGCAAGGCCAAGAAGCTGCGCTGGCTGGCCGTGGACTGCGGCAGCGCCGACCACCCGATGAACACCATCATCCGCGACTGGCACCCGCGCCAGGCGCGCCAGGCGGACCAGCACTTCCAGAAGAAGTACGGCCAGTCGCTGGCCGAGCGCTTTGACGACGGCAAGTACCAGTTGATGCACATCGAGATGTTCCCGCACGGCATCATCCACGCCGAGTGCATCGGCGGCGACATCGACCTGCTCCTCAACCGGCGCGTGACCATCGGCTTTTTCCCGTGGCGGTTTGTGGACGGCGAAGCCAGCATCGGCCGCTGCGTGGCCTTTGTGGATGACGCCGAGTACGAGGCCCTGATGGCCAAGAAGGCCGGACTGCCCAAGACCAAGCACGGCGATTGCTACGCGCCTGGGACGGTCGAGCGTCTGAACGCGCTCAGCCAGGCCTGAAGCCGGCCCTGCTCTGAGCTTCGGTCCATCAGCCGCCCCCGGCCGCCGCCTGCGCCGGGGGCGTTTGTTTGGGTTGGCGTTCCCAGCCAGGCGCCGGAGGCCGCCTGCCAGCTGATCAAGATTCCCCATCCGGTTTGTCAAACATTCCCGACAGACTTTGGCCCGTTTCTGTCCTAACTTTGTGAAGGCTGGCGAGGCGTTACCGGCGGCGCCCAGAGTTGGTAGGCGGATTATTGCCATAGGGCGGAAACAGAGCTGGTACGTCATGGAAAGCGACCTCCGACGATACTACGATCTTTTTGCCGGCGCTTTTACCCTCCAGGCGTTGGAGGGCCCGTTACCCAGCCAGCACCACACCGCTATCGCCCAGACCCTTGGCCGCGCCGACGGCATCCTCGGCCTGATCCGCCACGACGTTCAAGCCCCACAACCGCCCCGCGCCTCTCAGGCTGCGGCCGCTGAGCCCACTCAGCCCGCGCTGATGATCCTGGCCTATACCGCCGGCGCCAGCGCCGCCCTGGTGGACCGGCGCCTCTACCTGCCGTCCGCCTGGTTCTCGGCTGAGACCAGCGGCCGACGCCGGCGCTGGGCGCTGCCGGCCACGGCCACCTACGCGAGCGCCCCGGCTCTGGGTGAGGAGATGGTCCGCTACGCGATCGCGGCCCAGCAGCTCCCGCATCGCTGGGTGGCGATCCCGGAGGCTTGCGGCGTTTCCCTGGCCTTCCTGGACGAGCTGCATAGCCAGGACAAGTACTTTCTGGTCGAGATCCCGCGCCAGACGCCGGCCCGGCGCTACCCCTCCAAGGCCGCCTCCGATCCCGAGCGGGCCCGCCCGCTGGCCGCGCCCGCCCCTCAACGCGTGGACACCCTGGCGCTGCGCCTGCCCGCCAACCTGTGGCGGCCGTACACCTTTCCGGAGGTGCCGGCGGCCGGCCACTTTGAGATGGCCGCGCAGCGCGTCTTCTTGCCCACCGCCGGCGGCCCGCTGCGCGAGGAGTGGCTGATCGCGCGCCGCCCGCCCGGCCTATTCCAGCCGAACCAGTGGTGTTACTATCGCTCGAACGCGCCGGCCAAGACGCCGCTGCCCTTGCTGGCGCGCCTCACCGTCTGGCACGCGCCCGTCACTGCGGCACTGGCCGAATGCCACAGCACGCTGCCCGGCGCCCGGGCGGCCGGCCAGACGTGGGCCAACTGGCATCAGCAGACCGCCTTGGCCTTCGTCGCCCACAGCTGCCTGAGCCATCTGCGCCGCCAATACGGCGCGGCGGCGCCCGCCCTCACGCTGGCCCAGATGCAGCGAATGCTGCAGTTGATCCTGCCTCAGGCCGATTTCGACGCCGGCGTGCTGGCGGCTGAGATCCGGCGCATTCAGCGCCAGAATCTGGCTGCTTACCTCTCGCAGCGTGATTGATCCGGCCTCCCCGGCGAAGTCCCCGTTCTGAGTCGGGTTTTCATACCAAGCCTCAACCTTGTGCCCCGGTTTAGCGGTCGCCCAAACGGACGACCAATGCTAAACTGTTTCCTAACAAGCTCTCACCGCACCCCAGACAATCTGGCTTTTCCACGTGAATTCAGGCCCAACGCCCATCCTGGATGTCCTGACCAGTTACGTTCCGGCGCTGGTCACCCGCCGCCTGTCGACCGAGCCTGCCCCGTTGACGGCGCCGTTGTTGGAAAGTGTGCCGGCCGTTGCGCTCTTCGCCGACGTCTCCGGCTTCACGCCGCTGGCCGAACGCCTCTCCGGGCGCGGCCCGCAGGGCGTGGAAGAGCTCTCGCGCATCCTCAACGCTTACTTCGGCCAACTCATCGACCTGATCACGGCCCACGGCGGCGACATCGTGAAGTTCGCCGGCGACGCCATTTTGGCGGTGTGGCCGGTGGCCGACCTGACGCCGGACGGCTTCGCGCAGCCCACCGCGGCCGCCTTCGCCGCGGCCGTGAGCGCCGTGCAATGCGCGTCCACGGCGCAGCGGGCGCTGCAGGGCTTTGAGGCCGGCGAGGTGCGCCTGACCCTGCGGATGGGCGTCGCCGCCGGCCACAGCCTGCTGGAGCATCTGGGCGGCGAGTATGGGCGCTGGCACGTCCTGGTCGCCGGCGATCTGGTGACCCAGGTGACGGCGGTGGAACGCCAGGCCGAACCGGGCGAAGTGATCATCTCGGCCGAGGCGTGGCGCCTGGTCCAGAGCGCGTGCGCGGGTGAGGCCCTGCCATCCGGCGCGGTGCGGTTGACCGCGGTGCGCACGCCGTTCCCGCCCTTCGCGCTGCATCGCGCGCAGCTGGCGGCCGAGGCCATCCCGGCGGTGCAGGCTTACGTGCCGGGCGCCATCCGCAGCCGCCTGGTGGCCGGCCAGACCGGCTGGCTGGCCGAACTGCGGCGCGTCACCGTGATCTTCGCCCACCTGCCGACGCTGGACCAGCACACCTCGCTCGAGCACGCCCAGCACATCATCCGCACGCTGCAGACGGCCATCTACCGTTACGAAGGCAGCGTCGACAAGCTCAGCGTCGACGAGAAGGGCGTGTCGCTGCTGGCCGTGCTGGGCTGGCCGCCGCTCGCCCACGAAGACGACCCGACCCGCGGCGTGCAGGTGGCCCTGGCCATGCAGGCCGAGCTGCGCAAGCTGGCCGTGCCCAGCGCCATCGGCGTCGCCACCGGCCGCGCCTTCTGCGGATCAGTCGGCAACGCGGTCCGGCGCGAGTACACGATGATCGGCGACATCGTCAACCTGGCCGCGCGCCTGATGCAGGCGGCCGCCGACACGATCCTGTGCGACGCGGCCACGACCCAGAGCGCGCAGCGCGTGATCGAGTTCGAGACGCTGCCCGCCATATGGGTGAAAGGCCGCAGCGAGGCCGTGCCCATCTATCGGCCGCGCGGCGAGACCTCCCGCGCGGCGCTGCGCCTGGCGGCCGAGACCGCGGCCCAGGCCCCGATGGTGGGGCGCACCACCGAGCGCATGGCGCTGGCCGGGCGGCTGCAGCTCTTGCTGGCCGGCCAGGGCGGCGTCGTCGTGGTCGAGGGCGAGGCCGGTCTGGGCAAATCCCGGCTGGTGGAATACGTGCTGGAGCAGGCCCGCACTCTGGGCATCGAGAGCTTCCTGGGGGCCGGCGACGCGGTCGAGAAGTCCACGCCCTATCACGCTTGGCGGCCGATCTTCGGCCAACTGCTGGATTGGGACCTCAATCACGACTCGGGCGTCCGCCAGAACACGCTCCTCAAGCTCGGGCTGGATGCGGCGGCGCTGCAGTTGGTGCCGCTGCTGGACGCCGTGCTTCCGCTCGAATTGCCGGACAGCGAAGTGACCCACCAGATGACGGGCCAGGTGCGCGCCGACAACACGCGCGACTTCCTGCTGCGCCTGCTGGGCGCCGCCGCCGCCCAGACCCCCAAGTTGGTGGTGCTGGAGGATGCGCATTGGCTGGATACGGCCTCCTGGGCCCTGGCGCTGCTGCTCAGCCAGCGTGTCAAATCGGTGCTGCTGGTGGTCACCACCCGGCCGTTGGCCGAGCCGCAGCCGTCCGAGTACGGCCAACTGCTCAAGATCGCCAACGCCCAACACCTGCTGTTGACAGCGCTCTCGCAAGAGGCGACGCTGTCCCTGGTCTGCCAGCGCCTGGGCGTCACCGCCGTGCCTGAGCCGGTCGCGGCCCTGATCCGCACCAAGGCCGAGGGCAACCCGTTCTACAGCCTGGAGCTGGCGTTGGCCTTGCGCGACACCGGCCTGCTCGTGATCGCCGACGGGGAAGGCCGCCTGGCCGAAGGGCGCGCCGACCTCAGCGCCGTCGATTTGCCGGACACGGTCCAGGGCGTGATCACCAGCCGCATCGACCGCCTGCCGCCGCCGCAGCAGCTCACGCTCAAGGTCGCCAGCGTCATCGGCCGGACCTTCGCCTACCCGGCGCTGCAATCGGTCTATCCCGTAGACACCGACCGCGAGCAGCTGCCCGAGTTCCTGCAGGCGCTGGACCGGCTGGACCTCACCGGCCTGGAGACGCCTGAGCCGCAGCTGACTTACACCTTCAAGCACATCATCACGCGCGACGTGGCCTACAACCTGATGTTGTACGCCCAGCGCCAGCGCCTGCACCAGGCCGTGGCCGAATGGTACGAGGCCACCTACGCTCAAGAGCTGGCCCTGTTCTACGAGCTGCTGGCCTATCACTGGCGCGCGGCCGAGGAGCCGGCCAAGACCATCACCTACCTGGAACGGGCCGGCGACCAGGCGCTCGAAAATTACGCCAACGAAGAGGCGATCCGCCTCTACACGCAGGCCCTGGAACTGGCTGACCGGCCGGGCCAGACGTTGGCGGCCGGCCGGCGCGCGCAGCTGGAACTGCACCTGGGCGAGGCCTACGCCAACGCGACGCAATACGGCGCGGGCCGCACTCACCTGGAGAAGGGGCTGGCGCTGATCGGCCAGCGCGCGCCGTCCACGCCGCTGCAGACGGCGCTCAGCCTGCTCGGCCAGCTCGGCCGACAGGTGCTGCACCGCCTGTGGCCGGCCCAGTTTGTCGGCCGGGCGGCCCGCCCCGGCGCTGTCCCGGACCGCGCCACGCTGCTGGCGGCAGCGCGCACGTACGAGCGCCTAACCGAGGTCTATTTCTTCGCCAACGAGACGCTGCTGGCTTTGGACGCCGCCATCCGCTCGCTCAACCTGGCCGAGGCGGCCGGCCCGTCGCCGGAACTGGCGCGCGCCTATGCCCCGGTCGGCACGATCCTGGGCTTCATCCCCGTCCACGGCCTGGCGCAGATGTACTGCCGCCGCGCCCTGGAGATGGTCCGGCCGATGAACGACCTCTCCGCCCGCGCCTGGGTGGCCCTGGCCACCGGCGTCTATTACGCCGGGCTGGGCCACTGGGCCACCGCCCACGGCCTGTTCGACGACGTGGTCGAGATCTCGGAACGGCTGGGCGACCGCCGGCGCTGGGACGACGGTGTGACCAACCTGGTCATGGTCAACTACCTCCAGGGCGAGTTCGCGCGCGCCGAGCAGCTGGCTGACCGCTTCTACGCCTCCGCCAGCAGCCGCGGCGACGCCGACAACCAGGCCTGGGCGTTGATGGAGAAGCTCTATTGCGTCCTGGCGCTGGACCGGCACGAGGCCGTGGCGACGTGCCTGGAACAGCTCCAGGCGCTGTTCGGCAGCAACTCAAAGATCGTGGACGAACCGCTGAAGATCAGCGTGTTCGGCGCGCTGGCGCAGGCCTATCTGCGCGAGCGCCAGTGGGCGCCGGCCCGGGCGGCGGCCGAACAAGCCGATCAGCTCATCGCGCGTTCGACGCCGACCTCTTATCCGGCTCTGCTCGGGTATGCCAGCGTGGCCGAGGTCTACCTGCAGCTGTGGGAGGCCGAACCCGAGGCGCGCGCGCAGACCCAGCCGGCCGCGCGCCGGGCCGTCAAGGCGCTGCACAAGTTCGCGGGCGTCTTCCCCATTGGTTGGCCGCGCGCCTGGTTGTGGCAGGGACGCTACGAGCGTCTGGCCGGCAACCTGAACGCGGCGCGGCAGGCCTGGCGCAAGTGCCTGTCTTCGGCCGAGAAGCTGATGATGCCTTATGCGGCGGCCTTGGCCCACGTGGAACTGAGCCGGTACGGCGACGGCGACGCCGCCGAGCGGCAGCGCCACCGCGAACGCGCCCGCGGCATCTTCACCCAACTGGGCGCGTACAGCCAGCTCCAGCATTTGAACGACGACGAGCGCCCGCAGCCGGCGGCCGCCGGAAACGCCTGAGATGCTCGCGGATGAGGCGCCGCTCGACCGGCTCCTGATCGACGCGCTCCGGCGTCTGTCCGTCCGGCTGGGCCTGGCCGCCCCTTACCTGGCCGGCCAGGTCGCCGCCTGGCAGCGCCGGCTGGCGGCCTCGCCCGATCCCGCCGATTACTTCCGCAACCCGCTCGGCTTCCCGCTGCTGCGCCTGCCCTGGTGGCTCGGGCAGACGCTGCCGCCCGCGCTCGACGCCTCTTTTCAGGCCGACCTGGTCTATTCGAGCGTCAACGGCTACTACTTCATCCGCCTGCTGGATAACGTCATGGACGGCCACGCCCCGGCTGAGCGCGAGCTGCTGCCGGCCCTGGCTTTCTTTCATACCGAGTTCCAGTCCGCCTACCAGGCCCACTTCGCGGCCGGCCACCCCTTCTGGGCGTACTTCCACGCCGTCTGGTTTGGCGCGGCCGAGGTCACCGCGCGCGACGCCGGTCTGGCGGACATCGACCAGGCCGCCTTTCAACAGTACGCGGCGCGCAAGGTCAGCGCCGCCAAGATCCCGCTGGCGGCCGTCGGCTGGCAGGCCGGCCGCCCGGAAAAGCTGGAGCCGTGGGCGCAGTTTGTGGAGACGCTGGGGGCCTGGCATCAAATGTGGAACGACGTCTTCGACTGGAACAAGGATCTGCGCCACGGGACGGTCACGTACTTCCTGTCGGAGGCGCGCCGGCGCAAACGCCCGGACGAGCCGGAGGCCGCCTGGGTGGTGCGCGAGGGCTTCGCCTGGGGCGTGGCCGGCTTGCAGGCGGGCCTGGCCCAAGCGCAGACGCAGGCGGCGGCGCTGGGCAGCCCCGGCCTGGCCGCCTACCTGGAACAGCGCGCGGCCCTGCTCCGCCAGCAGCAGGCCGAACTGGCGCCGAGCCTGGCGGCCCTGGCCCAACTCGCCGTCCGCCTGGCCTGACCTGCCGCGCCCGGCGCGGCCGTAGTGGACGATTGTGGAGCTATGACCGACACTCTGACCGACCCCGGTCTGTTCGCGTTCGCGCAGTTGTGCTTCCGCAACTTCCTGGACGAGTTCGCCCAGTACGGCCTGGAGGCGGACCCGGGTCTGGAGCTGCGCCAGGGCGGCGGCGTGCTGTGCTACTACGACATGAAAGACCGCCAGATCTACATGTCGCTGCCCAACCTGGCCGAGCCGGTGGGCAAGTTGCACCTGCTCTTCCTGCGTTCGCTGCTCGGGGTGGAAAGCCAGGAGGAGTTCTGGCAGTTCTTCTACATCTTCCTCCCGCACGTCATCGCCCACGAGATGGCCCACCACTTCCGCCACCGCTGCGGCCAGTTCTCGGACAACCTGTGGTACGAGGAGCAGGTGGCCAACCAGCTGGCGGTGGCTGTCACCAAGCACCGCCTGACGCCGGAGGAGAAAGCCTTCGCGCGCCGGACGCTGCCGCGCGCCATCGAGGGGCTGGCGGCCAAGATGGAGTCGAAGAACATCGCCACCGACTCCTATTACAACCTGCTCTACGCCCTCAACGCCTCCGGCCAGATCGGCGACGCCGCCCTCGAGAACATCGAGCTGGTGCAGAAGCTCTTCGCCGTCAAGACCGAGGACATCCTCAAAGGCACCGGCCAGCTCTCGGCCGAACTGCTGCTGCGGCTGGAGCAGCGCGACGACATCATCGACTCGATCAACGACGACTACGCCACCGACGCCATCCGCTACATCTACTACCACATCGGCTGGCTGTATCTGGCGCTGATGGGCCGCGAGACCCAGTATGTCGAGGAGTTTGCGCGCGTCCACCTGAAGCAAAGCGTGGAGCTGCTGTCGCTGGTGGATGGGGCCGAGACCGACCCGGACGAGAAGGCCATCCAGGCCTGCTTCAAGGCCTACCGCGACACGCGCGCCCTGTCCGACGTGGGCAGCCGCTACTTCTACAAGCGCTACCGCTCGCTGCTGCTGACCAAGCTGCAGACCACGGCGCTGCTGGCCCCGGCGCAGCGCGAACAACTGCGCTCGGAGGCCGGCGCTTTGCTGGAGGCCTGGCGCGGCCGCGAGAAAGAGTCGGATTCGCTGGTCTACCTGGCCCAGCTGGCGCCGCCGGCGCTGCGCCGGCTCTTCCCGCACGTCATCGGCGAGCACCTGGACCCGGACCTGCCGCTGCTGCGCCACCTGCCCACCGCCACGGACGTACGCCTGTGGCGGCACATCCGCCTGCGCGGCCCGGATGTGGCCGCCGCCAACACGCTGCAACGCCTCAGCCTGCTGGACCAGGCCGATATCTTCCGGCCGCTGCCGGCCGAGGTGATGCTCGAGATCACGCACACCCTGTGCCGGATGAAGCTGGACACCGGCGAGGTGGTCATCTGGGAGGGCGAGGCCAACGACGACGTCTACATCCTCGTGGACGGGGAGCTGGAGGTCTGCGTCCAGCGCGACGGCGGCTTCAAGCGCTTCGACACGATCCGGCCGGGCGAGGTCTTCGGCGAGATGGCGTTCTTCACGCGCGAGCCGCGTAACGCCACCGTCCGCGCCACGCGCCGCTCGGAGTGCCTGGTCCTCAAAGGCTCAGACCTGCGCCTGTTCAGCTTCCAACATCCCTCGGTGCTGATGCAGATGGCCGGCGTGCTCGCCAAACGCCTGGCTAACTTCATCAAAACCAAGGCCGACTCGCCCAAAGGCTGAGGCCAGTCCGCCGTGCTATACTCCCGCCCATCAGCCAGCCCTACCCTGGAAAAGGAGAAAGTGCCATGGATTTCCAAACCCTCGTCGGCAAGGCCATCTCGGACGAAAAGTTTGCCCAGGCCCTGGTGAGCGATCCCGAGAAGGCGCTCAAGGAAGCTGGCATCCAGCCCACCGCGGAAATGCTGGAAGCGCTGCGCGGCGTCGACGCGGCCGCCATCCGGCGTCTGGCCCAGGCCTTCGGCGACAACAAGGCGGGCACCCTCTAGGGCCCTCTCTAGACCGGCTTTGCGCGAGGACGTCGTCCGGGTTCAGCGGATGACGTCTTTTTATTTGTGAGCACCCTGCCGCCACGCGCCCGCCTTTGGCCGGAGGTCGAAGCCATCTTCGGCCGCCTGCCGCCGGCCGTCTACCCTGCCGGCGTCCGCCTGCGCCACGACCTCGCCCAGCGTTTCAGCCCCACCGGCCAGTTCGCGGACTGGCTGAGCGGGCCGGCCGACCCACCCTGGCTGGACCTGGCGGCCTGGGCGCTCGCGGATTGGGGCGGACCGGTCGGCCCAACGCGCGCCGCGGTCGAATACCACGCCACCCTGGCCGTGGCCGCCACGCTCAGCGCCGCCGGCGCCCTGGCCAGCGCCGCTGAGCCGGAGACCGGCCTGGCCGCCGAGGCGCTGCCTCTGGCACAGGCGCTCACGGCCGCCGCCGCCGATCACCTGGCTCAGCTCTTCCCGCCGGACTCCGCTTTCTGGCCGCGCTATCACGCCCTGACGGCGGCCTGGCAGCGCGCCCTGACGACGCCGCCGGACTGGGCCGCCGCGCCGCCCTACGGCGATCTGCACACGCACCTGGCCGAGCGCGGCGCCGGCGCGGCGCTGCCGCTGCTGAGCGTGAGCGCCCTCACCGGGCGCGACGCCGATTGGCCGGCGCTGGCGGCGATGACGGCCGACGCCGGCCTGGCCTTCGAGATCGGGTACGCCCTCCAAGCTGTGCCGCGCGACGTCCGGCGCGGCACCCTGTCTTATCCGCTGCTGCGCGTCCGGCACGCCGCCGGCCTGGCCGCCGCCACACCGGTCACGCCGGAACGGCTGCTGGGAGCGGCCCTGCTCACCGGCGCGCTGACGTCCGTGGCCGAGGAAGCCCGCGCTCGGCTAGCCCGCGCCCAGGCGGCCGCGCGCGCGCTCGGCCTGCCGACCTTCGCCGCGCGCCTGGCCGTCGCCGATGAACAACTGGCCACGCTCAAGAGCGTGTGGAGCGGCGCGGCCTCCGCCGACGCCTCGGGCGTGCGCTTCGCCCCGGCCGATGGCGGCCTGCGCCAGGCGCTGGACATGGCCGAGCAGCATCTGCTGGCCGATCTGACTTTTGCGGAAAGCTGGGAGGTGCAGCGGCGCGGGCTCTTTGGCCAGCCAGCGTTGACTGGCCGCGTCTTTGCGCCCGGCCTGATCCTGGAGGTCCTGGCCGGCCACGGCCTGCCGGTGACCGACGCCGTCGAGGCCTTGCTGGACCAACTGGCCGCGGACGGCTATCGCTACTACCCGCACCGCGCCGTGCCGCCGGACGCCGACGATCTGGGGCTGGCGTTACGCCTGGGCGCGGATAGCCGCGTCTCCGCCCGGCAGCGCGCCCGCCTGGAAGAGGCCCTGCGCTGGCTGCCGCTCAATCAGGCGCCGGACGGCCGCCTGCCCTGCTGGTTCACACACGGTGTGGCCGACCTGGACACCGCCACGCCGACCTCGCTGTGGGGCGACCAGTGCGCGACCGTGGAGGCCAACCTGCTGCTCGGCCTGCACGCGCACGCCACCCCGGCAGCCCGGGCGCTGGTGGAAGCGGCCGGCCTCGGCTGGCTGGCGCGCTGGAAGACCAGCGGGCTCGGCGCCAACGCCCACTACGTCGCCGCGTACGCGCTGTGGGCGGCGCGCCGCCTGGCAGTGGCCCTGGCCGCCGATCCCTTTCCGGAGAGCTGGCGCGCCGCGGCCGGGGCCGTCCTGGCCGCGGTCGCGGCGCGGCTCAGGGCCGAGGCCGCGCACGCGGACACCCCGCAGACGGCGGCCCTGCTCACGCTGACGTGCCTGGGCGCGCCGCACCAGCCCGCCCTGGCGGCGCTGTTCGATCCGCAGTGGATCAGCCTGATCCTCAAGCGCCAGCGCTACGACGGCGCCTGGCCGGGCGAGCCGCTCTACGTCGTGCCCACGCGCGGCGAGACCGCGGGCTGGTACGCCAGCACCCTCGTCACCACCGCCCTCTGCTACGACGCCCTCAGGACCTTTCAGCTCAGCCGGCGCGCCTGAGGCCCTCGGCCGCGGCGCGCTAAGCCCGGCCAGAGTGGCCCAGCAGGCGCAGCGCGTTGAGCACCACCACCAGCGTGCTGCCCTCGTGCAGGACCACGGCCAGGCCGAGGCCGGCCCAACCGGTGAGCGCGGCCAGGATCAGCAGGCCGATGACGCCCAGCGCGATGGCCAGGTTCTGGACGATGACGGCGCGCATGGCGCGGCCCAGGCTGATGGCGAACGGCAGTCGGGTGAGGTCATCGCCGAGCAGGGCGACATCGGCGGTCTCCAGGGCCACCTCCGTGCCGGCTGACCCCAGGGCGATGCCCACCGTGGCCTGGGCCAGCGCCGGGGCGTCATTGACGCCGTCGCCGACCATCGCCAGCGCGCCGTGCCGGGCGCCCAATTCCCGGATAGCCGCCAACTTATCCTCGGGCAGCAGGCCGGCGCGCACGTCCGTGACGCCCAGCCCGGCCGCCAGCGGCACCGCCGCACTGGCGTGATCGCCGGTGAGCAAGGCGAAGTGCTGCACCCCCAGCCGCCGCAGGGCGGTCAACGCCTCGGCGGCCTCCGCGCGGACGGTGTCCGCCAGCGCGATCAGCCCGGCCAACTCACCATCGACGGCCACCCCCATCGCCATCCGGCCGCGGCTGGTCAGCGCCTCCAGGCGCGCGCGCGCTTCCCGGGACACCGGCACGCCGGCCTCCTCCAGCAGACGCGCATTGCCCACCCAGAGCGTGTGCCCGGCGACGGCCGCGCGCAACCCGCGTCCTTCCAGAGCCTCCACACGCTCCACAGCCGGCAGCGCCAATCCGCGCGCCTCGGCCGCGCGCACCACGGCTTGCGCCAGGGGATGCCCGGAGCGGCTTTCGGCCGCGGCGGCCCAGGCCAGCCAGCGGTCCACCGGCCACGCGGCGGGCGCGTCCCCGGCCGACCACTGCTCCCGGCCGATCACGTCCGTCACGGCCGGCCGGCCGTGCGTGAGCGTCCCGGTCTTATCGAAGGCGATGGCCGTCAATTGCCCAAGCGCCTCCAGCGGCGCGCCGCCCTTCACCAGGACGCCGTTGCGCGCGGCCTGCGCCACCGCCGCCAGCACGGCCGCCGGTGTGCCCAGCGCCAGCGCGCAGGGCGAGGCCGCCACCAGCAGCAACAGCGCGCGCTGAACGGCCTGCGCCAAAGACAGCCAGCCGAACAGCGGCGGCACAATCATCACCAGGCCGGTCAGGAGCAATACCGCCGGAACAAAGCGGCGCTCGAATTGCTCCACGCTGCGCTGGGCCGGCGATTTCTGCGCTTGGGCGGCCTCCACCAGCTGCATCACCCGCGCCAGCGTGCTGTCCTTGGCCAGCCGCGTGACGCGCACTTCCAGCGCGCCCGCGCCATTGACCGAGCCCGCGAAGACCAGCTGTCCCGGCCCCTTCTCCACCGGCAGCGCCTCGCCGGTGACCGGCGCCTGATTGACCTCAGAGTGCCCGGCCAGCACCACGCCGTCCACGGGCACCCGCGCGCCCGGCCGCACCACGGCCACGTCGTCCAGCTGCAGCTGCGCCACCGGCAGCTCACTCTCCCGGCCGGCGCGGCGCACGCGCGCCGTCTTGGGGGTCAGCGCGGACAGCGCCCGCACGGCGGCGCGCGCCCGATCCAGCGCGCGTTCCTGGAGCGCATGGCCCAGGCTGAACAGGCACAACAGCAGCGCGCCCTCGGCCCACTCACCCAGCGCGGCCGCGCCCAGGGCGGCCAGCCCCATCAACAGGTCGGTGTCGAAGTGGCCGGTCCGCAGCGCGTGGACGGCGTGCCGGGCCACCTCCCAGCCGCCCAGCAGATAAGCGGCCAGGTAGAAGCCCCAGGCCAGCGGCGCGCTCCAACCGAGAAAAGTCGCGCCGATCCAGCCCAGGCCCAGCAGCAGGCCGGCGCCCAGGCTGAAGATCAGCTCACGGTTGGCGCTGTAAACGCGGCGCCAGCCGGAGGCCGGCAGGGCATAGCCGGTCCCGCGCACCCGCCGCTCGATGGAGCCGCGTGTCACCTGGCGCGCGTCGTACTCCACGCGCATCTTCTCGGCGGCGAAGTTCACGGTGACGGCCAGCACGCCGTCCAGGCGGCCGACGCTGTGCTCGAGGACACGCGCGCAGTCCGAGCAGTCCATGCCCTCGATGGCGAGCAGGTCATGGCGATAGCGGCGGACGATGCGGGCGCCGGCCTGCGCGGCCAACTGGCGCACCTGGGCCAGCGTGAGCACGTCCGGGTCGTAATGCAGGCAGACGGCGGCCGGCTCCCGGTCCACTTCCAGATGCACGCGCCGCAGGCCGGCGGCGTTTTCCAGCGCATGCTCCAGACGGGCGACACAGCCGCACTCGGGCGCCTCCACGCCGGGCAGCACAAACGGCAGATCCAGCTCGATCGTCTTCTCGGGCATCGGTCCCAGGCTCCGCTATTGATGCTGCAGATGTTCCAGGCCGCGGTGGAACAAGTCGTGGATGTGATCGTCGTCGAGCGCGTAGTACACCACGCGGCCGGCGCGCCGGCTCTTCACCAGCCGCAGGCTGCGCATCAGGCGCAGCTGATGCGAGACCGCGCTCTGGGTCAGGCCGAGCAGGGTGGCCAAATCGCCCACGCACAGCTCGACGTGCGACAGCGCCGAGACCAGGCGCAGCCGGGTGGGATCGGCCAGGGCGGCGAAGGTGCGCGCCAGATGCGTGGCCGTCGGGCCATCGACCAGATGGCTGGCAGCCGTCGCCGCCGCGCGGGGGTCCAGGAAGTCAGCGGTGAAACGGAGGCGGTGGGTGGCCATAGTCAAATGAATACATGAGCAACTAATCATATTTTAGGCGCTCGCGCCGGCCCCGTCAAGGCGGGCGCTGGGCCAGACAGGCTGGCCGGCCGGCCGTGGCCACCAGCGCCATCTCAGTCCCCCGGCGGAGCCGCTTTCCGCCTTTCGGGCCTGTCTCCCGGCGGCCGGGTCGGGCACAATGCCAGGCGAACTCGGCGGCCCACGGCGTTAGCGCCGTGAGCGTGTCTGACCTGATCCCTCCCACCCGCGATTGGAGTCCCATGTCTACGTCCCTGCGTCTTGCCGGCCTGTCCATCCTGCTCAGCGTGCTGGCCGCCGCCTGCGCGCCCGCCGCGGCCCCGGCCGCCCCAGCGCCGACCCTCGCGGCGTCCCCCACTTCTCTCCCCACCGCCGTCCCGCCCACGCCCACCGCCGCGCCGGTGACCGGATACGCCCCGGTGGCGCGCGTGCTCGTCAACGTGCCGGCCGGCGCGCCGGCGCAGGTAGAAGTCCTGGCCGTCGGGGATTTGCCGGACGCCTGCACGCAGATCAGCGCGGCCAGCCAGAGCCGGGACGGCGATACATTCGTGGTGGATCTGCTGACCGTGCGCGCCGCGGACGCCGTCTGCGCGCAGGTCTTGCAGCCGTACGAATACGGCCTGGGGTTGGACGCGCCCGATCTGGCGCCGGGGACTTACACCGTGATCGTGAACGGCGTGCGCGCCGAGTTCACGCTGCCGGAACCGGGGCCGGAGGCCATCCCATCCACGATCATCATTCAAGACTACGAAGCCGACCCGGTGGCGGCCGACGCCAAGTACAAGGACCAGCGGCTCGTCATCCAGGGCCGGATCACCAACATCAACGCCGTCTTCGGCACGCAGGCCCTGCTGCTGCGCGACTCCGAGGCCGAGGTCGGTCTGCAGTGTTACCTCACGGACAACGCCGACGCGGAGAAGGTGGCGGTGGGCGATAGCGTGGTGATCGACGGGATCGTGCGCGGCGGCGAGCTCGGCTTCTTCATGGTCGTGGATGAGTGCCGCGTGCTCGCGCCCTGACCGCGCCGCACTCCGGCGGGCTCACCCGGTCCGGCCAACGCCGGGTCCGTCGCGGTCGACCGCGTCCGGGCGAGGCCGCGGCGGAAGAGGTGGCCGCGCGCTCGATCAGGGGTTGGCGGCTGAGGGGACAGGCCTTAAGCGTCGCCCAGGCTCAGAAAGGCCTGCACGGCCTGCGGGTCGAAGTGCGAGCCGGCGGCGGTGCGGATGTGCTCGCGCACCCGGGCCTCCGACCAGGCCGGGCGGTAGGGCCGGTCGCTGCGCAGCGCGTCGACCACATCGGCCACGGCGAAGAGGCGGGCCGCCAGCGGAATCTGCTCAGCCTTCAGGCCATGAGGATAGCCGGTGCCATCCCAGCGCTCATGATGCCAGCGCGGGATATCCAGCGCCGGCCGCAGATAGGCGATGGGGTACAGCAGGTCATAGGCGTAGACCGGATGCTGGCGCATGATGGCCCACTCTTCGTCGGTGAGAGGGCCGGGCTTCAGCAGGATGCTGTCCGGGACGCCGAGCTTGCCGATATCGTGCAGCAGCGCGCCGCGGCGGACATGCGTGAGCTGGGCGTCGTCAATCCCCACGGCGCGCGCCAGGCGCAGGGTCATCGTCGTCACGCGCTGGGAATGGCCTTCGGTCTCCTTATCGCGCAGGTCGAGCGCGCGCGACCACCCCTCAATCGTGGCGTCATAGGCCAGGATCAGCTCGGTCTGCGAGCGCTGCAGCCCCTCGAAGAGGCGGGCATTGTCCACGGCGATGGCGGCCTGGCGGGCCAGCGTCTCCAGGTATTCCAGCCATTCCATATCGGGGGTGAGGACCGTCCGCTGGAAGACGCCCAGAACACCGATGACCTGCCCTTTGGCCAGCAGCGGCACGCCGCAATAGCCCACAAACGCGTTGGCCGGCAGCGTCTCGACGCGTCCGGCGGCCTCCGCCGCGGCCGCCAGGTTGGGCACCACCAGCGTGAGGCGCTCCAGGGCCACCCGCCCGGTGGGGCCTTCGCCCAGGCGCACCGGCCGGCGCTCCAGATCCTGGGTCGGGAAACCGCGCCCGCTGGCGTACTGGAGCATGTGCGTGATCGGGTTGAGCAGCCAGACGGCGGCCGCGGCCACGCCCAGCTGCGCGATCGTCTGCTGCACCACGACCCCGAGGCTGACTTGCAGGTCCAGGCTGCCGACGATGGCCAGGTCGATGGCCTGCAGCCCGCTCAGGCGGCGCAACTGGCGCTCCAGTTTGGCGCGTTCGTCTTGCAGGTGGCGATAGCGGTTGAGGCGTGTGATGGTGCGCACCCGCGCGCGCAGCTCCACCCGGTCGACGGGTTTGGTGACGAAGTCATCGGCGCCGGCCTCCAGGCCGCGCAAGCGCGCTTCCCGGTCGTCCAGGGCCGTCACCATGACCACGGGCACATCGGCCAGGCGCGCGTCGGCGCGCAGCCGGCGGCAGACCTCGTAGCCGTCCATCCCCGGCATCATGACGTCCAGCAAGATAAGGTCCGGGGCCAGCGCCTGCGCCTGGGCCAGAGCGGTCGCGCCATCAGCGGCGAAAGCCAGCGTGTAGTCCTCATCCAGCAGCAGCGCCTCCAGCGCCGCGCGCCCCAGCGGCTCATCGTCCACCAGCAGGATCAACGAACTCATGCCTGACCCCTCCGCAAATGAGAGGCGACCGTTTGCGCCAACGTGGTCAGGCGCACCGGCTTGGTCAAGTAGTCGTCGGCGCCGGCCGCCAGACAGCGCTCGCGGTCGCCGGGCATGGCCAGCGCCGTCAGAGCGATGATCGGGATCACGGCGGTGGCGGGGTCGGCGCGCAGGCGCTGGATCGCCTCCAGGCCGTCCATCTCCGGCATCTGCACATCCATCAGGATGATATCCGGCGGCGCCGCCTGGACCTGCTCCAACACCTCCCGGCCGGTGACGGCCAGCCGCATCTCGTAACCGGCCGCGGCCAGGTAATCGGAGTAGGTGGTCTGCATCATCAGGTTGTCCTCCGCCAGCAGGACCACCGGCCGGCGCCGGGGTTGGGCCAGGCCTGGGGCGGGGCGCAGCGCTTTCTCCAGGGCTTCGCGTAGCCGCGCGCGCGACACTGGTTTGACGATGTAATCGGCGACGCCCAGCGCCCAGCCGCGCTCCCGCTCGTCGGACACCGCCACCACGACCACGGGGATAGCGCGCGTGCGCGGCTCAGCCCGCAGCTGCGCCAGCACCTGCCAGCCGGAACGGCCGGGGAGGTGGATATCCAGCAGGATGACGTCCGGCGGCGCGGCCAGAACCTGCTCCAGGACCGCGGCGCCGGTCGGGTCGACGCTGACCTGCGCGCCCCAGGCCTCCAGGTAGCGCGTCAGCTGCTCCGAGACGGTCGGCGAGTCCTCGACGACAAGCACCCGCCGCGCCGTGAGCGCCGGGGCGGCGGCGGGGACCTCGGCCGCCGGCCGCGCCTCCGTGTCATCCCAGGGCAGGGAGACGGTGAAGCGGCTGCCCTGGCCCGGCGCGCTGACCAACCCGACGCTGCCGCCGTGCAGTTCGGCCATGCGCTGGACCAGTGACAGGCCCAGCCCGGTGCCGCCGTACTGCCGGTCCAGGCCGCCGTCCACCTGCACAAAGGGCTGGAACAGATGCCGCGCCTCCTCCGGCGCGATGCCGATGCCGGTGTCCCAGACGGTGAAATGAGCCGCGCCGGTCTCCGTGTCGGCGCGCACCTCCAGGCCGATCTGGCCGCCCTCCGGCGTGAACTTGACGGCGTTGCCGAGCAGGTTGACCAGCATCTGCTTGAGCCGGCGCGCGTCGGCGCGCACGAGGCGCGCCTCGGCGGCCAGGTCGAGGGTCGCGGTCAGGCGCTTCTTGTGGGCCTGCTGTTTCACCAGCCGCAGGCTGGCCTGGCAGAGCGGTTCCACCTCCACCGGCGCAATCTGCAGCTCCAGCTTGCCGGCCTCGATCTTGGCCAGGTCCAGGATATCGTTGATCAACGCCAGCAGATGCTGGCCGCTCTCGCCGACCAGGCGCAGCGGCCGCGACTGGCGCTCGTCCAGCGGGCCGTAGACGCCCTCGTCCAGGGCCTCGGTCAGGGTGAGGATGGCGTTGAGCGGCGTGCGCAATTCGTGGCTCATGCTGGCCAGGAAGTCATCTTTGGCCCGTGCCATGCGCTTCAGATCGGCGTTGGCGCGGCTCAACTCGGCGGTGCGCTCGGCCACGCGCTGCTCCAGTTCAGCATTGAGGCGGCGGATCTCCTCTTGCGCCTGCTGGCGCTCGGTCAGGTCGATGAACGCCACCAGCACGCGCTCCAGGGTGACCTCGGCGCCCGGCAGCACCCGCAGGCTGATTTCAAGCAGGCGCGGCTCGCCGGCCTGATTGCGCACCGGGATATCGGCCCGAAAACTGGTCTGGCCGTGGGCCAGAGCCGCCAGCTCCTGTTGAAAAACCGGATAGGACTCCGGCCCGAAATAGACCGCCAGGCTCCGCCGCACTTCGGCCTCGTCGCGGGCGCCAAGCATGTGGACACTGGCCTGGTTGATCGCCAGGACACGCACGGCGGCCGCCAGCGCCACGACCTCGTCCGGGTGCGCAGCGAAATAGGCCGCGAAGTCCGTCACCCCGGCCAGGCGCAATTGATCGAAGCGCGCCTGCACGTCCGAGAAGTCCTCCTCCCACACGGCCGCCGGGGAGTCATCGAACAGCGCACGGTAGCGGCTTTCGCTCACGCGCAGGGCGACTTCGGCGTGCTTGCGCGCCGTGATATCGCGGTAGTTCACGACGATGGCGCCGACGTTGGGGTCATCCAGCAGGTTGGTGCCGGTGGCTTCCACCCAGCGCCAGCCGCCGTCCTTGTGCCGGTACAGGAGCTCGGCGGTCACCGGTGTGTGCGGCTGGCTCAGGACCTGGCCAAACAGCGCCCGACCGGCCGAGAGGCCTTCCGGGTGCAGAAACTCGAAGGCGTTGCGGCCGGACATCTCCTCCGGCAACCAGCCCAGGACGCGGGTGGCGGCCGCGCTCTCGTACAGGATCAGGCCGTCGGCGGCCAGCAGGGCGACGGCATCCGCGCTCTGCTCGATGAGCGCGCGAAAGCGCCGCTCGCTGGCCTGGCGCGCGGCCTGGGCCTGCTGGCGCTCGATGGCGTAGCGGACGGCGCGCGGGACGCTGTCCCAGCCGGCCTGCCCCTTCACCAAGTAGTCCTGCGCGCCGGCCTGGACGGCCCGCACGGCCAGGTACTCGTCCAGCAACCCAGACAGAACCACCACCGCCCCGGCGGCCTGGCGCTGGAAGGCCTCGAACGTCTCCAGGCCCTGGCTGTCCGGCAGACCCAGGTCCAGCAGGACGGCGTCGAAAGGCCGGCTCTGCCAGGCTGCCAACCCCTGGCTCAGCCGCTCCGCCACCGTCACCTGGAACCAGGCCCAGGCGTCGCGGGCCAGCGCCTGGCGCAGCAGGAGCACGTCGGCCGGGTTGTCCTCAACCAGCAGCAGTTGAATCGCCGTCTTGGCCATGCGGCACCTCGCGGGGCAACGTCACCACACTAAACCAGAAATGGCGGATGGAATGCACCACTTCGACGAAGGCCGTGAACGCCAGCGGTTTGACGACATAGCAGTTGGCGTGCAGGCCGTAGGCCCGCAAGACGTCTTCCTCGGCCCGCGACGTGGTCAGCACGACGACGGGGATGGTCATCAGGACGGGGTCAGCCTTGAGCTCAGCCAGCACCTCCTGCCCGCCCATGCGCGGCAGGTTGAGGTCCAGCATGATCAGGTCCGGGCGCGGGGCCGTCGCGTAGCGCCCCTGGCGGCGCAGGAAGGCCAGGGCCTCCACGCCGTCCTCGGCCACGTGCAGATGGTTGAGCAGCTTGGCCTGGCTCAACGCCTCCTGGGCGATGAGCACGTCGGTCGGGCTGTCCTCGACAATCAGGATTTCGATGGAACGCGGGGTGTCAGTGGTCATGGGACGGATCTCGGTCAGGTAAGGTGAAGAAAAAGGTCGAGCCCTGCCCGGGCTGAGACTCGACCCACAGGCGCCCGCCGTGCCGTTCGACGATCTTCTTGCACAGGGCCAGGCCGATGCCGGTGCCGGGGTATTCGCGGCGTGTGTGCAGGCGCTGAAAGACCTGGAAGATGCGCTCAAAGTACTGCGGCTCGATGCCCAGGCCGTTGTCGCGCACGGCGAAGCGCCAGCCGGCGGCCTCGCGCTCCGCGCTGACGGCCACCTCCGGCGCGCGCTCGCCGCGGAACTTGAGCGCGTTGCCCACCAGGTTCTGGAAGAGCTGGACGAGCTGGGTGAAGTCGGCGGTCACGCTGGGCAGGGGGCCGGGCGTGATCACGGCGCCGGTCTCGGCGACCATGACGGCCAGGTTGTCCAGCGCGGCCCGCAGCGCCAGGCCGGTGTCAGCGGCCGTAAAAGCGCCGCCGCGCCGGCCGACGCGCGAATACGCCAGCAGGTCGTTGATCAGGGCCTGCATGCGGCCGGCGGCGTCCACGGCGTGGCCGATCAGCTCGTCGGCGCGCTCGTCCAGCCGGCCCTGATACAGCTGCTGGAGGAGTTGGACCATGCCGGCCATGCCGCGCAGCGGCTCTTGCAGGTCGTGCGAGGCCACGTAGGCGAACTGTTCCAGTTCGGCGTTGGAGCGCCGCAGCTCGTCCTCGATGCGCTTGCGGTCGGTGATGTCCACCAGCGTGGACAGGATGCAGGCTTCGCCGTTGAACGTGATCTGTTCCTGGCCGGCCACCACATGCCGCAGGGCGCCGGAGCGATGGCGGATGTCCAGTTCGAAGTCGCGGACCGAGCCCTCGGCCAGCAGCCGCTGGACGATGGCCTGCCGGTCCGACGCGCGGACGAAGATATTGAACTCGGTCGTCAGCCGGCCGAGCAGCTCCCGGCGTTCAAAGCCGACGATCGCACAGTAGGCGTCGTTCAACTCCAAATAGCGCCCGTCGGCCAGGCGCGTGATCAACAGCGCCGTGGGGCTGGACCGGAAGGCTTTGGAGAAATTCTCCTCGCTCTGGCGCAGCGCGGCCTCGGCCAGCTTGCGCTCGGTGATGTCATAGAGGATCGCCAGCAGGCAGGCCTCGCCGGCCAGCTCGATCGTCTCGAGCGAGAACAACACCTGGCGGCGCGCACCGGACCTGGCGCGCAGTGTCAATTCGCGGTTCCGCACGGCGCCCTGGTCACGCAGCTGCGTCAGGAGGTTCTGGCGGTCGGCCGGATCGTCGTAGATGTTAACGGCGAGAATCGGGCGGCCCACCAATTCGGCCCGCGAGTAGCCCAGCAATTGCTCGTAGCTCGCATTGACGTCGATGATCTGCCCGTCGGCCAGGCGCGAGATGCTCATAGCGCCCGGGTTGGCCTGAAACGCTTTGCCGAAGCGCTCCTCGCTCTGGCGCAGCGCGGCCTCGGATTCCTTGCGCGCCGTGATCACCTCGGAGAACAGGATCACGCCGCCGATCTGGCCGTCGCTCTCATACCAGGGCCGGATCTCCCAGCGCACCCAGTCCAGGCGCCCGTCCGCGCGCGGGAAGGGGTCCTCCTCGCAGCGCTCCACCGCGCCGGCCTGGCAGCGCCGGTGGATCGCCTTCCAGCGCTCGGGGATCTCGGGAAAGATATCGTAGTGGGAGCGGCCCACCAGGTCCTGCCCGCCCAGGCGGTAGTCCGCGAGATAGCGGCGGCTGGCCACAATGTACGTCATGGTCCGGTCGAACATGGCGATAGCGGCCGGGCTGTGTTCGACGAACAGGCGCAAAACCTGCTCGCCGCGCCGGGAACGTTCCTCGGCCTGGCGCAGCGCGGTGACATCGACGGTGGCGACCACCATGCGCCAGTCCGGGAACTCCAGCGGCACGGCGCTGACGCTGGTCCACAACTCGCCTCCGGTCTCGGTGATTGTGCCAACCTCGACGTCGGTCACCGGCCGCCCCTCGCGGAGCACGCGCTGGCTCGGGAAGGCCTCGGGCGGCAGCGGCGTCCGGTCTGGGTTGAAGTAGCGGCGCGTCCGGTAGGCGCCCTGAACCAACTGCGCCTGATCCAGCTTCAAGACCCGTTCCAGCGCGCGGTTGGCGTAGACCACCCGGCGCTCGGCGTCGAGGATGGACACCCCGACGGGCAGGCTTTCGATCACGGCCTGAAGCTTGCCCTCGCTCTCACGCAGCGCGGCCTCCGCCCGCCGGCGCTCGGTGATATCGCGCAAGTTGACGTGGATGGCGGCCTGGCCCTGGTCGCGGAAGGGTGCCGCCGAGGCTTCCACCTCCACCACGCTCCCGTCCAGCCGCAGCATGCGCTGCTCGCGCGGCGGCACCGGCCGGCCCGTGGCCACCATCTGCTGGATGCGCTCACGCACGGCGGCGCGGTCGTCCGGGTGGATCAGGTCGAACGGGGAGCGGCCCAGCAGCTGCTCCGGCCGCTCGGCGCCGAACAGCCGCAGGCAGGCGGCGTTGACGAGCGTCAGCCGGCCCTCGCGATTAACGAAGACGGCGTCCGGGGCGTTGTCGATCAGGCCGCGGTAGCGCGCTTCGCTCTCGCGCAGCGCGGCCTCGGCCCGCTTGCGCTCGGTGATATCCTCGACAAAGCCCTCCAGATGGCGCGGGCGGCCATCGGGGTCGGTGACGCAGCGCAGATGGAGATGTGCGTCCCAGTCGGGGCCGTTCCGGCGGTGATAACGGTTCTCGATCACGAGCGGGCCGCCTTGGGCCAGCAGCTGGGCGATGATGACCTCCCGCCGCTCGGGGTTCACATACGTCTGCTGAGCCACATCGTGGATGGCGGCCAGCACCTCGGCCGGCGAGCCGTACCCCAGCATGCGCGCCAGGGCCGGGTTCAAGTCCAAATACCGGCCCTCAAATGTCGAGTGGAAGATGCCGATCGCGGCCCCCTCATACAGCGCGCGGTATTTGGCTTCGCTCTCCCGCAGCGCGGCTTCGGCCTGCTTGCGCGCCGTGATGTCCTGGCTCGTGCCGAAGCCGAGCGTGGCCCGGCGCGCGTCGCCGTCGCCTTCGAACTGGACGCGTACGGAGATGGCCAGCCAATGCTCGGAGCCATCGGGATGGACGACGCGGTACTCGGTGGCATAGCGCCCGTCGCTGGCGGGCGCGGTGGCGGCCGCGATCTCGGCGCCCAGCCGCTCCCGGTCATCCGGATGCACGCGCGCGAGCACATCGGCCAGCGCCACCTCCGCCGCGGTGAAGCCGTAGTGGGCCTGGGCGCGTTGATCAAGATAAACAGCCCCGGTCCGGAGGTCATGGCGCCAGGCGCCCAGGCCGGCGGCCTCGTTGGCCAGGCGCAGCCAGGCTTCGCTCTCGCGCAGCGCGGCCTCGGCCCGCATACGCTCGGTGATGTCGTAGTTGACGCCGACCATGCGCAGCGGCTGGCCGGCGGCGTCGCGGACGACCACGGCATTGGCCTGGAGCACGCGCACCGTGCCGTCCGGCCAGCGCACCCGGAACTGGGTGTCATACTCCTTCTCGCCGCTGCGCGCCAGGCGCGAGGCCGTATCGCTGGCGGCGCGGTCGTCCGGGTGCAGGCCGCTCACCCAGGCCTCGTAATCGTGCTGGAAGTCCTCGCGCTTGACGCCATAGAGCGCGTACATCTGGTCGTCCCAGATCAACTCGTTCTTCTGGATGTCCCATTCCCAGATCCCCAGGCCGGCCGACCGCGTGGCGAGGTCCAGGCGCTCGGCCAGGGTCCGCAGCCGGGTCTCGGTCAGCTTGCGCTCGGTGACCACGTCGAAGACGGCCACAAAATCGCCGGCCTGCGGGCTGTAGACGTGCACGGAAAACCACATCCGCAGCGCCGCGACGAACGTCTCGAACCGCTCCGGCCTCCCCGTGGCCGCCACCCGGCCGTAGATTTCAAACAGCTCGGGGTCGTTTTCCCGCAGGCCCGGGATCGCGTCGGTGGCCTTCCGGCCCGTGATCCCCGTCAGCCCGGTCAGGGTCTCGAAGGCGCGGTTGACCGTCAGGTAGACCCAGTCGCGCGGCTGGCCGTCCTCAAAGAGCATGCGGCAATACGCAAACCCCTCCAGCATGTTCTCGAACAGACCGCGATAGCGGGCCTCGCTGTCCGCCAGGGCCTGCTCCGCCCGCCGACGCGCGCTGATATCGCGCGAGACGCCGAGCACATCCACGCCGCCGGCCGGGTTATGCAGGAGCGTGGTGACGACCTCGGTCCAGACGGTGGAGCCGTCTCGGCGCGTCTGCTCCACCGCATGCGTCTGGGTCACCACGGCCGGGTCCCCGGCCAGGAAGGCCGCCAGGCGCTGCGGCAGCGACGCCTGGATCATGGCCAGCGAGGCCGGCGTCATCACCTGATCCATCCGCTGGGCCAGGACCTCCTCCACCGTATAGCCGCGCAGGCGCTCCACGGACGGGCTGACGTAGGTGAAGCGGCCCGTGTTCGTGTCCAGGACCCAGACCACGTCGGCCATGTGCTCGGCCAGGAGGCGGTAGCGGGCCTCGCTGGCGCGCAGGGCCTCTTCGGCGGCGCGGCTGGCCATCACGTCCTGGCAGAACGCCATGAAGCGGTCGTCGCTCAGCCGGACCGCGCGCAGCGCGACCCAGACCAGGTGCCCGGCGCGGTGGCGCAGGTGGAAGTCGCCCTCGGCATAGCCGGCCGTCATCACGGCCGCGAAGTTGTACAGGCCGTTTTCGGCGTCGGCCTCGTCCACGATGTCGGCGATGCTGAGCCGGGAAAGCTCGGCGGCGGAATAGCCCAGCAGATCGAGCGCGGCCGGGTTGAAGTCCACGTAGCGGCCAGTCCGGTCAGCGACGAAGATGGCCTGGGGCGCATTCTCCACGTAGGAACGGAACTTGGCCTCGTTGGCTTGCAAGGCGGCCGCGGCCCGGCGGCGCTCGGTGATGTCCTCCATCATCGTCAGCAGCAGGCGGCGGTCCCCCAGATCGATATACTCGGCCGCAAACAGCCCCGTGAGGATCTCGCCCGTGCTGGACCGCACGGCCACCTCGAAATCGCGCAACTGGCCATCGGCTTGCAGACGCCGCTGGGCGGCCGCGCGCTGTTCGGGGTGCACAAACAGGTTCAACTCCAGGGCCGTCCGGCCGATCACGGCCTCGCGCGGCAGGCCGAGGGTCCGCCCGAACGCCTCGTTGACGTCCACGTAGCGGCCCGTGTCCAACTCCGTGATCGCCATCAGCGTCGGACTGGCCTGGAAAATCTTGGCGAATGTCTCGGCGGGGACGGGCGGCGCGGGGTGCTCGGGCGGCGGCGCGGCCTGGGCCGCGGGCTGGAGTTCGTCCAGGGCGGCCTGCGCTTCCGCCATTTGCTCGCGCAGTTTTTGGAGGCGGCGTTCTAGCTGGCGCGCACGCGTCTGGGGGCGGGGAGGGGCCATAGTCTCGTCTCAGCTTTCTGAGCGCCTCCAGCCCAGGGGCCGTTGGGGGATCAACTCCAAGGGCCGAACCCGGACAGGCGGCCGGTCACTGCGTAAAGGCAACCCTATCCCCCAGAGTTAAAGCGGCAAAATAGCCTAAAGAGGTTAAGCTAGTCGGCCGATCGATCCTAGTACCGATCGGCGTGGGTAACCGTGATGATGGTCCCTGCGGAAGAACAAGCCTTATTGTAATCCCTATGGCAAGGGCAAGGCAGGCGAAAACAGGCGGCGCCGGGTGGCAGCCGCCCGTCTATTCCGAACCGGGTTGGGGCACGCCCAGCGTCTATTCCCAGCGGAAACGCCAGGCCGCCAACGCGGCCAGGCCGAGCGTATAACTGAGCAGGCCCAGCACCGGCCAAGCCGGGTCGGACGGAAGCGTGCCCGTGGCGAGCAGCGGGCTGAGCAGCGTGTTTACCATCGTCGTCGGCAGCCACGGGCTGACCGGCCGCAGGAAGGCGGGCAGGATTTCAGCCGGGAAGCCGCCGCCCAAAAAGAACATCGGCAACAGGGTAAAGATGAAGAGCGAACTGGCGATGTCGGCCTTGGGCGACAGGCTGGCCACCAGCAGCCCGTAGGCGCTGAACGTGGACACGCCCAACGCCAGCACGCCCAGCGCCGCCCCGGCGCCGAGGCCGTTGACGGGCAAACCTAACGCCAGCGCGCCGAAGGCGAGCACGCTCATGGCCTGAACGACGCTCAGCGCCGCCTGCGCCAGCCCCAGGCCGAGCACCAGATGACCCACCGGCGTCGGCGTGGCCGCCAGGCGCTGAAACACGCCTTGGGTGCGCCAGTTGACCAGCCGCATCGCCAGCGTCTGCCCGCCCAGCATCACGGTCAGCCCGACGATGGCCGGGAAGATGAAGGCCGCCAGGTCAAGGTCGCCGGGCTCAGCCGGCCGGCCGATCAGCCAGAACAAGACCAGCATGAAGAGCGGCGTGAACAGCGACAGCGCCGTCGTGCGCCAATCGGTGAGGCCGGCCTGGAACATGGCCCCGGCGAAGTGCAGGATCGGGCGCCAGGCGGGTTGTTGGCGGGGAAGATGAGTCAGCATAGGGTTCCCTTTCAGGTGTGGTCGAAGCGATAAGGCCGCCCGCCCGCTTCACGCGTCGCGCCAGGCGCGGCCGGTGAAGTGCAGGAAGACCTCTTCCAGGGAGGGCGCCCGGCCGGTCGGCGCCGCGGCGGCCAGCTGGCCGACCAGGGCGGCCGGGGTGTCCAGGGCCAGCAGCCGGCCATGGTCGAGGATGCCCACCTGGTCACACAGGGCCTCGGCCTCCTCAATGTAATGCGTGGTCAGGACGAGGGTGCGGCCCTCGGCCCGCAGTGTGCGCACCAAGTCCCACAGGTTGCGGCGGGCTTGCGGGTCCAATCCGGCCGTCGGCTCATCCAGAAAGACGAGCTCGGGATCGTTGACCAGGGCCAGGGCCAGCGCCAGGCGCTGCTGCTGGCCGCCGCTGAGTTGGCCGGGCAGGGCCGCGGCCTTTTCGGCCAGCCCCACGCGCCGCAACAGGTCCAGCGCAGCGGCGCGGTTGAGGCGGCGGCCGTAGAGCCGCGCGAAGAGCAGCACCTGCTGCAGCGCCGCCAGGTCCGGCATCAGGCTGGTGTGCTGGAGCTGCACGCCCAGGCGCCCCTTCACCTGGGCGGCGTGCGCAGACAGGTCCAACCCCAGCACCACCACGCGGCCGGTCTCGGGCTGGCGCAGGCCTTGCAGGAGGCTCAGGGTCGTGCTCTTGCCGGCGCCGTTCGGGCCAAGCAGACCGAAGGTGCAGCCGGCCGGGACGGAGAAACTCAGGTCAGCCACGGCCCGCACCGCGCCGTAGCTCTTCGACAGGTTTTCCACATGGATCGCGAACGTCATGACTAACTCCTTGGCTGGGCCGTTGTTGATCAGAGCCTAGGGCCGGACCGCCGGCGCCGCATCGCCCGTTGGAGGGCGGCGCCGATAAACAAAAAGGCCAGCCGCAGGGCTGGCCCAGGGGGACAGAGGCCGCTAGGCCTTTCGATCTATTCGTCCAGGCGGACGAGCCCGCGCCGCAGCGCCTCGGTCACGGCCTGCGTGCGGTCGGCCACGCCCAGCTTGCCGAGCAGGCTGTTGACGTGGACCTTCACCGTGCCTTCGCTGATGCCCAGCGCGGCGCCGGCCTCCTTGTTGCTGCGGCCGGCCACGATCTGGCGCAGCACGTCCAGCTCGCGCGCCGAGAGCTCCGGGGCCAGCAGCCGGTCGGCCAGCTTGGCGGCCACCTCCGGCGGGATGCGCTTCTGGCCGGCGTGCACGGCCCGGATGGCCTCCAGCAGGGCCTCGCGCGGCGTGTCCTTGAGCAGGTAGGCGCGGGCGCCGGCCTGCAGCGCGCGGAAGATGTCTTCGTCGCCGTCAAACGTGGTCAACACGATCACGCGTGCGGCCGGCACGTCGGCCGCGATCTGGTGGATGGCCGCCACGCCGCCCAACTCCGGCATGCGCAGGTCCAGCAGGATGACGTCCGGACGATGACGGCGGGCCAGGTCCACGGCCTGCCGGCCGTCTCCGGCCTCGGCCACCACCTGCATGTCGGCCCGGCGCGCAATCATGGCGGCCAGCCCCTCGCGCACCACGGAATGGTCGTCGGCAATCAGGATGCGGATCGGCGCGGTCTCAGGCATGGGGTTTGTCCACTCGCAGCGGGAGGGTGGCGCGCAGCGTGGCGCCGGCGCCGGGCGCGCTGTGCACGTCCAGGGAGCCGCCGTGGCGGGCGACGCGCTCGCGGATCCCCACCAGGCCCAGGCCGCCGGACGCGCTCGGGCGCGGCGCGGCCGGGTCAAATCCGCGCCCGTCGTCGCCGATTTCCAGGCTGACGGAGGCGGCGTTGGCCTGCAGGCGGATGCGCACGTGGCGCGCCTCGGCATGCCGCAAGATATTCGTGACGGCCTCCTGGCCCAGACGCAGCAGGTCGGCCTCCAGGCCGGGCGCCAAGTCGGGCCAGGCCTCGTCCGTCTGGACCGTCACTTCCAGGCCGGTGCCGGCCGTCAGGGCCAGCACCGCGGCGCGCAGGGCCTGCGGCAGCGGCTGGTGTTCGAGCGAAGCCGGCCGCAGCGCATAGACCGAGCGGCGCGCCTCGGCCAGGCTGTCACGGGCCAGGGCGCGGGCCCGGGCGAGATGCTGGCGCGCCGCCGCCTCGTCTTCGGCCAACACATCCTCGGCGGCCTCCAACTGCACGACGATGCCGGTAAAGCCTTGCGCCAACGTATCGTGGATATCGCGCGCCAGGCGGTTGCGTTCCTGCAGCAGCGCCGCCTGCTGGTTCTGCTCGGCCAGCCAGGCCAGGCGCAGCGCCAGCGCCATCGGCTGAGCCAGGGCCTGCGCCAGCTCCAGCGTGTCAGCGTCGAAGCGCCGCCGGGCCGGCCACTCCGCGCTGAAGAAGCCGGCCACGGCCTCGCCGTCCAGCAAGGGCACGCCCAGCAGCGTCTGCACGCCGCGGGCCAGCAGCGCTGCGCGGGGCCCCAGCCGGGCGTCGTTGGCGACATCGTCCACCACCAGCGGACGGCGGGTGCGCTGCAGTTCCGGCCAGAGGGGCAGCACCGGATCGGCCTCGGCCGCGCCCGCCACAGCCCGGCCGGACAGCTGGGCCAGGCGCAGCTGGATGACGCCCGTGGCCGGGTCCAGCAAGAACAGGCGCACGGTCGGGACGGCCAGCTGCTCGGCGACGGCCGCCAGCGCTTGCCGCAGCACCTGTTCCAGCGAGGCCGACGGGGCGATGGCGGTGATCGTCCGGGCCAGGGCCAGTGTCTGGCCGCGCGAGACCTGCACGGCGCGCTCCAGCGTGCGCGCGAAGAGCCAGCTCAGCCAGGCGCCGGCCGCGTACACGACCCACCAGAACAACACCAGCCCGGCGCTCTGGGCCGGCGAGCCCACCGGGTACACCGTTGGCCACTGGCCTTGCTGCTCGCCGACGGCAAAGAGCGCGGTCAGGGTGCTGATCGCCATCAACGCGCCGAAGAATCCGTTTGAGCCCAGCACCAGGCCGCTCACCAGCAGCCCCAGCACGTACAGGGCGTTGACGGGGCTGCTCATGCCATAGAACTGGGCGTTGAAGGCGATGGGGATGAGGAACCCGCCCAACAGGCAGCTGGAGGCCCAGAAGGAGTGCCCGCCGCGGAGCAGGAGCTCGGCCGCTCCGCACAGGAGCAGCAGCCCCAGGCCGTCCCACGGGAAGAAGCGGTTGAACGGCACGCCCGCCCAACCGGCGGCCAGGTAGCCGCCGGCGCCGAGCGCGGTGAGCGCCGACACCCAGCGCAGCCGGCGGGCGTTGGAATCCGGCAGCGGCGGCGTCAGGGGCAGCCGCGCGCGCCACAGGTGCACGCCGGCGACGAGCAGATTGCCGGCCACTATGCCCAGCGCCAGGCCCGGCAGGAAGTACCCACCCGCCGCCGCGCCGGCCAGGCCGCCAGCCAGCCCGCCCAGCGCGGCGCCGGCCAGCCACCCGATCAGGAAGCGCCAGGAATAGGCGGGAGAAGGCCGAAAAGAAGACATGCAGCGGTATTGTAGACGATCCCCAAAGCGGCCGACCGTCACCCCACCCTAGCAGAGGTGGAAGGCAGCGGCCTCGGCCGTCTGGCCCAGGTGCGGCTCTAGCGGAGGTCGGTGGACAAGCTATATCGAACGGGGTAGCGGCGCTCAGTACACCATCTCGCCGCGCACAAAGGCAGCCGTGCGCGGATCGCGTGGGGCTTCAAAGAAGAGGTCGGTCGGCGCCAGCTCCACCAGCTGGCCGCCCAGCAGCAGGCCGACGCGCGTCGCCAGCCGGCGCGCCTGGAAGACGTTGTGCGTCACCATGACGACGGTCGTGCCGCGCGCGCGATTTTGGTCGCTGACGATGCGCTCGATCAGGCCGACGTTGTAGGGATCGAGGTTGGCGGTCGGCTCGTCCAGCAGCAGCACCTCCGGCTCCAGCACCAGCGCCCGCGCCAGGGCCGCGCGCTGCATCTCGCCGCCGGAGAGCTTGTGGGCGGGCTGGCGCGCCAGCGCCTGCAAGCCCACCTGTTCCAGGGCCGCGTCCACGCGCCCGTCCACGGCCAGGCCGCGCAGCTTCAGGCCGTAGGCGACATTGTCGCGCACCGATTGCTGCAGCAGGACCGGGCGTTGAAAGACCGTGGTCACGCGCCGCAACAGGTCCAGCGGCGGTTCGGCCGCCACCGGCTGGCCGCGGAAGCGCAGCTCCCCGGCGCTGGGCGGCTCCAGGAAATTGAGCAGGCGCAGCAGCGTGGATTTGCCGGCGCCGCTCGGCCCCACCAGGGCCAGGGCTTCGCCGCGCTCGATCTCCAGCGCGGCCAGATCCAGCACCGCCCGGCCGGCGTAGGACTTGGTCACCGCGCGCAGCGAATAGAGCGCACCGGCCGGACCGGTCGTCATCGTCCGGGCCTCGCCTCGGCCCGCCAGGCGGCCGTTTCACGCCGCTGGCCGGCCCGCACCAGCCAGTAGTTGATGATAAAGGTCAGCGTCAGCAGCACCGTGCCGAGCGCCAGCGCCAGCCCGAACTCGCCCTGGCGCGTCTCCAGCACGATCGCCGTCGTCAGCACGCGCGTCTGCCCTTCGATGTTGCCGCCCACCAGCATCACGGCGCCGACCTCCGAGATGATGCTGCCGAAGGCGGCGACGATGGCCGAGAGCACGCCGCTGCGCGCCTCGCCGAGCAGCGTCCACATCACCTGGTTGGGCGAGGCGCCCAGGGCGCGCAGCTGCAGGCGCAGGCTCGGGTCCAGGCCCTCCACCGCCGTCAGCGCCAGGCCGGCCACCATCGGCAGGGCGATGATGACCTGGGCCGTGATCATGGCCGGCGCCGTGAACAGCCAGCCGAGCCAGCCGAGCGGCCCGCTGCGCGAGAGCAGCAGGTAGACGAACAGCCCCACCACCACCGGCGGCAGCCCCATGCCGGTGTAGATCAGCAGTTCCCAGAAGCGCTTGCCGGGCACGGGCCGCAGGGCCAGCAGCGCGCCCAGCGGCAGGCCGATGAGCGTGGCGATGGCCAGGGCGACGCCCGAGACAGACAGCGACAGCAGGATGATCGGGAGCAGTTGCGGCAGCACGTCCATAGGAACACAACGGCCGAGGCGCGCCTCCGCCGGCCGCTCAACCGGCTGGGCCTACTTGGCGATCATGACCTCAGTGGCTTTGATCACGGCCGTGGCCTCGTCGCCGACCTGGAGCCCCAGGCTCTCGACCGAGCTGCGCGTGATGGCGGCCACCACCTCCAGGCCGTTCACTTCCAGGACCACCTCGGCCATGATGGCGCCGAGCTTAATGGACTTGATCTGGCCTTTGAACTGGTTGCGGGCGCTGAGGGACATGCTCATCTCCGGAGGTTGGCCGCTTTACTTGGCGGCACTCGGGTAGAACAGGGCCTGGCCGTACTTGTCCTGGCCGTACTGGCCGATTCTCTGCTGGACCTCGGCCGACGTCAGCCACTCGGCGAACTGGGTGGCCAGCGTGAAATTGACGCCCGGGTGCTTCTCTGGGCTGACCGGGATCACGCCATAGGGGTTGTAGAGCGACTTGTCCTGGTTGCCGGCAATCGTGTCGCCGCCGACGATCACGACCAGGCCGGGCAGTTCAGCCTGCATAGACAGCCAGGTGCCGCGGTCGGTGAGGGTGTAGCCGGGCTTCTCGTTGGCGAACAGCAGCGTCTCGCCCATGCCCTGGCCGATGGAGAAGTACCAGCCGCCGTCCACGGTCGGCGTGAGGCCGGCCGACGCCCACAAGCTCTTCTCTTTGGTGTGCGTGCCGGAGTCGTCGCCGCGCGAGACAAACACCGCCGCCGTCGACGCGATCTGAGCCAGCGCTTCTTTGGCCGTGGCCAGGCCCTTGACGCCGGCCGGGTCAGCCGCCGGGCCGACGAGGATGTAGTCGTTATACATGACATCGAGCCGATTCACGCCATCGCCATCCGCCACGAACTTGTCCTCGCGCGCGCGGGCATGGACCAGCACCACGTCGGCGTCGCCCTTCGAGCCGATCTCCAGGGCCTGGCCGGTGCCAACC
>CALFZO010000048.1 GCA_937952305.1 uncultured Anaerolineales bacterium | reverse complement strand
GGGCAAAGCTGTGTGCAACGCTGGCCTGTGGCAGTGCGACTACGCCGCGCTGACCGCGCAGGGCTATGAGGCCTTTGAGGCAACGTGCGACGCCAAAGACAACGACTGCGATGGCCAGACCGACGAGTCCGCGACCGCCAGCGCCGCCAAGTGCCTGACGACCGGTGTGTGCGCCCAAGGGCTGACCGCCAGCTGCGCAGCCGGCAGCGCGGGCTGGCCGGTCACCACCGAAACCACGTCGGGCTCGGTCCGGGCGTCCAGTTCGATCAGGCCCAGGGTCGAGGCGCTCAGGGTCAGCGCCGTGAGCGACGTCAGGGCCAGCACCACGAGCACCACGCGGCCGGCCTCGACGTGGATGCGCTGCGCAGCGTGCCACGCACCCGGCCGGCCAGTCGGTGCCAGCCACCCATTCGGCGAAACAGCAGCACCAGGGCGGACGCGCACAGCAGGCCCATCACCAGCGCCGTGGCGGCCGCCCCCCAGCGGCCGGCGTCACCCAGAAGCAGGGATCGGTGCAGGTTCCTGACCCAGCGTGGCAGCACCGTGGCCTGCCAGGGGCCCTGCACGCGGCCATCGGCCGGGTCCACGTAGCTGGCCTGCGGCTGGTCGCCGGCGAAGGCGTAGACGACGATGGCGCCAGAAGGCAGGCGCCGGATCTCCTCGGCGCCGGGGACGCTGCGCGAGACGCGCTCGACCAGCGTGGCAACGGGCAGGCCACCCGGTGCGGCGGGCGCCTCCCAGGCCTGCCGGATCGGGTCGATCGCCAGCAGGGCACCGCTCAGGCCCAGCACCACCGTCAGCAGGCCGACGGTCAGTCCCAGCCATCGGTGAACGAGTCTCCAGCTCATGCCCACCCGGTTACTGGAGCTGGAAGCTCGCGGACTGGATGAACTGCTTGCCGGCCTGTGGCTTGCCGGCCTGACCCGCCGTCAGCGGGATGCGAACCTCCGATGGGCTGTCGCGCATGTCTTCCACGGCGGCGTCGATGCGGATCTCGTAGCCCGCGTCGAACAGCGCATCCGCGAGATCGGCCGTGACCTTGAGCGTGCGGCCCGCGCCGACGCTGGCTCCGGTCACGCCATCGAGGCGCTTGGCGTCCTGCGCCGAGAGGCGGTTCCAGTCCGCCAGATGCTTGTAGTACTTGGCCTTGCCGCCGGCGACCCACAACGTGCGCACGTAGGCGCCTTTCGAGTCGGTCAGGTAGGCGGCGAGATAGGCGCCGTCACCACCGTAGTTCTTGAGCTGGGCCGTCAAGGTGACCGGCCGGCTGTGCGCCACCGCGGGCAGGCTGAGTGCGCAGGCGGTCGCGAGGAGGGTCAGAAGAGGCTTGGACATGGGGAGGATCCTTGTGTGTGGGGGGCGTTCTAGCGGTGCGGCGCGGGCTCGGCCGGCGACGGCCCGGAGGCGGCATCCGATGGTGAACCCAGTGCGGGTCGTCCAGCGCCGTGCGACTCGCGGTCGCGCGCCCGCTCGCGCGACGCGTCGGCCTGCCTGATCTTCAGCACGGCCAGCGTTTCCGGGTCGAGCTTCGCCTTGAAGCTGCGGCCCTGGGCGTCGGTGCCGCGAACCTCGTAGCAGCCGTCGTCGATCTTCAGCCGCTGGATCTGCCAGCCCTTCGCGGCGGCGACCTGCCGCACGGCTTCACGGCTCTGCCAGCGGCTCAGCGGCGCCTCGCAGTCGGGGCCGGCCCAGGCCGGCAGCGCGGCCAGGACCAGCACCGGGGCCAGCAGGCCGCGGCGGGGTGAGGGGGGATGGTTCATGCGCGGGCTCCTTCAAACCAGGCCGGCGGAAGACCGCGGGCGCCAGTTGCGCGCCGCGTCCGCAGGCCTGTTGCAGGGCATTGTGGGCCGCGACCCCGGGCTGCGGCCTGAACGACGCAGTCATCTCCTGTTCAGGATCAAGAGACGCCGCGGTCGCGGGCGCCACCCTGCGGGTCCACGCGGCAGCGCGACGACCTGCGTGTCGTACGGCCGTGCAGACCCGCCGCCCTCAGCGCCGCTCGTACTGCGTCTTGCCGAACAGCACCTCGCGCGCCTTGTCGTCGGTGATCGGCTTTCGCCGATCCGCCAGCACCTGCACGCCGCGCTGCACCGCGGGCCGTGCCGCAATGGTCTCGAACCAGCGCTTCAGGTGCGGATGCTCGTCCATCACGACGCCCTGGTTGGCCCATTTGCGCAGCCAGGGAAAGGTGGCGATATCGGCGATGCTGTACTCGGCGCCGCCCAGCCAGCGGCTTTGCGCCAGCCGGCGCTCCATCACGCCATAGAGCCGGCGCGCCTCGCTGGTGTAACGGTCGATGGCGTAGTCGATCCTCTGCGGCGCGTACAGCCTGAAATGGTGCGCCTGCCCCAGCATGGGGCCCACGCCGCCCATCTGGAACATCAGCCACTGCAGCACTTCGTACTTCTCGCGGTCGCCCTGCGGCAGGAACCGGCCGGTCTTCGCAGCCAGATAGACGAGGATGGCGCCGGACTCGAACAGGCTGATCGGCTCGCCGTCGGGCCCTTGCGGGTCGATGATCGCGGGGATCTTGTTGTTCGGACTGATGGCGAGGAACTCGGGCTTGAACTGGTCGCCGGCGCCGATGTCCACCGCGATGGCCTCATACGGAAGGCCACACTCCTCCAGCATGATGTGGACTTTGTGGCCGTTGGGCGTGGCCCAGGAAAAAACCTGGATCGGGCTGCTCTGCCGGGCGGTGTTTGCTTTCATAATGACTTCACTCTAGGTCAATCCGCCCACGCATGTTCGACCGCCTCCGGAAAGCCTTCACCCGCGACGCCAAGGAGTCCGAGGCGCCGCCCTCGCAGTTGACCCACGGCCCGGTCTCGGAGTGGGCCGCCTCGCGTGGCATGACGTTCTCCGCCGCCCCCGCGGGCGCGGTGGCCATGCAGGGCAAGGTGGGTGGCTGCCAGTGGCGCATGGAAATCGGTCGCCCCACGCGCAAGTACATCGAGGGCGAGGAGCTGCGCGCCCGCGCCGAACTGGGCGTGAACGACGACGTGTCGGCCCTGGTGATCAACCGTCCGCTGAAGGACGCGCTGGAGCGGCAGGCCTACAGCATGATCACCGACACGCTGCAGACCACGGCCGACCCCAACCTCCCGGAAGAGATGCGCTGGCTCGCCATGTACGACGAGGTCGGCTGAGACGGCCTGCCCGCGAACTTCTGTAAGCGCTACGCCATCCTCACCGCCCAGCGCGAGCACGCCCTGCCG
>CALFZO010000047.1 GCA_937952305.1 uncultured Anaerolineales bacterium | reverse complement strand
AGAGCGCGGCCTTCGTCACGGTGCCGTCCGGGGATCACGCCTTCTCGGCCGTGTACGTCACGGCGCCGCCAACCGAGACCCCGACCGCCACCCCGACGGCGACGGCCACGCCGACCGCCACGGCGACACCGACGGCCACAGCCACCCCAACGCAGCCGCCAAGCGGATCGCCCAACCGCCAAGTCTGGACGCACGTCAATGGCAATTGTGCCCCGGCGCTTGAGGGCGCCGTCTTCGGACTGGCTGGCTCAGGCTGCGGCAGCGGCTCGACCACGTTCGACAGCCAGCAAATCTACAACCCGGTCGTCATCAAGGACAGCGCCACGGCCGCGGCGGCCTGCCCTGGCCTCGCCACGGGTGCGACGTGCTATCGGCTCTGGTATGTAGGCGAGGACAGCGCCGGCACTCCGCGCATCGGCTACGCGGTGTCGCCGGATGGCGTCACCTGGACGCGGGTCCCCGGCGCGCAGACGGGCGGGAGTGTCTTCGACCTCGGCACGCCCGGCAGCTTCGACAGCGCCGGCGTGTCCTATTTCTCCGTCGTTAATGACGGCGGCCTCTTCCGGATGTGGTACAGCGGGCTGGGCGCGAACGCGGCCAGCGGCCTCACCGACGGCATCGGCTACGCCACCTCCACCAACGGCGTCACCTGGACGCGCGTCCCCGGCCCGCTGGCCGGCGGCGCGGTCATGCAGCCTTCCGGCGTGGCCGGCACTTTCGATCAAGACGAAGCCTACGTTCCGTTTGTGATCAAGGACCAGGCCAGCGCGGCCGCGCCCTGCGCGGGCGTGCCCCTCGGCGCGACCTGTTACCGGATGTGGTACGAGGGCGCGACCACCGCCGGCGGCTACAAGTTCCTGCTGGGCTATGCCACGTCGCCGGATGGCATTGCCTGGAGCCGCGTCGTCGGCGCGGGGCCGGCCGGCGAGATGCTCGGCACCGGGCCAGCGGGCACCTTCGACGATAACTCGGTCGGCATCGCGTCGGTGATCAAAGACGGCGCGCTCTACCGCCTGTGGTACGAAGCCAAGGACTCCGCCGGCGTATTCAGCATCGGACACGTCGTGTCCACCGACGGCCTGAACTGGCAGCGCCCGACGCCTAACCAGCCGGTCTTCCAGGGCAGTGACGACCCGGCCACGCTTGCGCCGGACTATGTCTGGAACCAGACGATTTTGAAAGACGGGCCGACCTACCGGATGTGGTATGTCACCAGCATCCGGCCCAACGCCCAGCGCTTCGGGTACAGCACCCTGACGCCCGGCAACCCGTTCCCGGCCGGCGCCCTGGACCTCTCCGCGAACGCCGGGACCTACACGCTGGCCTTCACGACGACGGCCGAGCTTCCGGCCGGCGGCAGCCTGCTGATCACGCTGCCGCCCGGGATTGATTTCGGCGGCGTCACCGCCCTCGGCGTGAGCGGCTTCAACGCCGGCGTGAGCCTGACCGCGGATCCGGCGGCCATCAACGATGCGCCGGCCGGCAATACCACCCGCGGGGCGCTCCTGCTCCGGATCACATCCCTCGAGCCGGCCGGGCCAAAATCCATCCAGTTCGCCCTGACCGCGCCGCCCGCCTCCGGTCAACTCTGGCTGCAGACCTTCGACACGCGCGAGGTGCTCGAGGTTGGCTCGGTGGATCTGGACTTGAACAGCCCGTGCGCCAGCCCCGCCAATGAGATCGTGGCCGAGAACTGTCTGCCCGGCAACCCGCCGAGCGAGTGGGACGTCGCCGGCGCCGGCGACGCCAGCATTCAGGGCTTCGCCACCGACATCAGCGTGGACC
>CALFZO010000046.1 GCA_937952305.1 uncultured Anaerolineales bacterium | reverse complement strand
GCCGGATCTTGGCCGGCGGACAGCGCGCGCGCCAGCTCCACCAGCGGCGCCTCGCTCTCGCCGGCGATGACGGAGTCCGCCAGCCCGGCGCCGAACAGGTGCGCGGCGTTCAGACCGGCGTACAATCCATAGAAGCACAGGTGGGCGCGCGGGTCGGCGGCGCGGACGCGCTGGGCGGCCTCAACGCCCAGGCGCAGCGCCGTATGCATCGGCACGGCGATGGCGACGAGGTCGGCCGCGCTGGCCAGCGTTTCGTCAAGCGGCTCGACGGCCAGGTCGAGCGTCTGCGGCGCAAACCCGGCCTGACGCAGACAGGCCAGCGGCCAGGCCAGACTGAGCGGTGGATGGCCCAGTTCGTAACACGCGATCAGGAGGATGCGGCTAGGTGTCATGGGGCGAGGCACAGCGGCCGCGCCGGACCGCTATTTGCGCTGGGGGACCGGCGCGCCTTTGCCGGAACCTTTGGCCGGCGCTCCGCCAGGCTCGCCCTCGCCTTCCGGCACCCAGCCTTCCGGCATGGCGGCGTCCGCGCCGAAGAAGAACTCCTCCAGCTGTTCCATCAGGAAGTGCTGGGCGCGCTTGTCGGCCAAGTTGAGGCCGTAGTGGTTGATGATGATCACTGACTGCTGCTGCCACAACTGCCAGGCCGCCTGGGAAATGTTCTCGAAGACGCGCTGGCCGAGCGGGCCGGGGAAGGGCGGGCGCGGCAGCCCCGGTAACTCGCGGCCGAGCTTGGCGCACTTGACGATGCGGACTGACATGTTGGCCTCTCTCTGTGTCTGAACCATGACGCCCCGGCTCATTTTCCTGGGGATGCGCTGCGAATACTCGCGGGTCGCGTTGCAGACACTGCTGGCGGCGGGCTGCGCCGTCGTGGGCCTGATTATACCGTCTCCGCGCCGCCCGTTCGCGAGCGGGGCCGGGCTGCAGCGCCTGCCGCCGCCAGACCTGCCGCTCAGCGCGCCGGGCAGCCGGCCGGACATCGTGGCGCTGGCGCACGCGCACAGCCTGCCGGTGTGGGAGGCGGCGCGCCTGGGCGCGGACGCAGGTTTGGCCGAGCTGGCCGCGCTGCGTCCGGATCTGTGGTGCGTGGCGTGTTTCCCGCGCCGCCTGCCGCCGGCCTGGCTGGCGCTGCCGCGGCTGGGCGGCCTCAACCTGCATCCCTCGTTGCTGCCCGCGTACCGCGGCCCACAGCCGCTCTTCTGGCAGTTTCGCCACGGCGAGACCCGCACCGGCGTGAGCGTGCACCAATTGGAGGAAGGCCTGGACACGGGCGACCTGGTGGGGCAGGCAGCGCTGCCCTTCCCGGACGGCTGGCGTGAGGTCGAGGCGGAGCGCACGCTGGCCGAGGCTGGCGCCCGCCTGGTGCTGGACGCGCTCGCTCACGTCCCCTGGCCGCGCCGGCCGCAGCCTGGCGTCGGCGCCAGCTACTTTCCCTCCCCCACGCCAGACGACCTTCGCGTCCCGGTCACCTGGCCGGCCCGCCGCGCCTTCAACTTTCTGCGCGGCGCTGAGGCCTGGGGGCCCTTTGAAGTCACCGGCCCCGCCCGGCGCTGGCGCGTGCGCGCCGCCCTGGCTTTGGCCGCCCAGACCCCGCCCGAGACGCCCCCGGCCGACTCCGCCTGGATCGCCTTCTCCGATGGCGCCGTGCTCGTCCGCCTGGAGCGGCCGGCCTGACCGAGCCGCGCTCATCCTGCGTTCAGCAATATACAAGAATTAAGCAAACAATTAACAAACTCGCTACAACATCGTGGACGGCGATATGTTTCTCGCCGGAGCAAAGTGAGGCGGTTGGACCTGACCACAGGCAAGACGCCGGCGCGCACCGGTCGCGCCCGCGCCGTGGTTCACGCAGTCCCGGCGGCAGCGCACCGCCGGGGCACCAGCCTCAGCCCGATGAGCCAACGTATCTCAATGGTAATAGAGGAGTTGACCATGTCCGCGAAGAGTTCCTTCCTGTTTCGTCTGATGACACTGACCGCGATCGTGGCGCTGGCGTTCGGCGCGGCGCTGACGCCGGCGCCTGTGATGGCCGCCGACGCCTCCGTCTACGTCGTCAAGGCCGGCGATAACCTCAGCCGCATCGCGCGCGCCAACGCGGTCACCGTGGATGACCTGAAGGCCGCCAATGGCCTGCGCACGGACACGATCTTCCCCGGCCAGCGCCTGACCATCCCCATGCCCGACCTGGTCGGCCGCGCGCTGGGCGCCGGCAGCTTCAAGACGCTGGTGGCCGCCGTCCAGGCCGCCGGCCTGGTGGACGCGCTCAAGGGCGAAGGTCCGCTGACTGTCTTCGCGCCCACCGACGCCGCTTTTGCCAAACTGCCGGCCGCCACGCTGAACGCTATCCTGGCGGACCGCGCCCTGTTGACCAAAATCCTGACTTACCACGTCGTGCCCGGCCAGGTGCTGGCCGCCGACGTCGTCAAGCTCACCTCGGCCACCAGCCTGCAGGGCGAGGCCATCGCCATCAAGGTGGAGGGCGGCAAGGTCATGGTCAACAACGCCACCGTCATCGCCACTGACATCCCGGCTTCCAACGGCGTGATCCACGTCATCGACACCGTCATCCTGCCGCCGTCGCTCGCGGCTGCTCCGGCGGCGGCCGCCCCGGCGACCGATGGGCGCTACGTCGTCAAGGCCGGCGACAGCCTGGGCCGCATCGCGCGCGCCAACGCGGTCACCGTCGATGACCTGAAGGCCGCCAACGGCCTGCGCACGGACACGATCTTCCCCGGCCAGCGCCTGGCCATCCCCACCCCCGACCTGGTCGGCCGCGCCGCCGGCGCCGGCAGCTTCAAGACCCTGCTGGCCGCCGCCCGTGCCGCCGGTCTGGTGGGTGCTCTCCAGGGTGAGGGCCCGCTGACCGTCTTCGCGCCCACCGACGCCGCCTTCGCCAAACTGCCGGCCGCCACGCTGAACACGCTGCTGGCCAACCCGGATCTGCTCGCCAAGGTGTTGCTGTACCACGTCGTGCCCGGCAAGGTGCTGGCCGCTGACGTCGTCAATCTGTCGTCCGCGCCGACCCTGAACGGCGCCAGCGTCGCCATCAAGGTTGAGGGTGGCAAGGTCATGGTGAACAACGCCACCGTCATCGCCACCGACATCCCGGCCTCCAACGGCGTGATCCACGTCATCGATACCGTCATCCTGCCGCCCTTCGACGTGCTGGATACCGCCATCCTGAACGGCAACTTCAAGACGCTGGTGGCCGCCGTGAAGGCCGCCGGCCTGGAGAGCGCGCTGCGCGGCGCCGGGCCGTTCACGGTCTTCGCGCCCACCGATGCCGCCTTCGCCAAGCTGCCGCGCGGCACGGTGGACGCCCTGCTCAAGGACCCGGCCGCGTTGAGCAACATCCTGCTCTACCATGTCGTGCCGGGCCGCGTGCTGGCCGCCGATGTCGTCAACCTGACCGCGGCGCCGACGCTCCAGGGCGCTAACGTCGCCATCACGGTCGCCGGCGGTTCCGTGAAGGTCGACAACGCCAACGTCATCGCCACGGACGTGGCCGCTTCGAACGGCGTGATCCACGTCATCGACACTGTCATCCTGCCGCCGCAGTAACAGCCGGCCGGCGCGCGCCGGTCTCCCCAGGGCAGAAGCCACAAAAACGACGAGCCGGGCCTCAAGCCCGGCTCGTTCGTTGGCAGCGGTGATCGCGGCGGATTTAGGTGACGGTCTTGTGTCGCATGGGGTCCTCGCTCGCTGAATGATGCCGGTTGGTTGGGGCCGGCCGGGCACCCAACCCGCGCATACTTTAGCGATTCCGCGGGCGAAACTCAGCAAAGCTGCGCCGAAGCTGGCGTGAAAACATGGTGAAGCCGGAGCCGCGGACGGACGGCCCCTTAACCCGGTTTTTACGCAGCCCGGGCGGACGCGCCGGCCGGTTGTGGGCGGGTTGTTTGTTGGCGCTTGAACAATCGGAACACCTGTCTCAGCCGGGCGGGCGCCAGCGGATCACTGACTTTGCCCAGGCGTACGCGGCCGGCCTCCTTGCTGGCGCCGAGGCGGCCGCCCGCGGCGAGCAGCGCCGGGGCTGGTCCAGCGCCCGCTGGACCCCGGCCGGCCCAAGCCAGGTTAGCGGCGGGCCGGGGGCGATTTTCCCTATACGGCGATTCTTTGTAGAATACGGGGACAACCTGTGTTGCGCACCAGTTCCGGCCAGCTCGCCGCTCCGAGCGGACGGCCAGCGTCGCCCTAGGCAGACACATGACCGAAAAAAGCATCGCGCGCAGCATTGTCAACGTCGACTTCTTTACCAACGTTCACCGCATCACCTGCCAGGTGGAGGTCGGCAACACGGGTCTGGTGGGTCTGCTCAACGACGTCCACTCCTCGATCTTTATGGTGCGCAACGTGTACGTTTCGCGCCTGCAGCAGCCTGCCCGCATCATCGCCAACTTCGACGAAGCCAGCCTGGTCAAGGCCAATGTCGCGCTGGGCTTGTTGGCCCGGCGCGAGGACATCGGCCCGCAGACCTACATCCGCGTCAGCGGCGGCAAAATGCTCACCGCGCCGGTCCTGATGACGACGGAGGCGTTCGAGGTGCGCGGGTTGGTGGAGTTCACCAGCCGGCTGGACCACGACGCGCTGCTGGTCGGCGGCACGGGCAAGTACGCGATGTTGTTCAACGCCACGGCCATCCCGGTGCAATACCCGGACACGTCCTTCGCCGCGCCGGCCATGTTCGTCAACCGGACGCTGGCCACCGGCCTGGGCGCCCTCCCCAAAGGAAAAGGCTGATGGCCTACATCCTCGTCATCGACGACGACAACGATTTCCGCGCCGTTCTGAAGCTGATGCTGACGCGCCTGGGCCACAGCCCGACGCTGGCCTCGCGCGGCGAGGAGGGCCTGGCGCTGGCGGTCAGCAACCGTTACGACCTCATCATCTTGGACCTGATGCTGCCGGACATCGACGGCTACGAGGTGGCGCAGCGCCTGCGCAGCGCCAACCGGACCCGCAACCTGCCGATCCTGATCCTGACCGCGCGGGCCCAGCCGGCCGACCGGGAGGGGGCGCTGGAGGCGGGGGCCGATGGTTACCTGACCAAACCCGTCGACCCGCGCGAGTTGGCCGCCAAGATCACGGAGATGCTCAGCATCTCGCGGGAGGAGACGCCGCCGCCGACCGTGACGCCGGTGCCGCCGCCGGCCGCCGCGCCGCCGGCCGCCCAAGCCGGGCCGGCCGTGGTCAGCGTCAGCCGGGCCACCACTTCGCCCTTTGCGCCGCCGGGGCCGCCGCCGGCCGGCCGTCTGGTCGTAATCCTAGGGATGCGCGGCGGCGTCGGTAAGACCACGCTGGCCGTCAACCTGGCCGGCGTCCTGGAGCGCGCCGGCAAGCGGGCCTGCCTGTTGGATCTGAGCCCGGCTGGCGGCCAGGTGGCCCTGCAGCTGCGCGTCCGTCCCAAGGTCACCTGGGCTGACCTGCCGCCGGTGATCGACTCGGGCACGATGGCCCAGGCCATCGTGCGGCATGACTCGGGCGTCTTTGTGATGTCGGCGCCGGCCCAGCCGGTGCGGGCCAGCCTGGCCGCCGAGGCCGCCCAGGCTGTGGCCTACTACCTGCGCAAGTTCTTCTCCGACGTCGTCGTAGACGCGGCGCCGCTGCTGGACGACGCTACCACCACCGCGGTCGGCGACGCCAAGTACGTGGTCGTCGTCCTCAATCCGGACGTCGGTTCGGTAGAGGTCACCCGCAACACTCTGCGCGCTTTGGCGGCGCTGCAGGTGCCCGAGGCCAAAATCAAGGTCGTCCTCAACCAAACGGCGGCGGAGGCGGCCGTGCCGATGTCAGCCGTGGAGAAGGCGCTGGGCCGCGGGCTGGACCTGGTGGTTCCGTTCGACAAAGGCCAGGCGACGGCGCTGGCCCAGGGCGTGCCGCTGGTGGTCAGCCAGCCGAACGCGCCCTTGGTGGCAGCGCTGGCCGGTTTTGCCGCCAAAACCCTGCTGTAAGGCCGGCCTGTCCGGCCCGGTGTCAGCGAAATGGCTGGGCGCTGTCTTGACACGCCGTTTCAACCGGAGTAGCATCGGACCACCCGCCCACAAGGATGGACGTCGGACTTTGTGTGGCGGGCTTCGTTTTGCGTGGTAGACGCCGCGCCGCTAGTTGGACAGCTGGATATCCCTATGAGCTCGTTTACCGTCGAGTCGCCTGACTCGCAACCGCGCCGTTCGTGGCGCAGCTGGCTGATCGGCCGGCCGCTGGCCACGGCGGAGGCTGAACACCAGACCATCAGCAAAAAGGTCGGCCTGGCCGTCTTCTCGTCGGATGCGATCTCGTCTTCAGCCTACGCCACCGACGAAATCCTGATCGTGCTGGCCCTGGCCGGCACCAGCGCGCTGGCCTTCGCGCTGCCCATCGCCATCGCCATCGCGGTGCTGCTCTTGATCGTGACGATCTCCTACGAGCAGACCATCCACGCCTACCCGAACGGCGGCGGCGCCTACATCGTCTCGCGCGATAACCTGGGCGAGAACGCCGCCCAGGTGGCCGGCGCGGCCCTGTTAACCGATTACATCCTGACGGTGGCGGTGTCGATCTCGTCCGGCGTAGCGCAGATCACGTCGGCGTTCCCGGAACTGTACGAGTGGCGGGTGGTGATCGCCCTGGTGTTCGTGGCCTTCATGACCATCGTCAACCTGCGCGGCGTGAAGGAGTCCGGCAGCGCGTTCGCCCTCCCGACGTACTTCTTCCTGGGCATCACCTTCCTGACGCTCGGCGTCGGGTACTACCGCTACTTCACCGGCACCCTGGGCGTCGTGACCGGCGTGGAGCCGATGCACGCCGAGGTCACTCAGATGCTGACGGCGTTCCTGGTGCTGCGCGCCTTCTCCAGTGGCGCGGTGGCGCTGACGGGCGTGGAAGCCATCAGCAACGGCATCATGGCCTTCAAGGAGCCGCGCAGCCGCAACGCCGGCATCACCCTGCTGTGGATGAGCAGCATCCTGTCGGTGCTGTTCTTCAGCGTCACCTTCCTGGCGCAGTCGACCCAGGCGGTGCCCTCGCACGTCGAGACGATCTTTTCGCAGATCGGCCGGACGATCTACGGCCCCGGCCATCCGCTCTATCTGCTCCTGCTGGGCGGCACCACCCTGATCCTGATCATGGCCGCCAACACGGCCTTCAACGGCTTTCCGCTGCTGGCGGCCATGATCGCCGGCGACGGCTTCTTGCCGAAGCAGCTCTCGTTCCGCGGCAGCCGGCTGGTGTTCACCTATGGCATCGTCGGCCTGGCCGGCGTCGCTTCGCTGCTGATCGTCCTGTTCCGGGCTGAGACCACGGCCCTGATCCCGCTCTACGCTATCGGTGTGTTCATGTCGTTCACGCTGTCGCAGGCCGGCATGGCCATCCGCTGGTGGCGTTCGCGCCGGCTGCGGCCGGGCGAGACGGTGGCCCAGCTCAGCTCCACGCTGCACCATGATCCGCGCTGGCACATCAAGTTGGCCATCAACGGCTTTGGGGCGTTGAGCACGTTTGTGGTCATGCTCATCTTCGCCGTCACCAAGTTCACGTCCGGCGCCTGGATTGTGGTGGTCATCATCCCGGCGCTGGTGTACTTGTTCTTTTCGATCCACCGCCACTACCGGCACCTGGCCGCGCACCTGTCCCTAGACTCCTTCGGCGCGCCGACCCGCATCCGCCGGCACCGCGTGATCCTGCCGATCAGCGGTGTGCACCGCGGCACCGTGCACGCACTCAACTATGCCCGCTCGCTCTCCGCGGATATCACGGCCGTGCATATCTCGGTAGCCCCGGAAGATGAAGCCAAGGTGCGCGCCAAGTGGGAACGCTGGGGCGATGGGGTGCGCCTGGTGGTGGTGCCGTCGCCTTACCGCGCCCTGATCGAGCCGTTAATCGGCTACGTCCGCGATGTGGCGCGCCGGCGCCAGCCGGGCGAAATGCTGACCGTTGTGCTGCCCGAATTTGTGCCGGAGCGCGGTTGGCAGAACCTGCTGCACATGAACACCGGCGTGTTTCTGCGCATCGGCCTGCTCGGCCTGCGCAACATCGTCATCACCGAGGTGCCCTACCATATCGAGGGTGATTAACCTGCATGACATCGAATTCAGCCCATCACATTATCATCGTCGGCTGTGGGCGGGTCGGCGCCGAACTGGCTCTGGCGCTGTGGCGCAAGCAGCATCGGGTGACCATCATGGACGCCCACCAGCGCTCGTTTGAGCGGCTGGGCTCGGAGTTTCAGGGGCGCACGGTCCAGGGCGACGGCATGGACCGCGAAGCCCTCAAACGCGCCGGCATCGAGGACGCCCACGCCCTGGCGGCGGTGACGTCGTCGGACAGCGTCAACATCGTGGTCGCCCGCATGGCGCAGGCCATCTTCCGGCTGAAGCACGTCATCGCCCGGGTCTATAACCCGCTGCGGGCGCCCGTCTACGACCAGCTCGGCCTGCAGACGATCGCGTCCTCGTCCTGGGCCGCGCAGCGTATCGAGCAGATCATCCTGCATCCGGGCATGCGCAGCCTGCACGCCGTCGGCAACGGCGAGGTCGAGGTCTACGAGATCAGCGTGCCGCGGGAGTGGGCCAACCGGACCGTGCGCGATGTGCTGCCGGCCGAGGGCGCCTGCCCGGTGGCCGTCTCGCGCAGCGGGCGCGGCCTGATCGCGACGGCGGAGACCGTGCTCCAGGCGGATGACCTGCTGCACGTCAGCGCGACCGATGCCGCCGCCGTGACCTTGCGCCGGCGCCTGCATGAGGAAAACGGAGGCTGAGTATGTTGGTGATGATTGCGGGCGGGGGGCGCACCGGCTCCCACCTGGCGGAACTCCTGCTGGCGCAGGGACATCAAGTGCGGTTGGTGGAGAGCCGGCCAGAGACGCTGGCCGGACTGCACCGCGAGCTGCCCACCGAGGTGATCTTTGAGGGCGACCCCACCGACCCGAACGCGCTGGAGGCGGCCGGCCTCCGCCAGGCCAACGTGCTGGCGGTGGTGACCCCGGACGACGCCGATAATCTCGTCATCGCGGCGCTGGGCCGCTATCAGTTCGGGGTGCGGCGGATCATCGGGCGCGTCAATAACCCGCGCAACGCCTGGCTCTTCAACGAGGACTTTGGCGTGGATGTGCCGCTCAACCAGGCCGACGTCATGGCCAAGCTGATCGAGGAAGAGATGTCGATCGGCGACATGATGACGATGCTCAAACTGCGGCGCGGCACCTATTCGCTGGTGGAGGAGAAGATCGCGCCCACAGCCCAGGCGATCGGCCTGGCGATCAAGGATCTGACGCTGCCTAACCACTGCGTCATCTCTGGCATCATCCGCAAGGGCGAATTGGTGCTGCCGCGCGGCACCACCGTGCTGGAGCAGGGCGATGAGGTCCTGGCGCTGGTGGACGACGAAGCGCGCGCCGTCCTGGCCGGCCTGTTGGGTCCGACCCGACCGCCGGCCTGATTGGGCCGCGAACCGGCCCAGGAGCCGAATTGATCACTGAACGGCCGGGGCGGCACCGCCCCGGCCGTTTTATTCGGCGCGGGGCGCTGCGAAAGCGCTCAACACGGCGCGGCCATTCTCGGCCAGGGTCGCCAGCCGGTAGCCGCCCTCCTGGATGATGACGGTCGGGAACCCGGCCGCGGCCACGCGCTCGCCGATGGTGCGGAAGCCGGCCGGGCTGACCGCGAACCCGCTGGTCAGCGAGGCCGGATCGCCGGCGGCGATATCCATCCCCAACGACAGAACCAGGTACTCCGGCGCAAAGGCGCGCACCGCCGCCAAGGCCTGATCCAGGCCGGCCAGGTAGCCGGCGTCGTCGGTGCCGCGCGGCAGGGGGAGGTTGAGGTTGCTGCCCAACCCGGGGCCGGCGCCGCGCTCGTCCTCGGCGCCCCAGAAGAAGGGGTAATCCTCATCCGGGTGGGCGTGCAGCGACGCATAGAACACGGTTGGATCGTCGTAGAAGATCTCCTGCGTGCCGTTGCCGTGGTGGTAATCGATATCGAGCACGGCGATGCGCGCCCCGGCCGTCCGCTGCAGATGCCGGGCTGCTACGGCGGCGTTGTTGAGGTAACAGAAACCGCCGGTCTGGTCGGCGGTGGCGTGGTGGCCGGGCGGCCGGCACAACGCATACACGGCCGGCGCTCCGGCCCGCACCTGCTCGGCCGCCGTCAGCGCGCACTGCGCGCTCCAATAGGCGGCTTCCCACGTCCCTTCTAGAAAAGGCGCTTCGATGTCGAAGCTGTGATAGCCGATCTGCGCCCACGGGTGCGGCGAACGGCGCCGCGCGCTGCGCGTGGCGAACGTGTCGGCCATGAAGAGCGGTGCGGCTGAGCCGGCGCCGACCGTAGTGTGACGCACGTTCAGGCTGGCCGCGTGGATGTTCTGCAGGAATTCGATCAGGGCGGGAGTGTGCACGGCCAGGATCGGCGCCAGTCCGTAATCCTCCGGCGCCTGGACGGGACCCAGGCCGGCCGCCAGTGCGGCCGCCAGCAACGTCTCAGCCCGGGCCGGCACTTCCGGATAGGCTTCGCCGTGGACGCGGACGCTGGCGGTGGCATGGCGCTGGTGGCGCTCGGTGTAGACGATCGGCATAGGAAATCCTTCCTAGTAGGCCGGGGACGCAGCGCCCGCTTCACAGCCTGGCCGGGGCGGGGAAGGGCGGCAGAGCCGGTTGAAGGCGCAGCTTGTGCGATCTTTCTCAATCACTTGGGCGGGCGGGTGCGGGCCAATAGGCCAAGAGCGGGATGTCCTCGTACAGTGAAAAAGTATACACTGACGCTTGACCCTGTTGGCAAGAAGAGGATGCCAGAAAAATGGGCGGAGCGTTGTGGATGATTAAGGTAATGCTGGTGGATGACCAGCCGGTGATGCGCCAGGCCGTCAGTAGTTGGCTGGGGATCGAACCGGACATGCAGGTTGTCGGCGAGGCGGACAGCGGCGAGGCGGCCCTGAGCCTGGTGCCGGAGTTGAGCCCGGACGTGGTCTTGATGGACATCGATATGCCGGCCATGGACGGGATCGCGGCGACGGCGGCGCTGCATGACCTGGCTCCGCGCAGCGCGGTTGTGATCCTGAGCATGCACGATGACACGACCGTGGTCGATCGCGCGCGTCAGGCCGGCGCCGCGGCCTTTGTGTCCAAGCATCAGGCTTTGGACGAACTGGTGGACGTGATCCGCCGCGTGGCGGGCGGCCTGAATGGGGCCGCCGGCGCCTGGAGCGCTGCGTCGGCTTAGCGGGCCGCCCTCTGGGAGAGCGGCCGCCTAATTGAGATCGGCAGCGGGCGTTCGCCGGGCACCGGCGAGCGGCCAATTGGGCTGGATGAGTGCGGGGGAGGGAGGAACGCCCGGCGTGTCTGCGCCGGGCGTTCTACATTGACGGCGCAGACGCTGCCTGGAGCCGCGCCACCCACTGCGTAGCGCCGAGAGCGCGGAAGCGGTCCAGCGCCTCCTGGCGGAGCTGGCGTGCCCGCGCCTGGCTGGCCGGCGTATTCTCGCGGCTGACGAGGTTGGCGAAGTGCACGCGGAAGAAGGCCTCTGTCCAGGGTTGCCCCGTCGGCGCGATCATCTGCAGGGCCGTAGCGACCTCGGCCGCCAGGTCCCCCCAGCGCTTTTCCGCCGCGGCCAGATAAGCGCGGGCCTCGGCCAGAAGATACAGGAACGGATGCGGCGTCCACGGCCCTGATTGGGCCTGGGCGCGCTCCAGCGTGGCGCGGGCGGCGTCGGTCTGCCCCTGTTCGGACTGGATGATCGCCAGCAGACAATAGGAGCCCACGGCGTGCTCGCCCTGGCTGGCCAGCGCCAGGGCCGTCTGGAGGGCGGCCTCGGCCAGAGCCCACTCACCTCGCTCGGCGTGCAGCATCGCCAGCGTCCCCTCGACTTCTTCACGGAGATCGTCCAACTTGTTGGCCTCGGCGAACGACCGCGCCGTCAGGGCACCCTGATAGCCACCTTCAAAATCGCCCAACTCAATCAGCCGGATGGCATCCAGGAAACCCAGCAGACCCAGATACCAGTGCGGCCGCGGCACCTGCACGGCCAGCTCGCGCGCCTCGTGCGCCAGATCCTGATAGCCGGTCAGGTTTCCCATCTGCAGCACGGTGGAGGCGGCTGTGACCAGGCACTTGAGCTCTTCAGCCACATGTCCGATGCGGCGGGCATGCTCGCGCGCCCGCAGGAAGTGGTCGCGCGGCTCGCTCAGATGGCGCCCCAGGCTGCGCAGAGCGTTGCCCAGGTTGATGTGGCCGCGGATGGCCGTCGCCGGCAGGCCCGCGCTTTCCGCCAACGCCACCGATTGGGCCAGCAGTTCGGCGCTGGCTTCGCCGGATTGACCGGGCAAGACGCCCAACGTGGCCAGGGCCTCAGCCTGAACCTCCACCATTTGCAGCCGCCGGCCCATCTCCAGGGCGCGCTGGCAGAGTGTGGCGGCCTCTTCGTAACGCGCGTTGAAGAAAAAGGCCCGGCCGGTCTCGTGGGTGAGGTAGGCCAGCCCCGGGTTTTCGGGCGCGTCGGCGAACTGGCCCAGGCCCTCGCGGCAGATGGCCAGGCCGCGCGGCAACTCGCCGGCCTGCCAGGCGGCCCGGCCCATGCGCGCATACAGGCGCGCCGCCAGGCTGCTGTCGCCGGCCTGTTGGTAGAGCGGGATGGCGTCGCGCCAAGTGCCGATGGCCTGCTCGTAACGTCCCTGGCGGTAGAGCGCCTCGCCCAGCCCGGCCAGCGCGTGGGCGCGGACGGGCCGGTCGCCGTTGACGGCTTCGGCCAGCGTCTCCAGGGCGGCGTGATAATGCCGCTCAGCTTCCTGGTTGGCGAACACGGCCAGCGCCCGGTCGCCGGCGCGCAGGTAATAGGCGCGCGCCCGGTCCTCGTCGCCGGCCCGCTCGGCGTGGTAGGCCAGGGCCTCGAAGTCATCCGGGCGCAGGGCCTCGATGGCCAGGGCGACGCGCCGGTGCAGGCGCTGCCGGCGCAACCGGCTGGTGCTCTCGCGCAGGGTGGCCGGGATGAGGGCGTGCGCGAACGAGAAGGTCAGCCGGGCGGCGCGGCGCGTCTCGCTGATAAGCTGCGCCTGCTCGGCGCTCTCCAGGGCCGCGATCAAGACGTCTTCACCCGCCTCGCTGGCCCGCGTCAAGGTCTCGAAGTCAAATTCGCGTCCGAGCACGGCCGCCAGGCGCAGCGCCTCCTGCGCGGCCTCCGGCAGTTTACCCAGCCGGGCCTGGATGGTGACGCGCACGCTCTGCGGGATGACGATCTCGTCGGTGTGGGTGGCGCGCCAGAGCCCGTCCGTCAGGGCCAACTGGCCTTCCTCCACCAGCGCTTTGCAGACCTCCTCGATGAAAAAGGGATTGCCCTCGGTCTCGCGGTAGATGGCGCCGGTCAGCGCCTCGTCGGCCGGGCCCTGCAGCAGCGCGGCCAGCAGTTCGCGCGTCCCGTCCAGGCCCAGGCGCCCCAGCTTGAGGCGCGCCGACAGCCGCTCGCGGTTCAGGTCGGCCAGCACCTCCGGCAGACAGCAGGCCTGATCCAGATCGGTCTCGCGGTAGGTGATGATGATCAGCAGCCGCTGGCGCCGGGCGCGCCGGGCCAGGTGGCGCAGCAGGAAGAGTGTGCCGCTGTCCGCCCAATGGGCGTCGTCCAGGAAGAGCAGCAGCGGCTGGCGCGCGCTCAGGGCCGCGCACAGCGTGACGAAGCTTTCAAAGACGCGGCTCTGCTCCACCTGCGTCTCGAGCGAACGGTTGGCCGCCACCTGGGCGAAGTGCGGGCGCAGGTCCGGGGCCAGGGTGAGCAGATCGGCGACGACGGGCGGCGCCAGATCGAGCTGACGATCCGGTGCATCCACCAGCACCGTGCGCAGCATCTGCGCCACCGGGCCGTACGGCACGCTGCCCTCGGCATAGCACTCGCCGGCCAGCACGTGCCCGCCGCCGACTTCGGCCAGCGAGATCAGTTCGCGCACCAGCCGGGTCTTGCCGATGCCGGGTTCGCCGCTGAGCAGCAGGACGTGGCCCTCGCCGTCCCCGGCCCGCCGCCAATGGGCGCGCAGCTCGGCGGCTTCGTGGGCGCGCGCCACCAGGCGGCCGCGCGCGATGTGGTCCAGCAGCGTCGGGCCGGGCCGGGCCGCGCCGTCGGCGTCGCCGCGCGCGATGCGGAGTAGGGCGGCGCGCACTGCGCCGGCGCTGGCCGGCCGATCCTCCGGCCGCTTGGCGAGCAGCTGGACGATGAGGGCGTCCAGGCCGGCGGGCAGGTCCGGGACGTGGGCGCGCGGCGGCACGACGGGCGCGTGCAGGTGCTGCGAGATCACGGCCAGCGGGTCATCGGCCAGAAACGGCAGCTTGCCGGTGGTCAGCTCGTACAGCAACACGCCCAGCGAGTACAGGTCGGCGCGGCCATCGGCGGGCTGGCCCAAGGCGATTTCAGGCGCCAGGTAGAACACGGTGCCGATCAGCCGGCCTTCCTGCGTCAGGCGCGAGGCGATCGAGCGCGCCAGGCCGAAGTCGGTCAGCTTGACGCGCAGCGGGCTGGCCTCCCCGGCGGCCTGAGCGCCGGCCGAGGCCAGCAGGACGTTCTCCAGCTTGAGGTCGCGATGGATGATGTCGTGGGTGTGGGCGTGCTCCAGCGCCGCGCAGATCTGCTGAGCCACGTCCAGCACGTCCGGCAGGGGCAGGGGCCAGGCCTGGTACAGGGTGCGGCCGGCTACCAGTTCCATGACGATGAAGGCCGTGGTGCCGGCGGCCGCGCCGCTGTCCGTCCAGGCGGCCTCGCCGGCGTCGTAGATGGCGACGATGTTGGGGTGGTTGAGCCGGGCCGCGGCGCGGGCTTCTGTGAGCAGGTGGTTGCGGCCGACCGTCCCCAGCCCGACGTCGTTCAGGACTTTGACGGCGACGTCGCGGTCCAGGAGTTGATCGCGGGCGCGGTAGACCGTGCCCATGCCGCCCTGGCCGAGCTCGGCGTCGAGCTGATAGCGGTTAGCCAGCAACGTCCCAATCATGGTGAAGCCGCCGCGGATCTCCAGCTGGGTGATGGGTGCAGGGCGGCCCGAGCGCGCCCCGCCTCAGTATACTCAAGACGGCGCCGGCCGGTTGAGTTCAGGCTGACACTGTGCGGGCGGCCCGCAGCACGGCCTTGGCCTCGGCGATGGTCTGCTCCAAAGTTTGCGCGCGGCCGGCGGCGCTGGCCGCGGCGTAGCCGGCGGCGCCCAGCGCGGCCGGCAGGGAGGCGCGCAGCTTCTCCAGGTCGGCGCGCTCGACGGGCGGCACCGGCAGGCCGATGGCCTCCCGCAGCGCCTGCGCGGCGCCGAGCAGCTGGGCCGCCGGCCGGGGCTCGTCCGGGTGCAGCGCGGCCACGGCCTCCAGCGTCTCCGCCAGACCCTGCTTGTCACCGATCTTCTTGCGGACGGCCAGCGCTTCGGACAAGTGGTCGCAGGCTTGGCCCTGGTCGCCGGCGGCCAGACACACCAGGCCCAGGTCATGCAGGCCGGCGCCGATGTAACGGCGGTCGCCGACCTCGCGGTACTCGACCAGGGCCGCCTCGAGCAGAGCGCGGGCGCGGGCCAGGTCGCCGCGCCGGAAGGCGACGCGGCCCAGGCCGTTGAGGGTGTACCCGATCCCGCCGCGATCCTCCGAACGGCGCTGCCAGGTCAGGCTCTCCTCCCAGGCGGCCTGCGCTGCGTCCAGATCACCGCGGTAGTAGGCCAACAGCCCCGTATAGGCGATGGCGTACGGCAGCTCGTACGGGTCGCTCAATTCGCGCCCGATGGCCACGGCTTCGGTCAGGAATTGCGTGGCGCGCTCGAATTCGCCGCGGTAGGTGGCCACCAGGCCGAGCAGGCTGAGCGACGAGATCAGGCTGCTGCGATCGCCCCGCTCGCGGTCCAGGGCCAGGCTCTCCTCGATCAACTCGAGGGCCTGCCGGTATTCGCCGCGCCGGAAGGCGACGTTGCCCAGGCGGATGAGCGAGGTGGCGATCCCGGCCTGGTCGCCCAATTCCCGGAAGAGCGCCAGGCTCTCTTCGGCCAGCGCCATCGCGGCGGTGTAGTCGCCGCGCAGGCGGGCCAGGTAGCCCAAGGACCCGAGCGTGACCGCGATCCCCCACCGATCGCCGGAGCGCCGGAAATGGGTCAGGCCGCGCTCCCACCAGACACTGGCGGCGGCGACGTCGTCGCGGTTGAAATCCAGCCAGCCCAGGTTGTAGGCGGCCGCGCCGATCCCCCATGGATCGGTGAGGGCCTCGAACAGCGCCAGGCTCTCCGCCAGGCGCGTTTGCCCGCCGTCCACGTCGCCCCGAAAGATGGCGCCGGCGCCCAGGCCGCGCAGGCAGAAGGCCGCGCCCCAGCGGTCATCCAACTGCTGAAACAGCGCCAGGCCCTCGACGTAGAGCGGCACTTCGCTGCCGTCCTCGTCGGCCAGCCAGCCGGCCCCGGCCAGGGCCAACGCCCGCGCGCGCCGCAGCGCGTCGGTCCCGGGTTGCGGGCTGCGCTCCAGGAATGCCTGCAGCCAGGCGCGGCCCTCGGCCCAATAACCGCGCAGATACCAGAACCGGCTGAGCGCGCCGGCCAGGCGCAGACCGCGCTCCAGGGCGTCTGACTCAAGCGCCCACTGCAGGGCCGCGCGCAGGTTGTCGTGTTCCAGGTCCAGGCGCTCCAGCCACGCGATCTGGGTCGGGCGGCGCAGTTCGGGCTCAGCCTTCTCGGCCAGTTTCAAGCTGTGGGCCAGGTGCCGGTCCCGCACGCTGGCGGCTTCGTCGGCGTTGAGGAGCTTCTCGCGCGCATACTGCCGGATCGTATCCAACAGCCGGTAGCGCGGCTGGCCGGGCTGGTCCTCCACCAGCACCAACGACTTATCTACCAGGTGCGTGAGCAAGTCCAGGGCCTCGGCGGGCGTGGAGAGCGAGGCCGGGCCGGGCCAGGCGTCCGGGTCCACGCTCCAGGCGCAGACTTTCTCGGCCGCCTCCAGGGTCCAGCCGCTGGCGAAGACCGTCAGCCGGCGCAGCAGCGTGCGCTCGGGCTCGGTCAGCAGATCCCAGCTCCAATCGATCAGGGCGCGCAGCGTCTGCTGGCGCGGCAAGGCGGTGCGGCTTCCGCCGGTGAGCAGGCGGAAGCGGTCGTCCAGGCGCGCCGCGATCTGCTCCACGGTCATGGCGCGCGCCCGTGCGGCGGCCAGCTCCAGCGCCAGCGGCAGGCCATCCAGGCGGTGACAGATCTGGGCCACGGCGCCGGCGTTGGCATCGGTCAGGGTGAAGGCGGGCTGGACAACGCTGATGCGGTCCACCAACAGCCGCACGGACTCGATCTGGGCCAGCGTCTCCAAGGGTGGCAGGCGGTTGGGATCCGGGGCGGCCAGGGAGGGGAGGCGCTGCGGGGCCTCCCCGGGGATGCCGAGCGCCTCCCGGCTGGTGGCGAGGACGGCCACCCGCGGGCAGCTTCGCAGCACGGTCTCGACGAACTGGGCGCACGCCTCCACCAGGTGTTCGCAGTTGTCTAGGATCAGCAGCAGCGCGCGGCCGCGCAGGTGCTCCACCAGGCTGGGCAGCAGGGGATGGCTGGGCTCGTCACGGACGCCCAGCAGGGCGGCCACGGTCTGGGTCAGCAGGGCCGCGTTCGTGATGGGCGCCAGCTCCACCAGCCACAGGCCGTCCGGGAAGGCGGCCTGGTCACGTTCCAGCTCGGCGGCCAGTTGCAGCGCCAGGCGCGTCTTGCCGGAGCCGCCCGGCCCCACCAGCGTCACCAGGCGATGGGCGGCGAGCTGCTCGCGGACGGTCGTGATCTCGCGCTCGCGCCCGATGAAGCGGGTCAGCTGGAGCGGCAGATTGTGGCGCAGCCGCGTGCCCGGGCGGGGCGCGTGGTCATCGGCCAGGCCGGCCAGCGCCTGGGCCACAGCCTCGGCCGTGGGGTAACGGTCGTCCGGGGCCTTGGCCAGCAAGCGCAGGATGACGGCCTCCAGGGCGGCCGGCAAATCCGGCCGGTGGACGCTGGGCGCCGTGACCGGGGCGTGGACGTGCTGGGCGATGATCAGCAGCGGGTCATCGCCGGTGAAGGGCAGGCGTCCGGTGACGAGTTCGTACAGCAGGACGCCCAGGGCGTAGAGGTCGGCGCGGCCGTCGATGGTCTGGCCCAGGGCCTGCTCGGGGGCCAGGTAGAAGGGCGTCCCAACCAGCGGGCCGTCGGGCGTGGTCCGCGGCACGGCGGCCGAGCGCGCCAGGCCGAAGTCGGTCAGCTTGACGCGGCCGTCGGCGGCCAGCAGGACGTTTTCCGGCTTCAGGTCGCGATGGATGAGGCCGTGCGCGTGCGCGTGTCCGAGCGCCGCGCACACCTGCCCGGCCACGGACAGCACGGCCTCCAGGGGCAGGGGCCAGCGCTCGTAGAGCGATTGCCCCACGACCAGTTCCATGACGATGAAGGCGCTGGGCGCGTCGCCGGCGAGGCGCGCCTCGCCGGCGTCGTACACGGCCACGATGCTGGGATGGTTCAGGCGCGCGGCCGCGCGGGCCTCGCGCAGCAGGCGCTCGCGGCCGGCCTCCCCCAAGCCGGCGTCGTTGAGGAGCTTGACGGCGACGGCGCGATCCAACAGCAGATCGCGCGCCCGGTAAATGACGCCCATGCCGCCGCGGCCGATCTCGGCCTCCAGCTGGTAGCGATCCGCCAGGGTGACGCCGAGCCCGGCGGCGGTGCCGGGCGGCGGGGTGGAGGCAGGCGGGAGAGGGGCGGAGGCGGGCATGGGCGCGACGGTGCCGTTCAGACGCGCTTAGCCAGGACCAAGGTGATATCGTCGAACGGGGCGACCTCGCCGGCGAAGGCGCTGTGCTGGGCCTCCAGGGCCGCCACGATGGCGGCGGCCGGGCGGGCGGCGTGCTCGCGCAGGATGGCCTGAACGCGCTCCAGCCCGAACTCGTGATCCTGGGCGTCGAGGGCGTCCGGCAGGCCGTCGGTGTAGATGAGCAGCAGATCGTCGGGGTTCAGGCCCGTGGCATGCTGGCCGAAGTCGGCGCTCGCGTCAACGCCCAGCGGAAAGCCCGTGCGCCAGAGCGTCTCAAACCGGTCGGCCGCGGCGCGATAGATCAGCACCGGGTTGTGGCCGGCGTTGATGCAGACCAGGTCGCCGGTGCCGGGCGTCAGCTGCACATAGGCCAGCGTCACAAACATGCCGTTGGACGAGTCGGCGCAGATCAGGCGGTTGGCCTGGGCCAGGCCCTCCGCGGGCGAGGGCGCGCCGGACAAGCTGGCGCGCACGGTGCTGCGGGTGAGGGCCATGAACAGGGCCGCCGGCATGCCCTTGTCGGTGACGTCGCCGACCACCAGGCCGAGGCCGGCGGCGCGGGCGGGGACGAAGTCATAGTAGTCGCCGGCCACTTCCCGCGCCGGCTGCCAGTGCGCGGCGATGTCCCAGCCGGGCAGGGCGGGCACCTCAGCGGGCAGCAGGCGGGTCTGCACCTCGCGCGCCACCTGCAGTTCGCGCTCCAGGCGGCCTTTTTCCACGGCGACGGCGTACAGGCGGGCGTTCTCGATGGCGACCGCGGCGCTGGCGGCGATGGCGTTCAGCAGTTCCAGGTCGTCCGGCGTGAAGATGCCGGCCTGCAGGCGGTTGTCGACGTAGACCACGCCGACGGTCTTGTCCTTGAGGCGGAGCGGCACGCACAGGATGGCGCGCAGGCCGAGCGCCATCACGCTGGCGCGGGTGCGGAGCCAATCCACGTTCTGGGCGTCGCTGGTGAGGAGCGGTTGGCCGTCGCGGGCGACGCGCTCGACGATGCCGCGCGAGACCTGGAAGTCCGGGGCCTCCAGCACGCGCTGGTCCAGGCCGCGCGCCGTCTGAGGCACGAGCTGGCCGGCGGCGTCCCACAACATGACGAAACCGCGTTCGGCGCGCGTGGCGGCGATGACCTCGTCCATGACGGCGTTGAGCACGGCCTCCAGGTCCAGCGAGGAGTTGAAGGTCTGCGAAACGCGATAGAGCAGGGCCAGGCGGTCTTGCGGTGGGTGCGGCACGCTTGAGTTCCAGGGAACAACTGTTCTTGGTGATTATACCCTGGCGTCTGAAGGCGCTGTGTTAAACTACCCGCTGGCGTCAGAAGACAGCGGACCGAGGCGGGGACACCCTATGGCCGTGGCTCTGGTCAACCAACACTTGGAGGGGGGCGCGTTTGAGTGGGCCGGCCGCCGCGACGTCGGCGTGCTGTTGTGCCACGGCTTCACGGCCACCACCGCCGAAGTGCGCCCGCTGGCGCGCCGTCTGTACGCCCAGGGCTACACGGTGGCGGCGCCGCTTCTGCCCGGCCACGGCACCACGCCGGAGGATCTGAACCGCAGCCGGTGGACGGACTGGACGGCGGCGCTGGGCGCGGCTTATCGCGATCTGGCCTCCAAGTGCGAGCGCGTCTTCATCGGGGGCGAATCGATGGGCGCGATGCTGGCGTTGTACGTGGCCAGCCAGCAGCCGGAGGCGGCCGGCCTGATGTTGTACGCGCCGGCCCTGTGGACGAATGCGCGCCTGCGCGATGTGGCGCTGGTGGCCGCCCTCAGCCCGTTCGTGGCGCACATGCGCAAAACGCCGCGCGCCCGCGGCCCGGTGGACGAGGTCTGGCAAGGCTACACCGTCCGGCCCACCCGCGCCCTGCTGGAGTTCTTCCGCCTGCAATGGGAGACGCGCCGCCGCCTGCCGCGCGTGACCCAGCCGGTCCTGACGATCCAGGCGCGCCTGGACGACGTCGTCCACCCGTTGAGCGGCGCCCTGATCAGCGCCGGCGTCAGCTCCGCGGACCAGACCGTGCACTGGATGGCGCGCTCCACCCACTGCGTCATCCTGGACGAAGAACTGCCCCAGGTCGCCGACCTGACACTAGCCTTTATCGAACGCGTCCGCGGCGCTTGACGGGCCGCGGCTGGAAATAAAAAGGGCGGCCGCTCCGGCCGCCCGTGTGGGTTGCTGAGGCGCCGCGCTAGATCTCGGTGATCGGGATGAACAGGTTCTGGTCGCCGACAGCTCCGGCCCGATCGGCGATGGCCTGAGCGGCCTGGCGCAAGGCCTGCGCCGCCGCCGACTCCGGGTGGCTGACCACCACCGGCTGGCCGGCATCGCCGCCCACCCGCACCTGCGGGTCCATGGGCACCTCGCCCAGGAACGGGACGGCGGCGGCCTCGGCGAAGGCGCGCCCGCCGCCCTGGCCGAAAACATCCATTTTGCCCCCGTCCGGCAGAACCAGATAGCTCATATTCTCGATCACGCCCAGGATCGGGACCTCCATCTGGCGGAAGCCCTCCAGCCCGCGGCGCGCGTCGGCCTGGGACACGGCCTGTGGCAGTGTAACGATGACGGCGCCGGTCAGGCGGAAGGCCTGGGACACCGTCAGTTGGGCGTCGCCGGTGCCGGGCGGCATATCGATCAGCAGGTAGTCCAGCGCGCTCCAGGCCACGTCGGTCATGAACTGGCGGATGGCTTTATCCAGCATCGGGCCGCGCCAGATGATGGCCTGCTCGGCCTTGACGATGAACCCCATCGAGAAGAACTCGAGGCCGTGGGCGCGGGCCGGCGCCAGCTTGCCGTCCACGGCCGCCGGCTTGTAGTCGTTGGCGCCCAGCATCATGGGCGTGTTGGGGCCGTAGATGTCGGCATCCAGCAGGCCGACCTTCAGGCCGGCCTGAGCCAGGGCGACGGCCACGTTGACGGCGACCGTGCTTTTGCCCACGCCGCCTTTGCCGGAAGCGATGGCGATGACAAAGCGGGCGGGCATGGGGGTGGGCGGTTGCGGGGGACGCGCGAACATGGACGGTGACCTCGGCCAACGCAAGGGCGGACGGCTATCGGCCCGGCGGGACCGGGAGCCCTCCGCCCTGCGGATTGGATGAGCGCGGAACGACGCTGCGCCGTCAGTCTTTCTTCTCGGGCGCAGGCTTGGCGGCGGCGGGAGCGGGCTTGGCGGCCGCCTTGGCGGCCTTCTTGGCCTCTTCCTCGGCGCGCGCCTGCTCCTCGCGCTGGTAATTGGCGGGCCGGATGCGGGCGTAGTAGCTCACCGGCTTGCCCAGTTTCTCCTTGTCGAAGATGTGGGCGCTGGTCCGGTCGTAGGACGCGATCTCGAAATCGTGGTCCATCTTGATCGCGTCGAAGGGGCAGAACTCGGCGCACAGGCCGCAGTTCATGCAGATGTCGACGTCGATAAAGAAGTTCTTGGGCTGCGGGACCGGGCGGCCGGTCTTAGGATCGTTGGTGCGCTCGATCCAGATGCACTGCGGCGGGCAGACCTTGGCGCAGATGCCGCACGACGTGCAGCGGTAATCCTTCTCGGCGCCCTTTTCCTCATAGACCAGGAACGGGATGTAGCGGAACTCCTCCGGCGTGACGAGCTTCTCCTCCGGATACATCACGGTGAAGACGCCCTGCGCCTTGGGGCTCTGGCGCACTTTCAGCGCCTCCGGGTTGTAGTAGCGGCGGCCGAGCCAGCGGATGTCGTCCAGGTAGGAGTCGACGAAGTGCTTGAAGACAACGCCCAGGCCGCGGATGATGCCAGATCCAAACATGCTCATCTCCTCACCGGTCCACTTCGCCGAGCACGATATCGATGCTGCCCAGGATACCGACGACGTCGGCGATCTTGTGGCCTTCGCACATCTTGCCGAACGGGGTCAGGTTGATGAACGAAGGGGCGCGGACGTGGTAGCGATACGGGTTGGGCTTGCCGTTGGAGACGACGTAGTAGCCCAGCTCGCCCTTGGGGTTTTCCACGCGGCCGTAGGCCTCGCCGGCCGGGACGCGCGCCTGGTACTGCGGCTTT
>CALFZO010000045.1 GCA_937952305.1 uncultured Anaerolineales bacterium | reverse complement strand
CCCCTAGCAGCTGCTTCGCCAAGCTTACGGTCTTGCTGGCGTCGCGCGCATACCCATCCGCCCCGGACTTGTCCGCATACTCCTGGGTCACCGGCGCACCCCCAACCATGATCTTGAGACCGTCCCGAAGGCCGGCTGCCTCCAAGGCCTGGATGGTGACCTTGAACATCGGCATGGTCGTGGTGAGAAAGGCCGACAGACCCACCAGGCCAGGCCGATGCTCCTGGACGGCGGCCACGAACTTGGCCGGGGCAGCGTTGACGCCGATGTCAATCACCTGGAATCCGGCGCCCTCGAGCATGATGTTGCACAGGTTCTTGCCGATATCGTGCATGTCCCCCTTGATGGTCCCCATGACACACTTGCCCAGACTCTTCGCATTCCCGGCCTGCAGCATGAGAGGCTTGACAATGTTCAGCGCGCCCTGCATCGCGCGCGCCGCAATCAGCATCTCCGGCACGAAGAACTCGCCGGTTTCAAACCGCCGCCCGACCTCCTCCAGTCCGGGGATGAGCGCCTGCCAGAGGATTTCGTCAGGCGTCAGGCCGAGCGCGAGACCCTCCCGCGTAAGTTCGACGACCCGCGGCGCTTCCCCGCGCAGCACGCCCACAGCCAGCTCCTGCTTGAGTTCTTCCCGGCGGCTCATGCCGAACCTCCTGCGCCCTGCGCCGGACGCGGGTAGCGGCCGTAATCACGGGCAGTCTGGCACATCACCTCGATGTTCCGCGGATCAGCTTGGTAGATAGCCCCGGAAGTCCGCAGGATGTAGCCGCCGCCTTCTCCGGCAGCATCCAGGCACCGCTTGACCTCGTCGCGCACCTTGGCCGGGGCCGCTTCGTCCAAGAGACGCTCGTTGAAGCCGCCAAACAGGCAGATGCGATCTCCAACGCGGCGCTTCACGTCCGCCAGGTCGAAATCGCCCGAGTTCTCAACCGGCGTGATCGTCTCCAAAGCATCTGCGCCGGTGGCCACCATGTCTTCCAGGAAGCGGGTGCCGCGCCCACAATTGTGGTAGCTCACCAGGTAGCCCGCTTCATGGATAGCCGCCACACATTCGTCATCGTAGGGCTTGATGAACTCCTGATAGATGTGCGGCGAAAGCCCCATCCCCACCCACGTCTCGTTCATGGAGACTGAGTGGATACCGGTCTCGCCCAGCTTCCGGTAGAGCTTTTTCAGGCGGTCAGTCACCAGGCGCATCAGCTTGTGGACGAACTCCGGCCGGTCGTAGAGGTCCATCGAGAGCGTGGTCACGCCGCGCAGTTCGGCGGCTTCGTTCCAGGGGCCTGGCGCGTGGTGCAGCCACCAGGCGCGGTCACCCACTTTCTCCACCATGGCCTTGAGGCGGTCGACCACCAACAGGTCCGGGTCCGGCCGATAGTGCAGCAGGTCCAGGTCGGCCTCGTCCTTGATCAAATAGTCCAGCGGCCAGTCACTGTAACCTTCCATACGATAGGAGTAGGCACCCTCGCCCGCCGGGGTGTGAATGCGATGTTCCAGAGTGCGTGAGCTCTCGGAGCGGTCAATCTCGACGATCTCCTCGCGCCAGTGGGCATAGGCGTCCTCCTTGAAGTCGCACAGCAGGCGCGGCCAGCGTTCCAACTCGCCGATGTGCTGGCTGTGGGTTGTGATCATCGGATCGAGGCCAAGGTCCGCCTGCCACTTAACCAGCGTGCCGAGCGGATCATCTATCCACTGATGGAACAGGTCCGTCATCCGGGCCGGCCGGGGCAGCACGGTGCGCTGGATGAAGGTCATCCCCAGCCAGGCGTGGATCGGCACGCGGTCGGGCAGACCCACACGGGTGAAAGCCAGGCGAGTGCGTTCTGCAACGTTCATACCTCACTCTCCTCCTCTACTTTCGGATCGCTGACGCTTGGATCAGCGTGCTGGACAGTCGGCGGCCGAACAGAGTCAGACCCACAGCTGCGGGGACCGGGCAACCAAAACGGGAAGCCGCACAGCCAAGCTCCCCGCCCTTGGACCTACTCAGCGCCGCCTTGATCCGCAAAGCGGCTCCTGGCACGCGCAGCGGCCGAGGCCGCCTCGGGAGCGTAGAGGTCGGCGCCGATGCGATCGGCAAACGCCGGGGTCACTGGCGCCCCGCCGACCATGACGACCACCTGGTCCCGCAAACCCGCAGCGCGCAAGGCCTCGATGGTCGCCTTCATCGCCAGCATGGTGGTGGTCAACAGAGCGCTCAAGCCCACCACCTGGGGACGGTGCTCACGCACAGCGGCCACGAACGCCTCCGGCGGCACGTTGACCCCCAGGTCAACCACCTCAAACCCGGCCCCTTCCAGGACCATGCCGACCAAGTTCTTGCCGATGTCGTGCAGGTCACCGCTGACGGTGCCGAGGACGACCTTACCCACCGGTTCGATCTGCGCGCCGACTAGTGCCGGGCGCAGCAGCGCGAGCCCCTCCTTCATGGCGCGTGCCGCGACAAGCATCTCAGGCACAAAGTACTCCATCGTCTCGAACCGCCGGCCGACTTCGGCCATGGCCGCGATCATGGCCTGGTTGAGAATCACGCCGGCGGGGTGGCCGGCCGCCAGAGCGCGCTGCACCTCCGCCGCGACCTCGGTCACCCGGCCTTCTAGAATGCTGTCGTAAATTGCCTGCAAAACGTCGTCCACTGCGGCTCCTCCCACATTCTTGAGTCAGCGCTTCACGGACAGATCGGATAGCATCCAAACTCGCGCGCCGCCGAGAACATGGCGACGATGTTCTGCGGCGGAACATTGGGCTGCAGATTGTGCACAGCGGCCAGGACAAAGCCGCCGCCGGGCGCCAAATCACAAATGCGCTGCTTGACTTCACGCGCCACGTCTTCGGGACTCCCAAACGGCAGCACATGCATCGTGTCGATCGAGCCCCAGAAGCCGATCTGCGGGCCGTAGGCCTGCTTGAGACGGGCGGTGTCCATGCCGTTTGCGCTGACCTGGACCGGGTTTATAAAGTCGACGCCAATATCGATGAAGTCCGGGATCAGAGCGGCCACGGCCCCGCAGGAGTGATACAGGATCTTGGCCGGCGTGTGGGCGCGGATGGCGTCAAAGTAGTGCCGGTGGCGCGGCTTGATGAAGCGGCGGTACATGGGCAGCGAGATCATGGGTCCGCGCTGGTCGGCCACGTCATCGGAAGAGCTCACCACGTCGACCAGGTCCCCCACCGCCTTGAGGGCCGCCACCGCCAATTCAGTCCGGATCTCGGTTAGCTTGTCCAGGAGCGCCGCCATGAGCGCGGGCTCCAGAATAAAATCGACATACCAGCGCTCGAAACCGCGCAAGTATTGGCTGGGATGAACAATCATGTCCTGCAGATGCAGCACGAGAGCGCAATCGGTGGTCGCGCGCAGTGCCAGCGCCCGCTCGCGCAGCCCGCGGACGTAGCCGGGATCGGTCGGGTCCGGCCACGTCCACTTTTCCAGATCGGCCACCGTCATCTCGCGATCAAACGGGGAGTGGACGATATCGTAGTAGAACGAACCCGGTGGCTTTCGCCGCACAACCCCCAACTCGTCCTGGTGTGAGCCGTCCGGCAGCCTCTGCTCGAGGGGGCGGTCGGGAAAACCCAGGAAAAGCCCGCGAAAGTCGACGTCCAACGCGCGCAGCAGCGCCTCGCTGGGGCTGGCCACCCGGGCGATTTTCGATTGCCCGTAGTCATCGAGCGCCAACTCGGGTTGGCCCGCGCTAAGGTGGGCAACCAAGGCTTGGTACGGCTCGATCAGTATGCCCGTGTTGCGTGTCGACCCCAGATCCAGCGGTACCCGGTCGGGCTCCTGGTGGTTGAGAGCTGCCAGCGCGCGTTCACGATGCTGCATACGTCCTACTCCCATCTTTCTCCGTCAGCGGGTTACGCCCGCGAAAAGCTCTCAGCTCTGCCGCGGCCTAGACGGCACGCCAGTTGAAGCCATCGTCTAAGGGGTAGAGCGGGCGGCGAACATGCCGAAACGGGAAACTCATCAGGTTCGGGCTGCATACGCCCGGCACGTCAAGGAGAATGATCTCGGCCGCAAACGGGCCGTAGGCCGCTCGAAACGCGGTCGGTGACTTGACGACGACCACTTGCGCGTCGCACGGCTCCAGGCCAAGCGAACGGTACAGTTCCGGATCCCACTGAAAAACCGGCCGTTCCATGACGACCAGGGCGACAGGCCCAATCTGCAATACACCCGTCAGGCCCCGGTAGAACGTGACCCCCTGGAATCCCTGGCCCTTGTTCCGGAATGCGCCGTCGGACAGGAGTCGGACGCGTCCGGTGACTTCCAGCGGACGGTAAAACACAGGCGCAAATCGGGCGCCAACCTGGACGGTAACCTCCTGCCCGATCCCGGCTGCCGCCATCGCTTGAACGGCGGGCGCATCGACGATGTTCAGGAAGCAGGGCTTGGCTGGCGCCCTCTCCAGAAGGGCCCGCAAGACAGCGGGGCTGTCACCAGGCGCCCCCGAACTAGGGGAATCCGCCGAGTCAGACAAGATAAAGGGTCGTTGATCGCTCCCCAGAGCGCGCCCCAGGGCTTCGGCAACCGGGGTCAGCGTGACAGCGAAGGCAGTCCGTCGCTCCCAGAAGGCCTCGGCCAGCCGGTCCGCCTCCCGCTCTGCCCGAGCTTGATCTCCGTCCGCCACCACCACAACGCTGCAGCCAATGTCGGGTACATCCAGCCAGGGCTGAACGGAGAAGACCGAGACATCCAGGAGGCCGGGCTGCTGCATCAGGTCCACGGCCAGCGCCATGACCTCAGCATACGGACCGTCGGTGGTGCGTCCGTTCTCACCCGGCAGAAGCATGGGCAGCCGTCGGAGAGCGGTCGCAGGCCGCACGGTCCCCGACAGGATTGCCAGGAGAAGCCGCATGCCGCGCTGGCCAGTTTCATACAGGTCGATATGGGGGAAGGTGTGATACCCGGCCAGAGCGTCGACCTGGTCGACCAAGTGGCGCGTGACATTGGCATGCAGATCGAGCGTGGCCACAATCGGCAGACCCGGAGGCACCGCGGCCCGACAGGCGCGCAGGAGCTCCCCGGAGGCATCCGCAAAGCCCTCGGCCACCAACCCGCCATGCAGGACTACCAGCAGGCCGTCGAGCGGGCCAGCCCGCTCGAGCCGCGCGACGATCTCATCCCGCAGCGCCAGAAAGACATCCCGGTCCAGAGGCCCGGCCGAAGCTACGGACATGGCGCTCAGCAGAGGCACCAGCGTAACACCTTGCGCCTGCGCGACCGCGATCGCGCCGCCCAACTCGGTCTGAGTGCCGGCGCGCTCCGCCAGCAGCGCAGCGCCACGCAGCACCTCGCGCGGTCCGAAGTGCTCCCAGGAACCGGGAACGGGAGAAAAGCTGTGCGACTCCTGAAACAGGGAAGCCAAGGCCACGCGCATGAGGGTGTGCTCCGCCCGCAGTTGCCGTTCAGGGGCGTTGGATGGCCAACGCCGCGAGCTGACCGCCGTCGACGTAGAGCGTCTGCCCGGTAATGAAACTAGCCTGGTCGGAGGCTAAGAAGGCCACGGCCGGCGCGATGTCCTCGGGAAAGCCGACCCGGCCGACTGGGATCTGACGCTCGAAATCTTTGCGGTCGTACCACGGAAAATCGCGATAGTAAGACTCGACCTCGATCAGGCCGGGCGCCACGCAATTGACCGTGATCCGCTCAGGCGCCAGCTCGACTGCCAGCTGTCGCACGATCGCCTCCAGTCCACCTTTCGAGGCCGCGTACGGAGAGAACTTAGCCAGTGAAGCGCGGGCGTGGACCGAGCCGATGAAGAGCAGGCGACCGCCACCGTGAGCTTGCATGAAGCGCGCCGCCGTCTGAGCGCAGAAAAAGCCGGCTTTGAGGTCAATCCCCAGCACCCGATCCCAATCGGCTTCGGTCACTTCGAAGACGGGGCGGTTGATCGTCAGGCCGGCGTTGTTGACCAGGATGTCAACGCCGCCCAAGACACCCACGGCCTGCTCGATCAACCGGACACCCTCAGGAGCGTGCTCAAGGTTGGCCGGCAGCGCCCAGGCCTGTCCGCCACCCGCCTCAATCTCCCGCACCACCGCCTCCGCGCCGGCGGCGCTGGCGTTATAGCTCAGGCACACCCGCGCGCCCTCCGCCGCCAGCCGCAACGCAATGCCGCGGCCAATCCCTGTGCCCCCCCCGGTGACGATGGCGCGCTTGTTGTTCAGGATGCCCATTTCATTTCTCCCGGACGACCCAGAGGCACAGCCCAGCCGGCGCTAGCCGAGACCGGGCCAACTGCAGGTCCGCCTCACTCAAGTCGCCGTGCAGATGGAGCGCCTTGCCCGCCCGCTGGATGCGCTGCAGATCCGGGATCAGGTCCGGCAGGGCCGGCCCGCGGGGATCGACGACCACATTCACGGCGGTCAGTTGTGGAATCGCGAGTACCAACTCGAGATGCTGCAACGCCGCTGAGTGCAGGTGCAGCAGGGAATACTCGAAGGCCGCGGCGATCGCCGCATCGCCCTCCCAGAAGAATTCCTGGTACATCTGCCGGGAAATGAAGCCGGCCGCGTCTTCCTGGTAGACGGCCACCGGGCCGGGCGCCCAGATACCCATGATGCCGGACACGTACCCGCCCCGGTAACGCGGAATGTGCTGGTATTGGGATTTGAGCACCTGAATCCAGATCTGTGTGCACTGGCGCGCCAGCCGCTTGATCCGATCCGGGTGATCAATCATCTCCGTGTAGAAGCCCTGACCCAAGAACGCGGCCAGCATGTCGGATGGCCCGCGCATCAGAGTCTGTCCGATGGGAACGCGCAGGCCGTACCACTCCGCCAGTTCGCGGGTGAAGGCCGTCATGAGCCCGAGCCAGGCATTGGCTTCGGCGTCAAACCTATCCAGATCCGGCAACACGCCGGGCGCGAGCGCCGACATGGCCTGCGCGCAGTGGGCGACCTCAACGCAGCACCCGATGATCGCCTCCATCCACGGCAGCGCGCGGGGAGGCTTGGCCACCCAGAGGAGGTCCCCGTCGGTGGGATCGCCCGCCAGCGTCGGCTCGTAATAGGCGGCGCGGAACAAGGGCGGCGCCGGGACGTCTGCGACGCGCAGGTCGCCGTCGGGCACCCCCAGAGCGACGAAGGGCTGGAGAAAAAAGGCGCCCTCGCGCGAAACGCCCTGAAGGGGCTGATCGACCGGCTCACCCGTCCAGAAGCGCCGGTGCCGTTCCAACCGGTCCAGGCTGCTCAACTTTTCATCGCTCCGGCGACCATGCCCTCAACTAGGTAGCGCTGCAGAAACACGAAAATAATCATGAGCGGCAGGCTGGCGACCAACGCCAACGCGCTCATCTGGCTCCACTTGACCGTGAAGAGCCCAAAGAACTCGCCGATACCGACCGTCACCGGCGCGGCGGCGTCTGTCCGGGTGAGGATCACGGCAAAGGTATACTCGTTCCAGGCGCCCAGAAAGGCATAGATGGCGGTAGCGACGAAGCCCGGCAGCGTGAGCGGGAGGACGACCCGCCAGAGCGCCGTCAGCCGGCTGGCGCCATCGACCATGGCCGCCTCTTCCAGATCCGTGGGGATCGAATCGAGATAGCTCTTGAACATCCAGACGCAGAATGGAAGGATGAAGGAAGCGTCCGCCACCACCAGTCCCAGGTAGGTGTCGTAGAGCCCGAGGGCGTTCAAGAGGTTGTAGTACGGGATGATGAGTGACACCTGGGGGAACATCTGCGAGAAGAGCGTGAGCAGCAGCAGCACCCCCCCGCCGCGCAGGCGGTAGCGTGAAAAGCCGTAGCCGGCCAGGAAGGCCAGGGTAACGCAGAGCAGCGTGACCAGGGTTGCAATCAGATAGCTGTTGCCGAGCATCCGGAGATAGCGCGGCTCGCCCAACAAATATTGAAAAGGCTCAAGCGTTGGATTCGGCGGCAACAGCGGCGGCGGACTCCGGAACAGGTCCACGTCGTTCTTGAAGGCGGCCAGGGCCATCCAGATGATGGGCAGGAGCAGGCTGCCGACCAGCAGCAGCAGAACCACCAGCGACAGCCCACGCACCAGGCGCTCGCCGGGGCGAAACCCGGCCTTCAATGCCGGCCGGCCGGCCGGTGCCGCTTTGGCGGCGACGGTATCCATCGGTTCTACTCCCATGGCCGTGCCCAGCGAGACAGATACAAATAGACCATGGCAAAACAGAGATTCACCAGAAACACCGCCACGCTCAGCGTGGAGCCGTAGCTCCAATCAAGAGTCAGGAACCCGACGCGATAGATGTAGTAGCTCACCACTTCGGTGGCACTCATGGGGCCGCCGCCCGTGATAATGCGGATGAGGTCGAACTGCCCCACCCCCCAAACAAAGCTCAGTATGGCCAGGGTGAGCAAGAGCGGCATCAGCAGCGGCAGGGTGATCTGCCGGTAGACCTGCCAGCGGCTGGCGCCGTCGACGGCAGCCGCCTCATAGAGCTCTTGCGGGATCGACTTGAGGGCGGCCAACACCATGACCATCACAAACGGCGTCACGCGCCAGACAAACACCCCGGCCAGCGAGCCAAGCGCCAGGTCTGGGTTTCCCACGAACATCACCGGCCGCTCGACCAGCCCCAACTGCGCGAGGCCGGAATTGAAGAGCCCGTCCCGGTGAAGCAACAACCCCCACATCAGGGCTGCCACCGCAGTCGCAAACATCCAGGGCAGGACGGACAGCCCGCGGAGAAGACCCGTCAGGCGGCTGGGAAGCCACCTCTGGTTGAGCAACTGAGCGAGCATCACCCCCAGGATCAGGCTGCCCAGCATGCCCAGCGCCGAGAACTGCAGGCTGCGCCCGATCGCGAGAAGAAAGCGGTCATCGGCGGCGAGCAGCGGCCAGTTGCTCACTCCGATCAGGCGCCCGATCTCACCCTTCTTGGACACTTCGCTCAGGCTCATCACGACGGCCCGAAGCAACGGGTAGGCCGTGAAGATCAGGAGAAAGGCCACCGTTGGCGCCACAAACAGGTAGCCCATACCCTGGCTTCGGAACCAGCGGCGCGACCGGGTATACCAGCGGGCCAACGCCACAGGGTGGATCGACATCAGGTTCTCCGTGTGGACCCGGCGGGCCGCTAGCTCTCAGGCGGCTCGCCGGGTCGCCCGTCTCCGGTTGCTATTTCGACGTAATCGCGAGCCACTTGGTCTTGATGCTCGCGAGCGCTTCGTCGACATCCTGTTTGCCGAAGAGAACGCTCTGCCACTCTTCACCGACCATAGTTTGAACCAACTCCGCGTGCAGCGTAGGCGGGAGCGGCTGGTTGCCCGCCGTCCCCAACAGCGCTTGCATCTTGCCCGTAATCGGATCGTTCTTGTAATCAGCGTCGGAGTAGCGCACTGGATTTGCCAGCGAGATGGAGAAGGTCTTGGAGAAGTCCTGCCCCACCGCGTCGCTCGTCAGGTAAGCGATGAACTTCAGGGCCTCGACCTTGTGTTTCGAGTTTTCGGCGATCGCGAAGTACCAGGGATAGACGACGTTGCCGCACGACTTCTCGCCGCACAGGCCTGGCGCCATCTCCACAGTGAAAGTGGCATTCATGGTGCCACACGTGGCGCCCATCCACGGCCCGTCGATGATCATAAGCGTCTTGCCGGAGCAGAAGTCACCGCGGTTCTGCTGCACCGTGGCGGCCTCACTGCCGGGCATCAGCAAGCCATCATTGTACAGGTCGGCCCAGTACTGCATGGCGAGCTTGCCTTCCGGCGTATCAAAGGCCGGATTGCCCTGGTCATTGGTAAGGCTCCCACCAGCACCCAGCAGCCGCCACATCCACTGCAGATAGGTAAAGTGGATGCCCGCATCGGCCGGCGTGCCCCATGTCATCTCCAGACCATTGCCGCCGTCCGCCTTGATCTGCTCCAGCAGACCGCGGAGTTCGTCCCAGGTCGTCGGCACCTGGTAACCTTTCTCGGCGAACGCCTCCTTGTTGTAGAACAACCCGTAAGACTGGAGCCACCAGGGCACCATGACGAGCTGGCCGCCAAATCGACCCACCCCAGGCCACATAGCCCCTTGGTTGGCCACAAACTCGTTCGAATCCGGCAACTGCGGGATGAGCGGCTCTAGGTCCGCCATGACGCCGAACTGAGTCAGGTCGGCGGTCCAACCCGCCCAGGTGCCGTAGACGTCGGGCATCTCGCCCGACTGCGACCAGGTCGTCATCTTGGGCCACAGGTCGCCCCAGGGAGCCGAAATGCGCTCCACGTGAATGCCGGTCTCGGCCTCGAAATCGGCCGTAGCCTTGTCGAACCACTCGTTGCCCCATTCCGTCGACAAGTGCTCGAACCATGTGATCGTTACTTTTTCCGCCGGGGCCGCGGTCGGTTGCGGCGCGCTGGTGGGGGTGGCGGCCGTACCACAACTGGTCAGGATGATCGCGAGAATGGTTGTGAGACCGAGCACGATCATCGACTTTGGCTGATGTCGCCGTGTCATCTCTTATCTCCTCTTGCAACGGAAGAAAAGGAATCCGGAACGCGTGAGCGAGTGTCCCGTGGAAGGCTCCGTCAATAACCACGAGCTCCTTTCTGGGCAGGCTCGGTCTCAGCAGACCATTCCGCATCCAATGACCGGCCAGGCGCCGGCAGGCAGTGGTCTCGTTTTATCGAGACAGGGCGGCGGGCCAGCCCGGTGGCGGCGGCATCGTCACGCCCTGGTTGCGCAAATGCGCCCGGGCAAGCAGACTGTACTGATAATCGGCACCCGGGATGCCCAGAGCGCGCCGGAGCGCCACCAGAGTGGCGGCGATGATTGGCTGGGGCTGCGGCTGTGCCAGCAGGTCGGCAACGATCTCTTCACAGCGCGCCACAAACGCGGTGCTCGCCTCTAGAAAGCGCTCCACGCCGTCCCCCATGATTGGCGGATAGTGCGTGGCCAGGATCAGCTGGGGTGACAGCGCACGGACAGTCTGCAACGTGCGCCGGTAAGCCTCGACGTCGAAGTAATGCGGCGGCATGACCAGGTGTCCGTCCACATCCGGAATTCCATCCCCCATCAACGCATCACCCGCGAAGAGAACCCGATGGCGTGGATCCCATACCACTAGGTGGCCGGGCGTGTGGCCGGGGGCATGGACGAGCGTTACCTCCCAGCCTTCACCCAGATCCAGGCTCTCGCCGCCTTGTACGACCCAATCCACTGACGTCTCCGCGCCATGGAGGGCCCGGAAGCCCGGGTCCGCCACAGATATGGCGGGCACTGGGTAGCCTTCCGCGCGCAGGAAGTCGATGTGCTCGGCGACAAACGTCGTATGCTGGGCGATGCTAGCCGCGTCCGCGGCGTGCGCTATCACAGTGATCCGGGGCGCCGACTGCTTAATCGCCCCATTGCCGCCGAAGTGGTCGCCCGAGGCATGTGTCACGACCAGCCAGCGCAGTCGGTCAACGGGCACACCGATCTGACCCAGATAGGGCCAGATCACGGTCTCCGGAGTGACGGCGAACCCGCTGTCCACCAACAAGGGTCTGCGGCCAGCCAGCAGGTAGGACGCCAGCCATCGGCCGTCAAAGACACTCTCAATCCGATGGATCTGCGGTCCAATCTGGGTCACGCCGCGCCTCTCCGAACGTGGTCTATCACCCAGGCGGAACAGCTGCGCGCATTGCCGTCAAGGCGCCATCTACCGCCTGCAGCACTTGGTCGATGTCGGCCTCGGTGTGAGCCGCCGAAATCCCATGGTGGGGCGAAACGTGGAAGTAGACGCCTCGCTCAAAGCAGGCGGCGATGAATGCGAGCAACATGGCGTGATCCTGCCGGGCCGCCTCGCGGAAGTGCGTCACTCGATCGCGCAGCCCAAAGTACAGGCCAAACCGGGGTCCGACCGCCTGCACCCGCAGCGGGACGCCGTGATCGTCTGCCAGCGTCTGAATCCCCGCGCACAACCGCTGCCCCAACGCCTCCAAGCGCGGGTAGAAGCCGGGTCGGCCGTATTCCTCCAGCGCCGCCAAAGCCGCCAGGACCGCCGTCAGGTGGGCCAGATAGGTGCCGCTGTGTTCGCTCGTGCCAACTGGCCGAAAGTGCAGCATGAGGTCGCGCTTGCCGGCAATAGCGCTGATCGGCATGCCGGCGCCCAAAGCCTTACCCAGGACACATAAGTCCGGTGTCACGCCCAAGTATTCCTGCGCTCCGCCCGGCGCCATTCGAAAAGCGGTGAGCACCTCATCAAAGAAAAGCAGTACGCCGAAGCGATCGCACAGCTCGCGGCAAAGCGGCAGGAACCCCGGCTCGGGCACAATGCAGCCCGCGTCATAGTTGATGGGCTCCAAGATGAGCGCGGCGGCCTCAGCCCCATGCCTGGCGAAGGCGGCTTCCAGAGCGACCGGATCATTGAACGGGATGACCACCACTGTGTCCGCCAGTGTTTTGGGCATGCCCGTAGATTGGGCAAAGGTGTGCGGCGCCGCGAATGGGCCGGCCTGCGCGAGCGGCGGCGCCGAGCTGAAGTAAATGCCGTCCGAATAGCCGTGAAAGTGGCCTTCAAACTTGAGGATCTTCTCGCGGCCGGTATAGGTTCGCGCCAGGCGCAGCGCATGCATAATGGTCTCGGTGCCGGAACCCGCAAAACGGACCATCTCTGCACAGGGCACGAGTTCGATGATGCGGCGAGCAAGTTGCGCGTGGAAGGCGGTTTCGTAAGAGCAGAGAACGCCAAGCTCTAACGCCTCCTGGACGGCGGCCCGGATAGCCGGGTGGTTGTGTCCGAGGAGGGCGGCGCCGTGCGAGACACAGAGATCGATGTAGGCGCGCCCTTCGACGTCGATAACGCGCGCCCCGTTTCCCCTGGAGACGTAGAAGGGCCGCCCGAGCGCGGCATTGGCGCGGGCCGAGGCACAGACTCCCCCAGGCAGCACGTCCTGGGCCAGTGCAAACAGCGCAGCGGATGACAGAGCTGCGGCGGGCGACGCCGAGCCGAATTTCTCCAGAGAAACCGACATCCCCGTCTCGCTTTCTGAGCGCCGGAAACGCACCGGGGCGAATGAAGAGCCTCCGGTGACCGGCGCGGCGTTCCGCGTCCGAGGTCACCGTTTCGGATTGAAGGGACGCCAGGCAGCGGTGCGGGTTACACCGGATCGGCGGGACCTCGGCGCGGGCCTTGTCCGAGCACCGAAAGGTCGGTGTCCCATTTGCCAGCTTCCATGAGCTCGATCAGTTCCTCGGCGTGGGACATATGGTCATGCATGACCTGGCGGCACCGGGCCTCATCGTGAGCGCGCACACACTCCAGGACAATCTGGTGGTAGTGCACAGCGCTCTCCGGGGCGCCCGGCAGCGAGGAAGCCTCACGGCTGAACTCCGCTAGCAGATCGGTGATCGGAGCTAACAGGAGCGGCAGGAGTGAATTACCGCTGGCTTCAGCCAGGATCCGATGAAACAACACGTCGGACCGGACAAATAGCTCCAGGCTGGCGGCCGCGTCATGAACCTTGGGCAGAACAGCCTGCATTTCCTGCAAGGCCGCCTCCAGCTGCTCAACATGAGCCTGATTAGCGCGTTGGGCAGCCAGACCAGCAATCCCAACCTCCAGCGACTTGCGGATTTCCAGCAGGTCACGGAAGGCGTGGCGATGGCCTCGGACATACAGCCCTATCGATTGCGAAACTAATTCTGGCTCAACCTTGGTAGCGTAGGTGCCACTGCCGGTAAGTACCCGGACAAGCCCACGCTCCTGAAGTGTTTTAGTAGCTTCACGGATCACTGTTCGGCTGACACCCAACTGCTCGGCTAGTTCGCGCTCGGGCGGCAGCTTGTCCCCTGGCTTCAGCCCTCCCTTGATGATGAGATGCTGAATCTGATCAGCCACCTGATCCGAGAGGCTGGAGCGCTTGATGCGTAATGTTCCGATATGGTTGGCTGACATATCTTAACCCATTGTCTATTATATTCACAATAACTTGTATGACCGCCGTACCACAATACCATCATATCATATGTCCATTCGCGAGTCAACAATGTAACCATGTTCTAAAGTGTTCCGGCCGACGTGTATTCAGACCAGACCAGGCTGAACCCTGGGGGTGGCAGTTAGTCGCTTTCCTGGCCACACATGCACTTGCTCGCCCGAGTACGGGCAGGCGCGTAAGCGCAGTGCAAGTCGAGGAGGTGCTCAGAAGACAAGAGCAGCCCTGGCAGCAATGGCTGTTCGGTTACAATCCAGTCGAATGAGCCTGAGTCCATTGGCATTTCCGCAGCAACCGGTGTTCGGCATGGCGCCCCTTACGCAACACGAAATTCTGAGATTTCTTCAAAACGACTGGGCGGAATACGTCCCGAGATTTCGCCGTCTGCCAGCCGAGTCACAAGCCACCTTCCTGGCTGAGCAGGGGTACAGCCGATTTGCCGACTTGCTGTCCCACATTGCGGCCTGGTGGCGGGTCGGCCTTCAGTCTATCGAAGGGTACTTGGCCGACCCGACCGCGCCCCCCAGCGAATACAACGTGGCTGCCTTCAACGCCGAAGCCGTCGCCAACGCAGCCGGGCTAGCCGAAGATCAAGTCGTTGCGGCTTTTGAGGCGATGAGGCACGCCCTCATTGATTTTGTGAAGGGGCTGCCGGACGCCGCCTTCGAGAACGAGAAGGTGGTCAGACAATTGAGTCTGGAGGTGGTCGGCCATTTCAAAGAACACGAAGTGCCCGCGAGGGAATAGGTCGCGCAAAGATGGCCGTCCAACCCGGTCGGCGCCCGCCTCACGCCGCGCGCTTGTTCAATCGGCCGCGCTCAGTCGCCAGGGCTTGGGCAGGCGGCCAAACCTATCCGGATCCGCGCGAGCGGGCGATATCCGCCGTTGGCCGGCTCCCCCAGCCCCAGTGACCAAAGACTCCACACCATGACGTCATCTGCCTCGGTCTCAACTTCTGCTGTCCCCGCCAAGCGCCTGGCCCCGGCCGGTCGGCTGCATTTCCTGGATCATCTGCGCGCCATGATCATTGTGCTCGTGATCGTGCTGCATGCCAGCATGACCTATATGGCCTCTCCACCCGAGTGGTGGTATGTCATTGAACCCAGGAACAGCCGGGTCTTCACCCTGCTCGTGTTGGGATTGGATGTCCCCAACATGCAAGTCCTGTTTTTTATCGCCGGCTTCTTTGCCTATTCATCCATCCAACGCCATGGCCCTTCCCGCTTCTTCCGGCAGAAACTGGCGCGCATCGCCCTGCCCTGGGTGGTTGGAGTTGTGTGCCTGGCGCCCCTCACGGCCTATCTCATCACGGTGACGCGCGCCAGCGCCAAACCCTACCTCGAGTTCTGGCAAACCGATTTCTGGGGGCCCTACTTTCAACAATCGGTCTATTGGTTTCTCGGTATCCTGCTGGTTCTCTTTGCCCTGCTGACCGGCTTCGTCAACAGCGGTGCCCGCTGGCAGCACCTTGAACGCCAGGCCGCCCAGCCAACCTGGTCGCTGTTTGCCAAGTTCTGGGCCGCGACGACGCTCTGGTTCCTGATCTGCAGCCTGGTCGCCCCCGCCGACACCTGGATCAACTCCCTGAAGCTGCTCTCTTTCCAGCCGGCTCGCTTGGGCCTCTATCTCGGCTATTTCGGGCTGGGCCTTTATGCCGATCGAACGGGTTGGTGGCGAGAGAACGGCTATCGGCCGACACTTTCACCGTGGCTGCCCTTGGCGTTGGCCAGCGGAGCGGCATATCTGGCGCTCCGTCTCAACTGGCCCAGCGGAAACAGCCTAGCGCCGTTGCTGCTGCAAGCAGCGCTCTTCAATGCCTTCTGTCTCTCCGCGCTGATGGCGGGTTTGGCCCTGTTCCGGCGGTTCGGCGATCGCCCCTCCTGGCTCTGGTCCAGTTTGGCGAGGAATGCCTTTGCGATTTACTATGTGCATCCGCTGATCTTGTATCCCGCCGCCTACATGGCGTTGTTTGTCGAAATCCCGATATTTCTGGAGGCCGCGCTCCTGATCCTGTTCACCACAGCCGCCGCCTGGGGAGCCGGCGCTTTGGTCCTGACCCGTTGGCCCGTGTTGCGGGATGTCTTTTGAGGTGTACAATCACCCGGGATTGCCGGTGACTTGGCCTGTGCGCCCGTTCCGCTTGCCCTTCGGTCAATGGATTGGCCGGCTTTCCCAGGAGCCCTCATCGATGATGCTGCCGGATTACTGGCTGACCCGCCCCCGCTCGGACGCCGATCCGGCGGCCCAGACGGCTTTTGATGAGTTGCTCAGGGCAACTCTCCGCCTGGGCAACTGCCCAACTATCCAGTATGCGCTGCCCTGGCCCAAGTGGCAGTTCCTGTGTCATCTGGCCGATCACCACAACTTCGCCCTGCACGGTTCCGGGGACCCCCAGATCGCCCTGTTCGAGCCGCGCCAGTCCAAAGACCTCAACGACTTTGGCAATCAGAAGGCTATCTACGCGGCTTCCGACGCACTGTGGGCCATGTTCTTTGCCGTCGTGGATCGCGAGCGGGTGCTGTCTATCACCAATGCTTGCATTCGCCTGATCGATGAAACAGGCACCGGGCACGGCCCATTCTACGTCTTCTCCGTCAGCCAATCGGCTCTGCCCGCTCAACCTTGGCGAACGGGCACGGTCTATCTCTTGCCGCGCGACACATTCGCCACTCAGCCCCCCATGACCTTTGGCTCCAGCCAGGTCCATATCGCGCAACTCGCCAGCCTGGTGCCGGTCCAGCCGGTGGCGAAACTCCCGGTGACACCCGATGATTTTCCCTTCTTGGGCCAGATCCGTGGGCACGATGACCAGCGGCTGCAGGAATATGCCACGGCCCTGCAAACCGGCGCGCCCTGGCCGCAGGACTCGTGATATGCTGCCTGGCGGCAGCGAATACCGGGTTTCCGGGATCGCGGCGAGACGAAGACGGCCCGGCGGCTCACGCCAGAGCCAAACCGGGCCGGCCAGCCATGACAGGTCGGGCGGTCGCCAGCCGGTGGGCTGCGATTTCACTCCAGCCCGGCCGGCACCGGGAACACCCTCTGATCAATCTCCCTCAATCCGCTTCCGCGCAATGCGCCTCCAGCAACGCCAGAAATCTGGGTGCGTCGTCCTGTAAGTAGATCTCCGTCCGGACGCGGCGGGGCAGCTGGCGGAGTTTCAGGTATTGCAGGGCGTGCTTGCGGAAGAAGAACCAGCCCTTGGACGCGCCGTGAAACAGCAGGCTGCGCTCCAGATGCCGGCGCACCATCGCCAGCACCATCGCCCCGCTGACCTGCGCCTGGTCAAGACGGGCGAAGATCCAGGGGTTGCCCACCGCGGCGCGGCCGATCATCACGGCGTCACAACCGGTGGACCGCTTCATCCGCTCAATATCGGCCACGGTTCGGACATCGCCGTTGCCGATGACCGGGATCTTCACCCGCTGTTTCACTTCGGCGATGGCGTCCCAGTCCGCCCGCCCGCTGTAGAGCTGCTCCCGGGTGCGCCCATGGACAGCCACAGCGGCGCCTCCATTCTCTTCGATGATCCGGGCGATCAGCGCGTAGTTGCGGTCCGCGTCCCAGCCCAGCCGGATCTTCCCGGTTACGGGCACGGTCAGGGCCTGGCTCAAGCGCCGGAAGATGCGGGCCACCTGCAGCGGCCGGCGCATCAATGCCACGCCGGCGCCGCGGTCGGTGACCGACCCGGCCGGGCAGCCCAGGTTGATGTCGATCACGTCGGGGGCCAGTTCCTGAACGCGCAGGGCGGCCTGCAGCAGCGCGGCCGGGTCGGCGCCGTAGAGCTGGAAGACCACCGGACGCTCCGCTGCGGTGTAGTGCAGGCGCGGCCGGATGTGCTCGAAGGCGCTGAGGATAAACTCCGCCTTGACCAGTTCGGTATAACTCAGCGCCGAACCCAGCTCACTGCACAGCGACCGGAACGGCCAGTCGGAGTACCGATGCATCGGCGCCTGGACTACGTCCCCGGCAATGGGCACGCTCCCTATTCGAAAACCAGGCAAACTACCCTCCCGAGTGTGCGGGTTGACCCCGCCTTGGCCCGCACTGATGATACCGAAGAAACGCCGGCCCCGCCCGCGCTGACCAACCCCCCGGACGCTGCCCGCGAGACGCCGGAGTGCCGCCTGACTATAGCGCAGATGCCAGGCGATGTGCCTGCCCGACGCTGCGCCCATCTGGGACGGCGCCGCCGCTGTGGTTCTGGCGCCCGGTTCCGAGGCGTGCGCCTATTCCCGCAACCGGCCAACGGCCTCAGCTCCAGCAGCCGATCGCGGCCCCAACTTTTTGCCAGACGTGCGAGAATCAGTAGTCCACGCAAGGGCTTGAACATGGCCAACTTGGTTGCGGCCAAGGAGACCCGCCACCCGGCCAAGCCTGCTGGCAAGATGAACGACGCCGGACGACCGGCTCCATATCCTGAGCTACGCCCCGTCACAGCGGCCAATGAATCCGGTGCGGGCGCGCACACCGCCGGTGCTCCGACTGCGGTTGGTCGACTTGGCGTTCCTATTGATCAATCTGTATGTGGCGGTGTACAAACCCTGGCTGACCTGGCCGACCAAGTCACCAACAGCGGCTCAGCGTTTCCAGCACCGCCAGCCCGTCTTTGGAGTTGAAATCCATGCCGGTCACTTTGGTCGACCATGATCCGCTTTTTGTGGCGGCCGTCATCGCCTTATTGGGTTTCACCATCGGCCTGGTGCGCGGCGGCTTCAATGCCCTGGGCGTCCTGCTGACGCCGCTGTTGAGCCTGGTGCTGCCGGTGTCGCTGGCCGTGGGCGTGCTGCTGATGATGCTGATTGTGGGCGATCTCATCGCCCTGCGGGCGTGCTGGCGCGAGTGGGATGAGCGGCTGTTGGGCCGGATGCTGCCGGCCGGGCTGGCCGGGGCCGTGATCGGAACAGTGCTGTTGGCCCAGCTCTCGAGCGACGTCCTGCGTCTGGTGTTGGCCGTCTTCGTGCTCAGCCTGGCGGCGTATAAGCTGGCCGGCGACCGGATGACGCGCTTTCAATACCAGCCGCGCAGCTGGCATGGGCCGGCGGCCGGCCTGTTGTCCGGGATCGCGTCGGGCATGTTCAACACCGGCGGCCCACCCTTCAACGCCTACCTGCTGTTGCAGAAACTCCCGCCGCGGTCCTACGTCGCCACATCGGTGGTGTTTTTCGCGGCCCTCAACCTGCTCAAGATCCCGGGCTTTCTCATGGCCGGGGTGCTGGACGTGAGCTGGCTGGTCTCGCTCTGGTGGGTGGTCGTTTTCATCCCGCTTGGGCTCGCGGCGGCGCGCTGGCTGATCCTGCGCGTGAACCAGGCCGCCTTTGAGTGGATCGTGGTCGGCCTGCTGTTTTTCTCAAGCGCCATGTTGTTCTGGCAGAGCCTTTGAATGATCCTCCCGCGGGGCCTGACCGAAAGGCACGACCTTGCGAGCATCACTTGGCTCGATCTTGCAAAGCAGGCATCCCCATAGTAGTATTCTCCAAAACGTTTTGGGAATATTGCCGGACGTGGCCTCGCCTGTAATCGTGCGCAGCGTCTGAGACTGTCTATAACCGCCGTCGCACGCGTTCTGGACGGCCGTCCGGTCGGCGCCGAAGCCCCGCCTCGGCCGTGCACCAGACAGCGGCCCAACTGGGCGGCCCAACTGGGCGGCCCAGTTGGGCGGCCCAGTTGGGTTTCACCCGCGGTCGGGCGGCTCAGCCACAATGTAGTCAATATGCGGACGTTATCGGCCGCATCATGTCTGCCAGCCAGCCGCGCCTTTCACACGCCTCCGTCCCGACTTTGTCAGCGGCATGGCCGATGAGACGGCCACACATCGGCTCAAGGTGCCTCTCGGCCTGGGGGCGGCTTTTGCCCCTCGCCTTCGCCCGCTCGCTCGCGCTCGGGGGACAGGTCGCGGCGCGCAGTTTGGGCGGAGTGGTGGGCGCGGCAGCCGCCACCCTTCGCGCCCAGCGCCTGCCGAAGGAGAGCGAGGCCCGAGCGCGGGCCCTCTGGCCCGCCGGTCTTCGGCCTGGGCCGGTGCCTAGCTGCCGGCTGGCGCGCTGTTGCAGTCAGTGCCGGGAAAACTTATGGAACAATTCCTCCAAGCCGAGACTCTGATCATTGAGTTGTTGCTGGTGGCTTCGTTGGTGGCGATTGCGGTCCAGCGTTTCCGCGTGCCCTACACCGTAGCGCTGGTGGTGGTCGGTCTGCTCATCACCTTCCAGCAGCCGGTCGAGCTTAACGTCACGCCGGAACTCATCCTGGCGCTCTTCGTCCCGCCGCTGGTCTTCGAGGCCGCTTTTCATCTGAACCTGGTTGAGCTGCGCCGCAATCTGGCCGTCATCGGGATGCTGGCCGTGCCCGGCGTGCTCATCTCGACCGTGATCGTCGGCGGGTTGATCACGTGGCTGACGCCGCTGGCCTGGCCCCTGGCGATCGTCTTCGGCGCCCTGATTGCAGCCACTGACCCGGTGGCGGTGGTGGCCCTGTTTCGGGCCGTCGGCGTGCCCAAGCGCCTGGCGGTGCTGGTAGAGGGCGAAAGCCTGCTGAACGACGGCACCGCCATCGTCCTGTTCAATCTGGCCCTGGTCACGGCCCTGACCGGCGAGTTCGACCTGCTGACCGGCGTCGTCGACTTCGTCCGCGTGGCCGCCGGCGGCGTTGCGACCGGACTGGCGTTGGGCTGGCTGGCGGCCCAGATCATCGCGCGCGTGGACGATTATCTGATTGAAACGACGCTCACCACCGTGCTGGCCTTCGGCGCCTACCTGGCGGCTGAGCGCCTGCACTTCAGCGGTGTGCTCGCAGTCGTGGCGGCCGGCCTGATCAACGGCAACCTTGGACCACGCGGCATGAGCCCGACAACGCGCATCGTGCTCTTCAGCTTCTGGGAGTACGTCGCCTTCCTGGCCAACTCGCTGGTCTTCCTGCTCATCGGTCTGCAGATCAACATCCCGGCGCTGGCCGAGGCCTGGCAGCCGGTGGCGGCCGCCGTCTTCGCCGTGCTGGCCAGCCGCCTCATCGTGGTGTACGGGCTGACCGCACTGGTGAACCTCTGGCAGCACCGCCGGCCGCTGGCCGAGACGATCCCGCTCAAGTGGCAGCACGTGCTGGGCTGGGGCGGGCTGCGGGGCGCGATCAGCCTGGCCCTGGCGCTCTCACTGCCGGCCGCGCTGGGGCCGGACCGGATGCTGCTGCGGACGATGGCGTTCGGCGTGGTGCTCTTTACCCTGTTGGCCCAGGGCACGACGATGGGGCCGCTCGTCCGCCGGCTGCAGGTGGTGGCGCGCCGGGCCGACCGCCACGACTATGAAGAACGCCACGCCCGGCTGGCCGCTACCCGCGCGGCCGAGGCACGGCTCGATGAACTCCAGCGGGCCAGTCTGGTGTCCGTCCCGGCCGGGGAAACGCTCCGGCTAGATCTCACGCGCCGTTCGCAGGAACTGGCCGAGGCGGTGCGCCTCGCCTTGCGCGATGACCCAGCGCTGGGCACTGAAGAATTGGAGCTGACTCGTCGTGAACTGCTACGGGCCGAGCGCAGCGCCTTGGCCGATCTGCTGCGCGACGGCGTGATCTCGGAAGTGGTTTTTGAGCGTCTGGCGGCCGAAGTGGACACGCAGTTAGCCAAGCGCGAGGTGAGCGGCTAGACACGGCTGTCGCCGAAAGGCCGGAGAACAACCATGCAGCGCGAACAGTGGAAGCTCAATACCAACCTGGCCGGCTGGCTGGACCGGCTGCAGCCGCCCGAAGCGGCTCTGTCAGGCGCGCTGGCCGTGGCCGTCGGCCTGACCAGCGGGCTGGGCGTGTGGCTGTTCAAGCGCCTGATCGACCTTTTCCAGGGGCTGGCCTTCGACGATCTGGGCGGATGGTTGAGCGCCTGGGGAAGTTGGACGGTGGCCGGGTTGCCGATCCTGGGCGGCCTGGCCGTCGGCCTGCTCAGGCACTTTTGGATCGGCGAGGAGCGGCATCACGGCGTCGCCGGCATCATCGAGTCGGTGGCGCTGGCCGGCGGCCGCTTGCGCTATAAACGCCTGCCGGTCAAGGCCCTGGCCGCCTCACTCTCGATCGGCAGCGGCGCCGCGGTCGGCCCGGAGGACCCCTCCGTGCAGATCGGGTCCAACCTGGGGTCCATGTTCGGCCAGTGGCTGCGCCTGTCCGACGAGCGTATGCGCGGCCTGGTGGCGGCCGGCGCGGCGGCCGGCGTGGCCGCGGCCTTCAACGCCCCGATCGCGGGCGTATTCTTCGCGCTGGAGATCGTCCTGGGCGAGATCGGCGGCGGGGCGTTCGGGGTGACCCTGTTGGCGGCCGTCGTTTCTGCGGTCGTGACCCAATCCCTGGCCGGACCTCAGCCAGCTTTCGCCGTGCCGGCTTACGCCTTCAACTCGGCTTGGGAGCTGCCGCTCTACCTCGGACTCGGTGTGCTGGCTGGGCCGATCTCAGCGGTCTATGTGCGCCTGATCTACAGCCTCCACGACCAGTTTCACCACCTAACCCACGTGCCGGCCTGGCTTAAGCCAGCCCTGGCCGGCCTGGCCGTCGGTCTGACGGGCATTTTCCTGCCGCAGATCTTCGGCGTCGGCTACGAGACGATAGAGGCGGTGTTACGGGGCGCGACGCTCGGCCTGCCGCTGCTCTTGGCGCTGTTGGTGGGCAAGCTGGTATTGACCCCGCTCAGCCTGGCCGGTGGGTTTCAGGGCGGGACCTTCGCGCCGGCGCTCTTTATCGGCGCGATGCTGGGCGGCGCGTACGGCGCCCTGGCCGCCCAGGCTTTTCCCGGGCTCGGCATCGCCCCGGCCGCCTTCGCCATGGTCGGCATGGCGGCCGTGCTGGCCGGCGCCGTGCACGCCCCCCTGACCGCCATCCTGCTGCTGTTCGAGATGACCCACGACTATCGCATCATCCTGCCCCTGATGTTCGCGGTCGGCGTGAGCGTGTGGGTCTCGCAGTCCGTTCAGCGCGACTCGGTGTATGCGCTCGGACTGGCGCGCAAGGGCATCCGGCTGCAGCGCGGGCGCGACGTGGATGTGCTGGAGACGCTGACCGTGGGCGAGGTGATGCGCGCTGAGTTTCCGACGCTGGCCGAAGAGGACACTCTCCCAACCGCTAGCCTGCTGCTGCTCCAGAAGCGCCACCACGGCCTACCAGTGACAACCGCCGCGGGCGAGTTGGCCGGCATCCTGACGATTCAGGACATCGACCGGGCGCAGGGACAGGGCCGGGGCACGGCACGCGTGGGGGAGGTCTGCACGCGAGACCTGTTGATCGCCCACCCAGATGAGAGCCTGGGCGCGGCCCTGCGCCGGATGAGCGTGCGGGATGTGGGCCGGCTGCCGGTGGTGGCGCGCGACAACCCGCGCCGGTTGGTGGGCGTGCTGCGCCGCGTGGACCTGGTGCGCGCCTACGACGTCGCCCTGTCACGGCGGGCAGAACTGCGCCATCGCGCGCACCAGGTCCGGCTGGGCGCGTTCACGGGCGTGCAGGTAGACGAATTCCTGCTAATGCCCGGGGCGCCGTGCGTAGACAAGTCCCTCAAGGAAACGGTGTGGCCGCGCGAATCTGTCATCGCCAGCCTGCGGCGCGGCCGGCAGACGCTCATCCCGCACGGCGATACGATCCTGCGCACGGGCGACGTGCTGGCGGTGGTCACCGCGCCGGAGGCCCGCGCCGCGGTCAAACATTTGTGTGGATTGACGGAGTAGCCCACGGGAGAAGGAGTTGACCTGATGGCATCGACCCAAACAACTCCCGCTGTCAAGATCGTCCGTTTCCAACTGGAGCCAGACGGCCTGGCAGCGGCGGAGCGCGAGGTCAGCGAGTTGCTCCGTCAGGGCTGGCGCATCGCCACGGCCGGCGGCGCCGGCGGCGGCTATGGCGGCAACCACGACGACGGCGCCTGGGGCGTCCTGCAGGTGGTTGGTTTCATCGTGCTGCAGAAAGAGTGAAGCCGGCCCGCGGTCATGCCGATGCAGACTGGCAGACTGACTCAAGTCCCCGTCCGAGGGTGGCTGCGCTGGCTGCTGCGTCTGCCCCTGTGGATTTACCGGGCCCGCCTGGACTGGCTGCTGGGCGAGCGCTTCCTGATGTTGACGCACACCGGACGCAAGAGCGGACTGCGCCGCTACACGGTGATTGAGGTGGTGCGCGCCGATCGAGCAGCCGGCCGGTATGTCGTGGCGTCCGGCTGGGGCGAACACGCCGATTGGCTGCAAAATGTGCAGAAGACCCCGCAGGTCATCATCGCCATCGCGGGCCGGCGATACCTGGCCCGGGCCGCCCGCCTGGCCCCGGCCGATGCGGAGCAAGAACTGGCCGGTTATGCCCGGCGTCACCCCGTGGCTTTCCGGGCGTTATCACGATTGCTCCTGGGCCGACCCCTGGGCAGCGCCCCGGCGGAGCTCCGCCGCCTGGGTGAGGTCGTGCCTCTGATATGCTTTGCCGTCAATCGACAGCGCTAACCGGAATTCGCCCTTCGGCGCACCCGTTTTCATGTTTCTGCTCCTCAACACGCGTGGCCGGCCCGCCTCAATGAACCCGTCCGCGACTTACAAGATCGAGCGCAGCACCTCCCGGACATCGGTCGGGCCGGGTAGTGAGGCCAGGGCGGGCGCCAGCTGGCGCGGGCCGACGGCGATCGCCAACCCGCCCCAGGTCAGAATCTCCGCAAAGGCCAACTCATCTTTGTCGTCGTCGCCAAAATAGACGGGCAGCGCGTCCGCCAGCGGCCGGGTGTTCAACAGCCAGCGCACGGCCCACCCCTTGTGCGCCACGGCCGGCGTCACTTCCAGGAAGCGGTCGCCGCCCAAGAGACGATAGCCGGCCGCCGGCAGCAGCCGTTCCGCGGCTGAGCGGGCCCTCTCTAGCACCGTCTCGGCTTCGGCTGCCTCGGCAAAGCGGGCATGCAGGGCGACCGCCAGGCCTTTGTCTTCGACCAGGAAGCCTGACCGGCCAGCCACCAATGCCTGCCAGATAGACCGGGTCTGATCGGCGACGAACCGGGCGTCGCGCGGCGCTCGCAAGGTGGGCGCCAACTGGCCTGGGAACAGAACCTCCCCGCCATACAGTCCGGCCAGGATGAGCCCGGGCACCGGCAGGAACGCCTGCAGCACCGCCAGCGGTCGGCCGCTCACAATCGCGACTCGCAGCGCTGGTCGCCGGGCCAGGTCCGTCAGCAACCTCAGCAGGTCCGCGTCCGGCCGGGCCTGATCGGGCGTCGGTGCGATCGGCACCAAGGTGCCGTCGTAGTCCAGAAAGAGCCATAACTGACCACCCAGCTTGAGATGACGGTTCAGGCGTTCGGCCAGGTCCGCCGGCGTCAGCATGGCTGCCTGCCGATCTCGCCCAGGAACTGGCGCGCCCACCACTGAATGGCATAGGTCTTCACGCGCTCACGCATCGGCCGCATGCGCCGCTGTTGTTCGTCAACCGGCATCTGCAGCGCTTGCTCCAGGGCAGCCGCCATGTCGTCGGCGCTGTACGGATTGGTCAACAGCGCTTCCGGCAACTGTTGGGCGACTCCCGCGAACTCGCTCAAGATCAACACGCCGTCGTCATTCACGCGGCTCGCCACGTATTCCTTGGCCACCAGGTTGAGCCCATCGCGCAGCGGCGTCACCAGGGCGATATCGCTGGCAGAGTAGTAGGCCAGCAACTCAGGCAGCGAGACGGCCCGATAGAGATAACGGATCGGCGCCCAGAGCGCATCGCCGAAACGGCCGTTGATGCGCCCGACCGCCTCATCGATCTCGCGCTTCTTGTCCCGATAAGCGCCAACTTCGGTGCGCGAGGGGGTCACGATCTGGATCAGGGTCAGCCGGCCGACCCACTCCGGCCGGCGCTCCAGCAGGCGCTCAATGGCCAGCAGCCGCTCGAGCACACCCTTGGTGTAGTCCATCCGCTCGACACCGAGGATCAACTTGGGCTCGCCCAGCGATTGCCGCAGCGCACGCGCCCGGTCTTTGAGCCGCACCGCCCGGACGGCCCGATCCACGGCAGCAAAGTCGATGCCGATAGGCCGGGCGATGACTCGGATTTGCCGCCCGGCATAGGCGAGACACCGGCCATCGTAGGCGGCGCCCAGCAGATCGACGGCGGCCTCGATAAAGTTCTGCGCATACTCCGGGATATGAAAACCGATCAGGTCGCAGGCCAGCAGGCCGGCCAGCACCTCTTTGCGCCAGGGCAGGGTCCGAAAGATCTCGACGGCCGGAAACGGGATATGCCAGAAGAAGAGCAGCCGGGCCGCCGGCCGCGCCCGCCGGATGGCCTGCGGCGTCAGCGCTAGTTGATAATCGTGCACCCAGATGAGATCGTTGGCGCCGGCCTCGCGGTCCACGGCCTCGGCAAAGAGCTCGTTGACTTGTTGGTAGACGTGCCATTGGGCGGGGTCATAGTGCACGCGTCCCAGGAAGTAGTGACACAGCGGCCACAAGGCGCCGTTGGAGAAGCCATGATAGTGGCCCTGCACCTGTTCGGCCGACAGGCTCAGATAACGCAGGTGCAGGCGCGGCTGCTGAGCCGGCACCGGGTACCGGCCGGCTGGCTCGCCCCAGGCGATCCAGGTCCCGCCGACCTGCTCCAGCATGGGGAGCACCGAGGTCACCAGGCCGCCCACGGACTTCTCCCGCCGCAAGCCCTGGCGGGTAGCGTGCAACTGATACGGCCCGCGGTTGGACACGATTACCAGGCGTGGCAAGGCAGTAGCGTCCGTCATCAGGATAGGCTCTCCGCGACGCCCAGGGCCCGTTGGATCAAGGGTTCGATCTGGCGCTCAAAAATCACGGACCATGGGTAAGTCTGCCGAACGCGCCGGCGCAGCCGCCGGGCCGGGTCGTGTTCGAGACATTTCAGGATCCGGTCCGCCACCTGTTCGGCGGGCTCGTCGGGAGCGATCAGCTCCACCAGCTCGGCGCCGATTTCATCGACCGCCGGCACAGCCGTGGCGAAGACGGGCCGGCCGAGCAGGCCGGCCTCCAACACCGGGATCCCGAACCCCTCACGGTGGCTGGGGAACAAAACGGCATCGGCCAGCCCGTACAACTGCCCCACCTCGGCCTGGTTCAAAGGCGGCGCGGCTTCGCTGACGAAGATGGCTTCGGTCGCCAGGTCGAGCCACCGGCGCAGGCCGCGCAATTCGTCCACGTAGGCGGCAATGTCGGGATTGTGCGGGTCGGGCGGGCCTGTGACCAATAAGCGCGGCCGCCGGCCTCGGGCCTTGAGCGCCGCGGTCACGCGCAGCCCCAGCTCCAGGTTCTTGGCCCGCGTCATGCGCACCGGCATGAGCAGGATCACGTCAGCGGTCAGCAGGGAATGCGTATCGATGAGCCGCTCCACTGTCGCGGTCCACCCGAACAGCGCCGCCGCATCCACGCCATTCGGCACGTGCTGGATTGACCCCGGCAGACAACCCAGCGCCTCGGCCAGTTGCTGCTGGCGCGCCGCCGACACGGCCACGTAGGTGATGTCCGGCCGCTGGCGCCGCAGATAATCCCAGGCGAAACCCGTCCGCAACTCGCTGCCCGGCCGCGCGTAGCGCGAAACGTCGTGGCTCCAGGCCACCAGCCGCGGCCGAGGGGACTGGTCCGCCAATCGGTGGAGCGCCGCCACCAACGGCAGGTTGAAGTGCATGGTCAGGATGTTGTGGACGATCGCCAGGTCCGTATCCACCAGCGCGCGCGCGAGCCGCTCCCCGAGCCGGTCACACAACGGCTCATACCTCGGCGGGACTTCGCCCCGCAGCAAAGCCGCGGCGAGGTCCAGGTTTTCCGCGTGCGCACTGTCCATTTCCGGGATGACGCGCACCGGCACGCCCTCCGGCAGCCCGGCCTGCCCGCCCCGGCCCGTCACGACCGTCACCGGGTAGCCTGCGGCTGCAAACAACCGCGCCTGCTCGCCCAACACCGCCTCCACCCCGCCGATCACGGGCGGCGCGGTGTAGTGCACCAGGGCCAGCCGCGGCTTCATGCGCCGGCCTCCTGCGCAGCCTGGATCGCCAGTTCGATCAGCAGCGCTGACGACCAGCCGTAGATCGAGGCCGCGGTGGGCGGATTTTCGCCGGTCTCAGGGTGGTAGTATTCGTAGATGTCGTCCTCCTGCGTCATCATCTCCAGGGTCCGCCGCCGCAGTTCCCGCGCCAACCCGGGTTGGCCGGCGCGGAACAGCCCCTCGATCAGCAGGTAGTTCACGTTCACCCAGGTCGGACCGCGCCACATCGTCTGCGGCGCGTACTTCGGATCGTCGCGGGCGACGGTGGGCACGGGGTATCTTGTCCAGAACTGGCGTTCATCCAGCAAGTGGGCCAGCAGACGCTCAGCGATGGCGGCTGGCAGGCGGCCGGTGATCAGCGGGAAGAGGTTGAACGGCGTGCGCACGTTCACGCGCGCGCCATCCCGCCGCGCCCAGAACAGGCCGGCGGCCGGATCCCACAGCTCGCGCACCAGCCGCTGGGCCATGGCCGCGGCGCGCCGCTCCCACTTCTCCGCGTCGGCGCGCTCCCCGATGACGGCCGCGATCTTGCCCAGCGCCTCCTGCTGCAGGCAGAGATAGGTGTTAAGGTCAGGCGCCTCCACTGGCATCCCGTCATCCCACAGAGGGCTGTCGTCCAGGCCAGAGGAATACGGGTGTTGGTACTCGCACAGGCCATTGCCGTCGAGGTCGTTCTTCTCGAACCACCAGTTGTTCCAGCGCACGATGGCCTCATAGATCTCGTCCAGGAATTCGCGGTCGCCGTCGGTTTGGTAGAGCTTCCAGGCCGACCAGGCCAGCAGCGGCGGCTTGGTGACATCGGCTTCGACTGGATACGTCATGTGCGTCACCGTGCCCTCGTCGTGGACGGCGTCCGGGATCATGCCGTCTTGGCGCTGGTGATCGAGGACGATGCGCAGTTGGTCCTTGGCCAAGGCCAGGTCCACGTGCCGGTAAGCCAGGGCGTGGAAATAGGCATCCCATTGCCAGACGCCGACATACGTGATCTTGGACGGCGTCATGGCTTCCCGCGTGGTGTAAAAGCGGGTGGAGATCAGGCCAGCCCGCATCACCCACCAGGCATGGTAATACTGGAGCCGATGCTCGGGGGCGACTTCAGGCGCGGCCGCGAACCAGGCATGCCAGCGCCGGGCAGCCGCGTCGAGGGCCGTGCCGAGATCCGGCACCCAGCGGTTGAAGCCCAACCGTGGGGTGATGTTGAGCAACAGGCCGGCGCCGGCCGCCGAATCCACTTGCAGCCTCACCACCTGCGAGCCGCCCGGCTGAGCCGCGGCCGTGTTCTGGAGGATAGGGGCATTGGTGGTGTAGGCGATGTTGCGGCGGATGTCGCCGGTGAGGCGCAAGATGCCGCCGCGCCGATCCGTCTGGGCCTGGTCCAAATGCGCCTGGAAGACCAGGCCGCACGCGCCCGGCGGCAGGCCCACCAGCAGGGTCTCCTGGTCCACAAAGACCATCTGGAACTGGCCGATCACAGTCTGGAAATCCAGGCGGTGAGGGTAGGTGGTGAGCGTGTACGGCAGCGGACGCCCGGCGCCGTCCGTGAACTGCCAGCCGCCGATGATAGGCGGCCGGGTCCGATAGCCGGCCAGTTCACCTTTGAGCTTGAACCAGCGCTCGGCCAGGCGGATGGAGAGCCGCTGGTCCTCGCCGAAGACCAGCAAGCGTGAACCGCGTTCGCTGAACGGAATATGCCGCAGATTGATGCGGTTCTTAAGTAACTCCAGGAACGGGGATGAGAAAGCTGCCATCTTGAACACCGAGTAGTTGGCCCGGCGTGATCAACCGCCGGCCAGTAGCTCACAGCCGGAGCGCCGGCCGTCGGCCACCAGCCAAACCAGGCTGAGCCAGACCAGCCGGTGCCCGCAGCGCCGCGCCTGCTAGGTCGGCTCGGCCTGGCTGATCGTCAGCAGGCACAGATGAAAGGGCCGCTCCGGTTGGTCTTCGGCCGGATTGGACCGGTGCGGACAGATGAGGGGTGGCCCTGATCTGCGCGGCCAAGGCACGCCACTGCCACCCGCTGGCGCTGGCCGCTCGAGACCTGAGCCAGGCCGCGCTGCCCGCGCAGGCTGATGGTCGCAGAAACCCCAAAACGTTTTGGGGAGATGGCAAAAAAGGCAACCGGTCATTCGCCAGTTAGCCCGGTCGAGGCCCGCACGATCAGTTCTGGTTGGACCAATATTCGCGTGACCACGGGCGGCTCACCGGAGACCAGGGCCAGGAGCATCCGCACAGCCTGGCGCGCCAGGTCATAAGTCGGGTGATTCATCGTCGTCAGCGGCGGGTCTGAATGCGCCGCCTCTTCCACCCCGTCAAAACCGGCCACCGCTACGTCGCGCCCGACCACCAGGCCGCGTTCGCGGGCGGCGCGCATGACGCCGATGGCGGTCAGGTCGTTGATGCCGATAATGGCGCTGGGCGGCTGAGGCAGGGCCAACAACTGTTGCCCGGCCCGATACCCCCCTTCCCGGGTCAGGTTGCCTTCCACGACAAGCTCCTCGGAAATGCCGAGGCTGGCCGCCGCGAGTCCCTCCACATAGCCAGCCAGACGGTCGGCCTGAAAGGTCAGATCATCCGGGGCGCCCACGAAACCGATGCGCTGGTGGCCGCGCTCCACAAGGTGGGCGACCAGGGTTCGGACGCCGGCCAGGCCATCAACGCCGATGTGCGGATAGATATCTTCCGGCAGACGTGTCCGGCCGTAGGCGACAAAAGGGAAATGCAGGTCGGCCAGAAAGCGGGCGCGCCAATCGTCGAGCCGTGTACGCGCCAGGATGATTCCATCCACCCGGCGACTCTGCACCCAGCGTTGGTAAGCATTCTTCTCTTCAAGGCCGGGCGCCGCTGAAGCGACCAACAGGTCAAAGTGCTGGCTGGCGGCCTCATCGCCCAGGCCAGCGATCAACTCGGCGAAGAACGGATCGGAGAAGCGGGGCTGCCAAGTGGGTAAGATGAAACCGATGGCCTCCGCCCGCTTCCGCCGCAATTGCCGGGCGGCACGACTGGGGACATAACCCAGATCCCGGGCAGCCGCAATGACCCGTTCGCGAGTCTCGGCGGCGACATCATCATAGCCGTCCAAGGCACGGGACACAGTAGTGATGGAGAGATGGAGCTTGTGGGCAACGTCGCGAATGGTCGTCATTGTCTTCCAAAACGTTTTGGGCGCCGGCGCAAATGATAAACGCTGCCAGTGCCAGCGTCAAGGAAACATAATCACGGGTCTTTCCCACGACCCGTCATTCCGAGTTGGCCCTGTGAGCTATTTCCGCAGAAGATTATCGAGGGCAGCGCGATTACGGACCAAATTCGTAACCGGAACATCAGCCAGATCAGGCACCAGAAACGGGCCAGTCACAAGCACGCCGCGCTCTTAGCCCGCGGGACAGCAACAAGCGGGTCATTCAACTGAAGGACCTAACGCCCGCAAGCCGCAGCAACCCGAGACCACCTACCGGGCCTACACGGCGCTCAGTCACTAGCGGTTGCCTTAACCCGCCAGCTCTGCCAGGCCGGCCCGATCGCGGATCAGGATCTGGTGCCGCTCAACCGTGATCAGGCCGCCGGCAGCCAGCCCGTTCAAGGCCCGCTGAATCACATCCGGCACGGTCCCGAGTTGAGCAGCCAACTCGGCCTGTGTGTACCAACGCGGCCGGCGCAGCACATCGCCCTCGGCCTGTTCCAGCAGCCGGCGGGCCAGCCGGCCTGTTACGGGCCGCAGCGACAGGTCCTCCACCAGTTTGACCAGCGCCACTAGGTGGCCGGCCATAGCCGCAATCACGCGCTCGGCGAAATCGGGCCGTTGGCGCAGCAGGGCCAGCACCGCCTCCCGGCGCAGCAGCCAGACCCCCGCCGGTTCCAGGGCGATGGCCGTGGCCGGGTTAGGTTGGTCCGTGAAGAGCGCCAGCGCATTGAAGGCCTCGCCTGGCTCCAGGAAACGCAAAACCTGCTCGCGGCCGTCCGGCGAGACTTTGACGATCTTCAGCCAGCCGGCCTGCAGCACATACAGGCCGGCGGAGCGCTCGCCCTCCAGGAAGACTATCTCGCCCGCGCTGTATTCACGCCACAGCGCCTGGCCGGCTAGTTCCCGCAGGGCCGGTTCGGCCAGACCCGCGAAGAAACTGTTGGCCCGCAATTGTTCGATCAGCGGCGCAACGATGGGGGATTCGCTCATGGCCCGGATTATAGCGAAAGCACACCCGGCCACGCCAGCGCCGGCCGCCCGCTCTTCGTCCGAAACCGACTTAAGTCGGGGACGCGGCCGGGCTGTGCCGTTAGGCTGCTGTCATGCGGCGTGTTTCAGCGCCGCGCGGAGGCGCCGGCGATGAGCTCTGCCAGCGCTCTAGCCGAGGCAGGGCCCCGGCTCATGATCACGGGTTGGAGTCCCGCCTCACCCGGCCGGCGCAGCCCTGTCAGCTTCATCCCAGACTACCTGCTGCCCGACGGCCACAAGACCTGGCTGGCCAGCAGCGTGGCGGCGCTCCTGCACGGCACGGGGTGGCCGACATGGTCACCGCTGGGACCCTGGTGCTCGGCTACCGATGGAAGGCGGGCCAAAAGTAAGGATTGCCTCATGACCAACCCCTACCTGCTGATGACCGTGCTGTACGCCATGCTGGCGGTGCTGGCCGCTCTGGATGCGTCCCTGGTGAGCCTGAACCTGCTGCCCTGGTTCAATGGCCTGCGCTGGCTGCGCGTGCACCTGATTACCCTGGGCATGCTCACCCAGATTGTCTTTGGGATGGCCCCGGCGCTGGCGGCGCTGCGCGCCAACCGGCCGCGGCCTGGCACGCGTTGGGACATCTGGCTGGCCCTCAACGCCGGCCTGCTCGTTCTGCTGGTCGGCATCCCGCTGGTCAACGCGGCCCTGATCTTCACCGGCGGCACGCTGGTCTTCCTCGCCACCTGGCTGTTGATCGGGCAGCTGAATGGCCTACGCGCGCCCGCGGCTGCCCGGGCCGACACCGAAACTGCCGCTTCCGGCGGGCGCCGCTTCTATCTGGCCGGGTTGGGCTACCTGCTACTGGGCGTCATCGTCGGCACCGGCCTGTGGCTCGGCTGGGGGCCGGCCCTGCGCATCCAGGTGCCTATCGAGGTCCACATCCATGCCAACAACTGGGGCTTCATGGCACTGGTCTTCGCCGGCCTACTGGTGGACCTGTATCCGGGCTTCGCGGGCCGGTCCCTGGCCTGGCCGCGCTCGCTCACGCCCATCTTCTGGATGATGACGGCCGGCGCGCTGCTGCTGGTGCTCGGGCCGTGGACGAAGAACGAGCTGTTTACGGTGCCAGGCATCCTGCTGCACCTGAGCGCCACCGGCTGGCTGCTGGCCAATGTCATCGCGCCACTGCGGGCCGAGCGCGCCGCCTGGGGGCCGGGCCTGTGGCATCTGGTCACCGCGTATGTCTGGATCATCGCGCCGGTACTCGTGGCGCCCCTGATCCTGCTAAAGGTGCCCGGCTTCCCAGGCGCCGGCATCGAGCAAAACGCGCCTCAGGCCCTGATCTACGGCTGGGTGCTGCAATTCGGCTTCGCCTTGATCCCGTATCTCTTTGCGCGACTGCTCTTCCCGGAGCGGCCGGCCCGGCTGGGCGGCAGTTGGTTCAGCCTGGCGGCCGTTCACCTGGGCGGGGTATGGCTGTGGGCCAGCATCTTCGTCAAGGACCACCAGACGCTCCTGCACGGAGCGGCCTATGGCTTGTGGGTCGCCGCGCTCCTGCCGAGCGTGCTGCAACTGTGGCGTCTGGCGCAGGCCGGCTGGGCACGGCTGGAGGGCCAGGGCGCGGCCTCCCTGGCCGGCGAGGCGCCGGCGGCGGATTGAGGCCGGATGGCCCCTCGCCGGGTGTCAGCGGTCAGAAAAGTTCGGCGCTGTTCCGGACGCTTCCAGGCGCCAGCCGGAGAATTGGCCCCAGTGCCTGCCCATTCTCCCCCGCGGCCGCGCCGCGAGTTATTGAGGCGCTCCCGAGTGCTCACGTTGGCCAAGGAGAAGCCTCAGCGCCAGGGCCGGCGCGGCCATGAGGATCGCCAGGGCCACTCCTTGCATCAAAGGATTGATGGCTTCCCACCAGCGGGGAAACCGGGTGCTGGCGGCCCAGGCTTGTTGGGGGTGCAGGATGTAAATGCCCAGGCCCAGCAGACCCAACGACAAGCCCAGCGCCCCTGTCAAAGTCAGGTAGCGCGTCCAGGGTCTGGTTGGACGCAAGTAGGCCAGGGCTCCGCCCACAAAGATGGCCAGGCTGGCCACCTGGTAAGGACCCAGGCCGCGATACTCATCCTGGATGAGGATTGAAAGAGGGGCTATGCCATACAGGAGAAATGAGAGCAGTGACCAATCCCGGCGCACGTTCTGGGCTATCGGCTGCAGGAGCGGGATCAAGTTGGTAAGTAGGACGAAGCCCCCCGCCACGGCCAGAATGGGCAGGTAGGCCAGCATAACGCTGGCAATCTGTGCGGCTACCCTGCCCCAGGCTGAGGAGGGCCAGGGGATCAGCAGGATGACCCGCGCCCAGAGGGAGTCGTCCGACACAAGAGCGCCAAGCAACAGCGCGGTCATGAACGCTCCGATGCCAGGGAGCACCATGAGCGCCCAGCCGGCGGCCGGCTCTTCTGGGGCATTGGCAAGAGGGTGGGTTTCCATAGAGCCCTCCTTCACAGTCTGCGGCGACTGACTCCTGGAAAGATCATACACCCTGTCAGACTCAATTGGCCCAACGTGGCTGAACGGCGCGGGCCAGCCGCCTGAACACCCCGCTGGGCGCCGTCCATCGTCTACCTCCGGCGTTTTGGCGTCTGCTCCGGACGCAGCGTTCGGTAATAACCCAGGACGAAGGCCACATTCAGCAGCAGGCTGAGCGGGAAAATCGCCGCCATCACTATGGCGGTCCAGAAGAGCGCGGTTTCCAGGGTGGTCCACGGGGCGACATTGGCGGACCGCAGGATCTGGAAAGCGAAAATGGCGGCCACGCCAGGCAGATAGGCAATGGCGAATTTGCCCGTAGCCGTTAACCCTCGGACGATCAGTCTTGGAAAGGAGATGTCAGCGCTCTCCCACTTCAGGACTGTGAATTCAAACCGATTATCGTAGCCGATAAGCTCCTGGACCTTCTTGCGCAGGGTATCTTCCAGGTACCGGCCCCGGTCATGGATCCGGAGCTCGGCCTCCATGAATGCCCAACTGATCGCGGACATCAGCATCGAGACCAGCAGGACGGCCACCGGCTGCTGAGTGATGACGGGCGGTGAGCCGAGCGTGGACAGGGTCAAAGTGCCGGCCACGATCGCGATCGCGTAGTTGATGAGTTGGTTCTGAATCTGATTCAGGGAGTTGATCTCCGTTCGAAGCGCGTCAAAGTGAGCCAGATGAGCCTGAAATGCCAGGGACTTCGACTCTTTCCGCTCGTCATCATTTTCCATCTAGGCAGACTCCTGGGGTATGGTTTCGTGGTCTTGTGGGCGTTACCGGATGATACCAGCCGGCCGGGCCGCGGCGGCTTCAGCAACGACTGCTTTTCGCGGTCATCCGGAGGCGCCGGATGGGCACTTGCTCAAGCCGCACCCCTCGTCTTTGCTAGTGCTCAAACTTAATCAGCACCGACGTTGCGGTATCCGCCTCGAATTGGAGTTTTCGTCGCCGGCCATGGCTCTTGCCCGCAAGATTACCAATCAATGCCCGGCCGGTGATCCAAGCCTATCGGGGTGCCGAGTCTTCAGCGCCCCCTTCGGAAGCGCGGCCGACGAGCCCCAGCCCGGAGCGCCGGCCTTAATCTGGCAGCCAGGCCACCAGCTGGCGCGGAAAACCCTCCACGGTCGCCAGTTCGACTGTGGCGCCGCTGGCCAGATCGACCCAGTGGACCAACCCGGACAAGTTCAGAGTCGCGTACTGTGCGGACATGGGATTGCCGATCCAGACACCGTCCTGCGGGATGGCCGCGAGCGTTAGCTCGGCCGTCGCTTCGTAGGTGGCTGGAGCCAGCATGTACAGGCGCGGCCCCGGAACCTGCACGGCATACAGCCCGCAGCCATCAAGGGTGAAGCCGATCTGCTCACAGTCGTCACAGGGCAGCCGCCGCGTGCCGAGATCGGCCAGGCTGGTCACAGACTCGGCCACGAAATAGGATCCGCCGGCGTCGCGCACCAGGGCCGGCCCGCTCGCGCCGCAGAAGTCCACCAACTGCCAGAGGGCGTCCACGTGGCTGAGCGCTACGGTCTGGCCCAGCCCGGCCAGCAGCGTCGCATTCGGGTTCAGCTCATCCGGGTTGCCGAAGGTCACGCTGGCCGGCATCTCCCCCTGGAAGGCCTGGAAAAGCAGCCGATCAGGCCCGATCCACACGTGGGCGCCACACTCAATCCGCCCATGCAGCCGGCCGGCGGCGCCATAGGCGGCCGATGGCGGCGCGTAAACCAAGTCCACGGCGCGGCTGGCCAGGGTGTACACATACAGGCCGTAGGTGCCCTCCCACCTGGCCGCGAACGTGATCCGCTGCCCGTCCGGGCTCCAGCTCAGACAGTGCGCTTCATCATCAGCTATGAAGGTCTGGCCTCCGGTCTCAAGGTTCAAGATCACGGTCCGCTTCGGGTCGTCGAGGGCGTACAGCAGGGCCTGGCCGTCCGGCGCCGGCGCCACCGGCGGCAGATCGCGGAAGAACCAGTTGCTGTTCGAGCCGGGCAGCCGGGTCGTCGAGATCTGGCCGGTGTCGGGGTCGCGCCGGAGCCGGTATAGGTAATCGCCCGCGGCCACGATCAGGCTGCCCGTGAACTCGGCCGGGGCTGAAATGACGGCCGACGATGTCGGGGCCGACGATGTCGGGGCCGACGATGTCGGGGCAGCGGCGGGCGTGGGTGCGCCGGCCGGTGGACTGGTCTGAGTGGCCGGCGCCGGAGCACTGGGGGCGGCCGTGGTCACCAGAGATTGGGCTGTGGCGGCGGGGGTTTCGGGCGTGTGCGTTGGGGAGGCTGCGGGCGGCTTGAGAGTGCTCGCCAGCGCCCAGACCGTGATGACGGCCAGGCCGACCAGGCCGAGCCCAACCGCCGGCCCGGCCCAGGAGCGCCGGCCGGGCGGCGCGGCCACGCGCCGCTCAGACTGTTTCGCCGGTGGTGGCTCGGGCTGTTCAACCTCGGGGAGGGCGGCCCGCAGCGCCTGGGCAAAGTCGGCGGCGCTCTGGTAGCGGTCAGCCGGGTCCTTGGCCAGCGCCTTCAGAATGGCGCGCTCCACGGCCTCCGGCAGCGCCGGATTGAGCTGGCGCGGCAGGGGCAGCGGGTCCTGGAGGTGCTTGATCATCACGGCCATCGGCGTCTCGGCGTTGTACGGTTTGCGGCCGACAGCCAGCTCATACAGGACCACCCCGAGCGAGTACAGGTCGCTGCGCGCATCGAGCGGCTGACCCTGGCCCTGCTCGGGCGACATGTAGGCCGGCGTGCCCAGGATGGCGCCGGAGGCCGTCAGATTGACCGAGCCTTCCAGCATGCGCGCCAAGCCAAAGTCAGTGAGCAGACAGTGGCCGCCGGCGTCCACGAGCACATTGCTCGGCTTGATGTCGCGGTGGACTAGGCCGCGCGCATGAGCGTAGCCCAGGGCATCGGCGAGCTGGAGCATGACCGCGCGGACAGTGGACAGCGGGAGCGGCTGGCCGGTCAGCCATCCCGCCAGGGTCCCGGTCTCCACCAGGGGCATAGCCAGGTAGGAGTAACCGTCCGCTTGGCCGAAGTCGAAGACGGGCAGGATGTGCGGGTGCTGGAGCTGCGCCAGGAGCCGGGCCTCGCGCGCGAAGCGGGCCACGAACTCCGGATCGCCGGCGAAGTGGCGCGGCAGGACCTTCAGGGCGACGTAGCGCTCCATGGCCGGGTGGAAGGCCTTGTACACGGCGGCCATGCCGCCCTCGCCCAACGGGGCGACGACCTGATAGGGGCCCAGTTGTTTGCCGGCTAGATCTTCCATGCTGTGCCCGCCTCCGCCTGAGCCCGCTGCCCGCGGTCACAGGTTGAGCCAGTATACTCCCCTAGCCGGATACTATACTCACGCTTGGATTGCGCCGAGTGCCTGGACACCTGTCGGCAATCAGTCCATACTGGATTGAACCCGGGATGTGCAATTGGACGCTTCCCTGGCCGCCCAGGCCCTTAGTCGGGGTGGCCCAAGCCAGATCCAGCCAATCTTGTCGAATCAAGCACCCTGCCCCAAGGCCGTGGGAGCGCAGGGCCGCTCGGCGGCGCAAGTCGAAGGGTGCTTGATCCTGCCGAACTTCCAGGTTGCCTGCGCCGGCCCGGTGGACCGGCGCGAGGCGCCACGCACTAGGGGACGTTATGCCGTTGGGGATCGGCACACTGCTGAACCACCGCTACCGCCTGGAGCGCGTCCTGGGCCAGGGCGGCTTCGGCGCTGTCTACCTGGCCACCGACCAGGACCTCGGCCTCCCGTGCGCGGTCAAGGAGAACCTCAACACCTCCGCGCAGGCTGAGCGCCAGTTCCGGCGCGAGGCCACGCTGCTGGCCTCCCTGCGTCACCCCAACCTGCCGCGCGTCACCGATCACTTCATCCTGGCCGGCCAGCAGTACCTGGTCATGGACTACATCGAGGGCGACGATCTCAAGCAGCGCCTGGAACAGGCCGGGCCGCTGCCCGAGGCCGAGGTGCTGCGCTGGGCGCTGCAATTGTGCGCTGCGTTGAGCTATCTGCACGCCCTGACACCGCCGGTTATCCACCGCGACATCAAGCCCGCCAACATCAAGATCACGCCAGCCGGCGACGCGGTGCTGGTGGACTTCGGCATCGCCAAGGCGTCGGCAGTTGGGCAGACCACCACCGGGGCGGCCGCCCTGACGTCAGGCTACGCGCCGCCCGAGCAGTATGGCGTCGGGCACACCGACGCGCGCTCCGACCAATATGCGTTGGCGGCTACGCTCTACCATCTGCTCACCGGCCAGCCGCCGCCGGACAGCGTCGAGCGCCTGATCGGCCAGGCGCGCCTGGCGCCGCCGGAAAGACTGCGGCCGGGCCTCAGCCCACGGGTCGCCGCCACTCTGAGCCACGCCCTGAACCTGGCGCCGGAGCGGCGTTTTGACCGCCTGGAGGATATGGCGCGGGCTTTGCGCGGCGAGATCGCTGTCGCGGCCGCGGCCGATACCGCGCCGGCCGACGTCCCCGCAACTCAACCTGTGCCGGCCCACCGGCGCCGACGCTGGACGGTGGCGCTGTGGCTCGGCGGCGGCGCTGTGGCCGCGCTCCTCGGCCTGGCCCTGCTGAACCTGAAGGGCGCGCCAACTCCGGTCTCGGCCCAGATCACCGCGACCGAAATGCCGCGGGCAACGGTCACCAGTGGCCCGCCCACCGCGACGCTCCAGTCGCCAGCGACAGCGCCCCCGGTGACCGCGACGGCGACGCTGACGGCGGCGCCCTCGCTCACGCCGGCCCCCACGGCCACGCCCACGCGGCCGGTCATCGCCCGCGCCAACGCCAGCGGCCTGGAGCGCGTGGGCGGCTGGGGGCGTGGGCGGCTGGAATACGTGCGCTGGTCGTTGGACGATCAATGGCTGGCCGTCCAGACCAGCCGCGGCGCGACGATATTCGACCCCGCCACCCTTGAGGTCGCGGCGGAGTTTCCCGGTGAACAGGTGTTGGCGTTCGGCCCCGAGGGCCTGGCCGTGTTGAACAGCGCGGACGGCCGCGCCCGCCTGCTCGCCTGGCCCACCGGCGAGACACTCCGCGACCTGAGCGAGTACGAGGTCGTCCTGGCCGCGCTCAGCCCGGATGGCCGCCGGCTGGCCTTGAACGGCCGCGTGACGGCGGCCAGCCAGTGGGATGGCCTGGGTGTCCTCGACCTGGGCGCGGACACGCTGCAAGTGCTCGATGAAGGGCAAAGAGCCGGCCAACCTCCGAGTTGGGTGGCCGCGTTCAGCGGGCTGGCGTTCGTGCCCGGCGGGTCTGTCCTGAAAGCCGGGGTTGTTGACCTGTGGAATCTCGCTACCGGCCGGCCGCTCCGCCAGGCGCCCCCGGAGGCCGGCGGGTCGGTGGGCCTCGTCTCCCCGGACGGGCGTTGGCTGGCCTACAGCCTCTCCGGCCGGCCGGCGCGCCTTACGCTGGAGGGCCTGGAGAAGGGCGGCTTCGTGCGCCAGATCAGCCTGGACGGCTCGCCGTACCTGACCGCCGGCGAACATCGCCAGACGACCTATGAAAGCGTCGGGATGGGGTTTTCAGCCGACTCCCAGTTCATGGTCGTCGCCTATGAACGCCGACCCTATCAGGTTGGCACGCGGACGCGCGGCCTCGAGTATTGGATCGTGCGTTACCCGGTGCAGGGTGGCCCGCCCGAAGTTTCGCCCGGCCGCTTGTCGTTCTCGGAGAACTTGCCGGACGAGCAGCGTTACTATTACTATCGTTCGGCCGACTTTGTCTTCGGGCCGGCTGGCACGCGCTGCACTTCCCACACCCTCGACAACGTCCTGCGCGTCTGGGACCTCAACACTGGCCAGGAATTGGCGGCGGCCGAGCCGGACTACCTGAGCGGGCAGATGGCGCTCAGCCCGGGCGGTGACACGCTGGCGCTGGCACACACGCAAGGCGTGGATCTCGTCCGGGTGGAGACCGGCGAGCGCGTCCAGACTCTGCGCGGTTTTCCGGACCCCTTCGGCAATCTGGGAGTCACCTGGCTACCGCAAGACGTGCTCCTGGTTGAGCGCGGCGACAGCGTGGAATTTTGGGACATCGGCCGCGGGACTTTGCAGCGCCGGATCACCCTGGCCGACCCGCAGCAGTTCTATGCCGATGACCGCCCGGCGAGCGTGGTTCTGAGCCCGGACGGCCGCTGGTTCGCGCACCGCGCCAAGTACCTCACCGTCTACGACATGGCGGCCGGGCAACCCCGCCACACCTTTGGCTCGGCCAACACCCCGCACGCTTACGCCTTCACCCCGGATGGCCAGCATCTGGCCGTCACCAGTGGTCAGGCGGTGGGGTTATGGAGCACGGAGACCGGGCAACGCGACCGGAATCTGGCCGGCCACGGCGCCCCGACCGGGGCCCTGGCCTTCAGCCCGGACGGCGCGCGCCTAATCTCGGCCAGCGGAGATATTTGGGATATGGCCAGTGGCCAGTTGATCGCCGGCTTTGATTGGGGCGCGGAAGCCGTGGCGGTCAGCCCGGACGGGAAGTTGGCGGCTGGGAGCGACGGCCGCCTGGTGGACATGCAAACGGGGGAGACTGTGGGCGGGCTGGCCGGCCGGCGTGGGCGTGTCCTGACCCTGGCGTTTACACCGGATGGCCGCCGCCTGGTGGTGCAATATGCTGACGGCGTGATCGACGTGTTTGCCGTCTCGCCTTGAGTCAGACCGCCGCCAGCGAGGCGCCGCCCACGCTGAGGCCGGCGCACTGCGGGCTGATCCAAGCGGGCCAAGTCACCGAACAGCGGCTCGAATCATTGACTGACGAGCGAAGCGAAGACGGCCTGACGCCGGCCGACCAGCCCCCATCGACTGCTCAAGCCAAGTCAACGGCCCGCGCTCGTCCGACTTTCGTCGCGTCTCCGTCAGTGGATCGTCTTGGGGCACTCTATCCAAACAAGGCCTGCACATCTTCCGGGGTGAGCGACTTGAAGAAGCCGGCCTCCGTGGTGATCAGGCTCTTGACCAGCGCCCGTTTCTTTTCCTGTAACTGCAGGATCTTCTCTTCCACCGTGCCGCGGGCAATCAGCTTGTAGACAAACACCGGCTTGGCCTGCCCAATGCGATGGGCTCGGTCGCTGGCCTGCATCTCCACAGCCGGGTTCCACCACGGATCCAGATGGATCACGTACTCGGCCGCCGTCAGGTTCAACCCCACCCCGCCCGCCTTGAGACTGATGAGAAAGAACGGGTAGGCCGGGTCGTTCTGGAACAGATCCACGCGCGCCTGGCGGTCCGTGGTCTGCCCGTCCAGATACACATACTTGAGCCGGCGGGCGTCCAGCTCGCGCCGGACAAAGCGCAGCATCCCCACAAACTGCGAGAAGACCAGGGCTTTGTGGTTCTCGGCCTGAAGGGTTTCCAGGGTCTCCAGCAGCAGTTCCAGCTTGGGCGCCGCGCCCCGGTAGCGGCCGTCCACCAGGCCCGGATGCAGCGCGATCTGCCGCAGGCGCAGCAGGCCCTCCAGGATCTTGAAGCGCGCGTCGTTGATGCCGCTGGTCTCAATCAGGCCCAGCAGCTCCGCCCGATACCGTTCGCGCGTCTGCGTGTACAGCTTACGCTGGGCGCTGTCCATGTCCGAGTAGATGACGCGCTCGGCGCGCGGCGGCAACTCCGGCGCCACCTGCGCCTTGGTGCGCCGCAGGATAAACGGGTAGACCAACTGCCGCAGCGTGGCCGCGGCCGCCTCGTCGTTCTGGCTCTCGATGGGCGCGGCGAATTCCTGCCGGAAGAAATCCAGGCTGCCAAGCAGACCCGGGTTGAGAAACGCGAACTGTGACCACAGTTCCAGGGTGTTGTTCTCGACCGGGGTGCCGGTCAGCGCCAGGCGGTGCTCGGCCTCCAACTGGCGCGCCGCCTTGGCGCTCTTGGCCAGGGGGTTCTTGATCGCCTGCGACTCATCCAGGATCGCGTAGTGAAAGCGATACTGCCGCAGGCGGTTGATGTCGCGCAGCAGCGTGCCATAGGTCGTCAGCACCACGTCATAGCCCTGGAAAGCGGTGGCGTCCTTAATCCGGAACTGGCCGACATACGGCAGAAAGCGCAGGGCCGGCGCGAACTTCTCGGCCTCGCGCTGCCAGTTCGCGATCAGGCTCTTGGGGACCACCAGCAACGAGGCCGGCCGGCTCCGCTGCCGCCCGCGCTCTTTGAGCCCTTGCAGAAAGGCCAGCACCTGGATCGTCTTGCCCAGGCCCATATCGTCGGCCAGCAGACCGCCAAACTTGAAATCACGCAGGAAGTGCAGCCAATCCACGCCATGCCGTTGATACGGCCGCAATTGGCCGATGAAACCCCGCGCCGGCGGCTGCACCGCGATCCGCTTGAAATCGCGCAACCGCTGCCGGCGCTTCTTCAGGTCGGCCGGCACCTTGAGGGTGGCGTCGTCCTCCAGCAGGGAGTCGATCAGCGGCAGTTGGACATCGCTCACCCGCAGGCCGTCTTTGGTCTCGGTCGCCAGCTTCCACAGGTGCCGGTACTTGGCCAGCCACTCGGCCGGGACCTGGCCCACGGAGCCGTCCGCCAGTTTGACGAAGCGTTCGCCGCGCTGCAAGGCCTGACGGATCGCCTGCAAAGAAACCTGTTGATCGCCATATTCGACCGTCATCTTCAGGTCGAACCAGTCGAGGCCGGAGCTGATGGTCACCTGCAGCCTGGGCGGGTTTCGGTTCAGCTTGCCCACCTTAAGCGACTCTTCGCCGTAGACCTCAAAGCCGGCCTGGGCCAGCCGCGGGACGTGCTGCAGCAGGAAGTCAAACGGGAGGACCTTGGCGCGCAGCGCGTGGGTGCCGTAGGTTTCCGCGGCACGGCGCTTCAGACCGTAAGCCGGGCCGGCCAGGCTGTCGAGAAGCGCCGTCTCTTTCTCCGGGTCGCGCTGCACCCGCACCAGATCCCAGGTGTCCGGGACCGCCACGATGGACTGCGCCGGCGCCATCTTGGCCGCCGGCAGCTCATGGTCCCCGTAACCGAAACGCAACTCGGCGCACAGGCCGCTGGCACGGTCGTCGCGCAAATACAACCGGGGGATCGGGTCGGTCCGCAGGTCCCGCCAATGGACGAGGCCTTCACGCAGGGGCAAGGTTTGGGCCAGCTGGGCCAGATAGTCATCCCGAAAGGCGTCCGCCTCGCCGGCCGGGACCTTCAGGGGGAAAGCCGCCAGCAGGGTCCGGGCCGCGGGGTCTTTCAATTCGGCGATAACGCCGGCGTGCAGGATCCAGGCCGGATGTTCGGACAGCGTGACCACCGGCGGCTCAAGCGGCTGGAACTCCCCGGCCGCCTCGATCCCGGGCACCAGGCTCAGGCCGGCCTTCGCCGCGCGCAGATCCACGGTGATAGCCACCGGGTCCGGCCAGAAGCGCAGCGGATGCTCCAGCCGGCGGTTGCGCGCGCTGCCTTTAAAAAGCGGCAGGTCGAGCTTGGCCAACAGGGTCAGCAGCGCCGGCAGTTGGTCTGCCCCTTGATCGGGATACGTCTGCGGCTGCTTGATCAGCAGATTGAGAAACGCGGCGGCTCCGGGGGCCAGGTTGAGAAAGTCGCCTGGAGCCATGATCCGGCTCGGCCGATGGCCAAAGCGAAACCACTTCCGATCGGCCTTTAACAACGCGTTGATCGCGGTTGGTCCGTGCTTCGCGGCGCCGCCCGCCAAGGCCGGCCACTCGGCGGCAGGCAGCACATACGGGACCAGCTTATAAGTCGGATTGTTGCCCGCCGGCCGCTGATAGCGGTAATAGGGGTAGTAGTTGTAAGCCGGGGTGACCTCGCGCTCGAGCAGCACGACGCCCACATAGCGCGCGGCGGGAGAGGCCGGATCGCGATACGGCCCGCCCGTCAGGGTCAGGTCGAGTTTGGCCTGCCAGGGCTTGCGGCGGACCGGGGCCGGCCGCGCCGGCTGACGGTCCGGCGCGCGAAAAGCGCGGAGATCTTCGATCTCATCGCGTCCCTCGGCCTCTTCGTCCAGATACTCCGCCAGCTCCAGACCGGCGGCGACCATGTGCTTACAGAAGTTCCCGTCGTCGGCGTGGGGGCAATCACAGGTGAAGGCCAAGCCGTCTTTACCGGCCACCGCCCGGACCTGAACCTCATAGTCGCCGCTGTCACCCTCGACCTGACAGACAGCGATCCGATCATTGCGCAGGTCGATCTCAGTGATCCGGCCTTCAGCCTGATAGGCGCGCCCGCGCTGGGCCACGGCGGCGCCGGCCCGACGCGTGTAGGGGAAGTTGCGCAGGAGCTGCGAAGTTAAGATCGGCATGAAGCGGCCCGGGTAGGGGATGGCGCTTGAATTCTAGCACTACCCGCGCCGCAGCCGGCCGCGATTTCGAGGCGTTTAGCCCGGGCCTCCGGTCCGGCCTGAGGCCGATCCGCGCCATGAATGAAGCGGACTTGATGAGCCAACCCGAGTTCTTCAGCCCGGCGTTTCGCCGGCTCGGTGAACAACTGGCTCAGGTCGAGGCCGAGGCCGATGACGCCGTGATCGCGCGCCCAGGTGCGCAGCCTCGCCTCCAAACCCCTGCCGAGGTCGAGCACTCGCGCTCCCGCTTCCAGGCGCAGCGCCGCGCCGAGAGTGGCGGGCTTATCAGGCGTGATCGGGTTGGGGCGGCGGTGAGCACTCTCCGTGATGGTGAATATCCGCGGGATGTCCAGTGTGGAAGATTTTCCACAAGTGGGGATTGGTCCGGTCAGGGCCGAATCTCGGGCCAGGCGGTAATGGGCAGGCAGCCCGCGGGAACGGCCAGGGCGCGATGGGAGAGCGCCTCACGCCGGCAGGCAGGCCGCGATGGCCGGCGGCAGATCGCCCACATAGGTCAGCACCACGCGCTGCCCGGCCCGGGTGAGCGCCATGTAGAGCTTGCGGGTGTTGTCGCGCACCAGCTCGGCGCGCTCGGCATCCGAGAGGCGCAGGCTCTGCTCCTGCTCAAAGAGCTGGTGCACGCCGCACAGGAACACGATCGGGCTCTCCAGGCCGGTGACCGCATTCAGGGTACACACCCGCACCGCGTCGCCGCCGGCCTCTTTGGGGTCGACGGCGGCGGCCTGGCCCAGCTTCTGCCGCAGGCGCTCCAGCAGCCGCTCCTGGCCCTGCCAATCGGCATGGATGATCAGGAGGTGGCGCTTGGGCAGGCCGGCCTGCACCAGGCGCTCAACCTCATTCACCACCCGCGTGAGCTCATCCTGCTCGCTGGTGAGCGGGATGACCTCCGGAAAGGCGCCGCCCGGCATCTCCAGCAGGTCGGGCGGCACGACGTCATCGTCATCGTCCGGCAGGCGCGTGCGATACAGCAGGGTCGCAAAGTCCAGGATCTCGCGCGTGGTGCGGTAGCTCTTCTTCAGCCGGTGCACGCGCCCGCGCACCTCCAGACCCACCGCCGCCCAGGACTGCCGGCGCTTCAGGAAGCCCTGCTTCGGGTCGGCGACCAAAAACAAGTGCCCGACCCCGGGTTTCACGGCCCGCTTGATCAGCTCGAACCAGAGCGGCGCGAAGAACTGGGCCTCGTCCACCAGGATGGCGTCGTACTGCGGCAGCTGGAGCTCGCCGGCCTGGAGCCAGCGCCAGAGCTGGCGCGGCACGTCGCCCCAGTCCATGCGCCCGCGCCGGTTGAGCTCGGCCTGGTAGGCCTCAAAGGCCGTGTACAGCTTGTGGCGCAGCGCCTCAGTGAGCGCAAAGCCCCGGCCGGCCCGGTCGGCGGCCAGGTAATCGGCGCGCGAGAAGAGCAGGCGGTCCTTGCACCAGTCGATCTCGTCGAGCAGCATCCGCTCGGAGATGGGCGTATCCGCCAGGTGGGCGTGCCAGACATCGGTGACCAACTTCTCTTTGGAATGAAGGCCGATGGGCTTCTTGAATTCTTTCTCGGCCGGCCACAGCTGGCGGCACCACTGGTAGAAGGTCTGCCACTGCACGGCCTTGCCGGCCGGGTTAAGCGTCTGGTAGCGCGCCTGCAGATCGTGGATCAGGGGCTGGTTGTGGGTCAGGCCCAGGATCTGTTTGTGCGGGAAAAGCTGGCGCAAAAGCATGGCCCGGTAGACCACGATCAGCGACTTGCCGCTGCCGGCCACGCCGTTGACCAGGCGCAGGTTGAAGTCGGTGACCGCGGCCCGGGCCTCGTCCGGCAGGTCGAGATCGGTCTTGAGCGCCCGCTCCTGGTCGTAATCCAGCAGAAACGGAGTCAGCCGGGCGGTGGTGTAACGCTCCACCAGCTCGCGCGTCTGGTGGCGGCGGCCACGGACCGCCGGGTCGGAACGAACGGTGAGCGCCGCCGGGATGATGACCTCAGGCGTGAAGGCCGCGCGCACCCGCCTGATCTCGTCCTCAGCCAATGGCTGGCCGGCCGCTTCTTCCAGCCAGCCGGGGAAAACCTGGGCTGAAAGCCGCTCGCGGCCGGCCCAGGCGATGCCGAGCGGGATCACGGCCAGGCCGCGCAGACGCGCCAGGTCGGGTTCGTCCAGGTTGGGGAAGATCACGGCCGCCGGCAATTTGGCCGCCGCTTCCGGCCAGGCCGCGAAGTGCCGGCTCGAAAAGGCGGTGAGGGCTTGATGCTCAGCATCGGCCGGGCGGGACAGGTCAGCGCCAAACAGCCCCGCCTGGCCGAAGACCTTGGCGCCGGCCGGGGTCAGAGCCGCGACCTTGAGCAGCAGGCCGCGCCCGTCTTTGCCACGCACCCAGAAATCCGGGCCAGGCTCGGGATGAATGGACAACCGGTGCCAGACGGCGTATTCCGAGTCGGGCAACTTCTTGAACAAACTGAAGAGGCGCGCGATCTCGGGCGCGGTGGTGATGGGCGGAGTCTCAGGGAACAGGACAGCCATGAGGCGGTTACGGTTCGGAGCCGGGCAGGGTCAGGGTAACACAGGCCGCGATCAGGTCGCGGAACAATTCTACAGCCGCCTGGTCCTCCTCGGACTCGGGCTCGGCGCGCAGCACGTGCCGGCTGCCCACCAGGATGAGCTTGGAGCGCGGCCGCGTGACGGCCACGTTCAGGCGCTCGGGCTGGAAGAAGAAATCGGCCAGGCCGGCCGCGAAACTCGGCAGGCTGGTGGTCAGCGACACGATCACGGCCTCGCGCTCCTGGCCCTGCATGCGCTCGACCGTGTCCACCACCAGCGGCCGGCGCGCTTCGGCCTCGGGCAGTAAGCCGCGCAGCAGCGACCGGATCTGCCGGCCCTGCGCCCGGTAAGGCACCACCACCCCGATCTCGCCGGCCGGCACCCCGGCTTTGAGCAGTTCCAGCACCAAATCCATCACCACGCCGGCCTCTTGATAATTGCGCGTCGTGGTGTTGCGGTGGCCCAAGTCCAGGAAAACTTTAGGCTGCGCCGGGTCCAACACTTCAGCGTACCGTTCCACCGGACGGGCGTATTCGATCCGGCGGGCGGCCACGGCCGGGTTAGCGGGCCGCAGCCGGCCTTCATAATGGGCCGCGCTGGGCCAGGCCGCCAGCGCGTCGTTCAGGCGGTAGGTTTCGTCCAGGAGGGTATCGAAGCCCCGGCCGGCCAGAGTCTCAAAGACGGACTCCTTGAACGCGCCGGCGCTGTACCGGCGCGTGAGCACCGGCGGCAGCTGCTTGTGATCGCCGAAGAAAATGTGGCGCTGGCCGGCCAGCATCCCCATCACGGCCAGCGGCAGCGTGATCTGGCTGGCCTCGTCGAAGATCACGGTATCGAAAGTCACGCCGGCCAGGCGTTTGGTCTGGGTGGCGAAGGGCGTGGCCCCGACCACGTAGCCGCCGTCCGAGTCGGCCACGGACGATCGGTCGAAATACTCGGCGTTCTCCACGGCCTGCAGGTCTTCGCCCCGGCGCGCCTCGCCGATCTTGACGACCGGCGTCTCCGGCGCCAGCCGGGCCAGGGTGTTCAGGGCGTTGTTGATGGCGCGGTGGGTGAAGGCCGTCACCAGCACACGCTCGCCGCGGCTCACCAGGGCCTCGGCCAGGTGGGCCAGCACGCGCGTCTTGCCGGTGCCCGGCGGCCCCTGCACCAGCCAGAAACTGTCCGTGGCGTAGGCCGAGGCCAGGGCCTCCTGTTGGCGCTCGTTGAGGCCGAGTTGCGCCGCCCGCTCCGCCGCCCGCTCGTACGGCTCGGTGGCGACGACCGGCTGGGTGAGGCCCAGCAGGGCCGGCAGGACGTACTCGCGCCCGATGAGCGTCTCGGCCGCCTGGTCCAGCGCATCCAGCACGAAGCCGCTCAGGTCGAGATACCCTTCGTCGATCAGCCAGCCGTCCGGCTGCTGGGAAAGGCGCTGAACATCAACCGGGCCGTCCGGCAGCGCCAACAGCCGGGTCTCATCGTCCAGCTCCAGGGTGAGCGTGAAGCTGGGCTGGAGCAAAGGGCTGCTGCGGTGCAGGCACAGCAGATCGCCCTCGCGGAAGCGGGACTGGTTACGCGCGCACTCGAATTCGTACAGGCCGCCCGCCGTCACGCCGGCAAAACGCACGCCCGCGATAGCGTGGCCGGCCGCCAGCCGCTCGGCCAGGGGCCGCGCCCACTGCGCTTCCAGCTGCACGCGCTGGGCGTCGCGCTCGTCCAGGACAAAGCGGCGCAGGCGCTGGACGAAGGCGGCCAGGCGCGGGTCGGGGCTGGCAAGGGGTTGATGAGTGGAAAGCGGTGCGGCGGAGGGCATGAAAGTTCTCTGGGCCAGGCCGGCCGAGGGGTTACTGAGGTAGATCGGCGGACAGGTCAGCCCGGCAATCATACACCGTCCGAGGCGCCGGCACTAAATGTGCGCCGACCCCGGCGTAACCCCAAACGCTCAACCGGATGGACCGGCGATGATGGCGGGCGGGATCGCTCACACGGCGTTGCAGCCGCAGGCTGGCCGGCGCCGCAGTTCAGGCGCGGCGGATTTTGTCCTCCACCCAGGCTGTCAGGTCGGGCCACACGGGGTCCTGCGGCGCCGCCGCTGCCGCCAGGAATGCTGCCGGTGGCCGGCTCGGGCGCGCCCGGCTCTTGCCTGCCTCGATACCCATACAGCGCGTTTACTTTTTCGATGTGAACTGACCCGATTCGAATCTTGGCAGAAGGTATTCGGCCAGGGTCTTGGTTACTATTGTTTCGACCTCCTCAACTTGAGAGGTTTCGCGCCATGTGTCTCGCTCTTCGCTATAGGCCATGACCGGCCTATGTTCGATGGCCACATATTGGTAGACCGGGCGTTCATGAATAGACCAAATGCGCATCTTTTGCTGAGGAGTGGCCTGGTTAGAGAAGAACAGGGTGGTCAGGGCATCTGCAATCTCTGCCGTATCAAATACCTCGCCTGCTTCGATCAATTCGAGAATGTCGGCCAAGGCGCGGTCATCTCCGGCCAGGGTGCGGGAGGCTAGAACGCCGGCCGGGACTTCAGCGCGCGGCGGCAAAACAGGGGCCCCCGTGCGGGTTGCAGTACCCGGTGGAGGCGCTATAGGTTGCGGCGGGGTGCTGATCCAGTTATTAATGATCTCGGTGCGCCGCTGCTCTTTAGCTGCCCGGGCAGCTTGGAAGGCCATTTCTCTCTTTAGATCGCTACGGGTCAGGGCAAAGATCGGGCCGCCGATCCAAAGGAAGAAGCCTAGCACAAAGCCCGTGACAGCCGGCCGGCCTTTGCTGGAGTAGATCGCCGCCGTAACCGCTCCAAACACAAGCGATCCCAGGCACAGGCCACCCAGGCACGTCAGGACCATCAGCAGACTGAAGAACTCGGATGTTTGCATGAAACTCTCCCGTGATGTCGCACGTATCCTGGCCAACCGACACGGCGTCGACCGGCAGCCGGTATCCCGAGTGGCCGGCCAGAGGCTGAATGCCGCGAGAGCTGCCAATGAACAACTCCAGGGTGGCCACGCGCCGAGCGTGTTCTCGACGAGCGTGATCCGCTCCGGGCCCACCGGCATACCGTCCACCTGCGCCTCCGCCAGGCCGACCAGGAACTGCGTCTGCAAAGCCGCGTGCTCGTCTCGGCCCATCCGGGCGCCGTGGATGGTCAGGGACAGATGGTGGACGCCGGGGCTTAGCTGTGCAGGGCGGCCAGGGTGACCTGCATGAACTGGCGGATATCCGGGTAGTCGAACTGCGCCAGCGGGTGGACGCCGACGAATAGCGTTGTCCGCAGCCCTTGGGCAGCGCCAGCCCCGACAAAGGCATACTGGCCCACAGCGGGCTGCCTGGCCTTCCGCAGAGCGCCCCCTTTGATCAGCTGGTTGGCGACCTGGTAGCCGGCGCCATGGGCACCCAGCGCGTATTTGAGGGCCACCACATCGACCGGCAAGTCACCGGTGTAGGTTGTGAAATCGCCCTCTTCGACCGAGAATTCGATGGTTCGCATGCTGAGATCCCGAAAGGGAGGTCACAGTCCTGGTGTCACCGCAGCTGGGTGCCCTCAGAAGCGCTGGAAAAGTACAGCCGGGCAATCGTTGACCTCAGGCCGTCAGACTGTTCTGGGGGCTCTGAATAATCGCCATAGACCAATCGAGCGTCTCCATGAATGCTTCACAGGCCCCCGGGACCGTAAGGCGCTCCAAGGGCACTGACGGGAACGCGTTGATGGCGCTCGGCTTCAGGTTGAAGCCAACTTTGTTCAGCCGTTGTCGCAATGCTTCACGGACAGCCCTATACTTGAACTGAGAGTTGCTGCGCTTCAGCCGACCGAAGCGGATCTGCACTCGATTACGGCGCAAGGCAAATAGAGTGTGGGCTTCGCCATCAATATATAGTTTCGGCATGTACGCCTGCGCAGGCGTGAAACTGGGGACCAGGCCGCGCGCTACAACCCAAGCTTCAAGTCGCTGGACAGTTTCGCGGGTGCGTGCGGATTCGACGTAGTCGAGGACACCGACGAGCAGCGCCACGGCCGTGGTGACAGTGCCCTTGGTGAGGACGATCGACTTACGAGTTTGTGCCAATGGATGGATGAGATTCCGGAAGTCTTTGAGGGCGCCGGCCAGGATCTCAGAAGCGCCGTCCAGTTTCTCCAACTTGACCGCCGCCTGAATGAGTGGGTAGAGAGTCCATTCCTCAAAGGGAGCGGGCGTCCGGCCTCCATTCCGCTCTTTCCACGCCTGCCGGGCCGCCTCTTTCTCATTGCTCAACAGGCCGGCCAGTAGGGCTTCCACCAGAGTGCCGCTTAGCACTACGGCGCTCTTGTCAGCGCCGGCCCGAACCAGCCGGCGCAGCTCTTCATAATCCTGGCGCAGGATCGTTTGGAGAGCAGGATCTTCGACAAAATCCCAGCGACGCGGCGTCAGGCGGATCATAGCTTTTCCCGGCATGGATGTGCTCCTGATTTAGGGCGAAAGTGTGCTCCGTCAACTACAAGCCTAGCGTCCCGCCCTGGTCAATATGCCCGGCAGAGTCATGAGCCCGCTGCCGAACCAAGGCCCATGGATCGGCGCCAGTCCAAACAGCAATCGCGACGATAATCGCGGCTGGCAGTGATGCCAAGGCCAGCTTCACCATCAGGCCTGCTGCTACCAGAAACGGGATGTTGGCGTTCTTGATTTTGACAAGAAAGAGGCCGCCCACTTTCGTGAGCGGCCCAAGTCTAGGGAGGAAACGCCC
>CALFZO010000044.1 GCA_937952305.1 uncultured Anaerolineales bacterium | reverse complement strand
CGCCGAAGGGGTTGGCCGCGTAGCCGCCATTGACGATCAGCAGGATCGGCGCGGGGAGGCTGGTCTGGTTGGCGACCACGGTGTTGGGCCGCGTGGGCGCCGGGCCTTGCGCCGCCGCAGTCGGCGTCAGGCCGCGCGTGAGGATATCGAACAGCAGCGCGACGATCAGAATCCAACGGTCGGTTTTAGAACGAGCCATGTCTCTCCCCTCCAGGCACAGCGTCAGCCGGTATTCAGTTGTAGGGCTCTGGGTCTGCGGCGACGATGACCGGATCGCGCTGCCCGTTAAGGATGGGCAGTCTGGTACGACTTACATGATAACCCCAAGGCGCGAAGCGGAACCGCGCCTCTTGTGAATCTAGCCGCAAGCCTGGAGGGGGTCTATGGGAGTTAGGGGCTATCGGCCGGGAGGAACGCGATTAGAACCTGGGCGCCCGCGCAGCGCGCCCAGGTTGAGGCCGGGTTGTTACCCCCGGCCGTCAGCGCACGATCAGAGCCAGGAAGACAAAATTCGGAGCCGAAGCGGCGTATTCAAAGGCGCCGATATCGCAGCGCGCGGCGCCGCTGCCGCCGTCCACGTGCCGGGCGTAGCCGCGCTGGTCAGTGGCCAGCCGCGCGCCCAGGGCGTCGGCGCAGCCGGCCGGGTGGCCGGCGTCGATGGCGGGGCTGTCGGATTGGAGCACGTGCAGGCGCGCGGGCCCATCCCCGGCCAGGCGGCCCAACTCCGGGTCCACACCTGTCAGGTTGCCCGCCGTCACGCCGTTGAGGGTGCAGCCGGCGGTCGTCTTGATCAGGTTGTAGCCGCCCGAGTTGAGCGGGCCGGCGCAGTCGCTGGCCGGGCCGCCGATATCGTGCAGCCAGTTGTTGGCCAGGATCGTGTTGCGCAGGTTGACCACCGGGGTGAACCCGTTCGACGTGTCCACGTAAATGCCGCCGCCGGACCAATTGCCCTGAGAGGTGTCGGCGGTGTTGTTAACGACGGTGGCATTGTGCAGGTTGAGCGTCGTCGGATGGCTGGCGCTGCTCTGGCCGACATAGATGCCGCCGCCGCGCGCGGTCGCCTGGTTGCCGCTGAGGGTGCTGTTGATCACGGTGGCTATGCCGTTGAATACCACCAGCCCGCCGCCGCTGTCCGTGGCCGGTCCGCCGTTGTGGCTGATCGTTGTGTTCAGGAGTGTCAGGTGGCCGGGGCCGGCCCAGACACCGCCGCTGGCGCCGTTGTTCTCGTTGTCGGCGATGTAGCTGTCGCGCACCAGCATTGTGCCGTTCCCGCTGTTTCTCAGGTTGGCGCCGTTCCCGGTGTTGCGGGTGTAGGTCAGGTGATCAAGGGTGGCGCTGCCCTGGTTATCAAGGCCGCCGCGGTCGTTCTCGGTCAGGGTCACGTGTTCCAGCGTCAACGTGCCGTGGTTGAGGATGCCGCCGGCGATGCCCGGGGCCGGCTCGTTCGTGCCGTTGCGGATGGTCAGCTGTGACATGGTCACCGTCACGCCGGCAAAGATATGGAAGACGCGCGCCTTGGAGGCGCTGCGGTTGCCGTCGATGATCGTGTCGGCTTCGCCCGCGCCCAGGAGGGTCACGTCATCGGTCAGGTCCAGGTCGCCGTCCAGGGCGGCGTCCTCGAAGCTGGTGGCCACCAGGCTGAGCGGGTACGTGCCCGGCGGGAGGACGATTGTGTCCGCGCCGGGGCGGGCGTTGGCCTCGCGCACGGCGGCGCGGAGGGTGCAGACGCCGCTGCCGGGCGCGGTCTCGCACACGCCGTCGCCGGGGTTGGCGTCTCCGGCATCGGCCAGGGCGCTGTTGACCATGAGGGTCAGCCCGGCTTGCGCCTCGGGCTGCGCGCCGGCCGCCAGCGGGCCGCCGAGCAACAGCCCGGCGAGGAGCACGGGCAGCCAGATCAAACGGGGACGAGCGGATTGCATGGCGGCCTCCTGGGCGCGCCCCTGGCCCCCGCGACTACTTGGGCGCGGGGGCCAGGGTGAAGGTCAAGGGATGCTGTAGCTGGTCAGCTTGGCGCTGCCGAACTCGGTCAGGCCGACGCCGGCCACGAAGGTGAGCGTTTCGTCCACGGTCTGCGGCTTCAGGGTGAAGACGCGGCCGGCGAAGGCGAAGGCGATGTGGGTGACGCCCTGGTGCGCGATCACCAGCTTGTCTTCGCTCAGGCTGATGATCTGCATGCTGTCTTTCACGTCCATGCCGCCGCCGCCGCCGCCCGTCTCGAAGTATTTGGCCGAGGCCTCCCAGGCCAGATCCGGCTTCAGCGCGCCAGCCGGCGGCAGGTACGAGCCAAAGCCAATGTCGAGCGTCAGGTCGAGCGTGCCGGCGCCGTCGATGGTCTGTGAGCGGTAGAGGCGCTGCAGACCGACCCCGGCTTCGCACTTCCAGATGAAGTATGAGGTCACATTGCCGGCCTCGGCGGTCATGGCGGCGCTGGCCTCGTTCTGGTCGCCGCCCACGTCGGTGACCGTCCACTTCACCGTGCGCCCGCCGCCGCTGTAGGTCCAGGTGGCGCCGGGCCGCAGCGGCATGAACGGGTGGTCGCACGCGGTCTGCCCGCCGAGCTTGCCGAAATTGACGGCGCCCGCTTCGTTACACGGCTCGTCCTTGACGCGCTGCACCTTCAGTTCGCGCTGGTGGGCGGCGCCGCCCGCGGTGGCGGTGGTGACCACGTAGACGAAGGTCGCCGCGTCACAGCCTGGGTTGATTTCGGTCGGCAGGTCGGCCCAGCCGCCGGTTGAGCCGTCCGCGCGGGAGGAGGCCGCGCCCTCCGCGCCCGACGCGCTGTTCGTGACTTCAAAGACGCTCTGGCCCATGAACGTCAGCTGGTAGCGCTTGAGCACCAGCAGTTCGGCCTTCACCGGCCAGGCGGCGTTCCCGGCGGCCTTGAGTTGGGCCTTGGCCGAGAAGAGGGTCTGGTTCGGCAGGAAGCCGCCGCCGGTGTCGGCGATGGCGTGATCCGCCCACGCTTGCGCGAAACCGTGCCACAGCGCCGGCAGGCCGGGCCGGGCCGCCAGCGCCTGGCCGCTGATCCGCGGGTCGGGCGTGCCGGGCAGGGCTTTGAGCAGATCCATCAGCGCGGCGTCGCCGAGCTCATTGCCCAGGTACTGCCAGAAGACCGTGGTTTCGTAGCTCAGCTTGTAGAGCGGCGTGTCCTCGGATTTCTTGTCGAAGCCGGCCACGCGCTCCCATTCGTCGTTGGCGGTGGGGTAAACCAGGTTGCTGAAGTATTCGGCCGAGCCTTCCAGCCACCAGGCGTTGCCGGAGTAGTTCTCGGCGCGGTCACTGGGCATGTTCCAGGCCTGGAAGCAGTGGAAGACTTCGTGCGCCACGGTCTGCTTGAAAATCTCCACGCCCTTCTCCTCGCCGCGCTCGATGGCGAATGGGTACAGGATCACCTGGCACACGTCGCTGGTCTCATTCCACGGCGCCATGCCCTGGACCCGTTTGCCGCCCTGGTCGTTCGGGCTGGACAGCAGGGTGAAGACCACGTCCACCGATCCCATCCGGCCGAAGCGCGCGTAGACCGCGTCTGAGTCCAGCACCGCTTCCATGGCGTAGCGCACGAAGGCGTTGCGCGGCGAGCCGCGCCGCCAGGAGGCCGGGAAGAAGACCCGGGCTTCGCCGCCGCTCAGCGGCGCAGCCGCGTATAGCAGACAGGTCACCTCGCTGCCGGCCGGGAAGCCCTCGGCCCACAGCTCCCGGCACTTGGGGTCGTCGTCTTGCGCCGCGGCGCGCTCCAGGCCCGGCGCTTTGCCGAAGCCCCCGGCCGGTTGCGGCTCGGCGTAGGCCAGCAGGCGCTCCGGGCTGGGGGCGATGACGTTGAGCAGGCGCTCGATCTCGGCTTTGGCCGCCGCATCCGCGCCGCTGGCCAGATACTGGCGCGCCAGACCGTAGAGGCGGTTGCCCTCGCCGTGATAGGCGCCGTCTGCCGGCACGGCCAGCGCGCCGGCCTCGCCCGCGAACAGCTTAAGCGTCTGGATCAGCGCCTGCTCGTAGCTGATCTCGCCGGCGCGGGCGTGCGCCAGGGCCAGATCCATCAGATCATCCGGCTCGTCCAGGGCCGAGCTGTCCAGGTAGTCCAGCACAGTCGGCTCGGGCATGGCCGTCGGTGGGAGCGCGGTCGGCGCGCTGGTCGGGGCCGCGGTGGCGGCCGGCGTGGTGGGTTCCGGCGTCGCGGCCGGGCCGGCGCAGGCCGCCAGGGTCAGGGCTACTACCAGCCAGCTGAGGCTGAGTCGTCGCAGTGGCGTCATGGTGTCTCTCCTATCCGAGCAGTCAGTTTTAGTCTGAGAACGTGAAGCCGAGCAGCATCTGCTGGACTTCCGGCAGGTCCGGCCGGTCGGTGATGATCAGGTAGACGCGCCCGTGTTGCGCGACGAACGTCTCCAGCCGCAGGCCCGTGGTCAGGTAGCGCCAGGCCGGCCGGCCGGCGAAGGTCACGGCCTGGCCGGCGGCGCCCGGCGCTTGGGCGTAGGCCGCCGTGATCTGGTCCAGCGGCCGGTCGGCCAGCCGCACGCTGAGAAAGGTTTCGGACGGTTCGGCGTCGCGCGGCGCGATGCGGACCTCGCGCTCCGGCAGGAACAGGCCGAACTCGTCCACGACCCAGGCCGGCGGCACGGGCACGCTGTAACCAAGCTCGGCCCGGTGATACTGGCGCCAGCCCTCGGCCGGCGCGGCTGCCTCGGGTTGGGCGAAGGCGGCCGGCCGGGCGTAAAAGGCCAGGGCCACTAACACGATGGCGAGCGGGCTGAGCCAGCGCAGATGAAACATGGGGGCCTCCGGGTGCGGCTCAGAGCGCGCTCTTACGGCGCCGCCTGGAAGCCGATGTCGTCGATGAACAGGTTGCTGTTGAGCGAGCCGTCGGTGGTGGCCTGGAAGGCCAGCGTCACGCGCTGCCCGGCGTACGCCGACACGTTGAGCGTGCGCTTGACCCAGCCGCCGGTGCCCGCGCTGTCGCACAGGTTGAAGGTCTCCACGGCCGTGCCGTTGACCTTGACGTAGCCGTGGTCGTAGCCGCAGTAGTCGTAGGACGCGATCCAGCGCCAGTAGGCCAGGTACGGTGTTCCGGCCGGCACGAGCACGTTGGTCTGGCTGAGCGTGGATTGCTCCGAGTAGGCGCCGCCCAGCCAGGCCGCGTATTGGCCCGAGTGCGCGGTGACTGCGCCGACAAAAGCCGTGCGGATCAGCGTCCGGCCCTTGGTGGAGGCGGCGGTCCAGGCGCTGGCGCCGGCCTCGAAGTCGCCGTTGGCGAGCGGCGCGTTCATGGACCGGCTCGCCATCGGCAGGTAGACGCGCTGCGTCAGCGTGACCAGGACCTCGTCCGGCAGCGGTGCGGCGGCCGGCGCCGAAGTGGACGCGCCGTTATCTTCGGCGGCTTCGGGCGATTCGGCGGCCGGCGCGGCCGGTTTCTGGTCTTGGGCGCGGGCCGGGACAACCGCGATCGTCAGGGCCAGGAACAGGGTGAGCAGAGTCGGAAAACGCATGACCGTTGCCTCCGGAGGGTGCGGTTTGGGTGAACGAAGTTCAGAGCAGCGGGCGGTTGCCCGTCAAGGCTGATTGGTCTCGTCAGCGGCGGCCGCCACCTGATAGACGGCGGCGCGGCCGCCCAGGGGCGAGATCAGGGCCGGCCAGGCGCCGGCCGGCAATTGCGCCTCAGCCCCGGCCGTCAGGATCAGGTCCCGATTGGCCGTGGTCAGCCAGGCGGCGCCGGACAGGACGCGGACTCGCAGCGCGCCGCGGCCGAGCGGATGGACCTCGTTGACGGACAGGGGCCGGGCCGTTAGCGGGGCCGAATTCACGGTCGTCATGGTGTCACTCCTTGTGAGCGGCGTCGGCCGGCGCGCCAGCCGATGGCGGGCTGGGCAGCGGCGGCGCGCCTTCTCGGACCACCCGCCAGGTTACCCGGCGCCCGTCCGACCAGGTGATGGTCCAGGTGACGGTGCGCAGCGGGCGCGGTGGTGCGGGCCGACGGCGTTTTCTCTTCACAGCCGGCATCCTACGCCGGCGCGCCTCGTCAAAACTGATCTTTCTCGTCAGTCGAAGCCGTCGGTTGGGGCGCGTATAATCAGGCCGAGCCGTATGTCCGCCCCCATCAAGCCCGAGTCGTTTGCGTCTTTTGGCGAACTGCTGCGCTTCCTGCGCCGGCGGGCCGGCCTGACTCAAGAAGAGTTGGGCCGCGCCGTCGGCTACACCGGCGCCCACGTCGGCCGCCTGGAGCAGAACCAGCGCCTGCCGGATCTGGACACGCTGGCGGCGCGCTTCGTGGCCGCGCTGATGCTGGAGGATGAGCCAGCGACGGTGGCGCGGCTGCTGGCCCTGGCCGCCTCAGCCCGGGGCGAGCCGCTCCCGGCCGGTTATACGGTGACGCGCGCCGAAGGGCCGCCCGCCCCGCCGCCCGCGGTCACGGCCGCGTCGGCCGCGGACCCGGACGCCGCCGGCAACCTCCCGCCGGCCCTCAGCAGTTTTGTGGGCCGCGAGCGTGAACTCCTGGAAGTGCGGCGGCTGGTGGCCGGCGCGCGTTTGGTGACGCTGCTGGGTACAGGCGGCAGCGGCAAGACGCGCCTGGCCCTGGAGGCGGCCGCCCGGCTGCAGAGCCTCTACCCGCACGGTGTCTGGCTGGTGGAATTGGCGCCGCTCACCGACCCGGCCCTGGTCCCGACCGCGGTGGCGGTCTGCCTTGGCGTGCCGGTGCCGGATGACGCGGCCGTCCTGCCCGCTCTGACCCAATACTTGCGCGGGCGCGAGACCCTGCTGATCCTCGACAACTGCGAGCACCTGATCGCGGCGGCGGCCGCCCTGGCCGAAGCCGTTCTGCGCGACTGTCCGCACGCGTGCGTGCTGGCCACCAGCCGGGAGGCGCTGGGCGCGGCCGGCGAGGCCGTCTACCGGGTGCCGCCGCTGTCTCTGCCGGAGCGGCGGGCGGTGACCGCCCAGGCCCTGGCGCGGTCCGAGGCGGCCCGCCTCTTCGTCGAGCGGGCGCAGGCCGCCCAGCAGCGCTTCACGGTGACCGACGCCAACGCCCCGGCCATCGCCGCCATCTGCCGCCGCGTGGACGGCCTGCCGCTGGCGCTGGAATTGGCGGCCGCGCGCGTCGGCGCACTGGGCGTGGATCAGATCGCGGCGCGGTTGGCGGCCCATGGCGGCCTGCGTCTGCTGACGGGAGGCCGGCGGACGGCGCAGGCACGCCAACAGACGCTGGAAGCCCTGATCGCTTGGAGCTACGTGCTGTTGACCGCGGCCGAGTGCGCCTTGCTGCGGCAGCTCGCGGTCTTCGCCGATAGCTGGACCCTGGCGGCGGCCGAGGCGCTGGGCGGCGCCGACGCGTTAGCGGCATTGACGGGCCTGGTCGACAAGTCCCTGGTGGCCGTGGACGAGGACGAGGCCGGCGGCGTGATGCGCTATCGCCTGCTTGAGCCGATCCGCCAGTTTGCGCGCGCGCGCCTGGCCGAGGCCGGCGAGTGGGCGGCCGCCCACAACCGGCATCTCGCCTACTACGCCGCTTGGATGGAAGACGCCGTCGCCCATCTGGAGAGCGCCGCTCAGCTCGTGTGGCTGGAGCGGATCGAGGCCGAGGACAACAATGTGCGCGCCGCCCTGGATTGGGCGCTGGAGCCCGGGGCCGATTTCGGCGCGGGTCTGAGGCTGGCCGCGGCCGCCCTCGGGGAGTTCGCGCTGGTGCGCGGCCACCTGGGCGAGGGCCTGGAACGCGCGCGCGCCTTTCTGCGGCGCGCCGATCCGGAGCGCGATGCGCTCCCGCGCGCCCGTCTGCTGGCCTGGGCCGCGCAGTTGGCTTACTTCCATTTTGAAGGCGAGCAGGCGCGGGTCTGGAGCGACGAGGCGGTGGCGCTGTGTCGCGCGCTGGACGAGCGGGAAGGCTTGGCGGAGGCGCTCTGGGCGCAGGGCGTCACCGCCAGTTGGACCGGGGATGAAGCTTTGGCGCTGGCGGCGCTGGAGGAATGCGTGGCGTTGTGCCGCGCGTTGGGCAACCCTTACAAACTGGCCTTCGGGTTGGTGGACCTGGGGCGCGTCCAGGCGGCCCGGAAGCAGCCCGGGGCGCGGGCCCTCATCGAAGAAGGCCTGGCGCTGGCCACGCGCCATGACGACACCTGGGGCCTGGCCTACGCTTTGCGCATGCTGGGCGACCTGTTGAACCGGCAGGGCGATTATGCCGCGGCGCGCGTGGTTTACGAGCGCAGCCTGCCGGTCGCGCGGCTGCTGGGCGAGCGGGTCTCCCAGGGCATGGCGCTGGCCAACCTGGCGCTGGTGACCCACCTGCTCGCCGATCACGCCGCCTGCGCCCGCTACGCGGCCGAAGCGCTGGCGCTTTACCGCGCGATGGGCGATGATGTCCAGCCGCCGTTCGTCCTGCGGATGCTGGGCTATGCCGCCCTGCACCAGGGCGACCTGGCCGCGGCACGTCAGCACTTCGCCGAGAGCCTGCGCGGCAACCGCGCGCTCGGGCATATCGGCGGCCAGTTGGCCTGCCTGCTCGGGTTGGCGGGCGTGGCCGCGGCGCGCGGGGAGAGCGAGGTGGCGGCTCGGTTGGGCGGCGCAGTGGCGGCGCTGGCGCCGGCGGCCCAGGTGGAATTCCTGGCGCCGGACGCCCAGGCCCTGGCCCAACTGGCCGAGTGCCTGGGCGGCACAGCGGCCTGGGCGGCGGGCGGCGCGTTGACGTTGGCGCAGGCCGCCGCGCTGGCCGAACCCTAATCGAAGGCGGTGGGGCGGGCCGGGTCGTCTAGGTGCCGGAAGCACTCGGCCAGATGGTGGGGCGCGGTGCGGCTGGCCGACAGCGGCGGCAGGGCGTCCCGGTCGAAGAAGCCGACCTCCAGGATCTCGTGGTCTGGGTCGGCGCCGCCGCCGGTCAGCTCGCAGTGGAAGATGATCTTGAAGGCGTGGTAGGCCGAGAGCGGCTGCCCGCTGCGATTCGCGTCGAAGACCCCGATCACTTTGCGGGCCGTGCACGCATAGCCCGCCTCCTCCAGCGCTTCCCGTTCGGCCGCCTGGGAGGGCACATCGCCCACATCCGCCCAGCCGCCGGGCAGGCACCAGCGCCCATCCGCTTTTTCGCGCACCAACAGGATCCGGCCGTCCCGGAAGCAGGCCGCGCGCACATCGACTTTGGGCGTGGCGTAGCCGGGCTGGGCCGTGAACCACCCGGCCACCTCCGCCGGCGCGCGGCCGGTGTGCGTGGCGAAGATCTCGACGGCTAGGTCGTGCAGCTCCTGGTAACGCTGCTGGTCGTAGTCGTTGGCGGCGTAGGTCAGGCCGATCTGGGCGATGGCCTGGACCTTACGCGCCCAGCGCAGCCAATCTGGCGGTGGGTTGATAACCATCGAGGCGCTAGACTCCTGTGAAGCTGGGCTGTTTCACACGCATTGTCCGAAGGCGGCGTCTTCCTGCGACGGTGGCCTTCCCGCCGGTCTGGCGCTGTGCCCGGCCCGCAGGCTCGGTCACCCCGGCGCACCCTGACCCCCGAGGCGGAGCGAAGTGGGGGGCCGGGGTCCAGCCCGGCTCTGGTCGGATGGAAACCGGCCTGCCGCTTGGAGGCCAGGCTTCGCCCGAGACGCTATCGTCTCGAGTTTCTCTGCCCTGCGTGGAATTCGCGACCACTGAAGGCTGGCTCCGCTGCCCCGAAGTTTACTCTACCCTGATCCAGCGCAGATGGAAATCTAACACGCCCTGGCTACCCTGAGGCGTTGGTGAAGGTAATATGGATAGCGAGCGGGAGGTCGTGCTATGAACCTCGATAAGTTCACTCAGAAGGCCCAGGCCGCGATCCTGGAAGCCCAGAGCCTGGCCGAAGAACATCGTCATCAACAGCTTGAGCCCGAGCACCTGTTGGCCGCGCTGCTGCGCCAGGCGGACGGCGTCGTCCCGCAGGTGGTTCAGCGGCTCGGCGCGGACCCGGCCGCCCTGCTGGCCGAAGTGGAACAGAAACTGGCCGCGCGCCCCAAGGTCTACGGCGCGGACGGCCAGGTCAGCCTGGCGCGCTCGGCCGCCGAGGCCCTCAGCACCGCCCAGCGCGAGGCCCAGGCCATGCGCGACGAGTACACGTCCACCGAGCACATCCTGCTCGCGTTGGAAGGGCTGGCGCGCACGTTCCCGGCCGGCCGCGCCCTCACCAAGGACGCCCTGCTCAAGGCGCTGGCCGGCCTGCGCGGCTCGCAGCGCGTCACGTCGCCCAACCCGGAAGGCACCTACGCGGCGCTGGAGAAGTACGGGCGCGATTTGACCCAGGCCGCCCGGCAGGGCCGGCTGGACCCCGTCATCGGCCGCGACGAAGAGATCCGGCGCGTCATCCAGATCCTGTCGCGGCGCACCAAGAACAACCCGGCGTTGGTGGGCGACCCCGGCGTCGGCAAGACCGCCATCGCCGAAGGGCTGGCGCAGCGGATCGTCAACGGCGACGTGCCGGAAGGCCTCAAGCACAAGCGCCTGGTGGCGCTGGATATGGGCGCGCTGGTGGCCGGCGCCAAATACCGGGGCGAGTTCGAGGAGCGGCTCAAGGCGGTGCTCAAAGAGGTGACGGACGCCGCCGGGAACATCATCCTGTTTGTCGACGAGCTGCACACGGTGGTGGGCGCCGGCGCGGCCGAGGGCGCCATGGACGCCGGCAACATGCTCAAGCCGCTGCTGGCGCGCGGCGAGCTGCACCTGATCGGCGCCACCACCCTGGACGAGTATCGCAAGCACATCGAGAAGGACGCGGCGCTGGAGCGGCGCTTCCAGCCGGTGCTGGTGGACGAGCCGAGCGTGGCGGACACGATCTCGATCCTGCGCGGCCTGAAGGAGCGCTACGAGGTCCATCACGGCGTGCGCATCCAGGACGCGGCCGTCATCGCCGCCGCCACGCTCTCGCAGCGCTATATCTCGGACCGGCGCCTGCCGGACAAGGCCATCGACCTGATCGACGAGGCCGCCGCGCGCCTGCGCATGGAGATCGACAGCAAGCCGCAGGCCCTGGACGAGGTCGACCGGCGCGGGATGCAGATGGAGATCGAACGCGAGGCCCTCAAGAAGGAGCGCGATGCCGCCAGCCGCGAGCGCCTGGCGAAGCTGGAGCAGGAGATCGCCGACGCCCGCGAACAGTCCCAGGCCTTGCGCGCCCGTTGGGAGGCCGAGAAGGCCGCCATCGCCGCCCTCCAGGTGATCAAGGAGAGGATCGAAAGCACGCGGCTGGAGGTGGAACAGGCTGAGCGCGCCGCTGACTTGGAGGCCGCCGCGCGGTTGAAGTACGGGACGCTGCGCGAGCTGGATCGGCAGTTGGCCGAGGCCGAGGCCGCGCTGGCGGCGCGCCAAAGCGGCCAGGCCCTGCTCAAACAGGAGGTCGACGCCGAGGACATCGCCGCCATCGTGGCCAAGTGGACGGGCATCCCGGTGACGCGGCTGCTGGAAGGCGAAGTGGAGAAGCTCGTGCACATGGAGGCCCGGCTCCACCAGCGCGTGGTCGGCCAGGCCGAGGCCGTGCGCGTGGTCAGCAACGCCGTGCGCCGCGCGCGGGCCGGCCTGCAAGATCCCAACCGGCCGCTCGGCTCCTTCCTGTTCCTGGGCCCCACCGGCGTCGGCAAGACCGAGCTGGCCCGGGCGCTGGCCGAGTTCCTGTTCGACACCGAGGCGGCCCTGCTCCGCCTCGACATGAGCGAGTATCAGGAGAAGCACACGGTGGCGCGCCTGATCGGGGCGCCGCCCGGCTACGTGGGCTACGACGAGGGCGGGCAGCTGACTGAGGCCGTGCGCCGCAAGCCGTACAGCGTGGTGCTGTTCGACGAGGTCGAGAAGGCGCACCCGGAGGTCTTCAACGTCCTGCTGCAGCTGCTGGATGACGGCCGGCTGACCGACGGCCAGGGGCGGACCGTGGATTTCAAGAACACGGTCGTGATCATGACCAGCAACCTGGGCGCGGAGTTGTGGGCGCGCAGCGAGCGTGAGGCGGCCCCGCGCGCGGAGATCCTCGACGCTCTCCGCCGGCATTTCCGCCCGGAGTTCCTCAACCGCCTTGACGAGATGGTGGTCTTCCACGCGCTGGAGGCCAGCCACCTGCAGCAGATCGTGGTGCTCCAGCTGGAGCGCGTGCGCCGGCTGTTGGCGGAGCGCCGGCTCGGCCTGGAGGTGAGCGACCGCGCCCAGGCCTACCTGGCGCAGGCCGGCTGGGATCCGGCCTACGGCGCCCGGCCGCTCAAGCGCGCGATCCAGCGCGAACTCCAGGACCCGCTGGCGCTGCGGCTGTTGCAGGGCGAGTTCCGCGAAGGTGAGACCGTGCGCGTGGACGCGGCCGGCGATGCGCTGACGTTCACGCGCGTGGTCACGGGCGAGGTCGTCGAGGCGGGGACGCCGGCCTAAACCAGGCGCTTCAGGCGCCGGGCGGCGGCGCGCATTTCGACGAAGAGCATTCCCAGCGGGGCCTTCTCGGCCGCCATCACGGTCAGCACGGCCCGGTCGCCGATCGAGGTCAGGATGATGTGGCCGTCGCTGCCGTGAATGTAGACCTTCTCCAGTTGGCCGGTCTGCATGGCGGCCGTGATCTGTTCCCCGAGCAGGAGCAGCACGGCCGCCATCGCTGAGACGCGCTCCTCCGGGATGGAGGGCGGCATGATGGCCTGCACCGTCAGGCCGCTGACGCGCACCACGGCCGTGGCCTTGATGTAGGGGGACGCTTCCAGCAGATCGTGCAGGATGGCCTTGATGGCGTCCGGCGCCGGAGCGCGGACGCCGCCCTCGGCCTTGGGCCGAGAGGGCATGGGCTTACTCCTCGATCCCGAGCACGCGCGCCAGTTGGGTGGTGTGTTCGAGGATCAGATGCGCGCCGGCTTGCTCCAGTTCGGCGCGGGCGCCAAAGCCGCACAACACCCCGATGGTCTGCGCGCCGGCGCGCCGCCCGCACAGCGGGTCGACGGCCGTGTCGCCCACCATCAAGCAGGCCGCCGGCGGCACGCCGAGCTGGGTCGCGCACCACAGCACCGGGTCCGGGTAGGGCTTGGTGTGCGCGGCCGTCTGGGCCGAGGCCACCGCCTGAAAGTACCCGGCCAGACCGAACTGGTCCAGGAAGAGGCGCGTGCCGCGCTCAGGGCGCGCGGTGACGATGCCGAGGGCGTAGCGGGACGCCAGGCGGGCCAGCAGCGCGTCCACGCCGTCCATCAGCACGAAGTGGCCGCGGGCATGCCGGCCGGAGCGGTCAGACAGCCAATCGGTCAGCCGCACCAGTTCGTCGTCCAGGCCGAGCACATCCGGAAACCCCATCAGCGTGTTGAGCGGCGCAATCGACGTCGTCAGCGCCCAGCGCAGGAACGGCTTGGGGTCGCGCTGGGGGAAGACCAGGCGCAGCGGGCCGAGCAGGCGCTCGGCGCGGGCGATATAGGCGTTGTCGGTATCGGCTAGCGTGCCATCCAGGTCAAACAGAATGGCCCGGACGCGGGTCGGGTCAAACGACATGGGCGTCACCGCTGAGAGGCGTTAAGGCTGCGCGTCCGGGTACTGCGTCAGGAGCTGGTCGACGGTGGCCTGGTCCGGGGCCGCCAGCCACAGCGTGTGGACGCCGTTGCGATACAGGCAGTGGAGCTCGTCGCCCTCCCAGCACGTGTAGCCGGGACCGTCGTCGGCGGCCGAGCCGAAGCGCCGGCGCGCGTAATCGCGGAACGCCTCGACGAACTCGTCCGCGTCGGCCGGCGTGTCCCACTGCCAGTGCAGGGCCAGCACCGTCGCGTTCAGCTCGTCGTTGCGGAAGACCGTGTACGAGTCGCCGCCCCAGCCTTCGGCCGCCGTGCGTGCCCGGCTCTCGGCGAGGCGCGCGCCCGGGTCGTCGCCGTAGGCCAGGATCAGGTACGTGTACCACTCGCCCATCACGTTCTGGTCCAGCAGACGCCAGCCGGAGCCGAGCGTGTCCGTCAGGGCCGGGCGCGGCACCGGCAGCGGGTTGTCGCCGGCTTCGTAGCGCTCTGGGTGGAGGATGTGCTCGGTGGAGCTGGGCGGGTTTCGCCAGACTTCGTCCACGCGCGCCCAGCCGCCTTCATCGTAGTAGCGGCGCACAAACTCCAGGCCCTGCTGATACGGGAAAAACAGGTCCTGCAGCAGGTAGTCGGGCAGCTCGAAATAGATCGACAGGTCGAAATCATTGAGCACGCGGTCGTACTCGGCCTGCTCGTCGGCGGTCAGCGTTTCCTGGTACTGCTCCTCCAGCAGAGACGAGTCGCCTTCCAGCAGCGCCTGCACGGCGCCGGCCTTCTCGGAGTCCGTCTCCCAGCCCTCTTCGCTGAAGCCCAGCCCGCGGATGCCGTAGTTCTGGTCCTGCAGGGCGTGGTTGTACTCGTGCGCGTAGGTGACGCGTTCGTAGGCGTTGAGCTGCCCCTCGTCTGAGACCACCACCAGTTCGCCGGTGTCGGGGTCGTAGAAGCCGACGACGCCCTCGGCCTGCATGCGCAGGTAGAGCGTGTACAGGTCGACGCCCGGCCGCACCAGGCCGAGCACGGCCAGGCTGCGCACATCGTCGGCGACCTCCTCGGGCGTGGTGTCCTCCTCGAAATCCTGGAGTGTGCGGTCGTACATCTCGTCGCGCGACAAGAACTTGCGCGTCACGCCGGCGCTGGTGGGCGCGAGGCCGCGCTGGGCGCTGACCCAGGCGTCGATCTCGTCCATCGTGGTCAGGGTCTGGGAGCTGGGGGTGGGCGCCGGCTGCGCGGTGGCGTTCGGGTCGCGCGTGGGGCGCGGCGTGGCGGTGCCGTCCAGCAGGCCGACGCGGTCGGCGTAATACCACAGGCTGGCGCCGGCGCCGGTGACGAGCAGCGCGCAGCCGCACAGCGCCAGCACGCCGCAGCCGACGAGGCCGCCGATGAGAAGACCACGCGAACGGGAGTTGTTGGGCTGCATGCGGTTAGCCTGCCGGGTGATAGAGCTGGATCAGGGTTTTGTTGAGGAGCGCCAGGGGCGCCACCAACGGCGCGAACGACGTGCCCAGGACCTGGCAGCGCACCTCGACGTCGGTGGCGACGATGAAGTTGCCGGCGCCGGTGTTGAACAGGTGCCGCAGCGGCATGTCGCCCATCATGGCCAGACCGGCGCGCAGGACGTACGGGCCGGCGTAGAGCACAGCCGCCAGGGTGCGCGGCGGCATCTGGCCGCGGATAGAGGCCACCGCCCTCTCGTCCAGCGGCACGAACGCGATCAGTGTCGCCTTGACGATCGAGACCTCCGGCGGCTGGACCTCGGCGATCAGGGCCTGCGGCTCCAGCGGCGTCAGACGCGCCGGCGTCAGCGTCAGGGTCGCCTGGTTAGACATGTTGAGATAGCCGAGCAGCGGCGTGTCCACGGGCGGGAGCTGGCCCTCCACCACGTACTCAGTGGTCAGGGCTTGCACCAGCCAGCCGGGTGTTGCGGCTTGGGCGGGCGCCGCCGGTTTGGCCGCCGGCGCGGCTGGCGGCTGGTTCAGGCGTTTACCAAACATGGCCCCTCCACTCCTTCTGGCGCCGGGCGCGCCACGGTAATTGTAACCCGGACTGCCGGCGCGCACTTTTGCCGGCAGCAGTCCGCCTCTCTCTCGGCGCCAGGGCTTTCATTTATTCGGCGCCCGCCGCAGTGGGCCAGTGCCGCCGGAATAAAGCGCTTGCTATCTGATAAATAGGTTGCTGGATATTCCTTGTTTTCACTATACTGCCGAATAAACATTGACCCAGGAGCTTGATTAATGGTAAGAGATTCACAGCCAACTGGCCTGGATGACCTGGACCGCGCCATCCTGCAGGCGTTGCAGGCGGAGGGGCGTCTGAGCAACGTGGACCTGGCCCGCCAGGTCCATCTCTCCCCGCCGGCCACGCACGCCCGCCTCAAGCGGCTGGAGCAGGCCGGCTACCTGCGCGGTTACGCCGCCATTGTGGACCGCGAGAAAGCCGGTTTTGACCTGCTGTGCTTTATCCAGGTCAACCTGCAGGTCCATCAGTTGGACCAGGTGGAGAAATTCCGCGCGGCCGTGCGCGCCATGCCGGAAGTGCTGGAATGCCACCACATCACGGGCGAACACGATTACTTGCTCAAGGTGGCCCTGCGCAACCGCCAGGACCTGGAGCAATTTGTGGTGCATCGGCTGACGCCGGCGCCCGGCGTCGGGCGGATCCTCACCAGCCTGGTGCTCTCGGAAGTGAAGGCGACCACCGCCCTGCCACTCTAGCCGCGCACGCCGGTGCGCCCCACCCGTTTCTCAGGAGGCCTCGATGACCAGTCACAATCCCCAGACGATGGGCCAGCAGTTCGGCCGCCGCTCGTGGGCCGAGCCGTGGAAGATCAAGATGGTGGAGCCGCTGCGCGTCACCGACCGCGCGACGCGCGAGCGCGCCCTAACCGAAGCCGGCTACAACACCTTCCTGCTGCGCTCGGACGACGTTTACATTGACCTGCTGACTGACTCCGGCACGAGCGCCATGAGTGACCGGCAGTGGGCGGGCCTGCTGCTGGGTGACGAAGCCTACGCCGGCAGCCGCAACTTCTACAACCTCGAAACCGCCATCCAGACCTACTACGGCTACAAGCACATCGTGCCCACCCACCAGGGCCGCGGCGCCGAGCACCTGATCAGCCAGGCCGCCATCAAGAAGGGCCAGTTCGTGCCCGGCAACATGTACTTCACCACCACGCGCCTGCACCAGGAGCTGGCCGGCGGCACCTTCGTAGACGTGATCATCGACGAGGCCCATGACCCGCAAAGCCTGCACCCGTTCAAGGGCAATATCGACCTCGCCAAACTGGAGGCCGTGATCAAGCGTGAGGGCGCCGACCAGATCGCGTACGTCAGCCTGGCGGGCACCGTCAACATGGCCGGCGGCCAGCCGGTGAGCATGGCCAACGTCCAGGCGCTGCGCGCCCTGTGCGACCGCTACGGGATCAAGCTCTACCTGGACGCCACGCGCATGGTCGAGAATGCGTTCTTCATCCAGGAGCGCGAGGCCGGCTACGCCGACAAGTCCATTGCCGCCATCCTCAAGGAGTTCTGCGGCTACACCGACGGCGCCTGGATGAGCGCCAAGAAGGACAGCCTGGTCAACATCGGCGGCTGGCTGGCCGTGAATGACTGGGACCTGTTCGAGGAACTGCGCAACCTGGTGGTGGTCTTCGAAGGCCTGCACACCTACGGCGGCCTGGCCGGCCGCGACATGGAGGCGCTGGCGCTCGGCATCGGCGAGTCGGTGCAGGACGATCACGTGCGTTCGCGCGTCGGCCAGGTGCGCTATCTGGGCGAGCTGCTCACCGACTGGGGCATCCCGATCGTCCAGCCCGTGGGCGGCCACGCCATCTTCCTGGACGCCAAGCGCTTCTATCCGCACCTGCCGCAGAATCAGTTCCCGGCCCAGGTGCTGGCGTCCGAGCTCTACCTGGATTCGGGCATCCGCTCGATGGAGCGCGGCGTGGTCAGCGCCGGCCGCGATCCCAAGACCGGCGATCACTACTACCCCAAGCTCGAGCTGACGCGCCTGACCATCCCGCGCCGCGTCTATACCCAGGCGCACATGGACGTGGTGGCCGAGTCCGTCAAAGCGGCCTATGACCTGCGCGAGCAGGCGCGCGGCCTGAAGCTGGTCTACGAGCCCAAGTATCTGCGCTTCTTCCAGGCGCGCTTCGAGCGGTTGTAACGCCGGACGACAAATGAAAGACGACCGGCGGCGGCTGAGGCAGCCGCCGTCGGTCGTCCGTGGTCCGTCGTCTCGCTCCGCCCCGCCTACGCGCTGCGGAACTCGCCTTCCACCACGTCCCCCTCATCGCGCTTGCCGGTGTCCGGGCCGGAGGCGCCGCCGTTGAAGCCGGTCTGCTGGCCGGCATGGGCCTGCTGGCTCAGCGCGTACGTCGCCTGCTGCACGGCCTCGGTTAGGCGCGTGATCTGCGCCGTATCGCTGCCTTTCAGGGCCTCGCGCAACTCGGCGATGGCTTTCTCGATCCGGCCGCGGTCGGCGGCCGGCACCTTGTCGCCCAGCTCGCGCAGCGACTTCTCGGCCGCGTAGGCCAGGCTGTCGCCGGTGTTGCGCGCGTCGCTCAACGCTTTGCGTTGCGCATCGGCGGCTTCGTTGCGCTTGGCCTCGCTCACCATCCGCTCCACATCCTGCTTGCTCAGGTTGGTGGAGGCCGTGATCGTGATCTTCTGCTCCCGGCCGGTGGCTTTGTCTTTGGCGCTGACGTTCAGGATGCCGTTGGCGTCGATGTCAAAGGTCACCTCGATCTGCGGCACACCGCGCGGCGCGGCCGGGAGGCCCTCCAGCCGGAAGTGGCCCAGCGGCATGTTGTCGGCCGCCATCGGGCGCTCGCCCTGCAGCACGTGCACGTCCACGGCGGTCTGGCCGTCCTCGGCTGTCGAGAAGACCTGGCTCTTGCGCGCCGGGATGGTGGTGTTGCGCTCGATCAGGGGCGTCATCACCCCGCCCAGCGTCTCCAGCCCCAGCGAGAGCGGGGTGACGTCCAGCAGCAGCACATCCTTCACCTCGCCGCCCAGCACGCCGGCCTGGATGGCCGCGCCCACGGCCACCACCTCGTCCGGGTTGACGCTCTTGTTGGGTTCCCGGCCGGCCAGCTGGCGCACCAGTTCCTGCACCATCGGCATGCGCGTCGAGCCGCCCACCAGCACCACCTCGTCGACCTGCCCGGCGCTCAGGCCGGCGTCGCGCAGCACGGCCTCGAACGGGCCGCGGCAGCGGTTCAGCAGGTCTTCCGTCATTTGCTCGAACTTGGCCCGGCTCAGGCGCAGGGTCAGGTGCTTAGGGCCGGTGGCGTCGGCGGTGATGAAGGGCAGGTTGAGCTCAGTCTCGCTCAACGTCGAGAGCTCGATCTTGGCCTTCTCGGCGGCCTCGCGCAGGCGCTGCACAGCCTGGCGGTCCTGGCGCAGGTCGATGCCTTCCAGCCGCTTGAACTCGTCGGCGGCCCAGTGGACGAGGCGCTGATCCCAGTCGTCGCCGCCCAGGTGGGTATCGCCGTTGGTGGCCTTGACCTCCACCACACCCTCGCCCACTTCCAGCAGCGAGACGTCGAAGGTGCCGCCGCCCAGGTCGAAGACCAGGATCGTCTCGTTGGTTTTCTTGTCCAGGCCGTAGGCCAGCGCGGCCGCGGTCGGTTCGTTGATGATGCGCAGGACTTCCAGGCCCGCGATCTTGCCGGCGTCCTTGGTGGCCTGGCGCTGCGCGTCGTTGAAGTAGGCCGGCACGGTGATGACGGCCTGCGTCACCGGCTCGCCCAGGTAGGCCTCGGCGTCGGCCTTAAGCTTGGCCAGCACCATGGCCGAGATCTCCTGCGGCGTGTAGGTCTTGCCGTTCACCGGCACCTTGACGCGCGAGTCGTTGTTCGGGCCGGCGACGACGCTGTAAGACACGATCTGGCGTTCGCTGGCGACTTCGTCGTAGCGCCGGCCGATGAAGCGTTTAATCGAATAAACGGTGTTTTCGGAGTTGATGACGGCTTGGCGTTTGGCCGTCTGGCCCACCAGGCGTTCGCCGGTCTTGGTGAAGGCCACCACCGACGGGCACAGCCGCGCGCCTTCCGCCGTGCTGATCACGGCCGGGTCGCCGGCTTCCATGACGGCCACCACGCTGTTCGTCGTCCCCAGGTCGATACCGATGATTTTGCCCATGTTGACCTCCCGCCCAGAGCTGGGCGTCGCTAACGCTATGTCACCGGAGGGCGCGGCTGGGTCAGCCGCCGCCCTCCGGACTGGCGTTATCTTAGGCCGGGCACATCAGAGGTTTGTTAGCGGAAAATCGGAGGCGTATCAGAGGCCGGCTGAGGCGGCCCGCTTGGACAGTTGCTGGCGGAAATGCTGCCAAGCCGCGCGCGCCTGAGGCAGACTCTCGCCGTAGGCCTGAAAGTCATGGGGCATCTCATCCCAGACATCCAGCGTGACGTCCGCGCCCTGCGCAGCGGCGTGGGCCGCGAACGCCCGGATCATGTCCAGCAGGACCTCGGCGCCGCCCGCCTGGAGGTAAATGGGGGCCAGGCCGCGCAGATCGGCGTGCACAGGCGAGACGAGCGGGTCGCGCGGGTCGGCGCCGCCCGCGCACAACTGCCTGGCCCAGGTCGCGGCCATGTACGGCTGCAGCGAATCGGCGTCGGCGTTGGATTGCAGGCTGGCGCCTGTGTTTTCCACGTCCGTCCACGGGCAGAGGCCGTACCCCAGCGCGGGCTGCGGCAGCCCCTCGCGGCGCAGCACTTGCAGCAGCGCCAGAGCCAAATTGCCGCCGGCCGAGTCGCCGGCCACCACCAGGCGGCGCGCCTCCACGCCCTGGTCCAGCAGCCAACGGTAGGCGGCTAGCGCGTCTTCCAATTGGGCCGGGAAGGGGTGCTCGGGGATCAGGCGATAGTCCAGCGCGAAGGTGCGCGCCTCGGCGGCCAGCGCCATCAGGGCGATCAGGTTTTCGTGCGCCTTGGCGTAATAGTAGTAGCCGCCGCCGTGCAGGTACAGCACCGTCCACGGCCCCGCGCCGGCGCGCGGCGTGTACCAATGGCCTTTGATCGGTCCGGCCGCCGGCTCAATGGTCACTTGCGGCACAGCCGGCGACGCGAAACACAGGGCGTCTACGTATTCCCGGCCGGCGGTCGGAGCGCCGGTGCGCGCGGCCAAGTGGAAGCCGGCCGCCATCTGCGCGCGCAGGACCGCGGTGCTGCTCTCCAGCGCCCAACTCCAGCTCGGCCGGCGCGGGCCGCGCCGCCAGCGGCGCACGGTGACCGCAGCCGACTGCGCGAGCAGGTCGGCTAGGTTCTGCAGGCGATACGACCAGCGTCCGCTGAAGACCAGCGGCGCCGCGTTTGTCTGGTGCATACGGTCCTTGCTGCCTACTCGGCGGAGGGGTTCAGGTAGACGAATTTGATCCCGCCCATGTGCTGGACGAACTGCGGCTGGAAGCCCAGCGCGCCGTAGGTCCCGTCCGCGAGGGTGAGTGTGTCGGCGCGCGGGTCGAAGTAGCGCAGGACGCTGACGTCGTTGTAGGTGCACGCCAGCGCCGCGTCGTTGCCTGGCCGCAAGCCGATGGGGTTGACGACCTTCATCGCCACCAAGGGCTCGGCCGCCAGGCGCTGGCTGCCGCGCCAGCCGAGCAGGCGCGCCAGGGCGAGGCCCGCCCGGAACGACGGACGCCTGGCCGCGGGCAGCCGGGCGGTCAACACGGGCCGGCCGGTGGCGGCGTCGGCGAATTCACACGTCAGCGTCGCGCCGGCCAGGGCGACCTGGCTGCGCGAGCGCCGCGCGTTCAGGCCCAGGATCTCGCGGTTGTAGGCGACTACGCGGTCGGTGCTGTTCCACAGGCCGTGGCACAGCATGCGCGTCTCCGGCCGGTGGAAGATGGCCTCGAGCACGGCCAGCGGCTGATCCGGCAGCGGCGGCGCGTTCTGGCGGGTCACGAACAGCGAGAACTGCAGCTCGTGATGCGGGTCCAGGCTGGCCTCGGTGAAGTCCAGGGCCCAGATGCCCATCAGGGCCCGGCCCGTGGTCGTGGTCAGCGCCTGCACCTGTTCGGGCTTCAACAGGGCCCGGACCGCGGCCAGGTCGGCGGTGCCGCCGATGAAGGCGCCGTAGCCGGCGTAGATGTGGTAAGGCGTGGGCGCTGGGCCGGTAGACAGCGGCACCTGGCCGGTGAGCGGATAGCGTTGAAAGAGGACGTGTTGGTGGGCTGAAGGCGGCATCCAATCCCCCGATCCCAGACGTCTGGCGGCTCGCGCGGGTGGTCGAGGCCGCCGGTTCTGGATCGGGCCTATTGTATCCCGGCTCGGCCGGACCAACGAAAAAGCGGAAGCGGCGCTGCTCGCCACTTCCGCTTTATCCGGCTTGCGCCGTCTACCAGTCCGACACCAGTTACCGTCTGAACGTCACCCCCAACTACCGTCGCCTGCCCGCTACCTGCTCCGTCGCGGAGATACCGGCTGGGAGTTGCTCGGCCAAGGCCGAGCTGGCCTCAATCTTCCAGATAGACGCCCAGGTCGCGCACGCGCGGCATGGAGCGCAGGTGCGTCATGGCGCGCTGGCTGATCTGGCGCACGCCCTCCGGGCTCATATCCCACTCGGACGCGATGGTGCGCAGCGGCTTGGATTCGCCGCCGCCCAGCCCGAAGCGCAGACGCAGGATTTCGGCCTCGCGTTCGTCCAGGCGCGCCAGCGCTTCCTCCAGCACCTGCTGCAGCCCAGCGCCGATCACCACCGCCTCCGGGTCCAGCGCCGTCGCATCCGAGACACGGTCCAGGATGGAGCGGTCATCCGGATCCTCCGGCGGCGCGTCCAGTGAGATGGTCGGCTGACCGTCGCGCAGCAGCTCCACCGCCGCCTGCGGCGACACGCCCGCCCGCCGCGCCACCTCTTCCAGCTGCGGCTCGGCGCCGGTTTGCTGCGCCAGCTCCACGGCGATGCGCTTGAGCTGGCCCACCTTCCAGCCGCGGTTGACGGGCAGCCGCACGGTGCGGCCGGTGTTGGCGATGGCGCGGCCGATGGCCTGGCGGATCCACCAGACCGCCAGCGTGCCGAAGCGGGTGCCGCGCTTGGGGTCATAGCGCTCGGCGGCCTTGATCAGCCCGAGCACGCCCTCCTGGATCAGGTCATCGTAGTCCAGGTCGGAGTGGCGGAAGCGGCCGGCCACGCTCAACACCAACGGCATGTTGTGCAGGACCAGCGCCTCGCGGGCCGCCTCGGCAGTGGCCAGCACCTGCTGCAGTCCGCGCCGCTCAGCGCTCGGCAGGCCCTTCTTGGCCAGCTTCTTCTCGGCCGTTCGGCCGGCCGCGATCTGACGCGCAAAGCGGATTTCCTGGTCATGCGTGAGCAAGGGCAGCGGGGCGCGCCCGCCCAGCACATTCATCAAGGGGTTGGAAGAGATCACCATGCACCACCAGTCCTTTCTACGACTACAACAATTTTTCCCTTAATTGCCTGTTTTGTATAGACAGCGTATAGGGTTTTGTATAAAAAGTAAAGCCGATGATTCATTTGATATTGATAAGAAAAATGTTATATGATGGGGAGCACTTGGCGCTATCTTTGGGCATTCTCGCTAAATACTCTTACGTTGGCGCCGCCGCCCGGGTCATTAAGCGCAGCTAAGTGTTCAGTGAGCGCGCTGTCGCTGTCCCCTAATGGGTGAGGTAAGGGACCTGCCATGCACCTCCGCCATCTTGTTTCGTTTGTCGCCGTCGCCGAGTCCTTGAACTTCTCGCGGGCCGCGCAGGAATTGCACGTCGCCCAGCCGGCCGTCAGCCAGCAGATCCGGGCGTTAGAGACGGAATTGGGCGTGGATTTGTTCGACCGCATCGGCAAGCGGGTGTCGCTGACCGAGGCCGGCCGGGCGCTCCTGCCGTACGCGCGTCAGATTCTGGGCCTGGTGACCGCGGCCGAGAACGAGGTCCGCGAGCGCGAACAGCTCAAGCGCGGCAAGGCCAGCCTGGGCGCGCCGCCCACCGTGAGCACCCATGTGCTGCCCGCCCGCCTGATGCAGTTCCGCCAGACCTGGCCGGGCCTGGAAGTCACCCTGCGCGAGGCCGGCACGGAAACCCTGTTGAACCAGATCGAGGACGGCAAGCTGGACCTGGCGATTGTGTCCACCGACGTGCTGCCGCCCAGCGTGGACAGCACGCCGTTCCTGACCGAGACGTACGTGCTGGCGGTCAGCAGCCGGCATCCATTCCTGGGCAAGCGCCAGACCGTGCGCCTGGCCGACCTGGTGACCGAGCCGTTTATCCTCTTCCCGGAGGGCTATCGGCTGCGCGAAGTGACGATTACGGCCTGCCGCCGCGCCGGGTTTGAGCCGCGCGTGGCCCTGGATGGCGGCGCCATGCAGAGCGCGCTGGAGTTCGTGGGCGCGGGCCTGGGCGTGGCGCTGGTGCCGGAGCTGGCGCTCACCGAGGCCAACAGCATCCACGCGGTGCGCATCGCCGACCAGGCGCTGAAGCGCGACCTGGGCCTGGTCTGGCTGCGCGGCCGTTCCCTCAGCCCGGCCGCCCGCGCCCTGCGCGACTTCCTGACACAATCGGGATGAGGCCTTCGGCCGGCGCCGTCGGACGGGCGTGGCTGGCCGCGCTGTTCCTGGCGGGCTGCACTGCCGCCGCGCCGTTGCCGCCCCGCGCGGGGTGCCCGTCGGCATCGTACCGCTTGTCGCGCACGCGGATCAGGAGCTCCTCGTCAGGGGTCTTCACCTTGCCGCCGGTCACATCGATGTTGGCGGCGCGAAGCGCGGCAGAGGCCTGCGCGAGCGTCAGGTTCGCCGCGCGCAGGTCGAGCTCGCGGAAGGCCACCTCGACCTCCTCCTCGGGCAGGCCGGTCACCTCCACCTTGCTGATGCCGGGTATGCCGCGCAGGTCCTGCTCCACGCGCTGGGCGGCGCTCTTCAGCGCCTTCAGCGGCATGCCCTGGCCGGTGAGGGCGAAGGTGACCGCCGGGCGGATGTTCTCGACCTTCACCGTGCGGATG
>CALFZO010000043.1 GCA_937952305.1 uncultured Anaerolineales bacterium | reverse complement strand
GGCCAGGGAGGGGCGGCCGGCCGGGACCTGAGCCCCGGCCGGCCGCTGTCAGGGCGGAGGACTTACGGCATCATCTCGGTGGCGCCGAGCCAGTTCGTCACGGCGTCGCCAAGGGCGTTATCGGTCGCCGGGAAGTACCCGACGTCGATGATCTCGTTGTTGACGTTGGCCAGGTAGAAGAGGATGAAGTTCGCGACCTGGGGCTTCTCGGCCAGGAGCGCGGCATCCGAGTAGATGAAGAGCGGGCGGGCCAGCGGATAGGTGCCGGCGTTGACGGCGGCCAGATCCGGGGCCACCGCCGCGGCCTTGAGCTTCTCGGCGTCGCCCGCGGCGTCCTTCTCCTTGGAAGCGGAGACGATCGGCACGGCCTTCAACGCGCCGGCCTCGGCCGCATAGTAGGCGTAGCCGAAGTAGCCGATGGCGTTGGGGCTGCCCTCCACGCCCTGGGCCAGGACGTTGTCGTCCTCGCTCAGCTGGATGTTGGCGGCCTCCAGGATGGCCTTCTCGCCGGCCTCGGCGTCGGCCGAGCCGTCCGCCTTCGGGTTGGCCGGGGCCAGGATGGCCTCGACGAAGTAGTCGAACGTGCCGGAGTCCGTGCCGGGGCTGAAGCGCTGGATCGGCTCAGCCGGCCAGCCGGCGCGCACGTCGGCCCAGGTGGCGGCGGTGGAGAACGCCTTGGCCAGCTCGCTGGCGGTCAGGTAGTCGATGAACGTGTTCTCCTGGCTGACCACCACGGCCAGGGCGTCGGTGCCGACGCGGAACTCCAGCGGCGTGCGGCCGATGGCCGTGCAGTTGTCGATCTCGGCCTGGCGGATGGCGCGCGAGGCGTTGGCGATATCGGTCTCGCCAGTCTTGCAGAAGCGCTCGAAGCCGGCGCCCGTGCCGACGCTGTCGATGGTGATGGTGCCGGCGTAGCCTTCGTCGGAGTACTTCTCAGCCATGCGCTCGCTCAGCGGGAAGACCGTGGACGAGCCGGCCGTGACGATGTCGCCTTCGGCCAGCGACGGGTCAACGGTCACGCCGCCGGCATACACCAGGCGGCCCTGGGCGCGGGCCTGCGCCTTCTCCGGGGCCGGGAAGTAACCGACGTCGATAATCTCATTGTTGACGGTGTCCAGGTAGAACTTGATGAAGGCCGCCACCTGCGGCTTCTCCTGGATGATCTGGGCGGTGGAGTAGATGTACAGCGGCCGGGCCAGCGGGTAGGTGCCGCCGTCCACGGTCTCCTGGCTCGGGGCCACGGCCGCGGCCAGATCGGTGCCCTTCACCAGGGAGACGGCCTTGAGCCGGTCGGACTCCTCGGCGAAGTAGGCGTAGCCGAAGAAGCCGATGGCGTACTGATCGCCCTCGACGCCCTGGACCAGGACATTGTCGTCCTCGCTCAGCTGCAGGTTCTGGGCGTTGAGGAAGGCGGCCTTACCCTCGGCATTGTTGTTGTTGTTGGCCGGCTGCATCACGGCTTCGATGAAGTAATCGAAGGTGCCGGAGTCGGTGCCGGGGGTGTAGCGCTTGATCGGCTCGGCCGGCCAATCCGCGCGCACATCCGACCAGTTGGTGGCGGTCGAGAAGACGAGGGCCAGCTCAGCCAGAGTCATGGACTCGGCCCAGGTGTTCTGCGGGTTGATGACCACGGCCAGGGCGTCGGTGCCCACGCGGAACTCGACCGGCGTGCGGCTGATGGCGGCGCAGTTGGCGATTTCTTTGGCGTTGATGGCGCGGGAGGCGTTGGAGATATCGGTCTCGCCGGTGGTGCAGAAGCGCTCGAAGCCGGCGCCGGTGCCGATGCTGTCAACGGTCAGGCCGCCCGCGAAGCCTTCTTGCTCGAAGAGCTCGGCCATACGCTCGCTGAGCGGGAAGACCGTGGACGAACCGGCGGTCAGGATATCGCCCTCGACCTCGTCCGGAGCGGGAAAGGTCGGCAGGGTGTAGGGCTCGGCGGCGGCCACCGGGGCATCGGTGGGTGCGGGAGCCTGGGTGGCTTGCGGGGCGCTGGTCGCCTGAGGCGCGGCGGTCGCCTGCGGCGCGCTGGTGGCCTGGGGGGCCGTGGTGGCGGTAGGAGCGGTGCAGGCGCTAGCCAAAACGGCCAACGCCAGCAGCCCCGACCATAGAATGTGGGACTTGCGACGAGACATTGTCTTCTTCTCCTGTACGTTTTTGGGTTACGTCTCTTTGTGACCCAAGTAAGGCTAAGGGAAGCAGTTCAAGTCTGCGCAAAACGAAGATTAAGTCTTCTTGAATTGGACATAATCAGTGCTGGCCGGAATCGCGGCAGCGCGCGCGGGAAGCGGATGAGCGCCTTGAACTCGGCGCGCTTTCAGTCAGAGGGGACGGCGGAAGTGGGGGCTGGGCGCAGGCGGTACGGGGCGGAATACACGCGGAAATGCTCGCGCCGCACGTAACCGACGATGGTGATATTTAGGGCACGGCCAAGCTTTACCGAGAGGCTGGTGGGGGAGGTGCGCGAGGCCACGATGGGGACGCCCATCTTAGCGGCCTTGCCGAGCATCTCGGAGCTGATGCGGCCGGTGGCGAGCAGGATCAGGCCGGTGGTGTCCAGGCCGCGTTTCAGGGCTTTGCCCCACAGCCGGTCCACGGTGTTGTGCCGGCCGACGTCCTCGGCCACGGCCAGGAGCCTTTCGCCGTCGGTGAGGGCGGAGGCATGCAGGCCCTGGGTGACGCCGTACAGGGCGGCGGCCCGATACAGATCGCGCATGCGCTCAAACAGGCTCGCCGGCGCCAGGGTCGTAGCCGTGTTGAGCGACGGCAGACCCTCGGTGAGATCGTCGAAGGTCACCCCGCCGCCGCACCCGGACGTGACGATCCGGCGGCCGGCGGCCGGGAGCTCGGCCTCCGCATCCTGCAGCCAGACCTCCACGCAGGCGCCGCTGGGGCAGACCACGATCCGGCGCACATCGTCCAGCGTCTGGATCACGCCCTCCGCGCGCAGAAAGCCGAGCGCCAGCTCGTCCTGCTCGTGGGGCGTGCACATGAACGTGGCCAGCTCGCGGCCGTTGACGTGGATACGCAGGAGCGTCTCGGCGGTGACGGCGTGCGCGACCTCGCGCCAGGCGCCGGCCTCGTACTCGGCATAATCCAGGGGATAAACCCCAGGCGGTTTAGACGTCGTCATCGCGTTTCTAGAAAACCCGACCTGATCTGTCTGGATGATAACGCAGTTTGCCGGCGCGGCCCAGTGACCGGCCCGCGCCGGGCGGAGCGGGAAAAGAAGCAGGGACATCCGGCTGGATGTCCCTGCTAGGCCGAAGGCGTGTCAGGCGCAGCTTAGAAGCCGCCGACGCGTTTCTTGGGATCTTTGTTCTGGATGGCGAGCACGCTCGGGCGCGGCGGCGACGAGCGGCGATTGTCCGGCCAGCGCGTGCTGGGCAGGTGGAAGAAACTGCCCTCGCCGGGGTGCTGGATGGCCACGAACAGCACGGTGTCGCCGGAGTAGAACTCCGGCCCGCAGACCTCGCTGCCCATGACCGTGCTGAAGAATTGCTTCAGCTCGCCGCGGTTGGAACCCTCCACCGGCACCGCGAACAGGCCGTCGTTATAGCGGATCGCGCTCGGCTGGCCGTCCGTGGCGATCCACAGGTTGCCGTCCTTGTCGAACGTGATATTGTCCGGGGCCCCGATCGGGCTGACCTTGCTCTTGTCGAAGCCGGCGAAGTCGGTGATGGTCTCCGGCTTGGACGGGTCCTCGGTCTTGGGGTTGCCGCACAGGATGAAGATGTTCCACTGGAAGGTGGTGGCCGCCGGATCGTCGCCGGCCTCGGTCACCTCGATGATGTGGCCGGTGCGGTTGTTCGGGCGCGGGTTGGCGGCATCCGGGCCGGGGCGGTCCTGCGCGCCGCGGTTGCTGTTGTTGGTCAGGGCGATGTAGACCTTCTTGTTGACCGGGTTCGTCTCGATGTCTTCCGGCCGGTCCATCTTGGTGGCGCCCAGCAGGTCGCTGGCCTGGCGCGTCAGCACACAGACATCGGCCTGGCTGGTGAAGCCGTTGGCCGCGGTCAGCGGGCCCTGGCCGAAGACGAGCGGCTTCCACTCGCCGCTGCCGTCTTCATTGAAGGTGGCCACGTACAGCGTGCCGTCGGCCAGCAGGCTCAGGTTGGCCTTGCGGTCGGTGGCGCTGTACTTGCCCTGGCTCACGAACTTGTAAACATACTCGAAGCGCTCGTCGTCGCCGGAGTAGAACACGCCGCGGCCGTCCTTCGCCAGCGCGAACGTGGCGGCCTCGTGCTTGACGCGGCCCATGGCCGTGCGCTTGACGGGCGTCGAGGCCGGGTCATACGGGTCCACTTCCATGATCCAGCCGAAGCGGAACGGCTCGTTCGGCGAGATCGCGATGTCGAAGCGGTCGTAGATCGTCTCCCAACGGCGCTCGGAGTTCTTGGTCGGCAGGCCGTAGCGGCTGTGCAGGGCCTTGACAGCCTCGTCCTGGAGCGCGTCCAGGTTGGCGAAATACTGGTGGAAGTTCTCCTCAGCGGTCAGGATCGTGCCCCACGGCGTTTTGCCGGCGGCGCAGTTGTTGAGCGTGCCGGCCACTTTCAAGCCGGTCGGGTCCTGGGCCGTCTTGAGCCAGTCCGAGCCGGCGGCGGGGCCGTCGAACGCGATCGGCGTGGTGCCCGTGAGGCGGCGGTTGTACTTGGAGTCCTGGACATAGCGCCACTGGCCGTCCTTGCGCACGATCTCGACCACCGACATACCGTGGGCGGCCAACTCCACGTCCACGATGTCCTTGGTGGTCTTGGAGGCGTTGTAGCGGTTCCACATCAACTCGGGGTTGGTGTACTCATGGTTGACCACCATGATCCCGCGCTCCGCGTTGTTGGGATCGTCCGGGTGCGGCAGGACGCCGACGAAGTCGTTGTTGTAGCCGAACTGCTTCTCCTGCGCGGCCGCGGTCAGGTTTTTGGCGTCGAATGCGGGCGCATCCTTGAAGAGCGGGTCGCCCCAGCGCAGGAGGACCGAGACGGTGTGGTCCTTGGCGACCACGGTGCGGGCCGAGGACACGATCTGCGGCTTGATCGCGTCAAAGGGCAGGCCCGCGGACAGGGCGCGGCCGGCGCCCAGAGCCTCGGCTGCGCCAGCCTGGGCGGCGGCCTCGGCCGGCATGTGGCTGGCGACCGCCGTGGCGGCCACCGTCAGGCCGACCGCCTTCAGAAAGGCGCGGCGGCTGACGTTGCGTCCGATCATCTCGCGCAGGGGTTCACCGGTGCCGGCGCCGGAGAGCACGACGTCGGCGTCTTTCTCATCGAGAGCCATCTTCTTCTCCTTGGTTGGGTTGGCCGAGTGGTTTCAACCGGTGAGGTTACGGGAGCGCTGTAAAGACCGAGTCAAGCGGGTGTTAAGCTTCATTGAAGGCGCGCGGCCCTGCGCCAGGCCAGGCCTTAAATGACACGCGCTCCGCCAGGGGAGCGCGTGTCTGCCGGAGGAGGGCGGCTCTGCGCAACACAAGTGAGTATGGGCGGGTCGGGTTAAGTCCGGTTCAACCCCGGACCAAATCAGGTTGAGGCCAAGCCGGGTCAGCTGCCGTTGTCGCCGGTGAGGAGCGTGAACGTGAAGGCGGCGCCGGGGAAACCCGGCACACCCTGGTTGCTGACGGCGATGTGCCCGCCATGGGCCTCCACGACGTGTTTGGCGATGGCCAGACCGAGGCCGGTCCCGCCGCTCTTGCGCGCGCGGTCGCCGCGGAAAAAGCGCTCAAAGACGCGCGGCAGATCCAGCGGCGCGATGCCGGGGCCGGTGTCGGCGACCGTGATCTGGATGTCGCCGTCCACGGCGCGGGCCTCCACTTGGATGACCCCGCCCTGGGGCGTGAACTTGATGGCGTTGTGCAGCAGGTTGCCGAGCGCGCGGTTGATCATGTCGGCGTCGGCCAGGGCGATCAAGTCGTCTGGGGCGGCCACCTCCAGGCGCTGGCGTTTGCGCTCGGCCTGGGGCCGCAGCCGCTCGACGGCCGTGTGCAGGATCTGCTCGACCGGCGTGGGCAGCAGGCGCACGATGGCCTGACCGGACTCGATCTGGGCCAGGTCCAGGAGCTCCTGCGCCATCTGCTCCAGCGCCTGCACTTCGGTGTCGATCTTCTGGATCAGGGTCTGGGCTTGCTCCGGCTCGCGCGCCACGCCGGCCAGCAGGCTCTCCACCAGCAGGCGCACCGACGTCAGCGGCGTGCGTAGCTCGTGCGAGATGTTGGCGATGAAGTCGCGCCGCGCGCGGCCCAGCCGCTGCAGCTCGCTCAGGTCTTTCAGGACCAAGGCCAGGCCGTGCGCGCCGGCGGAGACGGCGCGGGCGCGGTAAGGCAGGCCGTTCAGGATGATCTGGCGATCCAGGTCCTCGCCGCCGGCCAGCGCGTGGGCGGCCAGTTCGTCCAGTTCCACCGAGCGCGTCAACACGATCAGCGATTGCCCAACTGCGGCCCGCGGACCGAACAGGTTTGCGGCGACTGGGTTGAGCTGCTCCACGTTTCGGTCCGGCCCGATCACGAGCAGGGCGTCGGTCTGGGCCTGCTGCAGGGCCGCCGTCTGGGCCATCTGCCGGCGCAGCGCCTCGTCGGCCTGGCGCGCCATCCGTTCCGCGGCCTGGCGCTCGATTTCGGCCTTGACGTTGAGGGCCACGGCGCGCTGCCACAGGTACGCCAACCCGAGCGCGGCGAGGACGGCCGCCGCGGTCACAGCCCAGCTCCACATGGTGCGCCTCAGCCCTCGAAGCGGTAGCCCACGCCGCGCACGGTGGTGATGCGCTTGGGCGCGGACGGGTCGGCTTCGATCTTCTCGCGCAGCCAGCGGATGTGCACATCGACGGTATGACTGTCGCCGACGTAGTCGTAGCCCCACACCCGGTTGAGCAGCAGGTCGCGGGACAGCACGGCCCCCTGGTTGCGCATCAGTTCGGCCAGCAGATCGAACTCGCGATGGGTGAGCTTGAGCTCAAGCTGCCCCAGATGGGCGCGCCGCGAGAGCAGGTCAAGCTGCAGGTCGGCGGCGCTCAGGCGGGTGGCGGTGGCGCGGTTGTCGGCGTGGGCGCGGCGCAAATTGGCCCGCACGCGCGCCAGCAGTTCGCCCAGGCTGAAGGGCTTGACCACGTAATCATCGGCGCCGGTCTCCAGCCCCGTGATGCGGTCCATCTCGGTGCCGCGCGCCGTCAGCATGATGATGGGAATGTTGGAATCGCGCCGCAAGATGCGGCACAGCGAAAGCCCGTCCAGCTCGGGCAGCATCAGGTCCAGGATGATCAGGTCCGGCGGTTGCTCGCGCGCCAACTGCAGGCCCTCCGCGCCGTCGCTGGCCGTCATCACCTCGAACTTCTCGGCGCGCAGGTTCAGGGCCAGCGTATCGCGCACCACGGCTTCATCTTCAATCAGCAGTATCTTTGGCATAGCTCTCGTCTGACTTGGGTTCCCCAGTCCCCAAAAGTAACCTCGCCAGTTTAACCCGCGGTTAAGTCAGCCGCAAGCCGCTTTGACCCCACAGCGAAATCGGAGAGGTTGTGGGCACAAACCGTCGCCAGATTGACAGTCGCGGGCGCCGCATACATAATCTGGCAATACCACGCCCATTCCGGCTGCTGAGCCCGAACCCAGGCGGCCCCCAGAGGGGCGCTTACCCAGCCGGCAACACCTTTAGGGTATCCTGTGGAAGCTGCCATGACGCATGAGACCGGCAAATCCAAGATCGCGCTAGTCATCGGCGATGAAGACCTGCTTGGGCTGATTCGCGCGATCCTGGCCAGCGAGCGTTTTGAGCTGGTGGCGGCCACCACCGGCCGGGCCGGTCTGGACCTGCTCCAGGAGCCTGGCGTGGCCCTTGTGATCCTGGACCTGGCCCTGCCGGACATGAACGGTTGGGAGTTCTTCCTCAAGATGCAGGCCGAGGGCGCGGCTGCCGCGCGGCCGCGCGTGATCATCTTGGCCACCCAGGCCAGCCGTGTGGACCGCACCTTCGGCCTGCGCGTGGCCCTGGTGCACGATTACCTCGTCAAGCCATTCCTGCCGTCCCAGCTCCGCCGCGCCGTGGCGGCTGCTTTGCAGTATCTCCCCGCGGCCGACTACCGCTATAATGTTTCTCAGTACACGGCGTAGTTCAGCGGAGCTTCCCATGGCCACCAACCGAGAACTGACCTTCACCAACCCCGCGACCGGGGCCGTCTTTGGCCGCGTCGCGATGACGCCGCTGGAGCAGGTGCGCCAGACCGTCACCGACCTGCGGGCCGCCTACCCGGAGTGGAGCGGCCAGCCGCTGGCCGCGCGCGTGCGCGCCCTGCGCCGCCTGCAGGAAGTCATGATCGACGCCCGCGACGAGATCAGCGAGGTCATCAACCGCGACACCGGCAAGTCGCGCCAGGATGCCCTGATCGAAGTCTTTATGACGGTCGACCTGCTCAACGAGTACACCAAACACGCCGCCGAGTGGCTGCGCGCGCGCGAGGTGCCGCGCGGCCTGTACCTGTTCAAGCGCGCGTTTGTGGAGCCGCACCCCTACGGCGTGGTGGCCGTCATCGCGCCCTGGAACTATCCGTTCGCGCTGTCGCTGCCGCCCGTGATCGCGGCGCTGCTGGCCGGCAACACGGTGGTGCTCAAGCCGTCCGAGGTGACAGCCGCCACCGGCGTCCTGATGGGGCAGCTCTTTGCGCGCGTGCCGGAGCTGGCCCCGTATGTGCGCGTCGTCCACGGCGACGGCAGCGTGGGCGCGGCCATGATCCAGGCCCGCCCGAACTTCATCTTCCTGACCGGCTCGACGCCGACCGGCAAGAAGGTGATGCAGGCCGCGGCCGAACACCTGATCCCGGTGGTCTGCGAGCTGGGCGGCAAGGACCCGCTGCTCGTGCTGGAGGACGCGGACGTGGAAGCGGCCGCGCGCTGGGCGGTGTGGGGCGCCTACTTCAATACCGGCCAGACGTGCATGGCCGTCGAGCGCGTCTATGTCGTCCAGCCGGTCTACGACCGGTTTGTGGAAGCGGCCGTGCGCTTCACGCGCGAGCTGACGATCGGTTATTCGCCGGAAAAGGACAACCCGCACTACCTCGGCCCGATGACCGATCCGCGCCAGGTGAAGATCGTGCGTGACCATCTGGACGACGCGCTGGCGCAGGGCGCGCGGGTGCTGGTCGGCGGCGGCTTCCGCGACATGTATATCGAGCCGACCGTGCTGGTGGACGTCACCCACGCCATGCGCCTGATGCAGGACGAAACCTTCGGGCCGCTGCTGCCGATCATGCGCGTCAAGGACGAGGCGGAGGCGATCCGCCTCGCCAACGACAACCGCTTCGGCCTGGGCGCGTCGGTGTGGAGCCAGGACCTGGAGCGCGCCCGGCGCGTGGCGCGCGCGCTGCAGACCGGCTCGGTCTTGATCAACGACACCATCTGCCAGTTCGCCATCCCGCATCTGCCCTTCGGCGGCATGAAGGAATCCGGCATCGGCCGCGTCCACGGGCGCGAGGGCCTGCTGCAGTTCACGCAGCCGCGCGCCGTCATGCTCGGCGATCCGCCGTTGGATTGGGACGTGGCCACGGTCTTCCGCAAGCCCGGCCACTACCAGGCCATCGGCGCCGTGATGCGTCTGGCCTTCGGCGCCACGCCGCGCCAGCGCCTCGAGCCGGTGCAGGAGATGCTGCAAGGCGAACGCATCCCGCTGGATGTGCCGGCCGGCCTGCCCAAGCTGGACAAACGCGCGCTGGCGGCCGCCCTCGGGATCCTGGGCACGGTGGCCGTGGCCGCCTTCGCCCTCACCCGCGTCCGCCCCAAAGACTAAGCCCATGGCCGTCACCACTGTCTTCGTCACCGGGGCGACCGGCTTCCTGGGGCACCATCTGGTGCCGCAGCTGCTGGCGGCCGGCTACCGCGTCCGCGTGCTGGCGCGCGAGACCAGCAACACGGCCCATCTGCGCGACCCCAACGTGGAGCTCGTCGTCGGCGATGTGCTCGACAAGGCCAGCGTTGAGCGCGGCGTGGCCGGCTGCCGCCACGTCGTGCACGCCGCCGGCCTGTTCCGCTTCTGGGGCCCGCAGGAAGTCTTCGAGCGCGTCAACGTGCAGGGCACGGCCCAGGTGGTGGAGGCGGCGCTCCACCATCAGGTCGAGCGCTTCGTCCACATCTCCACCATCGCCGTGGTCGGCCAGCATCCCGCCGACGTCGTCATCGATGAGGATGTCAAGTGCCAGCCGGCCGACCCCTACCAGCGCAGCAAGCTGGACGCCGAGAATTTCGTGCGCATGTTCCAGCGCGCTGCCAAGCTGCCCGCCGTGATCCTGCGGCCGGGCGCCTTCTTTGGACCGTGGGGCCGCTACGCGTTCAACCGCCTCTTCTTTGAGGACCCGCTGCGCGGCCTGCGCATCCAGGTCCACGGCGGCCACCGCCTGACCTTCCCGGCCTTTGTGCCCGACGTGGCCCGCGCTGTCGTGTCCGCGCTGGAGCGCGGCCGGCCGGGCGAGACCTACAACGTCAGCGGCGAGCCGCTGACCCACCAGGCCGTCAACGCCACCGTCAGCCGGCTGGCCGGCATCTCTGCGGCGCGCCTCAACGTCTCGGCCGACCTCATGCTGCGGGTGGCCAAGTGGCTCACCGACCGGGCCGAGCGCACCAAGCGCGAGCCATATTACCCGGTCCATCTGGCCTCCTACGTCTTCCAGGACTGGCGCGTTTCCAGCGACAAAGCCCGCCGCGAACTGGGCTTCCAGCCGACGCCGTTTGAGGACGGGGCGCGCAGCACGCTGGAGTGGTACTGGAGCCAGAAGATCTTCCGGCGGCCGCGCTTCGCCCTGAACGGGGCCGGCCCGGCCCACGCCCCCGAAGTGAGCGCGCCGGCCAAACGCTGACTCTGGCCGGGCGCCAGCGTATTTCCAGGGCGCAGGACCGCCGCGGCGCCGCCCGGCCCGTGGTCCCTGCGCCCTCTTTATTCACAGGAACCCTGGTGATGACGAAGCTGCTGACAGTGGCCGAGATGCGGGCCGTGGAGGCCGCGGCCGACCGGGCGGGCGTGAGCTATGCCGCCCTGATGGAGAACGCCGGGCGGGCTGTGGCCGAAACGCTGTTGGCGCGCCTGGACGACCCGGCCGGCCACAAGTGCGTGGTGCTGTGCGGCACCGGCAACAATGGCGGCGACGGCCTGGTGGCCGCGCACTATCTCTCCAACGCCGGGCTGCGCGTGGCCGTCTACTGTGCGCGCCCGCCGGACGACGCCGATGCCAAGGTGCGGCGCCTGCGCGAGAAGAGCTTGTTCCTGGCCGACGCCCAGAACGACCAGCGCTGGCGCGTGCTCACCAATCTCCTCAACAGTGCCACCGTGATCGTGGATGCTCTGCTGGGCACGGGCGTGCGCTTCCCGCTGGGCGGCGCTTCGGCCGACCTGCTGCGCGAGGCGCAGGCGCAACTCAAGCCGCTCGCGCCGCGCCCGCTGATCGTGGCCGTGGACTGCCCGTCCGGTATGGACTGCGATACGGGCGCGCTTGATCCGCTCGTCATTCCCGCCGACCTCACCGTGACCTTCGCCGCCGCCAAGCGCGGCCACTTCGCGTTTCCGGCCGCCGAGGTGCTGGGCGAGCTGGTGATCGCCGACATCGGCGTGCCGGCTGATCTGCCGGAGGCGCAGAACGGGACTGATCTGGTTTCGGCGGAGTGGGTGCGCGCGCAACTGCCCGCGCGGCCGCGCCAATCCCACAAGGGCACGTTCGGGCGCGCGCTCGTGGTCGCCGGCTCGGTGCCGTATACCGGGGCCGCCCTCCTGGCCGGCTCGGCCGCCTACCGCGTGGGCGCCGGGCTGGTGACGTTGGCGGTGCCCGCGCCGCTGCACCCTATCCTGGCCGGCCAGCTGCCGGAGGCCACCTGGCGCCTCCTGCCCGACGACGACGGCGTGATCGCCGAGGCCGGCGCCGACGCCGTGGCCGCCGAGTTGGACAAGAGCACCGCCTTACTGCTGGGGCCGGGCTTCGGCACCGCGCCCGCCACGGCGGCTTTTCTCGATCGGTTGCTCGAGCGCGGCCGCAGCGGATCGCGCCGCGGCCTGGGTTTCGTCGGGCGGACGGCCGCCGAGCCGACTACTGCGCCGCCGGCCTGGCCGCCCACCGTCGTCGATGCCGACGGTTTGCGCCTCCTGGCCCAACTCCCGGACTGGCCGCGCCGCCTCCCGGCCCCAGCCGTGCTCACGCCGCATCCCGGCGAGATGGCGGCCCTGACCGGCGTCGACAAAGACGGGCTCCAGGCTGACCGCGTTGAGGCTGCTCGGCACTGGGCGGCGGAGTGGGGGCATGTGGTGGTGCTGAAGGGCGCCTTCACGGTGGTGGCGGCGCCGGACGGGCGCGCCAGCGTGCTGCCGTTCGCCACCCCGGCGCTGGCGCGGGCCGGCACCGGCGATGTCCTGGCCGGCGCGGTGGCCGGCTTGTTGGCGCAGGGTGTGGCCGCCTACGAGGCGGCGGCCGCGGCCGCGTTCCTGCACGGGCGCGCCGGCGAGCTGGCGGCCCGGGCGCTGGGGACGGCGACAAGCGTGCTGGCCGGGGATGTGCTGGACGGCCTGATCGAGGCGCTGGCCGAACTGGGCGCCTGAGGCGCCTGCTGGAAACAAAGCGGGCCGGTCAGAGACCCGGCCCCACAAAAGCCCACGGGCGGGGTGTTGGCCCGCCCGTGTTCGTTCTCCCCACTAACGTCGTCAGTTCAGCTCTGCGGCGACGGCTCGGCCGGCAGTTCGACCTCGCCGGCGGCGCCTTTGCGCCCGAAGCGCGCCGTGATCTTCTCGCGCTGTTCGCTCAGCGTGGTCTTGCCGCGCTCCTGCAGCTCTTCGGCGCGGGCGCGGGCCTCGGCCGCCAGTTTCTCGGCGCGGCTGCGGGTCTCCACGGCAGCCTCTTCCGCCCGCCGGCGGGCGTCGTCGGCGGCCTCGTAGGCCTGGTCGCGCAGTTCAATGCTGCGCTGGCGGATCTGCGCGCGGGTCTCTTCGCCGGACTGGGGGGCCAGCATCAGGGCCACGGCCGCGCCCACCAGCCCGCCAATCACAAATCCACTGAAGAAGGCGCCGAAATCGCTCTCATTGTCTGCCATCGTGAAATCTCCTTTTGACGCGTAATCAGGGCGCGCAAGCCGGCCGGCTTACGGCCGTCGAAACAGTCCCCCCAGCGAGCTCAGGGTCTCCATGATCTTGGAGAGGCCGGCCACGTAGCTGTTTAGCTTCATGATCGGTTCGGTCAGGTTGTCGCTCAGGAAGAGCGTGGTGCCGCGCACGGTGTTGACGGTCTCCTGGGTGGCCTCCAGGATCGGCTTGATCTCGTTCTTGAGCACGTTGGTCAGCACCGCGATCTGCATGATCAGGATCACCAGCGCCACGCCGATCACCATGGCTTCCAGCGCCATGAAGATGATGAAGACGTCGCGGACGGTGGCGGCCGTGGCCGGGTTGCCCACCAGGTAGACGGACGCCAGCACGGCGCCCAGCACCAGCAGCAGCGCCACCAGCACCACGCCGATGATGACGCCGCGCTGCTGTTCCGGCGTCATGCCTTCGGAGGGCGGCGCGGCCGGACGGGCGGCGGGCATTGCCGGTGAACTGGCGGGCGGCGCCGGCGCGTCTTGAGCAGCGGGCGGAGGGGTAGACGACATATCTGTCATTATAGCGTCAGAGGTGAAACGGCCACAAGGCGCCTCAGCGGCGGCGCGGCGCGGCCGTTTCGTTGGTGGCCAGCCAGCGCGCCGCGAACAAGGCCACCAGGCTGCCGAGCGTGGCCGTGAACCAGTTCAGGGTGCCGATGGCCAGGAAATGCATGCCCAGGAGCGTGCCGAGCAGGTGGCCGAGCGTGAAGCCGAGCCAGCCGCTTAACAAATACAGGGCCAGCCGGCGCGCGCCGCCGCCCTGCCACAGGTGAAACCCGGCGCCATACAGGGTCGCCAATGCAAACGCCAGCAGGAGGGTCGGGGTGGTCATGGACTCCGCCTTTCGATGAGGCCGCCGCCCAGGCAGACGTCGCCCTCGTAGAAGACTGCGGCTTGCCCGGGCGTGATGTCGCGCAGGCGCCGCTCGAAGACGACCTCGGCGCGCGCCTCCGGCAGCGGCGTCACCGTCGCCGGGGCGGGCGGCGCCTTGTAGCGGATCTTGACCTCGGCCGGGCGCGGGCCGTCCGGGGCGCGCCCGATCCAGTGGACGCGCCCGGCGGTCAGCCGGTCTTCGCCCAGTTCGGCCGCTGTGCCCACGACCAGCGCGTTCAGCTCCGGGCGCAGGCCGAGCACGTACAGCGGCTCCGGCCCGGTGAGGCCCAGGCCCTTGCGCTGGCCGACAGTGTAGAGCGGCAGGCCCTGATGCTGGCCGACGACGCGCCCATCGGCGCTCAGGATCGGGCCGGGGCGCAGCGCGGCGGCGGCATGCTCGCCCAGAAAGCGGCGATAGTCGTTGTCGGCCAGGAAGCACAGGTCCTGGCTCTCCGGCCGTTCGGCCACCGGCAGGCCGAACTCACGCGCCAGGGCGCGCACCTCGCCTTTGGTGTAGCCGCCGATCGGGAAGAGCGCGTGCCGCAGCTGGGCCTGGCCCATGACGCTGAGGACGTAGGACTGGTCCTTGTGGTCGTCCACGGCCTTGAGCAGCTGATAGTCGCCGTCGGCGGTCGAGCGCACGCGCGCGTAGTGACCGGTGGCCAGGTAGGCGGCCTCCAGCGAGAGCGCCTTCTTCAGCAGGAAATCCCAGCGGATCTGGCGGTTGCACTCCAGGCAGGGGTTGGGCGTCAGGCCGGCGGCGTAACCGTCCACGAAGAAGTCGACGACGCGGGCCTTGAACGGCGCCTGGGCGTCGATGGCGTAGAACGGGATTGCGAGTTGCTCGGCCACGCGCCGGGCCTGGGCCATGGAGTCCGGCGAGCAGCAGCGGTTGTGGACGCCGCCGTCGGCGACCGGCTCGCCCCACAGCCGCAGCATCAAGCCGACGACGTCGTAGCCCTGGCGCACCAGCAGCGCCGCCGCCACCGAGCTGTCGACGCCGCCGGACATGGCGACGACGACGCGTGTCCGTTGAGTCATCGCGCGTCTAAGCGCCCGGCGCCCACTGCTCGGCGCGCAGCTTGTGGACCAGGCCGGGCAGCGCCGCCAGGAGCTGGTCGAGGTGGGCGTCCGTGGTCCCGCGCCCGACGGTGACGCGCAGCGAGCCGAGCGCCCACTCCGGGGCCAGGCCGAGCGCCAACAGCACGCCAGACGGACGCGGGTCGCCGGTCTTGCAGGCCGAGCCGGACGAGGCCGCGATCCCGGCCAGGTCCAGATGCATGAGCAGGTCGTTGCCGTTGACGCCGTGGAAGACGAAGGAGGCGTGGTTGGGCAGCCGCTCGCTGCGATGACCGGTGAGGCGGCTGTCCGGGATCGTCGTCAGCACGGCCTCGATCAGGCGCTCCCGCCAGGCCCGGAAGCGCGCGTTGTGGGCCGCGCGCTCAGCCGCGGTCAGGCGCAGCGCCTCGGCCAGCCCGACGATGTAGGCCACGTTGTGCGTGCCGGCCCGCAGGCCGCGCTCCTGGCCGCCGCCGGTCTGGGCCGGCAGCAGGCGCGTGCCGGCGCGCACATACAGGGCGCCCACGCCCTTCGGCCCGTAGAACTTGTGCGCGCCCAAAGCCAGCGTGGTCACGCCCAAGTGGCGCACGTCCACGTCCAGCTGGCTGGCGGCCTGGACGGCGTCGGTGTGCACCGGCACACCCCGGGCCGCGCAGACGGCCGCGATCTCGGCGATCGGCTGGACGGTGCCGATCTCGTTGTTGGCCAGCATCACGGCCACCAGCGCCGTGGTCGGCCGCAAAGCGCGCTCCACATCGGCCGCGGACACGCGCCCGGCCGCGTCGACGGGCACCTCGGTCACGTCAAACCCGAAGTGGTCGCGCAGCTGGTGCACCGTGGCCAGGACGGCTTCATGCTCGATCGGCGTCGTGATCAGATGGTCGGCGCCGCGGGCGGCCCGGGCCGTGAAGGCCAGACCGCGCACGGCCAGGTTATCGGCCTCCGAGCCGCAGCCCGTGAAGTAGACTTCGGCCGGCGCGCACTGCAGGACCTCGGCCACCGTACGCCGGGCCTGCTCCAGCGCTTTCTCGGCGCGCCGCCCGAAGACGTGCACAGACGACGGGTTGCCGAAGTCCTCGCGCAGGTACGGCAGCATCGCTTCCAGGACGCGCGCATCCACGGGCGTGGTGGCGGCATAATCCAGATAGACAGGCTCGCTCATGCGGAAGATTGTACTGGGAACTGAGGCCGGCGCAAGGCAGGCCCGACCTGGGCCGATTCTCACGGTAAAATCCAGGCACACACGCCAGGAGACACACTTATGACGAGAACACAGGCAGGCGCGGCGCCGGGCTGGTTGCGCCCGGCCGCTCTGGGCGGCGGCGTCCTGTTGATCTTGCTGACCATGACCTACTACGGCGGCACCGCCCGGCCGGGCCCGTTGTTTGCGCTGGGCGTCGGCGTGCTGGCCGGCACGCTGCTCCTGTTCGGCCTGGGGGTGTGGTGGCTGCTGCTCAGCCCTCTGGGCGCGTCAGCGGCTGACCGTCCGGCGCTCTCCGCCGAGGCGCGCCAGAGTCTGGCGGTGCTGGTAGCGCTCAGCGGCCTGCTGTTTATCACCGGTGGCCTATGGGACGAGGTCTGGCATCGCCTGTACGGCATTGGCACCGCCATCAGCGACTTCTGGTGGCGCCCGCACCTGATGATCTACGGCAGCATGGGCCTGATGGCTTTGTTCGCGTTGGGCGGCCTGATGGTGGCGGTGCGCGGCGGCGGCGGCCTGCGCCAGCGCTTTCGCGCCGAACCGCGCCTGGGGCTGCTGGCGCTGACGGCCGCTTACCTGGTGCTGGCCGCGCCGTCAGACGAGTTGTGGCACCGCATCTATGGCCTGGACATCACGGCCTGGAGCCTGCCGCACATCCTGTTCGGCGTGGGCGTCACGCTGGTCATGTTGGCCGGCAGCGCGCTGCAAGTCTCGGTCCTGCCGCGCCCGGCCGGCTGGCGCGGCCTGGGCGGGCTGCGCCCGGGGGAAGGCCTGCTGCTGATCCTGCTGGCGGTGTCACTGATCGCGGTGATGCAGATCGCGCTGACGGAATGGGAGGTGCTCCGCGCCGCGCCCAGCGTCGACGTTGAGGCCGATCAGTTCCTGCGCGCGTTCTGGCGCCGCCCGGAGTGGATGTACCCGGCCGCGCTGATCACCATCGCGGCGTTCTACGGCCAGGTCGCCGTTCACAGCCTGCGCCGCGCCGGAGCGGCGACGCTGTTGACCGCGGCCGTGCTTGGCTTCCGCGTCGTCGTCCTGGGGCTGTTCGCGGTCACCGAGGCGCCCACGCCGCTGACCCTGGCCTCCCAGGTGCTGGTGTTGGCGCCGGCGGTGGCGCTGGACCTGTGGTACGCGGCGCGCCTCCGGCAGGCCGAGACGGCGCTCACGCGCGTCGGCGGCAGCCTGGCCGGCGCGGCCGCCTTCCTGCTCGTCAGCGTGCCGCTTCTGCCGCAATTCCTGAGCTACCCGCGCGTCAACGCGGTCACTCTGCCCGGCATCGTGGGAATGAGTCTGGTGCTGGCGGTATGGGGCGGCTGGCTGGGCCGGGCCGTCGGCGACTGGCTCCAGGCTCAGGCTCGGCCGGCCGGCGTTCAGGGTGCTGTGCCCGCCCGGGTGGTGTGGGTGGGCGCCGGGGTGCTGGCCGCTTTTGCCGCCTTCACTTTCTACTTCATTGCGACGGCGACGCCGCCCGTCTAGCCGCACTCCCTGACCCGCGATGCCGCTGCCCACCGAGAGCGAACGCGAACTGGAAGCGCACACCGTCGCGCTCAACCGCTGGCTGTACGCCGAAGGGATCGGCCTGGACGTGGAGCCGGACGGTTACGCCGCCCCGGCGCAGGCCCTGGCCGGGCTGTACGAGCATCTGCGCGACGCGCCCGATCCGGTGCTGCGGGTCTGCGCTCTGGAGAACTGGTCCGAGGCGCGCCGCCTGCCGCTGGACAACGCGATCACGGCCGCCCTGGATGAGCACGTGCAGGCCGCGGAGTACGCGTGCTCGGAAGGCCCGTTGACCTGGCGCAACTGGAAGGCCTTTGAGCGCGAAACCCAGGCGGCCGGCTTATTGGCGGACGCGTACGCGCGCCTGAACGCGGCCGCGCAGGCGGTGACGCCGCTCCTGGAGGAGCGCCTGGCCGCCCTGCGCGCCGATTTCGCCTCGCAGGCCACGACCCCGGTCCACACGTTCTGCGCGCGGGAGGCCCTGACACCGGAGCGTTTGCGGGCCCTGTTGATCGACGCCGGCACCCAAGCGCGGCCGGCTTTTGCCGCGGCCCTGGAGGCGTTGAGCCGGACGGTGTGGGGCCGCGCGGCCGGCCCGGCGGAGTTCCACGCGCTCTACCTCAACCGCATGTACGAGCCCACCGACCGGCTCTTCGTCGAGGCGGCCGCGGCGCCGGAAACGGTGGTGGCGCGGGCCCAGGCGCACTTTCGCCAGAGCGGCTTCGACTTGAGCATGGTGCCCGTGGACCTGGCCAACCGGCCGCGCAAGTATCCGGGCGCGTTCTGTTTCCCGGTGGCCATCCCCGGCGACGTGCGCGTGTCGGTGCGCGTCGCCACGCCGCATCATCTGGTGGACATGCTCTATCACGAGCTGGGACACGCCGCGCACTTCTCCGGCATCGACCCGGCCCTGCCGTTCGTCGACCGCTACTGGATCCACGCCGGCACGCACGAGACCTTTTCGACGCTCTTCGAGTACCTGCTGGCCGAGCCGGCTTTCCTGGCCGAGGAACTGGGCTTGCGGCCGGCCGGCGTGGACGCGCTGCTGGCGTTCGCGCGTTTCAAACAACTGCTGACGGCGGCCTGGTCCGGCGCGCAAGCCCTCACCGCCCTGGAGACCTGGCTGGAGGCGTTGCGCTGGCCGGCGGTGGAGCAGCGCTTCGCGGCCTGGGCCGAACGCTTCACGGGCCTGGCGGTGCCGGCCGGGTCTGCCCGGTTGGACCCGTTCGTGAGCGCGGCCTCGATCTACCCGGCCGGCTACGTGCTGGCCGAGGCGCGCGTAGGGCGCTGGCGCCCCAAACTGAAGGCGCTGGGCGGGGAGGCCTGGTGGCGGTCGCCCGCGGCCCAGGCCGATATCCGCGCGCGGCTATGGGCGGGCGGCCGCGCGCAGCTCGCCGAACATTGCGGAGTCTAGGAGGCTGAGAGACGTGACCGACTTAAGTGAACCGCGCCTCGTTGTGCGCGCCTCGGCGATTCATCAGCGCGGCTGCTTTGCCGCCGAGCCGATCGCGGCCGGCACCCGCGTGCGTGAATACCGCGGGGAGCGGATCCGGCCGGAGGAAGCCCTGCGGCGCGAGGCCGACCCGGCCCGGCCCGGCATCTACACGGTCTGGCTGGATCACAGCGTCATCGACGGCTGGGTGGGCGGCAATGAAAGCATTTACATCAATCACGCCTGCACGCCCAACTGCGACTTCGACTTCGCGGGCGACCGCGTCTTCATCTGCGCGAATCGCGCCATCGCCGCCGGCGAGGAGTTGACCCTCGACTACGCCTACGACGCGGACACGGAGCTGGAGCCGTGCTTCTGCGCCACCCCCAACTGCCGCGGCTACCTCAACGATCTGAGCAGCGCCTGACCCGGCCAACAACAAAACAGCCCGGCGCAGAGCCGGGCCTTGGGCAACTCCGCCGCTGGCGTCAGGCGCCGGGCGCGCGCGCCAGCGCCAGCAGGCTCAGCCCGAACGGCAGGTTGGCCCAGGCCAGCCAGGCGCCCTCGGCGCTGAGGCCGCGGCGCAGCAGGGCGTTGAGGAGCGGCGCCGGCAGGCTGACGTCGGTGTGGGCGGCTTGGGCGGGCTGGACCAGGCGGCGCAGCGCCGCCAGCGGCAGGAGGCCGGCCCCGACCGGCGTCAGGCGCTGCACGTGGAAGCCGGCGGCCAGCAGCTTGGCGCGCAGCTCGCCGGCGGCATAGCGGTGGCGGGTGTGGACGTGGCGGTCATGGGCGCCGCGCAGCTGGTCATGGGCGGGGACGCGCAGCAGCAGCCAGCCGCCCGGCCGCAGCACGCGCGCGAACTCGCGCAGCGCGGCCACGTCATCCCGGACGGCCAGGTGGTAGAGGACTTCGAAAGAAGTGACCGCGTCGAAGGACGCGGCCGGGAAGGGCAAAGCCTGGACGGAGGCGCGGGCCACGCGCGCGGAGACGCGGCTGGCGTATTGCGCGGCCAGCGGGTGCCAATCGATTCCGGTCACGGTCCCGAACTCGGCCAGCCAGCGCAGCCCGCCGCCGACGCCGCAGCCCGCGTCCAGCAGGCGCGCCCCGGGCGGCAGCGGCACGCGCCGCAGCACCGACCGGGCGATGGCGCGCATCCCGGCGTACCACCAGTGGTCGGCCTCCAGCTGCGCGATGTTGTGGTACTCGCTGAGCTCCATGGCCGGGCGGCGCGGCCGAGCCTTACTCGTCGCGCGCGGACGCGAACCCGAGCTTGGCCTCGAGCGCGGCCAGCGCGCTGGCCGGGAGCGTCTCGGCCTTGGGTTGGCGGCGGATGAAGTCTTTGAACTGCTTGACGTGCAGGGCCGTCACCGGCGCCTCGTCCACTTCCAGGACGGCGCGCGGGTGCAGGAAGACCACCAGCGGCCGCGGCTCGACGGTGGTTTCCGGCAGGTGCTTCTTCAGAAAGGTCTTGAGCGCGTCCACCTCGCCGCTGACTTCGCTGGCCGGGTTGCCGAGCACGTCGCGCGGCCCGAAGAAGCCGAAGAAGCCGCTGCGCGCGCCCGGGTTCTGCCACTTGCCGTTGGCGAACGTGATCGGGCCGGACTGGTACTTAGGATGCAGGACGTACACGCCGCTGGGCGCCACCAGCACGTGCGAGGCGCCGCAGCGGTAGTTGTAGAGCGTGTGCCGGTCGTCCAGGCCGCGCAGGGCATCGGCCAGGCCGCGGTCGGCGCGGCGCCCCCAGCGCGTGTTGAGCACGCCGCCGAGGTTGCTGAGCGTGTAGCCGATGAGGAACGCGACGATGACGACGATGAGCAGCTGCACGTCCTGCGGCCGGGTCAGGGCGTACAGGTTCACGAACAGCGCGCCCACCAGCAGCACGATGCCGGCGATGGTGGCATAGCGCGCGAAGGTGGTGTTGCGTTGGACCAGCTTGGTATCGGTGACGATCCGCATAGTGATTTGGGTGGGAAGGAGTGGCGGCCGGGCTAGGCAGCCGCGTGGCCGTTGTGGTCGACACGCCGCAGGACCAGGCAGGCGTTCTGCCCGCCGAGCCCGAAGGAATTAGACAGGGTGGTCTGGACCGGGGCGCGCCGGGCGACGTTGGGCACGTAGTCCAGGTCGCACTCCGGGTCCGGCGTCTCGTAATTGATCGTCGGGTGGATCAGACCATCCCGCAGGGTGTAGACGCAGGCCAGGGCCTCCAGCGCGCCGGACGCGCCCATCGGGTGGCCGATCATGGACTTGGTCGAGCTGATCGGCACATTGTAGGCGTGCTCGCCGAAGACCAGCTTGATGGCCGTGGTCTCGCCCGAATCGTTGACGGGCGTCGAGCTGCCGTGCGCGTTGATATAGTCGACGGCCTCCGGCGCGATCCCGGCATCGCGCAGGGCCCAGCGCATGGCGCGGACGGCGCCGGCGCCGGTGGGGTCGGGGACGGCCACATGGTAGGCATCCGAGGACGAGGCGTAGCCCAGGACCTCGGCGTAGATCCGCGCGCCGCGCGCCAGCGCGTGTTCCAGGCGTTCCAGCACCATCAGCGCGCAGCCCTCGGAGAACACGAAGCCTTCGCGGTCGAGACTGAACGGGCGCGACGAACGCTCCGGGGCGTCGTTGAAGTGGACGGGCAGGGCGCGCATGGCCGAGAAGCCGGCCAGGGTCAGATCGATCACGGCGGCCTCGACGCCGCCGGCCAGCATGATATCGGCCGCGCCGCGCCGGATGACCTCGGCCGCTTCGCCCAGTGCCTGGGTGCCGGCCGCGCAGGCCGTGACGCACGTGGTCAGCGGGCCGAGCGCGCGAAACACGTGGCTGACGTGGTGGGCGGGCATATTCGGCACCGACTCCGGCACCGTGAACGGGCTCACGCGGGCGTGGCCGTGCTTGCGCAGCACCTGCGCGCCCTCGTCGGTCTTGTCCAGCCCGCCGATAGCCGTGCCCATCAGGACGCCGGCGCGTTCAGGGTCCGGGAAGCCGGCGGCCAGGCCGGCATCGGCCATGGCTTCGTGGGCCGTGGCCACGGCCACCTGCGAGCAGCGCGCCATGCGGCGCGCGTCCTTGGCGTCCAGGAACTGGCGCGGATCAAAGCCCTTGATCTCGCCGGCCACCTGGCAAGGCAGGGCGCTGGCGTCGAACTGGGTGATGCGCGTGATCCCGGAGCGGCCGGCCGTCAGCCCGCCCCAGAAGTCGGGCGCGGTCAGGCCGAGGGGCGAGATGGCGCCGACGCCCGTGATCACGATGCGCGGCCGGTGGGGGGCGGCGGGCGCGCTCATGCGACGGCCTCGGCGGGCCCGGCCGTCGTCAGGCGGCGGGCGATATCGGCGCGGATGGCGTCCAGGACGCGGGCCTCCACGGCCTGTTTGGCCACGCGCACGGCGTTCTTGACGGCCAGGGCGTCCGAGCGGCCGTGGCCGATGAAGACCAGGCCGTTCACGCCCAGCAGCGGCGCCGCGCCCTCCTCGCTGGGGTCGAGCACCTGGCGCAGCGCGCGCAGGGCCGGGCGGACCAGGGCGCCGCCGAGCTTGACCAGGGCCGAGCCGCCCGTGATCTTCTCGCGGATCAGCTCCACCAGCAGTTTGGAGACTGCCTCCGACGACTTGAGCAGGATATTGCCCGTAAAGCCGTCGGTGACCACCACGTCGGCCTCGCCGCCGAAAAGCTCCTTGCCTTCGACGTTGCCGATGAAGTTGAGGCCGGCGCCGGCCAGGAGCGGATAAGTGTCTTTGACCAGCTGGTTGCCCTTGCCGGCCTCCTCGCCGTTGGAGAGCAGCCCGACGCGCGGGTTGGCGCGGCCGCGGACATGCTGGGCGTACAGGCTGCCCATGATGGCAAACTGCAGCAGGAATTCCGGCTTGCAATCCGGGTTGGCGCCCACATCCAGGACGACACAGCTGCCGGTGCGGGTGGGAAAGACCGGCGCCAGAGCGGGGCGGTCCACTCCCGGGAGCGTGCCCAGGCGGAAGTAAGCCGTGATCGACGCCGCGCCGGTGTTGCCCATCGTCACAAAGGCGTCGGCCTGACCGGTCTTGACCAGGTCGATCCCGACGGCCATGGAGTTCTGGGCGGTCTTGCGTTTGGCTTTGAGGACCAGGGCCAGGCCCTTGTCCTCCATGGTCAGCATCTCAGGGGCGTGGCGGATCGAGATCGGGAGGCCGGCGGCCGGCTGCTCCGCCAGGACGGGCCGGATGGCGGCCTCGTCCCCGACCAGGATCACTTCGACACCATAGTCGCGGGCGGCCAGCACCGCGCCCTCGACATCGGGGCGCGGATAGCTGTCGCTGCCCATCGCGTCGACGACGATTCGCATAAGGCTCCTTGGGAGAGAGTAAGTGTGGGCGGGCCGGCCCTTGGGACCGCGGTGCGCGTCGCGGGCGGATCGAGGGAGGGCGGGCCGACGGACGGGGGGGATTGTACCCTGAAGCGCCCGGTTCGTTCAACAAAGCGGCCGGGGCAGGGCGGCTCAGTTGGGGGAATAATCGGAATTCTGGCCGGCCTGGGGCCGGCTGAGCATGGCCCGGACCAGGCTGATTTCGCGCCGGAACACGCGGTTCTCGCGGGCCAGCAGCTCGGCCGTGGACGGGCAGCTGAGCAGGAGCTGCTTCTCGGCCATCGGGATCTGGACGATGATGGCGGCCAGATAGGCCAGGGCGGCGGGCTTGGCCGGCATGGCCTGCTGATCGAGCGGCAGCTCGGCGGCGTCGCCCAGGAGTTTGAGGTAGCGGGTGAGCCAGGGGGCCAGGCGGCGGGCGGCGTGGACGGCGGCGGGGGTGTCCGGCTCCTGCAGCGGGAACTTCTCCACGGTCCCGGTCAGATAAGCCTGGTCATGGTGCAGATCCAGGACGCGGAAGCGTTCCTGGCCGACGACCTCGATGTTCAAGCGGCCGTCCGGCAGGCGCTCCACGCGCGAGATCGAACCGTAGGTGCCGATGGCGTGCGGCGTAGCTGGACCGCCGACCTCCTGGCCGGAGCGGATGAGCAACACGCCGAAGGGCCGGCGTTCGTCCAGGCACCCGTTCACCAGATCCCGGTAGCGCTGCTCGAAGATATGCAAAGGCAGCGTCATACCAGGGAAGAAGACGGTATGGAGGGGGAAGAGCGGCAGCTTGATGGGCACTGGGCACGGGCTGGGCGGCTTGAATTGACACTCACTGCCAACTGGTTATAATTCTATCACCGCATGTACGCGCCCGTGGCGGAATTGGCAGACGCGCTAGGTTGAGGGCCTAGTGGCCGAAAGGCTGTGATGGTTCAAATCCATTCGGGCGCAAGGTTCACTGCAAACGGCCGGAGATGATCCGGCCGTTT
>CALFZO010000042.1 GCA_937952305.1 uncultured Anaerolineales bacterium | reverse complement strand
AACCAGGCCGAGGCCGGGCGCTATCTGGCCCAAGACCTGCCGGTGCTGCCGCTCTTCGCGCGGCCCCGCCTCCTGGGCGCGCGCCCGGCGGTGGCGGGCGTGCAGCCGGAGGCCGGCGCGGCGTCTGAGTTGTGGAGCCTGGAGACCGTCACCGTCTGGCCCTGAGCGGCCGGCCCTGGAAACAAAAAAGGGTTTGGGAGGCTTTCCCAAACCCGGCAGCGCGAGCGCGGCCCGACGCCGGAGCTAAAAGAACGGCAGGACGATCTTGTCGAAGGCGACCAGCGCGAAGCAGCCCAGCACGGTCACATTGAGGAACAGCATCAGCGACAGGATGAAGAGCTGAGACGGCGTCAGGCCGAGCAGGCTGCGGCGGCTGCGCGGCGCCGGCGCGCCGCCGTCGTCCTCGGGTTGATCGGCGTTCAGTTGCTGCCGCAGATTGTCGAACATCTCAGCCTCCCGATGCAGGATAAGTAAATCAGCCAGCGCGGCCCGGCGGTCACGCCGACCGGGGCCGCAGCCGCACATCACCGGCCAGGACGCGGCGGACTGTGCCGTCGTCCAGCCGCACCACCAGCGCGCCGTCCGGGTCAACCGTTTCGGCGCGGCCGGTCAGAGTCTCGGTCTCGCCGCGCAGCTCCACGGGCGCGCCGAGCATGCTCAGCCGCGCGCGCCAGTCCGTGAACAGCGCCGGCGCCAGCAACTCCGCGTAGCGCGCCTCCAACCGTGCCAGCAGCGCGCGCAGGAGCACCACCCGGTCGAGCGTTCGCCCGCACTCGGCCTCGACGCTGGTCGCCGGGAAGTCCACGCTCTCGGGCGCCGGCGCCCAACTGACGTTCAGGCCGATCCCGATCACGGCGTACTCCACGCTCTCGGCGTTCAACGCCGATTCCACCAGGATGCCGCCGGCTTTGCGCCCGCCCAGCAGCACGTCGTTGGGCCACTTGAGGTCGGCTCGGACGCCGGCCAGTTGCTCCACGGCCTCGCACACGGCCAGACCGGCCAGCATCGTCAGGCGCGCGCCATGCTCGGCGCGCAGCGCCGGGCGCAGCACCACGCTCAGCGCCAGCGCGCTGCCTGGCGGAGTCTGCCAGCGCCGGCCGGAGCGGCCGCGGCCGGCCGTCTGCTCCTCGGCCACCAGCAGCAAACCTTCGGGCGCCCCGGCCTCGGCCAGCTGCCGGGCCTGATCATTGGTCGAGCCGATGTGCTGATACAGGTGGATCGGGTGGGCCAGGCGCAAGCCGCTTAGACGGTGGAGCAAGTCCTGGGCGTGCAGCATGGCCGCATTGTAAAGCAAATTGGGGCCCGCGCCAACGCGCGCGCGGCGGCGCGCCGTGATTGTCTGTTAGAATTGGCCCGCGATGGAACACCTCTGGTCACCGTGGCGCATGACGTATCTCCAATCCTCCCAAAAAACCTCCGGCGGCCTGGCAGGCGGCACGGGCTGCCTGTTCTGTGACAAGCCGGCCGAGGACCGGGACGGCGAGAATTTCATCGTCCGGCGCGGCGCGCACGCGTACGTGATTCTCAATCTGTACCCCTACAACAACGGCCACTTCATGGTGGTCCCGTACGAGCACGTGCCCAGCCCGGAGCTGCTCCCGGCCGAAACGTTGACCGAGCTGATGCTCCTGTTGAACCAGGGCCTGGCCGCGTTGCGGACGATGTACACGCCCCAGGCCTTTAACATCGGCATGAACATCGGCACGGCCGCCGGCGCCGGCATCGCCGAGCACGTGCACCTGCACGCCGTGCCGCGCTGGGCCGGCGATACCAATTTCATGACCGTGGCTGCCGGCACGCGCGTCATCCCCGAAGACCCGCCCGAAACCTGGCAGCGGATGCGCGCGGCCTGGCCGCAGAAGTGAGACGCGCGGCGGGATGCGGCTCTATCGCTTTGATGCCGCCGTCAGCCGGCCGATCGACGCCTTCGGCAGCCAGGCGTTGAGCCAGCTCTGGCTGGCCCGCGTCGATCCCGGCCCGGCCATCCGGGTCAGCGTGATGCACCTCGCGGCCGGCGGCGCCGTCGGTTACCATCCGGCCGGGTCGCCGCAGTTGTTCGCGGTGGTGCAGGGCGAGGGCTGGGCGCGCGGCGCCGGCCCGGAGAAGACTCCGCTGGCGGCCGGCCGGGCGGCCTTCTGGGAAGCCGGCGAGTGGCATGCGGCCGGCACTGAGGCCGGGCTGATGGCCATCGTTATCGAGAGCGAGGCGCTGGATCCGGCGCGCTGGCTCAGCCCGCTGGACTAAGCGGGCCTATTGCGACGAGGTGCTCTGTGACCGACCATCCCAAATCCGCGCGGGACGCCGTGATCCTGTCCGGCGCGCGCACGCCAATCGGCAAGTTCATGGGCGCGCTGGCCGCCGTGCCGGCCACGCGGCTGGGCGCGGTGGCGATCCGCGCGGCAGTCGAACGCGCCGGCGTGGACCCGGCCGCGATTGAAGAAGTCATCATGGGCCAGGTGGTCTCGGCCGGCTCCGGCCAGGCGCCGGCGCGGCAGGCCGGCATCTTCGCCGGGCTCCCGCCCGAGGTCGGCGCCGTGACCATCAACAAGGTCTGCGGCTCCGGGCTCAAGGCCGTGATGACGGCGGCCCAGGCCGTGCGGGCCGAGGACGCCGACCTGCTGGTGGCGGGCGGCATGGAGAACATGAGCGCGCTGCCGCACCTGGTCTACATCCGCCAGGGCGTGCGCTACGGCGACCAACCGCTGTTCGACGCGGCCTTCCACGACGGCCTGCTCGATCCATTTGAGAACTGGGCCATGGGCGATGCGGCCGAGTTCATCGCCCAGGAGTACGAGGTGACGCGCGCGGCCATGGACCAACTGGCCCTGGAGAGTCATCAGAAGGCCGTCGCGGCCCAGGCGGCCGGCAAGTTCACGGCCGAGATCGCGCCGGTGGAGATCGACGTCAAGGGCAAGCCGACCGTCGTGGCCATGGACGAGGCGCCGCGCCGGGAGACCTCGCTGGAGGCGCTGGCCAAGCTCAAGCCGGCTTTTCAGAAAGACGGCCGCGTGACGGCCGGCAATGCGCCCGGCCTCAACGACGGCGCGGCGGCGGTGGTGGTGGCTTCGCGCGCCAAGGCGGAGGCGCTCGGGCGCCGGCCGTTGGCCCGCATCGTCGGCTACACGTCGGCGGCTGTGCCGCCCAAGTATCTGTTCATCGCGCCGGCCCGCGCCATCCCCAAGCTGCTGGCCCGGATCGGCTGGACACTGGCCGACCTGGACCTGATCGAACTGAACGAGGCCTTCGCGGCCCAGGTGTTGGCGGACGGCTACGCCCTGGCCGAGCAAGGCTGGGATTGGGGCAAAGTCAACGTCCACGGCGGCGCTATCGCCCTGGGGCACCCGGTAGGCGCCAGCGGCGCGCGTGTGCTGGTGACGCTGATCAACGCCCTGCGTGACCGCGGGCTGAAGCGCGGGCTCGCGTCGCTGTGCCTGGGCGGCGGCGAGGCCGTGGCGCTGGCGGTCGAGCTAGAGTGACGGACGACCTGCGACGAAAGACGGACGCAGGCGCCTCTGCTATCGGCCTCCGTCTTCGGTCCATCGTCCAGAGCTAACGGAGAATAGACACAATGACGATTCATCACATCGCCGTCATCGGGGCCGGCACCATGGGCAGCGGCATCGCTCAGGCCGCGGCCACGGCCGGCTACCAGGTGAGCATGCTGGACGTCTACCCGGCGGCGCTGGACAAAGGCCTGGCGACGATCCGGAAATCGGCCAACAAGCTGCACGGCAAAGGCCAGTTGAACGACACGCAGTTGGCGGCTGTGGACGGGATCCGCACGGGCAGCGACCTGACGGCCGTGGCCGAAGCCGACCTGGTGGTGGAAGCCGCCAGCGAGAACCTGGAGCTCAAGCTCAAGCTCTTCCGTGACCTGGACCGGCAAGCCCGGCCCGGCGTGATCCTGGCCAGCAACACCTCGTCTATCTCGCTGACGCGCCTAGGCGCGGCCACCAAGCGGCCGGAGAAGGTCATCGGCCTGCACTTCTTCAATCCGGTGCCGCTCATGTCGCTGGTGGAGATCGTCAAGGGCCTGGGTACCGGCAACGGCACGGTGACCACGGTCGTGGCCGTGGCCGAGAACATGGGCAAGACGCCCGTGGTCGTCAACGACGCACCCGGCTTCATCTCCAACCGGATCTTGTGCCCGATGATCAACGAGGCCGTCTTTGCGCTGGAGGAAGGCGTGGCCCCGCGCGAGTCGATCGACACGATCATGCGCCTGGGCATGAACCACCCCATGGGCCCGCTGACGCTGGCCGATATGGTCGGCCTGGACGTGGTCCTGGCGGTGATGGAAGTGCTGCACCGCGATCTGGGCGATGACAAGTACCGGCCGGCCCCGCTGCTGCGCCGGATGGTGGACGCCGGCTACCTGGGCCGCAAGACCGGGCGCGGCTTCTACGAGTACGATCAGAAGGCTTAGCCCCCGGCCATGGACTGCCGCGCCGGCTGCGGCGCCTGTTGCATCGCGCCCTCCCTCAGCTCCCCCATCCCGGGGATGCCGCACGGCAAGCCGGCCGGCGTCCGCTGCGTCCAATTGACCGACGATTACCGCTGCCAACTCTTCGGCCGGCCGGAACGCCCGGCCGTGTGTGCGCATCTGCGACCCGAGCCAGACATGTGCGGCGCCGACCGGAACGCGGCGCTGCGCTGGCTGGCGGAATTGGAAGAGCAGACCCGCACGGAAAGGATGCCTCTCCCGCATGGCTGACCCGCGTATCACCAAACTCGCCCAAGTCATGGTGCATTACTCGCTGGAGCTCAAACCCGGCCAGCAGCTCATGCTGCAAACCAGCCCGCTGGCCGACGAGCTCTCCTTGGCCGTGTACGCCGAGGCCATCCGGGCCGGCGCGCACGTCACCGTCGTCAACAGCCTGCCCGGCGCCGACGAATTGTTCTTCAAGTATGCCTCGGACGCTCAGCTGGATTTTGTCTCGCCGGTCACGCGCCTGATCTATGAGACCTTTGACGCCCGGCTGGTGCTGATGGCCGACTACAACACGCGCGCGCTCAGCGGCGCCGCCCCGGAGCGGCTGGCGCGCGTGCGCAAAGCCAAGGCGCCGCTCAGCAAGCTCTTCATGGAGCGCGCCGCCCGCCAGGAAATGCGCTGGTGTCTCACCGTCTACCCGACCCAGGCGATGGCCCAGGAAGCCAACATGAGCCTGGGCGATTACCAGGACTTCGTCTACGGCGCCGGCCTGTTGGATACGCCGGACCCGGTGGCCCTCTGGCGCGAGGAGGGTGCGCGTCAGCGGCGCCTGATCAACTGGCTGGCCGGCAAACAGGCGGTCACGCTCAAGGGCGCCAACATCGATCTGCAGCTGTCCATCGCCGGCCGCTCGTTCAAGGAGGCCGACGGCAAGTACAACTTCCCGGACGGCGAAATCTTCACCGGCCCGGTGGAGGACTCGGTCAACGGCTGGGTGCGCTTCCGCTACCCGGCGATCTATGACGGGCAAGAGGTCACCGACATCGAGTTGTGGTTTGAGAACGGCCGGGTGGTGAAGGAGCGCGCCAGCCAGAACCAGGAACTGCTGACGGCCCTGCTCAACACCGACGCCGGCGCGCGCTACCTCGGCGAGTGGGGCATCGGCACCAACTACGGCATCCAGCGTTTCACTAAGGAGATGCTGTTCGACGAGAAGATGGGCGGCACCATCCACCTGGCGGTGGGCGCCAGCTATCCCGAGACCGGCGGCCGGAACGAGTCCGGCCTGCACTGGGACATGCTGTGTGACATGGCCGAGAGCGAAATCGTCGTCGACGGCCAACTGTTCTACCGCAACGGCCAGTTCGCGTTGTGAAGCCCGGTCCGGCAGCCGCCAAGCGGGAGCGGGCGATGACGAGCACACGCCGGCTGGATGGCCTCCGGGGTTGGCAGCGCTGGCTCGCCGGGCTGGCGGCGCTGGGTCTGGCCGCCTGCACGCTGGCGCCCACGCCCGCCCCGCCACTGACCGCGCCTCCCAGCGAAGCGCCGGTGGCCGGCGCCGTCTCGTTCATGGTCTTCGGTGATCCGGCCGAGCTGCGCGCCTACGAGCAGGTGGTGGCGGCGTTTGAAGCCGCCCAGCCGGCCGTGGATGTGACCCTCATCCACATCCCGGGCCAGAACGATTACCGCACGCGCCTGGCGGCCGATTTCGCCGCCGGCGACCCCGCCGATGTCGTGCTGATCAATTACCGGCGCGTGCCCGGCTTCGCGTCGCGCGGCCTGCTGGAGCCGCTCGGGCCGTCCCTGCTGCGCAGCCGGGTCTTGGCGCCGGACGATTTCTACCCGGAGGCCTACTACGCCTTCTACTGGCAGGGCGAGCTGATGTGCGTGCCTCAGAACGTCTCCAGCCTGGTGGTGTACTACAACCGCGACCTGTTCAAGACCGCGGGCCTGGCCGAGCCCGCCGACGACTGGGACTGGGACGCTTTTCTCCAGACTGCGCAGGCGCTGACACGCGACCTGGACGGCGACGGCCAGATCGACCAGTACGGCTTGGGGGTGGAGCCGGAACTGCAGCGGCTGGCGCCCTTCCTGTGGCAGAACGGCGGCCTGCTCACCGACAACTTCAACGAGCCGCACCAGCTGGCCTTGACGGACACCAAGTCGCTGGCGGCGCTGGAGTGGTTCGTGGATCTGCAGCTCCGGCACCACGTCGTGCCGGACGCGGCGGCGGCCCAGGCCGAGGACAGCGAGACCCGCTTCCTCAACGGGCGCGCCGGGATGTACCTGAACAGCCGCCGCATCGTGCCCACGCTGCGCGAGAGCGCGGCCTTCGATTGGGACGTGGCGCCGCTGCCGAGCCGCGCCGGCCAGCGCGCCACCATCCTGCACGCCGACGGCTACTGCCTGGCCGCGACCGCGGCCAACAAGGCGGCGGCCTGGGCCTTCATCGAGTTTGCCAACGGGCCGGTGGGCCAGCCGATCGTGGCGGCCACCGGCCGGACGGTGCCGTCACTGCGCGCCGTGGCGGAGTCGGCCGCTTTCCTCGACCCGGCTCAAAAGCCGGCCCGCAGCCAGGTCTTCCTGGACCAGATCGAATTCGTGATGATCCCGCCGCTCATCCCCAACTGGGCCGACATCGAAGAGGTCGCCAACGCCGAACTGGAGCGGGCCTTTTACGGGCAGGTTTCGGCCCTGGAAGCGGCGCGCACCGCCGGCGTGCGCGCCGCCGAGTATTTTGAGCAGGAACCCTAAGCGGCCCGGGTTGTCCTGGGGGACCCAGGCGGCGCTGCTGCTCACGCCGTACCTGGCCGGCACGCTGCTGCTGCTGCTGGTGCCGGCGCTTCTCACGTTGGCGCTGGCCTTCACCGGCTACGACACCCTCACGCCGCCCGTCTGGCGCGGCCTGCAAAACTTCGTCACCCTGGCCCGCGACGTGCGCGTGGGCCAGGCCTTCCAGAACACCCTGATCTACGTGGCGCTGGCCGTGCCATTGCGCGTGGCGGCTGCCCTGGCCCTGGCGCTCTGGCTGCAGGGGCGCCGGCCTGGCGCGGGCTGGGTGCGCGCGGCCGTGTACGTGCCGAGCGTGGTGCCGCCGGTGGCCTACGCCCTGGCCGGCCTGTGGCTGCTGAACCCCTTGTATGGCCCCGTCAATCTGGCTTTGGGCGCCCTGGGCCTGCCGGCGCCGGCCTGGCTGGCGGAGGCCGGCCCGGCGCGCGTAGCGGTGGCGCTGCTGGCGGTGTTTCAGATCGGGGAGGGCTTTGTGGTGCTGCTGGCGGCTCGGCGCGGCCTGTCGCCGGAGGTGCTGGCGGCCGCCACCGTCGATGGCGCCGGCGCCTGGGCAACCTTCCGCTACATCGTCCGGCCGCTCCTGCAGCCGTGGCTGGTGCTGCTGACCCTGCGCGATGTGGCCCTCAGCTTTCAGAACGCCTTCGCCGCGGCCTACCTGATGACGGGCGGCGGCCCCTATTACGCCACTCTCTTCCTGCCGCTGCTGGCGCATGAGGAGGCCTTCGGCGGCTTTCGCTACGGTGAGGCGGCCGCCCTCATGCTGGCGGCGCTGGTGACCGCGGCGGCACTGATCGCCGTCTTCTGGGCGCTGTGGCGCGGCTGGGGCGGGGCCGAGGAATGGTGACGAGCTGGCGGCGGTGGTGGTGGCGGGCCGGCGCGCTGGCCGTGGCCGCCGTCTTCCTCTGGCCCGTCCTCGGCATGCTGGCGTTCTCGCTGCGGCCGGCTGGTCTGCCGCCGCCGCGCACGCTGCTGGAGGGCCTCAGCCTCCAGACGCTGGCCTGGGACAACTACCAGCGCATTTTTGAACTGGTCCCGCTGGGCGCCTACACGCTCAACTCGCTCTGGCTGGCCGCCCTGGCCGTCCCGCTGACCATCGTGACCGCCTCCTGGGCCGGGCTGGCCCTGACGTGGCTGGCGCCGCCCGAGCGCCGCGACCTGCTGGCGCTGTCGGTGGCGCTGCTGCTGATCCCGGGCGCCGCGGTCTGGCTGGCGCGGCTGGTGCTCTTCAACAGCCTGGGCCTGCGCGACACCTATTGGCCGCTCCTGGCGCCCGCGCTCATGGGCGCCGACCCGCTGTACGTGCTCGTCTTCTACTGGGCCTTCCGGCAGGTGCCGCGTGAGCTGTTCGAGGCCGCGCGCGCGGATGGCGCCCACGCTCTGGACCTGTGGTGGCGCGTGGCGCTGCCGCTGGCCCGCCCGGCGGCGCTGGCCGTGGCGGCGCTGGCCTTCGTCTTCTTCTGGGGCGACTTCGTCGGGCCGCTGCTGTACCTGAAGTCGCCGGCCTTGTACACGCTGCCGGTGGGCGTGCAGCAGCTTCTGGCGCTGGATCGGACGAACTGGCCGCTGTTGATGGCCGCGGCCGCGGTCATGACCGCGCCGCCGCTGCTGTTCTTCCTCGCCGCCCAGCACTTCTTCTGGCGCGAATACACGGCTTGAGGCGGCGGCCTCCGCTATAATCCGCTCACCAACCTCTGTCGGCGAAAGGTTTTCGGCATGCAACGCGTGTGCGTTTTCTGCGGCTCCTCTCTGGGGAAGCGGCCGGACTACACGGCCGCCGCTCAACGGCTCGGGACACTGCTGGCTGAGCGCGGCCTCGGCCTGGTCTACGGCGGCGGCCGGGTCGGCCTGATGGGTATCGTCGCCGACGCCGTCCTGGCCGGCGGCGGCACCGTGACCGGCGTCATCCCCAGCTTCCTGCTCACCAAAGAGATCGACCATCGCGGCGTCACCGACCTGCGCGTGGTGAACACCATGCACGAACGCAAAGCGCTGATGGCCGATCTGGCCGATGGGTTCATCGCCCTGCCGGGCGGCTTCGGCACGCTGGACGAGTTCTGCGAGATCATCACCTGGGCGCAGCTCGGCCTGCACCGCAAGCCGTGCGGCCTGCTGGACGCCGCCGGCTATTACGAGGCCTTCCTGAGTTTCCTGGACCGCGCCACCGGCGATGGCTTTGTCTTGCCGCAGTTCCGGTCGCTGGTGTTGAGCGACGACGACCCGGCGCGGCTGTTGGCGCGCCTGGAGGCCTACCAGCCGCCGGACGTGGCCCGCTGGCTGCAGCGCGATCAGCGCTGAACGGCCCGCCGGACGCTCACGCTCCGTCGGCCGGGGCGCGGCCGCAGGCGTAGCCCAGCGAGGCAAAGGGCGCGGCGCCCGCCGTCACGTCCACGAAGCCAGCTTCGGCCAGCAGCGCCGCCAGATCCGGCGCGCCCTGCGGCGGGGTCGGATGGGCCGACCAGCCCATTCCCCCGTGACGGCGGCCCTCGGCCGGCCGCACGAAGTCCACGGCCACCAGCCGGCCGCCCGGTTTGAGGACGCGCCGGCATTCCACCAGGCCGGCCCGCTTCAGATCGCCGGGGAGATGATGCAGCATCAAGCTGCTCAGGACGACGTCGCAGGAATGGGCGGGCAGCCCGGTCGCTTCGACCAGGCCGACGCGAAAGTCGACGTCAACGCGCCGGCGGGCGGCTTTGCGGCGCGCCACGGCGATCATCTCGGCGGCGGCGTCCAGCCCGATGACGCGGCCCGCCCCCACGCGGGCTTTGGCCGCCAACGTCAGATCACCGGTGCCGCAGCCCACATCCAGGACAGCCTCGCCCGGCTGGAGGGCGGCCAGCTTCACGGTCCATTGGCGCAAAGCCCGGTCTTGCCCCCAACTCATGATCCACACGACGATGTCATACAACCAGGCCCAGTGGATGGTGTGGCCGGCGGTGGCCGGGCTCTGGGCGGCATCCGGCGGATTGGCATCCGGCGGATTGGCATCCGGCGGATGAGCGTGCGGCGGACGATGAGCGTGCGGCGGATTTGAGTGAGACATCGCGCGACCTTCCTTACCTATTACTCGTGAGCGTCTTGGCTTCTGCATAAGGGCAGCGCGCGCCGCCGTCCACGCACAAACCGGCGCGGCTGTCCGCTACCGGACAGAAGCGGCGAATTGTGCGGGAACGGAGCTGACATGACGGCCCAGACGAAGGCTGACCGGCGCTCACACCGGACGCGCCAGGCGCTTGGGGAAGCGCTGACCGGGCTGATGTTCGAGAAGCCCTACGCCAAGATCACGGTCCAGGACATCAGCCAGCGCGCGGACGTCGGCCGGTCGACGTTTTACGCGCACTATGACGGCAAGGACAGCTTGCTGGCCGATAACTTCGAGCGCATGCTGGACGACCTCGCCGCCACCTGGAGCCTGGAGGCCAAATCGGCCCAGATCTTCCCGCTGGCGCTGTTTCTCCAGCACGTCCGCCGGCACCGCCGGTTGTATGACGCCCTCACGCGCGGGCGTGGGCTGGAGTTCCTTTTCACCCAGGGTCAGGTCACGGTGGCCCGGGTCATCGAAAAGCGGCTGGCAGTCGGCCGGGCGCGGACGCCCCAGGTCCCGGCGGCGGTGATGGCGCAGGCTCTGGCCGGGAGCGTGCTGGCCCTGGTCAAGTGGTGGATCGACCACAAGCAGCCTAACTCGCCGGAGACCATGGAGGCGATGTTTCAGGCGCTCATGGAGCCGGGTGTCCGTGGCCTCGGGGAGGCGGACGAAACTTGAGGCCAGCCGGCGCTAGGGGCAGGGCGTGTCTGGCTTGTAGGCCAGATAGACCTGGCAGAACTGGTTGACCATCTCCGTCGAGGCCGCGCGGGCTTCCGGCGGGGTGACGTCCTGGGCGCAGCGAAAGCCCAGGTCCACGTCGTAGTAGCCGCGGACGTTGACGATGCGGCGGGTGGTGGTGTAGAGCGCGGGATCCAGGTTGGCGAAGCTGCCGCCGCGGTAGAGGCGCCGCTCGCCGTTATCTGAGCGCGGGTTGCGCGGCGGCGCGTTGGTGTAGAACTCCGCCTGGTAGGCGTCCGCCACCCACTCGCGGACGTTGCCGGCCAGATCGAAGACCCCGAACACGCTGGCGCCCTCCGGGTAGCTGCCCACCGGCTGCGTGTCGCGCTCGCCCGCCGACAGGCGCAACAAGTCAAAGTCGTTGCCCCACGGCCAGCGCCAGTTTTGTGGACCTCTGGCCGCATACTCCCATTCGGCCTCGGTCGGCAGGCGCCGGCCGGCCCAAGCGCAATACGCCTGAGCCTGGTCCCAGGTCACCCCGATTACGGGATAGCCGGCGAAGGCCGGGTCCTGGCTGTAGCCATCGCGCGTGAATGAGTTGCGCCGGCGGCTCTCTGAGCAGGCTCCGGCCGCGACACAGGCCTGATACTGGGCGTTCGTCACCTCGTACAAGTCGAGGTAGTAGGCGTCGAGCAGGACCGGGTGCACGGGCGCCTCGTAAAACGTCTCGGCCTCTGAGCCCATCTGGAAGAAGCCGGCCGGGATCAGGGCCATGCCGGCCGGGGAAGCGGGCGTTGTGGGGGGAGCCGTCGTTGCGTTGTCTGGAGGTGAGGTGGGCGTGGCCGGGCTGGTCTGGCTCGGCGTCTCCGATGGGTGCGGTGTCTGCGTGGGTGCGGCGGCGGCCGGCCGGGCCGTGGGCGGGACGGCCGTGGCGGTGGCCGGCGGCTGCCCCCGGCCCGGCCGCGGGAATAACCGCGCCAACAAATCGGGGTCGTTGGCGAAGCTGAAGGCGACGCCCAGCAGGACCCCGAGGAACACGGCGAGCACGGTCTCCCGGAAAAAACGTGGTCGCGATGGTTTGTTCATGCGATGCCTCGCTGTTGCGGCTCAGGCGGATAAGCTGGGGCGCACGATTGCGCCGTACCTGTGCGCGCCGCAGGTGCAGGCAACCGTGCGCCCCAACAATTCCTCAGCGATCCCCCCGCAGTGCAGCGCACTATTTGCGTCCGACACTGCCCACCCAGTTTACTCCTCCAGCGTCGTTACATCCCCTTCGGGCCGCAGCGCAGTGCGCGGCTGACGCCGTCGCTGCGGGTCCGGGTTACTCCTCCGGGGTCGGCACTTCCCCTTCCGGCAAGCCTTGGGCCCGGGCTTTCAGGACCCGGCGCCCGCCGGGGCTGGCCGCGTCTACTCTTCGAGCGCGGTGACATCCCCTTCCGGCAAGCCCTGGGCGCGGGCTTTCAGGACCCGGCGCCCGCCGGGGCTGGCCGCGTCTACTCTTCGAGCGCGGTGACATCCCCTTCCGGCAAGCCCTGGGCGCGGGCTTTCAGGACCCGGCGCCCGCCGGGGCTGGCCGCGTCTACTCTTCGAGCGCGGTGACATCCCCTTCCGGCAAGCCCTGGGCGCGGGCTTTCAGGACCCGGCGCCCGC
>CALFZO010000041.1 GCA_937952305.1 uncultured Anaerolineales bacterium | reverse complement strand
AGCATGAGTCACCTCAAGGCGGTCAGGCGCCGTCGGCGGGGACGCCGCGGCGGCGCCGGAGCCGACAAACGCGATGCGGGAATTAGCGAGCATGAGTCACCTCAAGGCGGTCAGGCGCCGTCGGCGGGGACGCCGCGGCGGCGTTATTCAGCTGGATAGAGCGCCGGGTTCTTGAACGGCACCAGGGCCATGATGACGGCGTGCTCGTAATACTGCGCCCGGTCGATGACGTCGCCGGTGAGCAGGCCGATGGCGCCGTTGCCCTGCTTGGAGTTGACGCGCCCGAAGACGCGGTCGTCGGCCTCGCCCAGTTCCACGCCCTGGCGCACCAGCGCGGCCACGGCCTCCGGCAGAAAGAACTGGCCGGTGCGCCCCTGCCCGGCCCGGTCCGGCCCCTGCACCACCACCCAGGCGAAGACCGCCAGGGCCGCGCTGCCAGCCGGAGCGCCATCCGGCACGAGCTCGCACCCGCCTTCGATCCCGACCCAATAATCGGCGGCCGGGGCTGCGGCGCGCGCGGCCGCGGCCCGGTTGCGGGCGCCCTGCCGCGTCTCAGCGTCGGTCATGGGCTGGGCGCTGACGCCGGACGGCACGGCCAACCCGCGCGCCGTGAAGGTCTGGCCCGGAAACAAGCGCTGAAACCCGTTCAGCGCGGACTGGATTTTGACCGGGTTGGTGGAGGCGACGACGATCTCGGCCACGGTCAGGCGAAGTAGGCCAGCGCCAGGCGGACGCGGTCCTCAAGCGTTTGGGCGTCGGCGTCGCGCGGGATGGACTGCACCGCGGCCTGGGCCTCCACCACGCTGTACCCGAGCGCGGTGAGCGCGGCGATGACCTCGGCGTCCACGTCGCCGGCCGAGGCCAGCGCGGCCAGGCTGAACTCGCCGCCCAGCTTGTCCTTGAGCGCGAACACGATCTTCTCAGCCGTCTTCTTGCCGACGCCGCGCACGCGGCTGAAGACGTCCGGCTGCTCGTTGACCACAGCCCGGCGCAGCACGTCCGGCGACAGCGACGAGAGCACGGCCAGGGCCAGGCGCGGGCCGATGCCCTGCACGCTGAGCAGCAGCTCAAAGAGCGTGCGCTGCTCCTCGGTGGCGAAGCCGAACAGCGTCAGGGCGTCCTCGCGCACGCTCAGGTGCGTGTGCAGGAAGACGCCGTGGCCCACCTGCGCGCCATCCAGCACGGAAGTGGGGACAAAGACCTTAAAGCCGACGCCGGCCACCTCGACGACGCAGGTGTCCGGAGGCTGAGAGGTGAGCAGCGTGCCGCGCAGGGTTGAGATCATGGTGAGTGAGGGCCAGGCGAGCCGGGAAACCGCGCCCTGGGCGCCGGTGCCTCAGGAACCTTTGAGCATCGCGTTCAGCTTCATCGAGTGCAGGTGACAGATCGCCACGGCCAAAGCGTCGGCGGCGTCGTCGGGCTTGGGCACTTCCGGCAGGTTCAGGATGGCGCGCACCATCTGCTGCACCTGAGGCTTGTCGGCCCGGCCGTAGCCGGCCACCGCCTGCTTGACGTCGTTGGGCGTGTACTCGCCAATCGGCACCACGGCCTCGGCCAGGGCCAGCAGAGCCACGCCGCGCGCCTGCCCCACCGTCATGGCGGTGCTGACGTTGCGCTGAAAAAACAGCTTCTCCACCGCCGCCGCGTCCGGGCGATGGAGAAGCAGCAGTTGGTTCAATTCACGGAAGAGCGCGCGCAGGCGCTGCGGCATCGGCGCGCCGGCCGGCGTCAGAATGACGCCGTAGGTCACCAGCACCGGGCCGCTGTCGGCGTCGCGGATGAAGCCGTAGCCGGTGGTCGCGGTGCCGGGGTCAATCCCTAGGACGACCATGGGCCAAGGCCGCCGGACAGCAGCGGGAGAATGGACCCCGGCGGTCGTCCGGCGGCATCCGTCATGCGGCTGGCTCAGGCCGCCATCTGGGCCAGGGCGGCGTCGCTGAACTCGACGTTGGTGAAGACGTTCTGGACGTCGTCCAGTTCCTCCAAGCCCTCGATGAGCTTCATGATCGACACGGTCGAATCGGGGTCGAGCTCCAGCCGCTGGTTGGGCTCCATGCGCAGCTCGGACTCAGACGGCTTCAGGCCGGCCTTCTCCAGCGCGTGGACGATGGCCCCGAACTGCTCGGGCGCGGCGTAAATCTCGATGGCGTCGTCACCGGTCAGCACGTCGTCGGCGCCGGCCTCCACCGCGATCTCGAAGACCTTGTCCGGATCATGGCCTTCGCGCGGCAGGGCGACGTAGGCCTTGCGCGTGAACTGCCAGGAGACGGCGCCGGCCTCGGCCATGTTGCCGTTGGCGCGCGTCACCAGCCGGCGCACTTCGGAGATGGTGCGGTTCTTGTTGTCCGTCACCACCTGGATCAGGACGCCCGAGCCGTGCGGGCCGTAGGCCTCGTACATCAACGACTCGAAGACCGCGGCATCTTTGTCCGCGCCGGTGGCGCGGGCGATGGCGCGCTCGATGTTTTCCTTGGGCATGGAACTGGCCTTGGCCTTGTCCACGGCCAGGCGCAGCTTGAAGTTGCTGTCAATACTGCCGCCGCCTTCACGCGCCGCCAGCATGATTTCCCGCGTCAGGCGCGTGAACATGGCGCCGCGTTTGGCATCGGCCGCGCCCTTCTGGCGCTTAATGGTCTTCCATTTTGAGTGACCAGACATACTCGCTTCTCCTGCGAACGACGCACTTTTTGAGCGCACCGATTATACCACCGGCCCCCTGGCCGGCCGACGACGCTGTGACCGCCGGCAGGCCCGATCCCGGGCGGCGGGCGAGGTTTGGCCTATAATCGCCTGGATGACGCCCGAGGAACTTCAGGCCAAACTGCGCGACGGGATCCAGGCCATCCGCGCCGGGGAGCGGGCGCGCGGCCGTTCGCTGCTGCTGGACGTGGTGCGCGCCGACGAGCGCATTGAGCCAGCCTGGCTGTGGCTGAGCACGGTCCTGGATGATCCGGCCGACCAGATCATGGCGTTGGAGAACGCGCTGGCCGTGAACCCCGGCAACGCCCACGCGCAGCGGCGGCTGGAGGCGCTGCGCGGCGGACCGGCTGAAGCGGCCGGGCAGCCCGAGGGTGCGGAAGGCCCACCCAGGCCTGCCGGCGACGCCGCGCCTTCGGCGGCCACGGCCGAAGCAGATCAGGAGACTCCGGCCCCACCCGCCGGCCCCACGGCTTCAGCCGTCGATCCGGACGACGACCCGCTGCAGTGTCCGTTCTGCGGCCAACTGACGGCCGAGACCGAGACGCGCTGTCCGCACTGCCGCCGCAGCCTGTTGGCGCCCGGCCGCTGGCAGGCCGGGTTCTATCTCTATGCTCTGCTGCTGGTGCTGGGGTTGAATGTGCAGGCCGCCGTGGTGGAGGCCTTCCTGCCGCTGCTGATCCCGGCCCTGCCCCCGTCCGCAGTGGTCACCGAATGGCTGCGCTCGGTTCAACTGGACAGCCTCGTCGCGGCGCCGCTCTGGGCGTTGGCCGTGCGCGCGATCCTGCTGGCGGTGGCGCTGTACCTGCTGCTCGGCGAAGTAGCCTGGGCCTATCCGTTCGCAGCCGCCACATTTGTCGCCGACGTCCTGGGCAACGCCGGCCTGTGGCTCACCGGCCAGCTGCCGGCGCCGGTGGCGCAGGTCAACCTGGGGCTCTCCGGCGTGGCCGGACTCATCACCCTGGCCGCCTTGGCCAGCCGCGCCTTCGCGCGGCAACGGCTCTTCACCCAGTTGGACCGCGGTCTGTTCTCGGGCCTGGATTACCACCGGCGCGGCCGCGAGCATCTCCGGCGCGGCCGGCTGGCGCTGGCCGCCGTGCACTTTCAGAAAGCCGTCAGCCTGCAGCCCCGCACCGCGCAGTACTACAAAGACCTGGGCGTGGTGCAGGCCCGCCTGGGGCGCCTGGAACGCGCCCACCGGACGCTGGAGGCCGGGGCCTACCACGCGCCCGCGGACCCTGAGTTCGCGCCGCTGCTGGCCGCCATCGACCGGCGCCGCGCGCGTTGACGTCAGCGGTCGACCAGCGGGATGTAGACCGCGAACGGCACGCACACCCCCACATCGTCCAGATTGAAACTCGCCACCGGCGGCAGATTTGGCTGGCCGACGGCCACGCTGCCCAGCGCGCGGGTGGTGGCCGAGATCGTCACCGTGGTCTGCTGGCCGACCGAGACCAGCGCCGACACGTCGAAGCTGACGGTGGTGTAACCGGACGAGTACGTGGGCGTGGCCGCGACCGTCACCGAGAAGACCTGCGTGTCCCCGAGGCGGATCTCCAGCCAGTCAGACGCGTTCGTGCCGGCGTCAGCGCGCGAGAGCCACAGGTTGAACTGCATCCGCGCCGGTTCGGCCGTGACCGTGATCGGCTGGTAGAGGGTCTGCAGGATGGTGCCGGGAATGCTGGTGGTGCTGGTGATGCCGCCGCCAAACCAGGCCCAGTTGATGCCGCTGTTGGGGCCGGCCGGACCGTTGAGCGGCAGGTCGTTGTACTCCTTGATGTCGCAGGTGTCCGCGTCGCAGACGGACAGCGGCGTGGTCTTGCCCAGGACGGGGTAACCCGAGCCCGGATCCAGGACCACGGTGACCGGGTCCGCGCCTTCAAACCAGCGGCTGCTGAACGCCTCGAAGTCCCCGTCGTTGAGCAGGTTGTTGCAGGCCTCGGCCGTGACGCTGGCCGAGACGGCCGGCGCCTCCTGGGCCGCGCCCGAACGCAGCCCGCCCCAGCCGAGCCCGGCCAACATGAGCACCAATGTCAACGCCCCCCGCGCAAGTTTGGCAGTTGTCATCGTGTTTGCATCCCTCGTCTCCGCCGCCGGCCCCGCTCAGGGGGCACGGCTCGTCAACGGTAGATAAACCGGAAGAAACGCCGGCGCGCACAGCGCGGCGTCGTCCACATTGAAATTCACCACCGGTCCGGCCGCCGTCGTGGTGGCCGAGAAGGTCAGCGTGCGGGTCACGCCGGTGGCGAAGGCGTCCAGGTCCAGGCGCACCAATTGATAGCGGCTGTAGGCGGCCTGCTCGGCGGCCGTGGCCGTGAAGACCGGCGTGCTGTCGATCAGGGCCCGGAACGTGTCGGTGATACCGGTGCCGGCATCGGCGCGGCTGATGTTGAAATAGAACTGCAGGCTGGCCGAATCGGCCGGGACGACCACGGACTGAGACATGACCTGGGTGACCGAGGTGGTGGTGGTGACGGTGGTGGTGTAGCCGCCGAACCAGCCCCAGCCGCCGCCGCTGAACGGGCCGGTGGGCGCGTAGGCGCCGATAGAACAGCTGCCGGTAGTGCACAGCGGCAGGGCGTCGCCGCTGACCGTGTCGGTCTGGACCCAGGTGGTGGCCAGTTTCTCGAACACGGCGTTGTTCAGGAGATTGTCGGTGCACAACTCCGCGGCCGTGCCGGTGAGGGCCTGGCTGAGCAAGGTCGTCGTCACCACGCCGACGGGCGCATAACTCACGTTGAAGCTGCCGGCCAAAGTCCCGGGCAAAGTCGGCGCGTACGTGACCCGGACCGTGCAGGCCGCGCTCCCGAGCAGCGGCGAGCCGGTGCTGCACGTGCCGCCCGTGCCCGGAAAGCTGCCGCCGCCGGTATAGGCCAGGCCGGTCCCCAACAGGCTGGGCGCCGAGAGCGTCAGGGACAGGCTGGACGCGTTCTGCAGGGTGAGCGTGTAGCCGGAGGTGAGGTCCACGATCACGCGCCCGAATTCGTGGCTGGCGGCCGCGGTCAGCTGCGGCGCCAGGCTCGTCAGCGCGGCGTCCAACTCGAGGCGCGGTTTGACGAGGCCGTTGCGCGAGTCGGTGACGGACACGCCCGTGGATTTGAGCACCGTCAGCGTCTCAGTGACAGTGGCGCTCGGCGCCACCTGCTTGAGCACGGCCCAGGCCCCGGCCACATGCGGCGCGGCCATGGACGTGCCCTGGAAGTTGTCAAAGCCGGTGCCGGGCACCGACGACTGGATCAACTCGCCGGGCGCCAGCAGGTCCAGGAAGGAGGCGCTGTTGGAGAAATCCGAGACCGTGTCCACGGGCGTGCCGCCCACGCCGCCGTCCAGCGTGGAGCCGACGCTGACGGCGGCCGAGATGCAGGCCGGCCGCGAGATGGCGTTCGGGAGGGAGTTGTTGCCGGAGGCGACCACGGTGGCGATGCCGGCGCCGAGGAGCTGTTCGATGATGGCCCGGCGCGAGTCGCTATTGCACTCGGTGCCTTGCGGGCTGCCGCCCAGGCTCATGTTGACGGCCGCGATGCTGTAAGTGGCGCGCAGGCTGTAGACGAACTCCAGGGCCTCGATCTGGTCCGAGGAATAGGTCAGCGCGCACGGCGCGGAGCCGCCGCAGTCGAGGAAGTCGTTGAACTGCGTGAACACCTGCACGGCGATGAGCTGGGCGTCCGGCGCCACGCCGGAGAAGGTGCGGCCGCCGGTGGCCGTCGTCATGCCGCCGTAGGCTTTGCCGGCCACGATGCCGGCCACGTGCGTGCCGTGGTCACAGGCGTCCACGGCGCACGGCTCGGCGGAATCCGGCACATTGACGACGCTGGGCGCGCCGCCCGGACACACCGATTGCCCGCCGCCGCCGCCGTTGGAGAAGCACGCCTCGGCCACCACCTTGCCGGCCAGGAAGGGATGGTCGTTGTCCACGCCCGTGTCCAGCACGGCCACGGTCCAGCCAGCGCCGGTGTAGCCCTGCGCCCAGGCGCCGGTGGCGGGCGTGGAGGCCCCGATCAGGGCCGTGCTCTCGGTCAGGGCCGGCGGCACCGGCACATCCTCTTCGATGCTCGTCACCCAGGGCGAGGCGCGCAGGGCGGCCAGCGCGGCCGCGTCGGCGCGCAGGGCGAGATAAGGGATAGTCTGGAAGCGGCGCAGCGCCGGGGCGCCGGCCGCGGCCAGGGCGCGCTCCACTTCGGTCTGGGCGCGGGCGATGGCGGCGCGCTGATCCAGCACGGCCTGGGCGCCCTCCAGCGCGCTCTCCGGCGCGAAGTCGGCGCGCACGCCCACGATCACGGGCACCACACCACGCGCGGCGGCCAGGGCGTCCAGGGCGTCAAAGGCCTGCTCACGGGCAGGCGAGTCCGGAACTTCATCGGCGGCGGTCGGCGCGGCGCCCCACCCCAGGCCGAGCACGGTCAACACCATGGCGAGCCCAATCCGAAACGCGCGCTGCCAACTTGCCATTATGGTCATTCTCCCTTGTGCTCCGTTCACATGAAAGCGGCGGGCAGAGGCTGTCCGGCCCAAGCCGCGCTCAGGCGGCGCCGATCCGGCCTATTCAAGTGGGCGGGACACTTGCGACATGGTCATTATGCGGTACAGGCGGTTAAGGGCGCAATCCGAAGGAAGTTTCATCGCCTGCCGCAAGCACACGGGCCTCAGCCCAGGGCCACGTCTAGCAGCATCATGACGGCAAAGCCGAGCATGGCCGTGAGGGTCGGCAGGTCCGTGTCCTTGTGGAGTTGCGATTCAGGGATGAGTTCTTCGACGACGACGAAGATCATGGCGCCGGCGGCGAAGGCCAGCGCGTACGGCAGCAGGGACCGCATAGCGGCGACAGCCAGCGCCCCGAGCACGCCGGCCACCGGCTCCACCAGGGCCGAGGCCTGCCCATACCAGAAAGCCTTGGCCGCCGGCATCCCTTCGCGCCGGAGCGGCGCCGCCACGGCCGTGCCCTCCGGAAAATTCTGCAGGCCGATGCCGATCGCCAGCGCCACGGCGCCAGCCAGGGTGGCGGACGGCAAATTGTGCGCCACCGCGCCGAAAGCCACGCCGACGGCCAGCCCTTCCGGGATGTTGTGCAGCGTGATCGCCAGCACCAGCAGCACGCTGCGCTGCCAGTGCGTCTTGACGCCCTCGGCCTGGCCCAGCGGCAGCCCCGGGTGCAGGTGCGGCAGGACCTTGTCGATGCCCCACAGGCAAGCGCCGCCCAGCAGGAAACCAACGACAGCCGGCAGCCAGGCCGGCCCGCCGTTCTCGGACGCCATCTCGATGGCCGGCGCCAGCAGCGACCAGAAGCTGGCCGCGATCATGACGCCCGCGGCAAACCCGAGCATGCCGTCCAGCAGGCGCTTGTCGACCGTCCTAAAGAAGAAGACCAGGGCGGCGCCTAACGCGGTGACAAACCAAGTGAAGGTCGTCGCCAGCAGCGCCTGCCAGGCCGGATGGAGTGTGCCGAACCAATTCCACAACGCCACAGGCCTGATTGTAGCGGGTGGAGCGGAGCGCCGGAAGTGGTGGAGCGTTGGGCCGGCGCTAACCCGCCGGCGCGGGCCGTCAGCCGCGGCTGGTGAACAGCCGGTCCACGGCGTCGGTCAGTTCGTCCAGATTGCTGACCTGGTGCACGGCGTCGCACAGCGGCGCGTACTGGGGCATGTCGCTGTCGCCGGTGTGCCACTGGAAGCGCAGCTCCGGGTTAAACCAGACCACCCGGCGGGCGCGGCGCTTGATCTGCTCGAACAGGTCTAGGCGCGGGTCGCGGAAGTTGTTGCGGCCGTCGCCCAGGAAGATGACCGTGGTGCGCCGGTCGACGGCGTCCAGGTGCTGGGCGCAGAAGTTCTGCAGGCCGAAGCCAAGGTCGGTGGCGTAGTAGCCGGGCGGGATGCGGTGCAGGACCAGCGGGATGGCCTCGTCCGGCCGGTGCAGGATGAACTCGTCGCTGACCTCTTCCAGGTGGTCGTTGAACGCGAACGAGCGCGCCTGGCCCACCTGGTCCTGGAGCTCGTACATCAGGCGCAGCATGAACTCAGCCACCGGCCGCATCGAGGTGGAGATGTCGCAGATCAGCGCGAACTTGGGCTTGAGGTGGCGCTTTTTGAAGTGCAGGGTGAAGGGCACGCCGGCGGTGCGCAGGTTGGCGCGCAGCGTGGTCTTGGCGTCCAGCGTCTTGCCGTCGCCCTTGCGCTGGCGCAGCGCGGCGCGCGAGCGCAGCTTGGCGGCCAGGCGCGTCACCAGCCGGCGCAGCTCGCGGGCCTCAGCCTCGCTCAGGTCGTTGAAGGGCCGCTGCAGCAGATCGGCCTCGTCGAACTTTTCGGGCGGCTGCTCGGCCAGCTGGCGGGCCAGGCTCTGGCCGGCCGCCTGGCTGGCCTGCTCCACCAGCGCCTCGCGGTTGGCCGCCAGCAGCTGGCGGATGGCCGCCTGCCCCTCGGCCGACATGCCCATTTGGGCCAACTGCTGCAGGAGCCGCTCGATCTGCTTGGCCAGCGCATCCAGGCCCAGCTGGCGCAGCATCTGGCGCGTGATCTGCGGCTGCTGCTCGGGCCGGCGCCCCCAGCGCCCCCCGGATTGCTGCGCCAGGCGCTCCAACTCCGCGCGGCTCGGGTTCTGGCCGGAGGCCAGCATCTGCAACAGCCGGCTCAGGTCGCCGGCCAATGCGCGCAAGGCGGCTTCCAGCATCTTCTGCTGGTCCGGCGTGAGCGCCTGGTCCGGCGGGATGAGCGGCGGGCCGCCCGAGCTGAAGTACATCGGGAACAGCCGCTCAAAGACGGGCGCGTCCTTGTTCTCCTTCACCAGGGTGGCGCGCAAGGCGCTGCGGAAGGCCGCGCGGTCCGCCACGCCCAGCAGCGCGGTGGCACGGAAGGCGTCGGCGCTCTCGGCCAGGGAGACGCGCACGCCGGCCGCGCGCAGCCCGGCAATGAATTGAGCGATACGGTCATCCATAGAGCAGCCTCAGCGGGACGAAAGACCAGGGCCGGCCCGCAGCCGGCGCCTCGTCAGGGCCGCGGGCCTTTGAGCCGGCGGAACATGGCCGGGTCGTCCTCGGCGCGGCCGGGCGCCTCGTCGCGTTCGGCCCGGCTCAGGCCGCGCCGCGCGCGCTGCAGATCGGCCTCGTGTTTGAGCAGGAGCGAGAGGGTGGTGTCCAGGGTGCGCTGGTCCAGGGACTTGGCGTTGAGCAGGACCAGGGCGCGCGCCCAATCCAGCGTCTCGCTGACCGACGGCGACTTGCGCAGGTCCAGGCCGCGCAAGCGCTGGACCAGTTCCACGGCCTGGCGCGCCAGCTGGGGCGAGAGATCCGGCACCTTGAGGCGCACCACGCGCAGCTCAGACTCGAGCGTGGGATAGTCGATGTGCAGGTAGACGCAGCGGCGCTTGAGGGCCTCGGAGAGCTCGCGCGTGTTGTTGGACGTGAGCAGCACCAGCGGCGGGTGCTTGGCCGTGAGCGTGCCCAGCTCCGGCACCGAGACCTGGAAGTCCGAGAGCACCTCCAGCAGGAAGGCCTCGAACTCGGCGTCGGCGCGGTCGATCTCGTCGATCAGCAGCGTCACCGGCGTCTCGGACAGGATACCCTGCAGGAGCGGGCGCGGCAGCAGGAAGCGCGGCGAGAAAAAGACGTTGTCTTCGCTGGCCAGCCGGTCGGCGGCCTCGGTCAGCGTGGCCGCGTCGGACAGCAGCTGGCTGAGCTTCTCACGCAGCAGCTGCGTGTAGAGCATCTGTTTGGAGTATTCCCACTCGTACAGGGCCTTGGTCTCATCCAGGCCCTCGTAACACTGCAGGCGGATCAGCGGGCGGCCGGTGGCGCTGGCCCAGGCTTTGGCCAGCTCGGTCTTGCCGACGCCGGCCGGGCCTTCGGCCAGCACCGGCTTGCCCAGGCGCTCGGCCAGGAAGAGCACGGTGGCGATCTCGTCCGAAGCGATGTACTGCTGCCGGCCCAGCGCTTCCATCACGTCCGCGGTGCCATTGAACATCCCGCCTCCTTGGTGATGAAAAAACTATATCACGCTTCAGCGGGTCAGCCCCCTGCCCGAACCGGGAGTGGCCCGGCGCGGACGGTCAGGCCGCCTGTTCGCGCAGATAGCGGAGCAGATCGTCCTCGGGGTGCGGCACGTCGAGCACGGCCAGCATCGCCACCAGTTCGCCGCGATGGTGCGTGCCGTGGTTGGCGACGTGCAGCAGCAACTGGCCGAGCGGCTCGGCGAAGGGCTGGCCGCGCGTGCTGGTGTAATGGACGGGCGCCGCCAGGCGCGCCTCATCACAGCCCGCCAGAAAGCCGCGCAGCTCGGAGCGCAGTTCCGCCCAGGCGCCGCGCACATCGGCCAGGGTCGGGAGCGCGGCCGGCTGCAGCAAGCTGGTGGGCGAGTGGCCTTGCCAGCGGCGCAGCCAGATGGTCTCGGCCGCCAGCAGGTGGACGACCACGCCGTGGACGCTGCCCCACGAATGGCCCAGCGCGCGGTCCCACTGTTCCGGCGTGAGCGCGGCACAGGCGTCCAGCAGCTGATCGGTCATCCAATAGTGATAGTCGTAGAGCAGTGTGAGTGTGTCTTTGGTGATCATGGTGAGCTGGGAATTGAGAGTGAGTGAGCAATGGGCAGGGCGCAGTCATCAGTGAGCAGGGGACAAAACGGCGCGCCGGCCGGCTCAATGACGCCCACGATCTGGCAGCCCAGGCTGAGCGGGCGTTAGGCCGCAACACAGCCGGCCGGGCTTCCAGAGCTGCCGGGCGCGCATAGCCTCACGGCGCGCCGGGGGGCGGCTGGGCCTGATAGGCCTGATCCAGCAACTCGAAGGTATGCCAGACCGGCAGCGGCTGGCCGAGCTTCTCGAGGTGCGTGCGGATCTGGATGAGGCAGCCGATGTTGCCGGTGACGACGGCGCGCGCGCCGGTGCCGGCCAGGTTGCGCGCTTTGCGCGCGCCCAGTTGGGCCGCCAACGCCGGCTGTTCCAGGTTGTAAGTGCCGGCCGAGCCGCAGCACAGCTCGCCCTCGGCGACCTCGACCAGAGTCAGGTTGGGGATGGCGGCCAGCAGCCGGCGCGGGGCCGCGGCCACGCCCTGCGCGTGGGCCAGGTGGCAGGCGTCATGGTAGGCCACGGTCAGCGGCGCGGGCAGGGCCTGGGGCGGCTCAGCCAGGCCGAGCGCCGCCAGGAACTCGCTGACGTCACGCACGCGGCCGGCGAAGGCCTGGGCACGCTCCGCCTCGGGTTGGCCTGTGAACAACACGCCGTACTCCTTCATGCCGGAGCCGCAGCCAGCGGCGTTGGTGACCACGGCGTCGACATCCGCCGGGAAGACTTCCAGGTTGCGGCGGGCGTGCGCGCGGGCGCGCTCCAGTTCGCCGGAGTGCAAGGCCAGCGAACCGCAGCAGCCCTGGCCGGCGGGGATGACGACCTCGACGCCGTTGCGGGCCAGCACGCGCACGGTGGCCCAGTTGATCTCGGGCCGCAGCGCCTGCTGGACGCAGCCGGACAGGAAGGCGACGCGGGCGCGGCGTTGGCCCTGGGCCGGGATCAATGCCGGCAAGGGCCGGGCCGGCGGCAGCGTCTCCGGCAACAGATTGAGCATGGCCTGAAACGGCGCCGGCAGCAACGGGCGCGTCAGCCGGCCGAGGCCGCCGGACAGGGCCGCCAGGCGGAAGCGCTCGGGATAGGGCAGCGTCTCATGCACCAGCGTGTGCGCGGCACGGTCCACCAGGCTGCGCGGGCGCTGGCTGGCGGCATGGGCGCGGTAGAGCGGCAGCAGTTCGTCGTACGGCACGCCAGACGGGCAGGCCGGCATGCAGGCCAGGCAGCCGAGACAGCGATCGACGTACGGCAGTGTCGCCTCCACGGTCAGCGCGCCCTCCAGCGCCGACTTCATCAGGAAAATGCGGCCGCGCGGTGAGTCCATCTCCTCCCCCAGCAGCGCGTAAGTGGGACAGACCGCCAGGCAGAAGCCGCAATGCACGCAGGCTTCCACCGCGCGCGCCATCACCTTGCCTTCCGGTCCGAGCTGATCGACGGGGATGGTGTGCTGCATAGAGGGTGGGTGATAAGTGAGCGGTAAGCGGTAAGCCGTAAACAGTGATCAGGGTGCGCTGAAGCGGCCGGCGGTGTCCAGGGCCGAGCGCACGCGCTGGGCGAAGGCATGGTCGGAGCGCGGCGCGCCCAGCAGCGGCCCTGTCCGCAAGGGTTCGCCCAGGATCAGCAAGCCAGACAGGCCCTGGGCCTTGAGGAGTTGATCCAGGTCCGCGATTGGGCCGGGCCAGGCCAGCCAGGCCACCTGCGCGCCGGCGCTGTAGCGGCGTTCGGCCGGCGTCCTCTCCAGTTCCGCTTCCAGCGCGGCCACGCGCGCCGGAGTCAGCGGGACCTTCACCAGCACGGCGCCAGCGGGCACCCACGTGAACTCGCGCACCTCGCGCCACAACGCGGCGTCGTCGCGGCCCTCCAGCAGATCGCCGCCGCCGAGCAGCTTGTCCAGCCGATCCAAACGCGCCGGCAGCGCCTCCGGCAAGCCGCCCAGGCGCACGTACACGGCCACGCTGCGCGCGTCCGGGCGCAGGTCCAGCGACTCCAGGTCAAGCTGTGAGCCGTAGAGTTTGGTCACCGCCGCCAGCGCCGCCGCCAGCCGGCCGGCTGCGCCCAGGCCAGCCGCCTGACAATCCAGCCGCAAGGTGGCGTAAGCGGCCGGGCGCGGAAAGACCTTGAAGGTGACCTCGGCCAGCACGCCCAGGCGGCCCAGGCTGCCGACCATGAGCTTGGGGAAATCGAAACCAGCGGCGTTCTTGACCACTTTGCCGCCGCCGCGCAGCAACTGGCCAGCGCCGTCCACCCAGCGCACGCCGATCAGGAAATCGCGCACGCCGCCGTAGCGGTAACGGCCGGGCCCGCTCAGCCCGGCGGCCACGGTGCCGCCCAGCGTCGCGCCGCGCTCCACCAGCGGCGGGTCAAAGGGCAGATACTGGCCGTGCTCGGCCAACAGCGCCGCCACGTCGGCCACCGGCGTGCCGGCCAGGGCCGTGAACGTGAACTCGCCGGGGTCGTATTCGCGCACGCCGGCCAGGCCGGTCAGGTCCAGGCTGGCCACGCCCGGCGGCGGCGTAGACAGGGCCGGCTTGGTGCCCGCGCCGCGCGGCAGCAGCCGGGGCCGCTCGCGGACCAGCGCCTGCAGTTCCTCCAGCGTCGTCGGTCGCATGGTGGGCGTCTACTCCCGTGAGATCAGGCCGGCCCGCTCCAGCGGATGCGGCCCGCGGTGGCTGAGGGCCGGCGCCTCGGCCCCCGGAAACATCTTGCCGCGGTTGGCGATCTGGAGCGTGTCCACGGCGCAGCGCAGCGCCCACATCGCGTCCATGTCGGCCTCGGCGAAGAGCTGCGGCATGAACTGGCGCTTCTCCATGCCCACGCCGTGCTCGCCCGTGATCGAGCCGCCCAGCCGGATGCACAGCGCCATGATCTCGGCCGCCAGCGCCTCGGCCCGGTCCAGCGCGCCGGCTTCGCGGCCGTCGTACAGGATCAGCGGGTGCAGGTTGCCGTCGCCGGCGTGGAAGACGTTGGCGACGCGGATGCCGTGCTTGGCGCTCAACTGGTCGATCTCGGCCAGCGCCTGCCCGAGCTGGCTGCGCGGCACCACGCCGTCTTGGACGATGTAATCCGGGCTGATGCGGCCGACGGCCGAGAACGCGCTCTTGCGGCCCTTCCAGATGGTCTGGCGTTCGGCCTCGGTCTTGGGCACCCGCACCTCGTAGGCGCCGGTGCCGTCGATGACGGTCATCAGGCGCTTGAACTCCTCCTCCACCGCCTGGGCCTCGCCGTCCAGCTCCACGATCAGCAGCGCGGCCGCGCCGGGCGGGTAATTGGCGTGCACGGCCGCCTCGGCCGCCTGGATGGCCAGCCGGTCCATGATCTCCATCGCGCCGGGCAGCAGGCCGGAGGCCACCACAGCGGCGACGGCGTGGCCGGCCGCCTCCATGGAGTGATAAGCGGCCAACACGGTGCGGTACAGCTCCGGCTTGGGTAGCAGCCGCAGCGTGATTTCCAGCGCCACGCCGAACAGGCCCTCCGAACCGACGAACAGGCCGTGCCAGTCCGGGCCGACGCTCTCCAGGCTCTCGCCGCCGAGCGCGGCCACCTCCCCGTCCGGCAGCACGACCTTGAGGCCGAGGACGTGGTTGCTGGTCATGCCGTACTTGAGGCAGTGGGCGCCGCCGGAGTTGAAGGCCACGTTGCCGCCCAGCGTGCAGATGGGCTGGCTGGACGGGTCCGGCGCGTAGTACAGGCCGTGCGGGGCGGCGGCCTTGGAGACGTTCAGGTTGATGACGCCCGGCTCGACGACGGCCAGGCGTTGCTGCGGATCGAGGCGCAGGATGCGGTTGAGGCGGTTGAGGCCGATGACCAGGCCGTCTTTGACGGGCAGTGAGCCGCCGGACAGGCTGGTGCCGCTGCCGCGCGCCACAAACGGGATCTGGTGACGATGGCAGACGCGGACGGCTTCGATGACTTCGGCCTGGGTCTCAGGCAGGACCACGGCACGCGGGCGGCTCTGGTAGGCGGTGAGGGCGTCGGACTCGTACGGGGCGAGCTGGGCGGCGGCGGTGAGCAGCCGGTCGGGCGGGAAGAGGCGGGCTAACTCGTCCAGAAAAGGATGTCCGATCATATCGGCCGGCCCTCCGTTGACGGGCTCATTGTAGCAAATCTTCACCCGGAGAAGTTTAAAGAAGAAGGCCGCAGATTACACGGATTGGGGCGGATTGTTGTGAATCGCTGCCCATCCGCAGAATCCGCGGCCAGTCCAGTCGGGGGCGGGCTACTCGTCGTCGTCGTCCATCCCGAGGATACGCGCCGCCTGCTGGCCGATGGGGTCGTCGTCTTTGGTGATAAAGACCTCGCGCGTCTTGCCGCCCTGCTGCTCGCGCCCGACGACGCCCATCTCCTTGAGCTCGTCCATGAGCCGCGCCGCGCGCGGGTAGCCGATGCGCATCTTGCGCTGGAGGAGCGAAGCGCTGGCCGTCCCGTATTTCTTGACGATCTCGATGGCCTGCTCGATCTGGCGGTCCTTGTCCTCGACGGCCTGCTCGCGCGCCAGCATCTCGTCCCAGGGGGCCGTCGCCGCTCCGCCGCCGGCGGCGCCGACGGGCGCAGCCGGGGGATTGGCTTCGCCATGACCCGTGGCGGCGTCGCCGTGGCCATGGCTGGAGCCGGGCTGGACCGGTTCGATCTCGGGCTGCTCTTCGTCCTCGTAGGCCTCGGCCTGCTCGCGCCACCAGGCGACGACGCGGTCGATCTCTTTGTCGCTCACGAAGCAGCCCTGCAGACGCGAGGGCGCCGGCATCTCCGGGCTCTGGAAGAGCATGTCGCCGCGGCCCAGCAGGCTCTCGGCACCGACCGTGTCCAGGATGACGCGCGAGTCCACGCTGGAGGTGACGGCGAAGGCCACGCGGGCCGGGAAGTTGGCCTTGATCAGGCCGGTGACCACGTCGGTGCTCGGCCGCTGGGTGGCGACCACCAGGTGGATGCCGGTGGCGCGCGCCATCTGGGCCAGGCGCACCACCATGCGCTCGGTCTCGTCCGGGGCCTGCATCATCAGGTCGGCCAACTCGTCGATGAAGACCACGATGCGCGGCAGGCGCTCGGCGTCCTTGCGCTTGGCGATCTTGGCGTGGTAGGTGTCCAGGTTACGGGCGCTGTGCGTCTCGAACAGCTTGTAGCGCCGGTCCATCTCGCGCACGGTCCAGCGCAGCACACCCAGGATGCGCGTCAGCTCGGTTTCGACCTTGCCGAGCAGGTGCGGCAGGCCGTTGAAGCGCACCAGCTCCACCATCTTCGGGTCCACCATCACCAGGCGCAGGTCGTCCGGCGTGTTGTTGGTGACCAGGCACGTGATCAGGGCCACGATGCACACGCTCTTGCCCGAGCCGGTGGTGCCGGCGATGAGCAGGTGCGGCATGGCTCCCAGGTCGGCGGCCACGGCCGCGCCGGAGACGTCACGCCCGAGCGCCACCACCAGCGGCTTGTTGATCTTCTGAAAGGCCTCGGACTCCATCACCGGCCGGACGCCGACGATGGATGTGCGCCGGTGGGGCACCTCGATGCCGACATAGCGCTGGCCGGGCACGGGCGCCTCGATGCGGATGCTCGGCGCCGAGAGCGCCAGGGCGATGTCTTTCTGCAGGGACGCGATCTGGGCGACGCGCACTTTCCACTGCTTGCTGATGCCGTCGGTGCCGGCCTTCTCGACGAAACCGGGCTCCACCTGATACTGGGTGACGCTCGGCCCGACGCGCGCGCCGAGAACCGTGACCGGCACGCCGAACTCTTTAAGCGTCTTGACGATGAGCGACGCGGTCTCGTCGATCTCCTTCTGGGCCGGGCGGCGCAGGTCGGTGTCCTCCAGCAGCTCGAAGCCGGGCAGACGCCGGTCGCGCTTCTTGGCCTTGCCCTTGACTTCGTCGTCCACGGTCTCCACCGTGACGCGCAGGCGCTCACCGGCCGCCAGCTTGGGCTTGGGCCGGGCCTCCGGCTTGGACGGTTTGGCCGGCTCCGGTCGCGCGGCCGGCGCTTGGTCCAGCGGCAGCGGCAACTGGCGGCCGGGGTCGCCTTCGAAGCCCTGCGCGGCCAGCCACTCCAGCAGCCGCGCGAAGCGGTCGGCGGTGATATCCAGGGTCAGCAGCAGACCGAGCAGGAACACCGCGCCGAGGGCGAAAGCGTCAGCCGGCTGCGGGAAGACGCGCGCCGCGAGGTAACCCACGCCCCAGCCCACCAGGCCGCCGCCCTGCCCGTCCCGCGCCAGGCTGGCCTGGCCGCCGATGAACAGGTTGAGCAGGCCCAACAGCGCGAAGGCCGTCACTTCGGCCGCGATAATGCGGCCCCAGCGGATGGCCGGGGGGTGGCCCTGCTGGCGCGCGCTCAGGCTCTGGCGCAGGATCAGCACCCCGGCCCAGCCGCAGGCCAGCGGCACGAGCGCGGCGCCCCACCCCAGCCAGGTTTCGAGCAGGCCCACCCAGGCCTCGGTCCATGCGCCGTAGGTGAGGCCCAGCAGGGCCGCCACGGACAGCAAGGCGACGGCAAGCAGGAGGATAGCGGCCAGCCCGTCACCATAGCGGCCGACCCGGTCGGCGACGCGCATCACGCGCGCGAAGCCAGGGTCCAACGCCGGGATGGGTTTGCGGGACGAATTGTCCTGGGCGTAGCGGCGGCGCGGCGCGGCCGAGTTGGGCGCCGGGCGGCGTTTCTTGCTCATGGGCAGAAGTCTACTGCACGGTCGGCGAATGTCAAATCTGGAGCACACCCGTTCGAGCCGGGCGTGGACAAAAAAGCCGGGTGAGGGCCGACGGCCCCGCCCGGCTGGTGTGGCAGCTCAGGGCCGCGGCTCAGGCCACGGCCACCTCGTAGTCCGCGCGGCGCAGGCTCAGGCTCAGCCGGCGGTTGGCGCCGTCGATGCTGATGATGCGGGCGCGCACCACCTCGCCCTCCCGCACCACGTTGCGCGGGTGCAGGAAATGGCCCTCGGCCAGTTCGGAGACGTGGATCAGGCCTTCCAGGCCGTCCTCCAGGCTCATGAACGCGCCGAAGTTGACGACGTTGGTGATCTGGCCCTCGATCAGCTGGCCGATGGCGTAGCGCTGCTCGACCGACGCCCACGGGTCCGGGCGCAGGCGCTTCAGGCTGAGCGCCACCCGCGCCTGGTCACGGTCGACCGAAAGGACGGCCACGTCCACGGACTGGTTGGGCGCCAGCACATCGCGCGGATGCGCCACCCGGTTCCAGGATACCTCGGACACGTGGATCAGGCCTTCGACCCCGCCCAGGTCCACAAAAGCGCCAAAATCGCAGACGTTGGTGACCAGGCCGGAGACGTGGTCGCCGGCTTTGAGCGAGTTCAGCAGGAGCTGGCGCTTGCCCGGGCCGGAACGCGCCGCCCGCTCAGAGAAGACAATCCGGCCTTTGTTGGGCTCCAGCTCGATGACCTTGAGCCCCAGGCGCTCGCCGACGCGCTGCGCCAGCGCGAACTTGCGCTCGGCTTCGGTCGTCTCGTTCGGAAAATCCACCAGGTGGGAGGCCGGCACAAAACCGCGCAGGGAATTCCAGGCCACCAACAGACCGCCGCGGTTGTAGCCGATGACGTTTAGATCAATCGTGCCGTCTTCGGCATATAGCTGCCGGGCCGCCTCCCAATCCGCCGCCGGATCGGTGGCGGAGACGGCCGGACCGTGACCGTAGTTAGAGTGCGTCCAGTGTCCGGAGGCCGGCACGGCCTCCTCATCCCGCAACACCGAGGTCCACCAACCCTCATCAATCGCCTCGGGACCAACGCCTGACGCGCGCTCTTCTCGTTCCCGCATCATAACTATTCAATTTCCCTCCGAGTGACCGTGGCGCTACAAGGATACCCGATTTAAGGCAAAGCGCAAACTAGACAACCTTGGGACCGGGGCCGGCGCGTCACGGCGGCGGGAGGCCGCCCGCTTCGCGCTCCATCTCCAGCATCGACTGGGCCAGTTCCTCCAGCGCCACGCGCTGCTTGCGGTACAGGTCGGCTTCGCTCACCGCCAGGCGCACGGCCACATCCCGGACCTTCTGGCCCTGCAGGAATTTCAGCTCCAGGATGTTGTAGAGCAGCCACTCGGCCGTGAACTTGCGCTGGCCTTCGGGCCGGATGCGCTCGACGGCCTCGCGCAGGACGGCGCGCAGGGCGTTGGCGGTGTTGCCGTCGTGCTCGGCCAGCGCGCGCTCCACCACGCGCAGCCGCAGGAGCGGGCTGTTGGTCAGCTTGGGACCGCCCCAGTAGTCGCGCAGGGCCTCCTTGATGATCTGCGGCAGCTCGACGCTGCGCAGGGCCTCGGCCGTGGGCGCGGTCAGGCTTTGCGGCGTGGGGAAGACGGTCGAGGCGCGCAGGCGCTGGAGGGTGTCGATCTCGGGCAGCAGGCGGTCCAGCGCCCGGAAGACGTCCTGCTGCAGGCGGCGGTCCTCCAGGGCCGCGGCCATGCGCTCGCTCAGCCGGCTGAGCAAGACCAGCTCGTCCGCGGTCAGCGGCGCGGCACCGGCGCCGCGCTGCAGGCCCAGCAGCCCAAGCGGCTCCTGGGCGGTGGCCGTCCACAGCGGCACCACCCAGTACTGATCCCACACAAACAGGCCGTGCAGGAACAGCTCGGCCTGGCTGTGGCGGTCCTCGGGTTCCGGCAGAGCCGGGCGCAGAGCTGTCAGTGGCGGCAGCGCGCCGCGTTCGCGCAGTTGGTCGGCCGAGCCGACGGCCACCTCATAGTCGATCTTGCCGCCTTCGCCGAAGGCCGTCAGGAAGGCGGCCGGGCTGCGCAGCGCGTCGCACAGGGCGGCCAGCGCCGACTCCAGGAACTGCGACAGGTCCCGCGACGTGATCAGGCGCTCCTCCAGCGTCTGCAGGCGGCGCAGCTCCTGGCGGTCCGCGCCGTAGAACAGGGCGCGCTCCATCGGCAGACGCACCAGCGTGATCACGAACTGCAGCAGCAGCAGCGCGCCGATCAGCAGGAAGGGCAGCAGGCGCGGATCGTAGACCGGCAGCGCCGGCCCGTAGCGGTTCACCAGCAGGTAGACGGCCAGCACGCTCGAGGCGACCACCGGCCCGCGCAGCACCCACTGGAACAGGCGCGCCTTCACCACGCGGTCCGGCTGGGCGACGCCGAAATAGGCGACGGTGTACGCCATCACCAGCAGCAGCACCGTCACCGCCGAGTTGGTGGTGATGACCAGGAGCCAGAAGATCAGCGGGTGCAGCGCGGCTGTGCCGCCGGCGATGAGCAGGAACGGGAAGGTCCCCAGGGGCGGCGCCGCCGCCGACGTCATCAGGTAAAGCATGCGCCGGCGCGTCGTGGAGGTCTGGCAGCGCCGGTAGGCGCGCACAAAGTTGTAGCCGGCCCAGGCCAGGCTGCCGACGAAGTAGGCCAGGAAAGCCACGAAGAGCGGGCCGGCCTGCAAATGCACGGCGCCAGACCCGGCCTCCAGCACCGCCCGGCTGACCAGGATATCGGTGAAGGCGGCCGCCACCAGGAAAGCGGCGCCGGCCACATACAGGATGCGGATCGCCAGCCGGCGCCGGCCGCGCGAGGGCTGGCCCGTGGTCGCCAGGAGCGCGTCCGAGAAATGCAGGTACGCGACCGGGATGAAGGCGATGCCCAGCCACTGCAGGCGCAGCCCGGCCTCGGCCAGGGCCGGGTCGGCCAGCGTGCTCACCAGCACGTCGCAGAAGTAGACGACGGTGATGAAGGCGAGCAAGGCCGCGAAGGCGCGCACCACGCGGTCCCGCAGATTGAAGGTCAGGGCATACAGCAGGAGCGAGAAAGCCGTGATCGTGATCCCGGAGGCCAGGATCTGGCTCAGGGTGGACAGACCACCGACGAGGGGCGACATACCGACGGGTATCTTTCAAGCCGCGGCCGGCTGCGGCGAGGCGCGCGACCGCTACTTGAGGTTGGCGCCAAAAAACAAGGCGACGTCCTGGTTCGGGTAATAGCGGTCGTTGTAACCGCAGTAGACCAGGCCGTGCTTCTGGGCAAATGAGATGGCCGGGAAGTTCTTAGACTGCGTCTCCAGCACCACGCGCTGCAGGTGGTTGGCGCGCGCCCACTGCAAGGCGGCCGCCAACAGCACGCTGGCCACGCCCATGCGCCGGAAGCGCCGCTCCACGCCCAGATCGGCGATCCAGCCGGTGCCGGGCACCGCCGCTAGGGTGAGGTTGAGATAGCCTTTGAGGTGCCCGCCCTCCTCGGCCACCAGGAAACACACACGCCGGTTCCAGGCTTCGGCCAGACCGTGGGCATCGCGCGGCGGGTTGACGCGCACCGAGCGCGGCAGCCGGACCGAGCGGAAGGTGACCAGCACGGCCTCGCCGCCGCCATCGGCCTGGCGCGTCTCCATTTGCCAGACGTAATCGGTGCTGTAGCTGTGGTCGAGGGACGCCAGGAGAGGCAGGTCGGTGCTGGTGGCTGGTCGGACTTGAACCTCAGGCATATCTGGATTTTACCTGATCTGACGCGGGCGCGTCACGGGGCCACCGTCGGCGCCACGCCCGGCGCCAACGACACCACGATCACGCACGGCGGCGCCGCCTGGCCGATGTTGTCGGTGGCGACCAGGCGGAAGGCGTACTCGCCCGGCGCGTAGGGCGTGGTGTCGAAGCGGCCCAGCGGGCCCGCCCTGCGGGGCACGTTGCCCACCGCCAGCGTCACCCAGGCGCCGTTGGTGGCCGCGCTGCTGATTTCCACTTTGTAGAAAGCGAAGTTGGGGATGCTGGCGGTGCCCACGATCTCGTACGAGCCCGCGATGCGCTCGCCGGCGCCGGGCTTGAGCAGGTTGACGTCCGGGTTGGCGCAGCCGCTCGAGTCCACCACCAACGGCTGCCCGCCCAGGATCGGCGTGGGCGTGGCCGCCTCGGTCGGGCGCGCCTCGGGCGCCGGCGTGCCGGCCGAGCCGCCGCCGTCCAGCCGGATGAGGTAACGCTCCAGGCCGAATAAGACGCCGCCTAGCACTAACAGCACCGACAGCGTCCCCAGCGCCCAATTCTGGCGGCGCCGGGCGGCATCTTTCTCCAGGCCGAAAGGCGTGCGCTCGGAGCGCTGGTAGGCCAGCCAGAAGAAGACCAGGCTGAGCAAGGCGCCCAACCCGAGCAGGCCGAAGAGCCAGAGTTGGTAGCGGGCGAGGAATTCCAGCGCCCCGTCGGCCGGCCCTTGCAGCAGCGCGCCAGCCAGCAGGGCGCGCCAGGCGGCCGCAGGTGGACGGGGTGCGCGCAAAGCGGACATACCAGTTATCACGTAGCCGGTGGAACGCCGCCGGCTGGGGCGGGCCGGTTACAGGCGGCGCAGCACGCCGCGCACCAGCGTGGTCAGCTTGGGCACCAGCACCCGGCCGGCCTCGAGCACCTCTTCGTGCGTGGTGACCGTGCTGCCATCCAGGTTGGCCTTGTTGCTGATGCCCGAGAAACCCAGCACGCGCAGGCCGCCGTGGCGGGCCACGACCACTTCGGAAACCGTGGACATGCCCACGGCGTCGGCGCCGATGGCGCGCAGGAAGCGCAGATCGGCCGGCGACTCAAAGGACGGACCGGCCAGACCGGCGTAGACGCCCTGCCGGAGCGGCAGCCCGGCCTCGGCCGCCACCGCCCGCGCATGGGCGCGCAACTCCCGGTCGAACGGCACGCTCATGTCCGGGAAGCGCGGGCCAAAGCTGTCGTCGTTGGGGCCGCGCAGCGGCGACAGGCCGGCCATGCCGATCAGGTTGATCTGATCCTCGATCAGCATCACGTCGCCGGGCGAATATTCCGGGTTGATGCCGCCGGCCGCGTTGGTCAGGATGACGGTCCGCAGGCCGAGCAGCTGCATGACGCGGATCGGCAGCGTCGCCTGCTGGAGCGTGTGGCCTTCATAGTAGTGGGCGCGCCCCTGCTGCACCAGGACGCTCTGGCCTTCCAGGCGGCCGATGACCAGGCGGCCGGCGTGCCCGACCACGGTGGAGCGCGGCCAGTGCGGGATGGCGTCCGCGGCGATGAAGTCCGCGGCCTCGATGGCTTCGGCTAGGCCGCCCAGGCCAGACCCCAGCACCAGGCCGACCTGCGGCGTGTGCCGCGTGTTGGCGCGAATGTAGGCCGCGGCGGCCTCGAAATCGGCGCGCGTCAGAAAAGCGTCCATGCGGGCTGGTCCTTTACGGGGTCGGGTCGCCGGGCAGGTCAGACGCCGCCGCCGGCTGGCGGTAGACCTGCGTGGTGGACAGGTTGGCGTGCCCGAGCAGTTTCTGCACCCGGCGCAGGTTCTCGCCTGAGCCGATCAGATGCTTGGCAAACGAATGCCGCAGCGTGCGCGGCGTCACCTCGGCCTGGATGCCGGCCGCCTCAGCGGCCTCGCGCAAGATCAGCCAGACTCCCTGGCGTGTCAGTTTCTTGCCGCGATGGTTGAGGAACAACATCTCCGGCGAGCCGTCGTTTTGCAGCGCGGCGCGGGCGCTGTCCACGTATTCGCGCAGCGGCAATTGCGCCGACCCCACCGGGATGCGGCGCTCGCGCTCGCCCTTGCTGCGGCAGATGATCTCGCCCTGCTCCCAATCCACGTCGTCCACCCGCAGGTTGACGACCTCGGTCACGCGCATGCCGGTGGCGCAGAGCAGCTCCAACAACGCCGAGTCGCGCAGCGCCTTGGCGCCGCCGGCCTGGCGCGGCGCCGCCAGCAGCCGCTCGATCTCCTCGCGGGAAAGCGTCTTGGGCGCGCTCTTCTTGATCTTGGGCGAGTTCAGCCGCAGCGCCGGGTTAGACACGATCAGCTGCTGTTCGCTGAGGAAGTGAAAGAAGGATTTCACAGCCGCGATCTTGCGCGCCACCGTCGACGGGGCGTAGCCGCCTTCCGCGCGCTGCAAGCTTTCGACATAAGCTTCGACGAGGTCGGGTGAGACATCCCCAGGCTCGACCACGCCGCCGCGCTGCTCACGCACGAACTGGGCGAACTGGCCCAGGTCATTGCGGTACGCCGCGATGGTGTTTTCGGTGTAGCCCTTCTGGGTCGACAACGTGCTCAGGAACTGGCTGATGTGTTGATCCATAAGGTCACTCCAACCCACTGCTGATTTAACCGGAACACGATGGAGGCCGCGTCGTCATGGTCCGGCCTTTGGTCGTTTCCGTCCGTTCCATTGGTTGACGCGCATCTGGTAACAGCCATAGTATATCATCTTTTCATAAAATGGCGCTAGTCGCCGCTTTTATGTTTTTGCTGAGGATTCCACCTGACAGCTCCGCTTGATTTGATGCCGCCAACGCGACGACACACCGTTATACTGCGGGAGGTTCCGCCTCAATGTGGATATGTGCAAATAGAATTCTGACCAGAGCCGCCGGCTTTCAGGTCAGGCCCTGCGCCCGGTCATCGACAAGACAGGCCCGGCCGGCGTTTCCTTTCTTATGAGGCATCGTATGTTGTCTTCCTCCGAGACATTCTGGCTGCAATGGCAGGCCGAGCACGCGGCGGCAGCTGAGGCACGACAGGCCCGCGCACTGCTGGCGCTTGAGGCCGGGGCCGAGCCGGCCCAGGTGGCGGCTGAACTGCGCCTCACGCCGGCCGCTATTGAACGGCTCGTCCTGCGCTTTGAGGCGCAACGGTTGACGCTCTTCCCGCGCCCCGGCCTGTACGTTGAGGAATTGCTGACGGCCGCGCACGTGGACCTGGCGCACGCCCACCAGGTGGCCGAGCACGCCCTGCGTCTCTTCGATGAGACTCAGGCTGTCCATAAACTGCCGGCCAAACTGCGCGCCCTGTTGGAGACCGCGGCCCTGCTCCATAACCTCGGCCTGGAAGTGGACGCGCCCAAGCATCACACCGTCGGCCGTGACCTGCTGCAGGGCGTCAAGCTCGTCGGCCACACCGCCGCCGAACAGACCATGCTGGCCTGCGCCGTGCGCTTTCATCGCAAGACTGTGCGCGCCCATAAGGAACCACTCTTTATGGCATTGGGCGAACGCCAGCGGGCGCAGACCCTGGCGCTGTCCGCGCTGCTGCGGATCGCCGACGGGCTCGATTACTCGCAATCGCAGACCACGCGCGTGGAGGCGGTGCGGGTGGAGGCCGATACGTACACGCTGACGCTCTCCGGCCCCTACGCCGAAGGCGACGGCGCCCGCGCCGTGGAGAAGGCCGACCTGTGGGCCGAGGTCTTGGGCGGCGCCTGGGTGGTGGCCCCGCCCATCCGCACCATCACGGTCGTGGCCCAGACCGCGCTGACCGCGAGCACGCCCCTCGCCACCGTCGCCGTGCGCGCGCTGGCCGAACAGCTCACCCGCTGGGAGGCGGCCACAGCCGAGGCCTGCGCCGGCGCCCCGCCAGCCATCAAAGCGGTCCGGGCCGCCGCCCGCCGCGGACGCGCCGCGCTGGAGATGTTCCGGCCGGCCCTTAAGAAGAAGCGGGCCCGCCGTCTGCGCGCCCACTTCAAGGCGGCCGAGGATGCGCTGGCGGCCGTGCGGGATTGGGACGTGCTGATCGCGGCTGCGGATGAGGTGGCGCTGATGGAAGACTGGCCCTTCCTGGCCGACTGGCGGGCCCAGCGCCAGACCGCGCTGAGCGCGGCCGCGCGCTGGCTGGACGGCGACGAGGCCGCGGCCCTGCGCGCCGATTGGGCCGATTTTGTGACTGACCCGCCGGCGAAGCGCAAAGGCGACGCGCGCCTCGGCGAGGCCGCCGCCGCGCTGTTCAGCGAGCGCGTCGAGCAGCTGCGGGAGCAGGCCGCCGACCTCGATCCGGCCAATCTGGAGAGCTATCACGCTTTGCGCCGGCTGGCCGTCAAGCGCGTCCGTTTCCTGGTGGAGTTTCTGTTGCCGGCGCTGGGCGAGCCCGGGGAAGCGCTGCTGCGCCAGCTGGTGAAGCTGCAGGACCGGCTGGGCTACCTCAACGACGCCTGCGTGGGCCGCGCGCGGCTGGCCGCCTGGCTGGCGCAACATCCAGACGACGACAGTGCCCGGCGCTACGACCTCTCTTGCCAGGCCGAGATCCAGAAGCACCTGCGCAAGTTCGGCAAGGACTGGGAGGCGGTGCAGCCGGATGCGCTGACGCAGAAAGCCGCGGCGCTGCTCACGCGCCTTCAGCCGGAGACCGAGGCCGAGGCGCTGGCCGAGGGCCCCCATGACTGACTGGCTCGACCTGGGCCGGCGCGTGCTGGCCAGCCAACCGTTCAGCCGCTGGTTGGGGACGCAGTTGACGGCCTTTGCCGAGGGCAGCGTGGAGCTGGCCCTGGACATGCGCCCGGAGTTTCTTCAGCAGCACGGCTTCGTGCACGGCGGCGTCGTGGGTTACCTGGCCGACAACGCCCTGACCTTTGCGGCCGGCTCGGTGCTGGGCGAGAACGTGCTGACGGCCGAGTACAAGCTCAACTATGTGCGCCCGGCCGCCGGCGACCGGCTGGTGGCCCGCGCCACCGTGATCGGCCGCGGGCAGAGCCTGGCCGTCTGCCGCTGTGAGGTCTTCGTCGTGCAGTCCGGCCAGGAGAAGTTGTGCGCGGCGGCGCAGGGCACGATCATGCGCGTGGCGACGGCGTAGGCCGCGCTGCCGCCTCAGCCCGCGGCCACCTCCAGCCGGCAGTTGAAGGCGTCCTCAAACAGGTCGGCGTTGCGCTGCGCCTCGCCGATCTCCCAGCGCACGTCGTGGCCCGGCCGCCCCTTAACGGTGAGCCGAACCACATCCCGGCGCGCGGCCACCGTCACGGCGGCGACGTCCTGGGTGCGGCTGCTGTCCAGGGCCTCGGCCAGCCGCAGCACGGCGCCCAGCCGGCGCACCCGCTGCGGATCGCCCTTCTCCAACACCGCCTGATACGTCTTGAGGTCGGCCTTGCCCTTGCGGTGATACACGCACAGCAGCGCGATCAGGGCCGTCTCGCGGTGGGAGTAACCGGGCAGCCCGGCGCTCAAGATCAGGTAGGCCGAGTGCTTGTGGTGGTCCTGGTAGTTGACGGCGCTGCCGATGTCGTTGAGCTGCGCGGCCGCCCACAGGCCTTCGCGCTCAGGCTGGCCGTAGCCATGCCGGCGCTGGAGTTGGTCGAACAACGCCACCGCCAGTTGCGCTACCTGGTTGGCGTGGGCGTTCTGATAGCCGTAGGTCCGGCTCAGGTTCAGCACACTGAAGCGGCGCAGATCGGCGATGGCCGGGTTGGCGCGCGCCCGCTTCGGCAAGAAGTTCTCGAAGAACAGGCCTTCGCGGATGCCCTGGCCGCTCACCACCAGTTGGTCGGCGCCGGCACGCCGCAGCGCGGCCGCCACCACCATGGCCCCGGCCAGGCTGACGTCGGCGCGGTCCGGCGGCAGCCCCGGGATCTGGCGCCCGCGCTCGCGCACCGGCAGGGCGCGCAGCTGCGCGATGAGCGCGTCCAGGCGCTCGGCCGACAACGCGTAGCCGTTGAGCAGCCGCAGCGGATAGTCGCGTTCGTCGCGGTCGATCCGCGCCAGCGTGCGCAAGGTGCCGCCCAAACCCACGAACTGCTCGCCCGGCCGCAGCGCCAGCCAATCCAGGGCCGCGAACTGCTCGTCGAGGTAGCGCGCCAGGCGTTTGTACTCGGCCGACCCGACGCGCTCGCCGGGCAGGAAGGCCTCGGTCAGGCGCACGGCGCCCAGCGGCGTAGCCTGGCCGCGCTGGAACTGCCCGCCGCGCACCCGGCTCACCTGGGCGCTGCCGCCGCCGACGTCCATCACCACGCCGGCCCGCAGGCCCAGGCCGTTGATCACGCCCAGCGCGCCGTAATAGGATTCCTCCCGGCCGGTGAGCACGCGCAGGCGCAGGCCGGTGGCGGCCCGCACCTGGCGCAGAAAGTCCGCCTGGTTGGCGGCGTCGCGCGTGGCGGCGGTGGCGACCGGGATCAGGCGTTGAATGCCATGCGCGCGGCAGAAGTCCCGGAACATCGCCAGGGTCTCCACGGCGCGTCCCACGGCGGCCGGCTCCAGCCGATCGTCGCCGGTGGCCATGCCTTCGGCCAGACGCACCCGGCGGCTGTACTCGTAAGTGACCTTATAGGATTGGCCGGGCGTGTACTGAACGACGACCAGGCGCGCGGAGTTGGAGCCGAGGTCGATGATGCCGAGCCGTTGGGTCCAGGCGTAGGGTGTATCCATAGGCGTTGAGGTGGCTGCGCTCAGTATAGCCCCTTCGGCTTGACAGCGCCCTGCCCGGGTGTTAACGTTGGTCCCACGTTTCAGCGGGAGAAGATGAAAGCATGTGCCTGTTCTGCGCCGCCATCCCCACCACCCTGGCGTTGGGCGCCGCCGCCCACGGCAAACAGCGTGAAGCCGCGCGCACGGCCGAACTGGCCGGCCGGCCAGCGCCCAAACCGGCGCGCATGCCCGTGGCCAAGGTCACGACCGCCGTCGTCGTGACGCTCGTCATCGCCTCGGCGCTTTATCACACGCAAGCGCCACTGTGAGCATACCGGCCCCGGCCGAAGCCCCACCCCCGGAATAGAAAACGGAGACGGGCAGCCGTCTCCGCTCACAAGCCTTCAGCCAGAGGCCGGGCGGCTAAGCGCCCTTGCGCCGGCGGCGATGCTCGGCGGGCTTCTGCGCCGCCTCGCAAAAGGCCGTGAACTCGGCCGCCAATTGGCCGGCGTCCTTGTTGTCCAGATCAGCCTCAGCCAGCCACTCGTGCAGGGCGTACTCCAGCGCCTTGCGCGTCGGCCCGGAGTCCGGCTGGAGCCGCTCCGGCAGCCGCGGCCAGACCTCGGCCTGGCGGGCCGCGATCTTCCACTCCAGGGCGCGCCGCTTCAGCTCGTCCATCGATGCGCTCAGGTTGTCCACATCGTGGGCGCGCACGTCGTCGTTGAGCATCACCTGGCGCGCCAGGTAGATGGCCTCACACACCACGGCCAGCGAGGCGGCGTGCAGGCCGCCCGGCTCGAGCGTGGTCGAGATGCGGTACACCAGGCCCTCCAGGCCTTCCAGCTCCTGGCCCAGGGTGCGGCGGTTGGTTTCTTGGTCGGTCTTGTCCGTCATGGCGTCTCTCCGATGCAAGCGGTGGCCTGCCGCTAGTTATAGGCCAAAGGGCGTCCGGACGCAAACGCGGTCAGCGCTGCAGGTTGATGACGTAGCGCTCCAGGAAGCGCTCGGTGCGCTCCAGGCAGTCACGCCGGTTGGCTTCCTTGGCAAAGCCATGGCCTTCATCCTCGTACAGCACCAGCTCGGCCGGGACGCCGTTGCGGCGCGCGGCCTCCGCAAAATCCACGGATTGTTGATAGGGTACGGCTTTGTCCTCTTTGCCATGGAAGAGCAGAACCGGCGCGCGCACGTTCTTGACGTGGGTCAGCGGCGAGCGCTCCTGCCACAGCCGCCCGGCCTCCGGCAGCCGGCCGATCAGGCCCTGTTCGTAATTGACCTCGAAGCGGTGCGAGCCTTGCTTGAGCTCGTACAGGCCGCCGATGCCATACAGCGACACGCCGGCCGCCCAGAAAGCGGGGTCCTGCGTCAGCGCCATCAGCGTGGTGTAGCCGCCGGCGCTGCCGCCCATGATCACGACCTGGTCAGCGCGCGCCAGACCGCGCTCGATCAGGTGCTCGGCGCCGGTGCGCGCGTCCTGCACGTCCACCACCCCCCACTGGCCGTTGAGCAAGTCCTGATAGGCGCGGCCATAGCCGGTCCCGCCGCGATGGTTGACGAGCAGGTAATGCCAGCCGCGCGTGGCGAAATACTGGGCCTGCGGCTGCCAGGCCAGCGGCGCTTCCGAGGTCGGGCCGCCGTGCACGTGCACGATCAGGGGCCGCGGACCTTCGGCCTGCGGGCCGACGGCGCGGTAGAAAATGCCCCAGCAGGTGACCGCGCCGGTCGTCGGCCAGCTCACCACCTCAGCCGGCGCGAGGGAGGCCGGGTCCAACAGCCCGACGCCGGCGCTGGCGCGCGCCACGCTCTCGCCGGTGCGCGTGTTAAGCGTGACCAGCGTGACCGGCGTCAGCGCGTTGCTGGCCAGGCCGGCCAGCAGATCGCCGCGCAGGTGCAGGCCGTCCCAATACGTCCACGGCGTCGGGATCTCGGCGACGGCGCGGTCCGGCCAGCTGATGCGCAGCAGCGTGTCGCGGCTTTCGTGCCGGCGCACGGCGAACAGCGTCTTGGCGTCCTCGCTCCAGCGCATGGCCCGGTCCCCTGGCACCCAGTCCGGCCCGCCGATCTCACCCGGGCCGGTGTCCACGCGCACCGGGTTCTGGCCGTCGGCCTCGGCCACCCACAAGGAACGCCAGCCGGTCTCGTCGCTGGTGTAGGCCACGAACTTGCCGCCCGGGCTAAATTGCGGCGAGGCGTAGCTGACGCGCGGCTGGGCCAGGGTCACCGTGCTCAACGGCAGGAGCTGATAACTGGCCGAGCTGCGTCCGGTCGGTTTGGCGAAGGCGGCCAGGCACAGCCGGGCCTCGTCCCAGGGCATCGCCAGGGCCTCCCACTCCTGCCAGGCCAGCCGCCGGCCGTCGGCCGAGAAGGCCGGGTTGAAGGCGTACCAGGGGTCATCGGACAGCTTGACCGGCAGCGTCTTGCCGCGCACGTCGACCAGCAGCACATTGCACCGGCCGGCCGCCTCCGCCAGGAAGGCCACGTACTGGCCGCAGGGCGAAATCGTCGGCGCGGCTACGCCCTCGAAAGCCGGGGTCACGGCCCACTGCTCGCCCGTCCCCAGATCGAGGCCTTGCAGGGTGCCGCCCTGCCCCTGTCCGCCGCCGGTGGCGGCGTAGACCAGAGTGCGCCCGCGCACCGCGAACAGGCCGCCGCCGTAGCCCACCCCGCCGGCGGGCGCGGGCTCGGTGGTGATCACCTGGGCCAGGCCGGTGCTGAGCGTCTGGCGCACCAGGCTGCGCCGCCCGTCGGCGGTGCGGACATAGAAGACGTGCTCGGCCGTGTCGCCGAAGGCTGGCTCGGAGAAGGCGTGCGCCAGATAAACGCGATTGAGGGGGAGCGGTTGCATCGGCATGAATTGTCAATCCTTCGCGGCTACGGCGCTCGTTGCGCAAAGTTCAGGTTGGTGATCACGACCCCTTGATCGTCATCGTGAAAGGCGAATGCCGTCGCGCCTGGCTGCGCCGGCGGGAAAACGAAAGCACCCGTCAGTGTCGTTTCCTGGCCCCAAGGCAATGCTCCGCCCAAGGCCGCCGCACCGCCCGTCGCAAGGTGGTCGTAGCGACGGCCCAGGTCGTCGGTCAAGTACATATTGGTGTTGCCCGCATCGGAGTTCATTTGCAGCGGTGGCCGACCGGTATCACCGATTGCCATCACGGCCACAATCCACACCACATTAAACTCCATGTGGCCGTCTTCTCGGACCAAGAGAGACTGGACACACCAGTTGACGGTCATGGCGTTGGGGGGCTGGCGAGGCGAGTAAAAGGCACACGCGCCGGATTGCAGATACAAGCCCAGCCCGCCGGCCTGTGGCGCCGGGCTGGGAGGGAGAGACGTCGGCGTGGCTGCTAAGGGCGGTTGCCGCGTCGCTGTCGGCGGGACGCGGGTGGAGGTCGCTGTCGGCGGCGCTTGCGTTGAGGTCGCTGTCGGCGGAACAGGCGTGTGAGTCCGACTGGGCGCAGTCGTGATCGTCAGGCTGGCCGTCGGGCTGGGAGGCCGAGACGTGGCAGATGGCAGAGGCGTGACGGTGGGGTTAGGCGCTGAGGGCTCGGCCGTCTGGGCGGTGGGCGCGGTCGCTGTCGGCGCCGCGCAGGCGGACAGCAGCGCTACGGCTAAGACGACAACGAGGCGAGGTGTGGCAGTAGTCTTCATCAGACTTCGGCTGGTTTGAGGTCCGGTGCCGCTCCATTCGCCGGCTGGCCCTCGCGCCCGGCCGTGGCGGCCACAAAGGCGCGGAAGAGCGGGTGGGGCCGGTTGGGCCGGGACAGGAACTCCGGATGGAACTGTGTCCCGACCATGAAGGGGTGGTCGGCCAGCTCGGCGATCTCCACCAGGCGGCCGTCCGGCGAGAGGCCGGAGAAGATCATGCCCTTGGCGGCCAGCGGCTCGCGGTAGGTGTTGTTGAACTCAAAGCGGTGGCGGTGCCGCTCGCGCGCGGCCTCGCCGGCCGGCAGGTCGTAGGCCTCGTCGGCCTTGGTGCCCGGCGTCAGCGCGCACGGGTACAGGCCCAGCCGCATCGTGCCGCCCAGGTCGGCGATGCCGCGCTGCTCGGGCATCAGGTCGATCACCGGGATCGGCGTGGCCCGGTCAAACTCGGTGGAGTTGGCGTCGTCCGAGCCGTAGGCGTAGCGCGCGAACTCGATGCACATCACCTGCATCCCCAGGCACAGCCCCAGGTACGGCACTTGATTCTCGCGCGCGTAGCGCGCCGCCGCCACCTTGCCCTCGATGCCGCGCGACCCAAAGCCGCCCGGCACCACGATGCCGTCCACGCTCTTGATCTGCTCCCAGTTGCGGCCCTTCTCTAAGTCGGCTGAGTGGACCCACTCGATCTCGACCTCGCGCCCGAGGTCCAGCGCGGCGTGCTTGAGGGCCTCGCGCACGCTCATATAGGCGTCCTGCAGCTCCACGTACTTGCCGACCATGGCCACGCGCACCTTGGGCTTGGGCCGGCGCACCTCGGCCACCAGCGCCTCCCACTTGCTCCAGTCCGGGGAGCGCGTGGCGGTCAGCCCCAGGCGGGCCAGGACCAAGTCCGCCACCCGCGCGCGCTCCAGCAGCAGCGGCACTTCGTACAGCACGTCGCTGGTGACCATCGGGATGACGGCCTGCTCGGTCACGTCGCAGAAGAGCGCGATCTTCTGGCGCAGGTCGTTGCTGACCGGGTGGTCCGAGCGCGCCACGATGATGTCCGGGCCGATGCCAAGCGAACGCAGCTCGCGCACCGAGTGCTGGGTGGGCTTGGTCTTGAGCTCGCCGGTGGCGCCGATGTAGGGCAGCCAGGTGACGTGCATGAACAGGGTGTGCTCGCGCCCCACGTCGGTGCGCATCTGGCGCATGGCCTCCAGGAAGGGCTGGCTCTCGATGTCGCCCACCGTCCCGCCGACCTCCACCAGCACCACGTCGGCGCCGCTGTTCTTGGCCACCAGCGCCATGCGCCGCTTGATCTCGTTGGTGATGTGCGGGATCACCTGGATCGTGCCGCCCAGGTAGTCGCCGCGCCGCTCCTTGCCGATGACCTCCGAGTAAATCTGGCCGGTGGTGACATTGCAGTCGCGCGTCAGGCTGACGTCGATAAAACGCTCGTAGTGGCCGAGGTCCAGGTCGGTCTCGGCGCCGTCATCCAGCACGAAGACCTCGCCGTGCTGGTACGGGCTCATGGTGCCGGGGTCGACGTTGATGTACGGATCGAGCTTCTGGATGGAGACTTTCAGCCCGCGCTCTTTGAGCGTCCGGCCGACGGCCGCGGCGGTGACGCCCTTGCCGACCGAGCTGACGACGCCGCCGGTTATAAAAATATACTTGGTCATGGTCTACCTCCGGTTCTGCTGATCAAGAACGGATGGGCGCGGACGCGGCCGGCCGGCGCGGCCGGTCCGCGGCAAAAAGAGAGGCGGGGAGTCTGGCCGATGCTGGATGGCTCCCCGCCCCACACTGCTGGCGTGTTGGTGATGGCGCAGTCTGCGCCGGTTAGGCCGTTTTTTAGGGCACAGGTGCGACTATACCACACGCCTCCTGAATCGCAAGCGCCGGCCGGGGCGGGTCTGTTATACTCGGCTCGATGACTCAGACCATCGTCGCCATCGACCTGGAGACCACCGGCCTCGACGCGCGCAGCGACGCCATCATCGAGATCGGCGCCGTCAAGTTTAAGGGCGACCGGATCGAGGGCGAATACAGCACGCTCGTCAACCCCGGCCGCGCCATCCCCGCCAACATCACGCACCTGACCGGCATAAGCGACGCCATGGTCGCCAACGCCCCCAAGGCCGCGGAGGTGCTGCCCAAGCTGGCGGCCTTCGTGGGCGAGGCCATCGTCCTCGGGCACAACGTCCGCTTCGATCTGGGCTTCCTGCAGGCGCGCGGTCTGCTGAAGTACAACGACTCCGCCGACACGTACAACCTGGCGGCGGCGCTGCTGCCGTCGGCCGGGCGTTACAACCTGGGTGCGCTGGCCAAGGAATTGAGCATTCTGCTCCCGGCCACCCACCGCGCGCTGGATGACTGCCGCGTGACCGTGGCCGTCTACCAGGCGCTGGCGCAGCGGGCGCTGGCCCTGCCGCTGGATGTGCTGGCCGAGATCACCAACCTCAGCCGCGACATCGACTGGGCCGTCGGCACCTTCTTTGAAGACGCGCTGCGCGCGCGCTCCAAGGAGATGGCCACCGGCCGGCGGGCCGCCAGCCTGCCGGGCCTGTTTGGGCCGGCCGAACGCGAACCGCGCCCGCTCATCCCGGCCGAGCTCACCACCCCGCTGGCCCTGGACGAGCTGGCCGGCGTGCTGGAACCGGGCGGCGCCTTCGCCGCCCACTTCCCCAACTATGAATTCCGCTCCGAGCAGGTGGCCATGCTGCGCGCGGTGGCGCACGCCTTCTCCCAGGGCCGGCACCTGATGGTGGAAGCCGGAACGGGCACGGGAAAAAGCATCGCCTACCTCATCCCGGCCGTGCAGTGGGCGCTGCAGAACGGCGAACGGGTGGTGGTCTCCACCAACACGCTCAACCTGCAGGACCAGCTGGTGAACAAAGACATCCCGGACCTGCGCGCCGCGCTCGGCCTGGATTTCCGCGCCGCGCTGCTCAAAGGCCGCGGCAACTATCTGTGCCCGCGCCGGCTGGAGAACCTGCGCCGCCACCGGCCCAAGACGGCCGAGGAGATGCGCGTGCTGGCCAAGGTGCTGGTCTGGCTGAGCGAGCCGGAGGCCACGCGCCGGCCGATCTCGCTGGGGCCGATCGACCGCGGCGGCTGGGCGCGTCTTTCGGCCGAGGACGATGCCTGCACGCTGGATATGTGCCGCGACCGCCTGAAGGGGCTGTGCCCGTTCTACCAGGCGCGCAAGGCGGCCGAGGCCGCCCACCTGGTCATCGTCAACCACGCCCTGCTGCTGGCCGATATCGCCACCGAGAACCGCGTCCTGCCGGCCTACAAGTACCTGATCCTGGACGAGGCCCACCACCTGGAGGCCGCCACCACCGACGGCCTGAGCTTCGAGCTCAATCAGCCGGATTTCGAGCGCCAGCTCAAGGACCTGGGCGGCCCCAACAGCGGCCTGCTGGGCGAGGTGCTCAGCGCGGCGCGCGCGGCGCTGCTCATGGAGCGCTACGTCCCGCTGGAGGTGGAGGTCGGTTCCGTCTACGACAAGACCAGCGCGGCGCTGACCCTGGCGCGCGCCTTTTTCGAGAGCGTGGCCGCCTTCCTGGAAGACCGGCGCGACGGCCGGCCGATCAACGACTACGGCCAGACGGTGCGCGTCGTGGCCGCCACGCGCACGCTGCCCCAGTGGAGCCAGGTCGAGCTGCAGTGGGACCAGCTGCGCCCCACGTTGAACGTCCTGGCCGACGCCCTCACACGCATCTCGCAAGCCCTGGCCAAGTGGGCGCGCGATCCGGAGCTCGAGTTCGACCAGGCCGAGGACCTGGCTTCGGCCACGGCCCAGGCGGCGCGCTACTTCGCGGCCGTGGTGCAGAACGGCGACGGCCTGGTGGCCCGGCCGGACCCCAACCAGATCTACTGGGCCGAGGCCGGCGGCCGCGACGGGCGCGTCTCGCTGCACGCCGCCCCCTTGCATGTGGGCGGGCTGGTGGAGAAGCACCTGTGGAACGCCAAGGAGGCCGTGGTGCTGACCTCGGCCACGCTCACGGCCGGCACCGAGTTCGATTACCTCAAGAGCCGGCTGAACGCGCGCGACGTGGACGAACTGGCGGTCGGTTCGCCCTTCAACTATGAGGCCTCCACCCTGCTCTACCTGCCCACGGATATGCCCGAGCCGGTGGTCAAGCAGGAATACCAGCGCGCCCTGGAGAAGAGCCTGACCGAGCTGTGCAAGGCCACGCGCGGCCGGGCGCTGGTGCTGTTCACGTCCTACGCCCAGCTCAAGCAGACGGCCGGCGCCATCCGCGGCCCGCTGCAGCGCGCCGGCATCGACGTCTACGACCAGTCCGACGGCACGTCGCGCACGATGCTGCTGGACAACTTCAAGGCCTCCGAGGGCGGCGTCCTGCTTGGCACCAAGAGCTTCTGGGAGGGCGTGGACGTCCCCGGCGACGCGCTGTCGGTGCTCGTCATCACGCGCCTGCCCTTCGACGTGCCGGATGACCCGATCGTGGCCGCCCGGTCCGAGACCTTCGAGCGCGCCTTCGATGAGTACAGCGTGCCGGAGGCGGTCCTCAAGTTTCGCCAGGGCTTCGGGCGCCTGATCCGCACCAAGACCGACCGCGGCGTCGTGGTCGTCCTGGACCGGCGCATCATCAGCAAGGCTTACGGGCGCACGTTCCTGGAGTCGCTCCCGCACTGCACCATCCGCCGCGCGCCGCTGGCCCAGCTCCCCAAAGACGCGGCCCAGTGGCTGGGGGTGTAGACCGCGCGCACCGGGTAACCCCTGGCTGGACAACAGCCGGCCGCGGCCTGCTTCTGGCGGAACCGCTGCGCGGCCATGACCAGGTCTTTATCCACGCTCCGGCCGTCGAACATGTAGTTGCCGCCAGCCCCTTGAGCTTCGGTCCACCCAGAGACGAGGCCAAAAGGGGTTGGCCACGGCCATGCGCCAGGAGGTGACTCGCCCGCCGGCGCTGGGCCTCAAAGGGCGAAAGCCGCCCCCACGCCGAATGGCGCCCGGAATTTCGTATCCGTTGACGAAACGCAAGGCCGGTGGCTATAATCCTGAGGCCCGCAGCGCAGGCCACCGGCTTGGACGGCCTGCGCCGTTTTTTGCATCGGGCCTACATCTCTCACTGCAAGGATAGCCAGCATGATCGACGTCAACGACCTTCGCAAAGGCGTGACCTTCACCCTGGATGGCCAGCTCTACCGGGTGTTGGACTACAGCCACAACAAACCCGGCCGCGGCAACGCCACCATCCGCACCAAGCTCTACAACCTCAAGTCCGGGGTCAACCTGGAGAAGACCTTCCAGTCCGGCGACCGGGTGCAGGACATCCGGCTGGAGACGCGCGTGGCCCAGTACTTGTACCACGACGGCGACTTCTACTATTTCATGGACAACACCACCTTCGAGCAGACGCCGCTGACGGCGCAGTCGCTGGGCGACCACATCAGCTATCTGCGCGAGAACCTGGACGTCAAGCTGACGTTTTACCAGGATGAGCCCATCGACGTGGAGCTGCCCGCCAACGTGGACCTGAAGGTGGTGGAGAGCGAGCCCGGCGTGCGGGGCGACACCGCCACCGGGGCCAACAAGCTGGCCACGATGGAGACCGGCCTCAAGGTGCAGGTGCCGCTGTTCGTCAACGTCGGCGACACCATCCGCGTCAACACCGAGACCGGCGCCTACGTCACCCGCGTCTGACCGCCGCCATGCGCACGCCCGCCGGCTTCGACTGCGAGTTCTTCCACGCGGACTACTTCCGCGGGCGGAATGTGGAAGAGTGCCGGCTGATCGCGCGCAACCCGCGCAGCGAGAAGTGGACGCCCGGGCTGTGCCGGGACTGCCCGGTGCCGCGCGTGCTGCGCGCCAACGCCTGCCCGCACCTGGTGCTGGAGGCGGCCGTGGCTAAGACCTTCCTGGGCCTGGGCCGCAAAGTGCAGTTGAGCGCGCGCTGCACCAAAAGCCTGAAGGACGTCCCCGAACCCGAAGTAGGCTGCGGACAGTGCCATCGCTTGGGGGCCTTTGAAGACATGGCCAAGGACGGCTGACGGCCGCTGCCAGCTCTTCGTCGTTGGTCATTCTTCCTTATGATCAAAGCGCTGCTCTTCGACCTGGATGACACGCTGCTCGCCAACGACATGGCGACCTTTCTGCCCGCCTACTTCCAGGGCGTGACGCGCCATTTCCCGGAGCGCGCGGCCGGGCAGATGATCCAGGACCTGATGACGGGCACGCGGGCCATGCTCGCCAACACCGACCCCACCCGGATGCTGCGGCCGGTCTTCCTGGACAACTTTCCTCTGCTGGCGGTGGACCCGGTGACGGTCTGGGAACGCTTCGAAGCCTTCTATGGCACGGATTTCACCGAGCTGCGGGCGTTGACCACGCCGCGGCCGGCCGCCCGCTATGTCTTGGAATGGGCTGTGGCGGCCGGGTATCAGGTGGTGGTGGCCACCTCGCCGTTGTTCCCGCTGGCGGCCATCCAGGAGCGCCTGCACTGGGCCGACGTGGCCGGCCTACCGTTCGACTTGATCACGCACATCGAGAACTGCCACTTCGCCAAGCCGCACCCCGAGTACTTCGCCGAAATCCTGGCCCGTCTGGGCGTGCGCCCGGACGAAGCCCTGATGGTGGGCAACGACTGGTCCGACGACCTGGTGCCGGCGGCCCAGCTGGGCCTGCCGCATTACTGGATCGCGCCGCCCGGCACGCCGCCGCCGGCGGGCGCGCCGCTGGCCGCGCCGCTCGGCGTGGGCCGGCTGGAGGACTTCCTGGCCTGGGCCCCGGCCAACCTGCCAGCCTTGCGTCCGCCCGCGCCGCCCGCCGCCTCCATCCCCTACCAGCTGGCCGGGCACCTGGCCTATCTCTACTCCGAGCTGGATGGATTGCCGGACGGGTCCTGGAGCCGGCGGCCAGCCGAGACAGAGTGGTCGCTGGCCGAAATCGCCTGCCACCTGCGCGACGTGGACGCCGAGGTCAATCTGCCGCGCGCCCGCGCCGTGCTCACCACCGATAACCCCTTCGTCAGCGGCATCGACAGCGACGCCTGGGCGGTGGAACGTCAGTATCAAGCGCAGTCCGGGCCGTCGGCCCTGGCCGACTTCGCCCAGGCGCGCCGCGCGCTGTGCGCGCTGCTGGCCGCGCAGCCGGCGCCGGCTTGGCAGCGCCCGGCCCGCCACGCCTTCTTCGGCCCCACCACCCTGGCCGAGATCATGGGTCTGGCCCTGGATCACGACCGCATCCACCTGACCCAGACTCGCGATACGCTGCGCAAGGTCCGCCGCGGCTGAGCGCGCCCCTGAGCAAACGCAAAACGCAACAAAAAAAGCCGGGCGGGATGGCCTCCCGCCCGGCTTTGGGTTCCGTAACTGCGCGTCAGCTCTTGAGGAACTCGTCCAGCGTGCCCTTGCCGATGCGGTAGGCCGAGCCGATCTTCTTGGCCTTGAGCTGGCCTTCGTTGATCATCTGCATGACGTCTTCTTCCGACACCTGCAGATAGGCCGCCGCCTGGGCCGGCGACATCACGTCCGGCACCGCCGCCCCGGCCGCCGCCGCGCCGGCTCCCGCCGCCGCCCCGGCCGCCGTGGCCTGCTGCATCTGGCCGCCCTGGACGGTGTTCTGCATACCGCCCTGGAGCGCCTGCCCCATGATGTTGGCCAAGCCCACGCCGGCGCCAATGCCGGCCGTCAGGCCCGCGCCGCCGGACGGGTTCTTGGCCGCGTCGCGCATGGCGTCGGCGGCCTGCAGCTGGGTGTAGGTGGCCATGTCCAGCATGCCCATCGCGCGCAGCTGCTCGGCGCCGCGCTCATCCGGCTTGATGCTGTTGACGTAGATCTGCTTGAGGGTGACGCCAATGGCCTTGAAGTCTTCCTGGCTCTTGGCGCGCACGCCCGCCCCGATCTCCTCGGTCAGGGCCACCAGCTCCATCACGTTCTTGTTGCCCTTGGTGGCCGTCTCGGCCAGCAGGTCCTGCAGCTTAGACAGGATGATGGAGCGGAAGCGGTTCTGGATCTCGTTGGTGGTGAAGCGGCCCTGCGCGCCGACCACTTGGGCCACGAACTGCTGCGGGTTGGAGACCTGGAAGGCATAGGTGCCAAAGGCCTGCAGCAGCGCCACGCCCAGGCCGAAGCCCGGGTTCTTCACCAGGATGGGCTGCGGCGTGCCCCAGCCCATCTCCGCGAACTCCTTGGTGTTCACGAAGACCACGTCGGCCGCGAAGGGCGAGCGCTCATTGAAGAGCTTGCCCACCAGGTCGATCAGGTAGGGGATATTGGCGGTGGTGATGGTGTGCTGGCCGGGGCCGAAGACGTCCAGGGCCTTGCCGTCGCGGAAGAAGACGGCCGCCTGGCCCTCATACACGCGCACCTGCGAGCCGATGCGGAAGTTGCCGTTGCCGCCTTCCGGCAGGCGCCGCACGATCTCGTTCGCCCCCATGTTGGGGTAATCGATGATGTCGAAGATGCGTCCAGAAGGATTCTTGAACATCGCTTGTCTCCTAGTGCCCCGCCCCCCAGGATGAGATGGCGTCGGGCTGCAATCGGTCGGGCTTGTTAGGCTGAACCCTGTCCGCCGGCAAAAGCCGGCAGGGGGCGTCTGACACGGTCGTCAATCGGTCTGGGCGTCAGTTGGCCAGCAACACTTCCTTGCGGCGCTCAAAAGTGGTGTTGCACTCCGCCACCAGGGCCGTCACCTTGCGGGCCGCGCCCGGGACGCCCTCATTGTTGTTGACGGCGGTCTCCAGGCCGTTGACGGCTTCGGTCACGCGCCCGGCGTTCTCGAGCAGGGCGCTGTCGAAGGCGTACAACTTGGCCAGTTCGGTCTCGTTCACCTTGATGGCGTCGAAGAAGCCGGCGTAGCCGCGTTCAGCCGTCTTGACCATGTCGACGAAGCGCTGCAAGCGGGTGACCGCCTCCTGGACGTCGTCGAGGTACTCCAGGCCGCCGCTGGAAATCAGTTGGGTCTGCAGCAGCGCCAGCCGGTCCAGCTCCACGCCATAGCGCTTGGCGATGGTGTCGCGCAGGAGCTTATCGGCCTCGCGGCGGCCTTCCTTCTCAATGTAGCCGCTGAAGCCCGGGATCTTGCTGACGATCTTCTCCAACAGGCCCTTCGCGTCAGTGATCTTTTGGAACAGATCGCTCATGGGTGTGCTCTCCTTGATGTGCCGGGGTCGGGGACGCCAGTGGAAAGTTTCGCTTTTGCGCGCCTATTGTACATCGCCCGTTAGTTTCTTGCAGACGTTCAGCACGCTGCAGGCTGACATTGGCGCTAACCGGGCGGCGTACAGTCTGGGTCCCAGTGTCCGGTGATCCTCGCTTCTCTCTACGCAGGCCTCGCCATAAGGTTGCGGCGCCGACGGTATAATCCACTTGTGTCTGTCCCTTGGTCCCGCCGCCGCTTTCTGCGGGCCGCCGCCTGCCTGGGCGCCGCGGCCGCGCTCCCAGCTCCGCTTCGGCCGAAGGCCGCGCGGCCAGACGCCGCGCCCCCGGGCGAGCGCGTCTACTTCACGCCGCTGGCCGATTACCGCGAGCTGCCGGCCGACTGCTACGCCGACACCCTGATCCGGCCGGGTGAAATCATCTTGCACTGGGACGGCAACCGCAACGGCCGCGAATTGTGGAAGGCGGCCGTCACCTACGAGACGCTGGCCTACCTGCGCCAGTCCGCGCACTTCGCCGTGGACGACCGGCGCGGGCTGCAGATGCTGCCGCTCTACCGTGGGCTGGCCCAGGAATCCTACGGCGCCAAGGGTTACAACTGGATCGCGCTCAATGTCGAGCTGGCCGGGCGCGACTTTGACCAGCCGGAGTTCGCGCCGGCTGAGAGCCAGGTGCGGCTGACGGTGCGCCTGGTGTCCCAGCTGATGGACTTCTATGACATCCCGTTCGCGAAGGTCGTCGGGCACTACGAACGCGACGACCGCGGCCTGAAACGGGACCCCGGCCTCGCCTTTATGGCCCGCTTCCGCGAGCAGCTCGCGGCCTATCGCGCCACCTTATCGCCGCTCAAGCGCCAGTTGTTGCCCGACGGTTGAGCGCCCCACCCGCCATGCCAGCCACCGACCAGGGCGTCGCCAAGTCCAAAGACCGCTACAAGCTGATCCCGCGCGTGCTGTGCTTCGTCACCCACGGCGCGGACGTTCTGCTGCTGAAGGGCGCACCGACCAAGAAGATCTGGGCCAACCGCTACAACGGCCTGGGCGGGCACCTGGAACGCGGCGAGGGTGCGGCCGCCGCCGCCGAGCGCGAGATCCTGGAAGAGGCCGGCCTGCCCGTGCGCGACCTGCGCCTGCGCGGCGTGGTCGTCATCCACACCGGCGAGGCCGACGGCATCGGGCTGTACGTCTACACCGCCACGGCCCTCAGCCGGGAGTTCACGCCCTCGCCCGAGGGCGCCCTGGAATGGGTGCCCGCTGACCGGATCGGCGAGCGCGAGCTGGTGGAGGACTTGCCCACCCTCCTGCCGCGCGTCCTGGCCATGCGCCCGGCCGACCCGCCGTTCAGCGCCAGCTACACTTACGACGAGCGCGACCAACTCGTCATCACGTTTGATGCGGCCCCGTAACGGCCCGACTGCCCTGCTCGCCGGAGCGGCCGGGCTGGCGCTCCTCACGGCCGGCTGCGGCGGCGCGGCCCTGGCCCTGGACAGCGTGCCGCCAGTCTTCACCCAGGCCCGGCCGGCTGCCACCACCGACGAAGGCCTGCCCACCTTGCCGCCCACCTGGACGGCCACACCCTACCAATCGCCGACGGTGACGCGCACGCGCCTCCCCACCGCCACGGCCACCGCCACGCGCACGCCGCCGCCCACGCAGACCTTCACGGTCACGCCGCTGCCCGGAGACCGGACCGTCATCGGCTATTCGGTGGCCGGCCGGCCGCTGGAGGCTTACCAGTTTGGTGACGGCCCGGTGGAGCGCCTGATCATCGCCGGCATCCACGGCGGCTACGAGTGGAACACCGTCGCCCTGGCCGACCAGCTCATCCTGTACCTGGCCGAGCACCCGGACTTCATCCCCGCCGATGTCACGCTCCACCTCGTGCGCGTCGTCAACCCAGACGGGCTGGCCCGCGCGCGCGGCGTGGACGGCCAGATGAACGAGAACGGCGTCGACCTCAACCGCAACTGGCCGTCCAACTGGATGGCGGACTGGCCGCGCTCCGGCTGCTGGGTCTACCGCCCGGTCACCGGCGGCAGCGCACCGCTGTCCGAGCCGGAGACGCGCGCCCTGGCGGACTTCATCCTGGCGCACAACTTCGACGCCTCCATCAGCTATCACAGCGCCGCGCTGGGCATCTTCGCCGGCGGCTACGCCGACGACCGCCCGTCGCTGCGCCTGGCCGAGGCGGTGGCCGCCGTCAGCAATTACCCCTGGCCGCCCCTCGACACCGGCTGTCTGTACACGGGCCAGTTCTCGGACTGGGCCGCCGACCAGGGCCTGGCCGCCCTCGACGTCGAGCTCACCAACCATCGCGACACCGACTTCGAGCAGAACCGGCGCATCCTGGAAGTCTTCCTGAATTGGCGGCCGTAAGTTGACCAGAGACCACGAACCGAGGCCGAACGGCGGCCGCTCCTCCAGACCATCGCCGTTCGTCTTCAGACCTCGGCCGCTGCGCCCGCCTGTCACAATCCCCTCCCGGCCGGTGTTATAGTGGTAGACGGCGCGTCCGATCAACGCGCCGCGTAATCACCGGTGACCGCGACCCTTGACCGCCCGGCCCGCGCCGGCGACGCTGACAGCGCCAAACCCACCTCGTTCGAGCTGCTCTTCCTCGAGCACTGGCCGCGCGTGTACGGCGTGCTGGTGCGCCTGGTGGGCGACCCAGCTGAGGCCGAAGACCTGGCGCTGGAGACCTTCTGGCAGCTGTATCAGCGCCCACCCGAACAGCGCGGCTCGCTCGGCGGCTGGCTGTACCGGGTGGCCACCAACCTCGGCTATAACGCGCTGCGCGCCGCCCAGCGGCGCCAACGCTACGAGGCAACGGCCGGCCCCGCCGCGCCGCCGGAGCCGCCGGAGGCCGCCGAACGCGCCGAGACGCGCCGCCGTGTGCGCGCCGTGCTGGACGCGCTGCCGGCCCGCGACGCGCAGCTGCTGCTCCTGCGCCACTCGGGCTTCGCGTACAAAGAGATTGCGGCCGCCCTCGGCGTGGCGCCAACGTCCGTGGGCACGCTGCTGGCGCGCGCCGAAGACGACTTCGCAGCGCGCTACCGGGCGCTGGAGGACGGGGAGGGGATCGAACGATGAACCAGGCACCACACCTCACCGATGGACAGCTGCGCGCCCACCTGGACGCCGAACTGGCCGCCGCAGACGCCCGCCATCTGACCAGCTGCCCGCAATGTCAGGCGCGCCTGGCCGGGCTGGCGGCGCGCCAGGCCGCCATCGCCGCGCGCTTCACGGCCCTGGCGCCGCGGCCGGACGATCCGACCCTGGCCGCCCGCCCGGCGCTCGCCCGTTTTCAGGCGCGGCACACTCAACAGGAGAAGGTAACGATGTTGCAACGACTTTTCAGCCGATCCCTGCGGCCGGTCTGGGCCGCCCTCAGTGTCGCGGCCGTCCTCACCGTCGCGCTGGCGTTCGAGCCGGTGCGCGCCTGGGCCGGCCAGTTCCTGGGCCTGTTCCGGGTCCAGCAGGTCACGCTCCTGCCCCTCGACCTGAGCGCTTTGCCGGACATCGCCGGCAACCAGGCCCTGGGCGAACGGATGGCGCAGAGCTTCTCGGAGTCATTCACGGTGGACCGCGAGGCCCTGGAGCCGCGCCGGGCGGCCTCGGCGGCCGAAGCCAGCGACCTGGCCGGCTTCGCGGTGCGCGAGCTGCGGACGGACCTGGCCGGGCCGGCCTACCTGGTGACGACCGGCAGCACCTTCGAGTTCACGGTGGACCGCGCCCAGGCCCAGGCGATTGTCGCCGAGCTGGGGCGCGGCGACCTGGAGTTGCCGGCGGCCCTGGACGGCGCGACCGTGAACGTCGACATCCCGGCCGGGGTGAGTGCCGCCTACGGCGACTGCCAGGCGCTGAGCGAGTCCGAGTTCGAGGGCCGGTCCAGCCGGCGCGGCCTGGAGAACTGCGTGCTGCTGGTGCAAGTGCCCAGCCCGACGGTGACGACGCCGCCGGACGTCGACCTGGCGCAGCTGGCCCAGATCGCGCTGCAACTGACCGGCATGTCCGCCCAGGAGGCGCGCGCCTTCAGCCGGACCGTCGACTGGACGTCGACACTGGTGATCCCGATCCCGCAGGACGCGGACTATGAGGCCGTGAGCGTCGACGGCGTCAACGGCTACGTGATGGGCCAGAACGACCCGGACGGCTACTACACCCTGGTCTGGGTTAAGGACGGCCGCGTGTATGCGCTCAGCGGCTTGGGCGCCTGGGAGCGCGGCCTGGCGCTGGCGAAGACGCTGCGGTAATCCCACCTGATCTCTGCCGCGGAGAGCGCCTCAGCCGGAGGGCTGGGCGCTCTCCGCTTGCTCATTCTATGTCCCTGGCCATCGAGACACACGCCCTGCGCAAAGAGTTCGGCGACAACGTGGCCGTGCGCGGGCTCAGCCTGCAGGTTAAGCGCGGGGAGGTCTTTGGCTTCCTCGGCCCGAACGGCGCCGGCAAGACCACATCCATCAAAATGCTGCTGGGGCTGGTGGCGCCGACGTCCGGCTCCGGCGAATTGCTGGGGGCGCCGCTGGGCACGCGGGCGGCGCGCGCCCAAGTGGGCTTCCTGCCCGAGCACTTCCGCTTCCATGACTGGCTGACGTCTGAGGAGTTCCTCACTCTCCACGGCGAACTGCACGGCCTGGCGGCGGCCCGCCGGCAGGCCCGGCTCGACGAACTGCTCGAGCTGGTGGGGCTGGCGCCGTTCCGCCACAAGCAGCTGCGCACCTTCTCCAAAGGCATGCTCCAGCGCATCGGCCTGGCCCAGGCCCTGCTGAACGACCCGGCCCTGGTCTTCCTGGACGAGCCCACCTCCGGCCTGGATCCGGTGGGCCGGCGCCTGGTGCGCGACATCATCCACGGCCTGCGGGCGCGCGGCACCACCGTCTTCCTGAACTCGCACCTGCTCAGCGAGATCGAGATCACGTGTGACCGGGTGGCCTTCATCAAACACGGCGAGGTGGTCCGGGTGAGCGAGCTCAAGACCCTGGTGGAGGGCGAAACCAGCGTCACTATCCGGGCGCGCGGCGTGACAGCGGCGGTGGCCGCCGGGCTGAGCCAGTGGGCGGCCGACGTGCGCGTGGATCCGGCGGCGGCCGAACCTGGCGAGCCGGTCGTGACCCAGACGATCAGCCTGGCCGTCGCCAGCGAGGCCGCCCTCCCGCCGCTCACACGTTACCTGGTCGGCCAGGGCGTCGACGTGTACGCGGTCCAGCCGGAGCGGCTGTCGCTCGAGGAAGTCTTCATCCAGACCGTCGGGACGGACGGCGGGCTGTAAAGCCGCCGCCCAGCCCTGGCTCACCCACCATGCCCGCTATCTTTGTGATCGCCCGTCTGACCTTCCGCGAGGCGCTGCGCCGCCGGATCGCGCTGGCCGCGCTCATCCTCGGCGTGGCTTTCTTGGTCCTGTACAACGTCGGGTTGTACTTCCTGAACCAGGACCTGACGCGCAGCGTGCGCGGCCAGCCCCTGGAACAGGCAACCACCAACGGCATCTACAACTTCCTGCTCATGGCCGGGCTGTACGCCGTCAACTTCCTGACCCTGGCGATGGGCGCGCTGCTGTCCGCCGACACCCTGGCCGGCGAGATCGCCACCGGCACGATCCAGTCGTTGGTGACCAAGCCGATCTGGCGCGGCGCGGTGGTGCTGGGCAAGTGGCTGGGCTTCGCGGGCATGCTGGCCGTCTACCTGCTCCTGATGGCGGGCGGCGTGATGGTGAGCCTGTGGCTCCAGACCGGCTACACCGCGCCGAACATCCCGCGCGGCTTGAGTCTCATCTACCTGACCGGCCTGCTGGTCATGACGGTCACCCTGCTCTGCAGCAGCCGCCTGTCGGCGCTGGCGACCGGCGGCGTGGTCTTCGGTCTGTACGGCCTGGCCTTCATCGGCGGCTGGGTCGAGCAGATCGGGGCGTTCCTGCGCAACACCACGGCCGTCAACATCGGCATCCTGTCCAGCCTGCTCATCCCCAGCGAGGCGCTCTGGCGCCGGGCCGCTTACGAGATGGCGTCCCCGTTGATGCAGGCCGCCGGCTTCGTCTCCCCGTTCAGTTCCACGTCCGTGCCCAGCCCGTTGATGATGGGCTACGCCGTCGTCTATCTCCTGGTGGTCCTGGGGTTGGCGGTGCGCGTCTTCCAGCAACGCGACCTTTAAACAAAAAGCGACTGCCAAGGTCTGGCAGCCGCGTGGCAGTCCTGCCTGGCTCGGCTACTCAGTGGAGAGGTCGAGCGGCGCGGTCGCCGCGGCCGGGGCCGGCCGGATCGTCGCGGGGTCAGGCAGGTAGAGGCAGACGCGGTTGCGGCCCTCGCGCTTGGCGCGCAGCAGGGCTTCGTCGGCCTGGTTGACCAGCGAGTCCAGGGTGTGGTGGGCGTTGGGGTCGGTGGAACTGCTGGCGACGCCCAGGCTGGCCTGCAGGTGCAGGACGCCGCCGTTCGGCAGCGGCACATCGGCCTCGTTCAGGCCCACGCGCAGGCGCTCGGAGACGTTGGCGGCCTCCTCCAGATCCGTGCTGGGCAGCACCAGCAGGAACTCCTCGCCGCCCCAGCGCCCCGCCCAATCGTAAGGCCGCTTGTTGTGCGCCAGGGTATCGGCCACCACGCGCAGGGCCTGGTCGCCCACCAGGTGGCCGTGCTGGTCGTTGACCGTCTTGAAGTGGTCGATATCCAGCATGACGAAACTGAGCGGCTTGGCGTAGCGTTGGGACCGGTTGAGCTCGGCTTCAGCGTGGCTGTACAGGGCGCGGCGGTTGAGCAGGCCGGTGACGGGGTCGTGGGTGGCCAGCTCCTCCATGCGCGCCAGGGCCTGGCTTAAGCTGGCCTCCAGGTTGAGGATGCGCTCGCCGATGGAGATCCGCGCGCGCAGCTCGCCGGCGTTGAAAGGCTTGGTCAGGTAATCGTCGGCGCCGGCCTCCAGCCCGAAGATCACGTCGCTCTTGCCTTCCTTGGCGGTGAGCATGATGATGTAGGTGTAGCCCGGAAACGACGCGGCCCGGATGCGCCGGATCAGCTCCGGGCCGTCCATCACTGGCATCATCCAGTCGGTGACGATCAGGCGCGTGTGCTCCTGCTGCCAGGTCTCCCAGGCCGCCCGCCCGTCTTCGGCCAAGGCCACTTCATAGCCGGCCCGCGCCAGATAGGTGTGCAAAATCTGCCGCAGGACCGGGTCGTCATCGACGATCAGGATCTTCATTTAGTCATCCACGCTGGCGCCGGGCTGACCCAGCCGCCCTTACCCTAATCATACCGATTTTGGCGCGGAATACCACTAGCGGCCGGCCGCACGGGTTAGGGTTGGCAAACCTTCCGGGCTGGCCCTAAGCCGCAGGGCGGGCGGCCAGCAGGCTGCGGACCTTCTCCACCAATTCGCGCGGCTCGACAAACGGCTTGGAAATGTAGCCATCGGCGCCGCAGGCGGCGCGCAGCCGCTCGGCATCGCCCTGCATGGCGTAAGCTGTGGCCAGCAGCACCGGCACGGGCCGGGCCGCCTCGTCGGATTTCAGCAGCTGCGTGATCGCCACGCCGTCCAGGTGCTGGCCCTGGTAGACGCTGTTGGCCAGCGAAACGTCCATCACCACCAGATCCACCTGGCGGGCCCGGGCCAGGCTCAGGATCGTGGCCACGTCCTCACTGACGGTCACGGCGTAGCCGCCGATCTTGGTCAGGGCCTTGCGCATTACGATCTGGTTAGAAGGGTCGTCTTCAACGACGAGAATGTGCGCCATCAATGGATCTGGCCGGCCAGTGAGCAGCCCCGCTGAGGGACGATTATAGCCGTTTCTTGCGGCGCAAGGCCGCCGGTTGGGGTTCGGGTAGAAGCCGGCTCCAGCCGGGCTGCTGGAAACTGAGGTAGAATGCCGCCGGTCTTAAGCTTAGCCTGTCTGGGAGGTCAACTTGGAGAAAACGCTTGTGATTGTGAAGCCGGATGGCGTGCAGCGCGGCCTGATCGGCGAAATCATCGGCCGCCTGGAGCGGCGCGGCCTGCGGCTGGTGGCCATGAAAATGCTGGCGGTCAGCCAGTCCCTGGCGGAGCAGCATTACGCCGTCCACAAGGGCAAACCCTTCTACGAAGGCCTGGTCCAGTACATCATCTCCGCGCCGGTGGTGGTGATGGCCTGGGAGGGCAACAAGGTGATCGAGGCGGTGCGCCAGAGCGTGGGCGCCACCAACCCCACCGCCGCGGCGCCGGGCACCATCCGCGGCGACTTCGCCGTGGAGATCGGGCGCAACCTGATCCACGCCTCGGACGGGCCGGAGACGGCGGCGTTCGAGCTTGGCCTGTGGTTCCAGCCGGGCGAGCTCGTGGAGTGGAAACGCGACGGCGAGCGCTGGGTGTACGAGAAGGCCTGAGGCCGCCCGCCGGAAAAGCAAGAGCCGAGTCGCTGACTCGGCTCTTTTGATTCCGGGCGGCCCCAGCCGTTACTGGATGCGCAGCATGATCTTGCCTTCGTGCCAGAGCTCCTCAAGCTGGTAGCGGCGGCGTTGGTCGGTTGAAAAGGCGTGCACGATCACGTCGGTGAAGTCGATCAGCAGCCAGCCGCCGGCGGCCTGACCCTGCACGCGCGGCGCCTTGAGGCGGAATTTCTTGCGCGCCGTCTGCTCGACGGCCTCGGCCAGCGCCTCCAACTGGCGTTCGCTCGTGCCGGTACAGATAATGAAGTAATCGGTGAACGAGCACAAGCCGTGCAGGTCCAGCAGGACGATATCTTCGGCTTTCTTGTCTTCCAGGGCGTCCACCAGGGAACGGGCCAAATCCAGGGTCTTCAGAACCAGTCTCCTCCTCGGTCAAAGGTGTGCCGGCATTTTAGCATTCCGCCGATGATCCGGCTACCGGCCGGCCAGCCGGGCCGCCAGCAGCGGCGTGTACACGGCGCCGCCTGGGCGCAAGTCGCTGCGCAGCAGGCTGAGGGTCTCCCCGCGAAAGGGCGCGCCCGGCGGCACCTGGGCAGCCGCCAGCGCGTCCGCCAGCCGGCGCTGATCCGGCGGGCGCAGCGGCTGGTTGACGCGCCCCAGCGTGAGGTGCGGCTGGAAGCCGCGCGCTTCGGGCGGGAAGCCCAACGCCTGGCCGCCGGCCGCCACCGCGGCCTGCAACTGCCGCAGGGCGTCCAGGTCGCCGCTCAGGCCCACCCACACCACCCGCGCCCGGGCCGGGTTCGGGAAGGCGCCCAGCCCGGCCAGCGCCAGGGTCAACGGACCGGTGGTGGCCGCCGCCGCCGTCAGGGCGGCCTCCAGGCCAGGCAGCCGCGTCCGCTCGACTTCGCCGTAAAACTGAAGTGTTAGATGGATCCCGTCCGGACGCACCCAGCGCACACTGCCGGGCGGCAGCGCCGCACGCAAGTGATCGCCGACCTCGGCCAACTGCCGCCGGACGGGCGCCGGCAGTTCCAGGGCCGCGAAGACGCGCACGGAAGCCGGCGTCACGCCAGGAACTCGCGCACCAGCCGGGCGGCCTCCACCGGCCGGTCATCGGTGACCTGATGCCCGGCCTGAAAGACGACCAGCCGCGCCTGCGCGATCTCCACGGCGGCCAGGTGGCCTTCCGAGTTGGGGACGTTGGCGTCCAGGGTGCCCAGCATGACCAGGGTCGGCGCGGTGATGCGGTGGAGCTTGGGCCGGACGTCATAGCCGATGAGCGCGCGCCCGGCCTCCACCAGGGTCGTCCCGGTGGTCTTGCCGAAGTCCTCAGTGCGCTGGCGGATGTGGCGCACGCCGTGGTGCAGGCCGTCGGTCACGGGATGGCGCAGCACCGGCTCCAGCAGGCGCCGCGACAGGCGCTGCGTGCGGTCCAGCACGGCGGCGCCGCGCCCCCACTCCGCGAACGGGCGCAGGTAGGCGCGGCCAGTGACCACCGGGTTGATGGCCACCAGCCGGCGCACGCGCTCCGGCTGGGTGGCCGCGAAGTCCAGGGCGATCAGGCCGCCCATCGAATGGCCGATGACGTCCGCGCGGCGCAGACCCATCAATTCGAGGAAATGCTGGACGGTGGCCGTGTAGTTGGGGATCGAGTACCAGCCGGCGGAGGGCTTGTCTGAGTCGCCGAAGCCGGGCAGGTCCAGCGACCAGCAGCGGAAGGCCGGCGCCAGGGCCGCCGAAAAATAGCGCCACATGCGGCGTGAGCTGCCCCAGCCGTGGATCAGCACGACATCCGGGCCGTGGCCTTCGACGCGGTAATGGACGGACAAGCCGTTCAGGTTGGCGTGGGTCGCAACCATAAGGCCGATTATAGCAACCCGTCGGCCGCAGCCTGGCGCGCGTACTCGTCCGGCGTGTCGATGTCGCGCAGGATGGTCTCGCTGTCCACGTCCACGCGCTCGATGGCGCCGGCGGCGCGCACGGCCTCGCGCGGGTTGGCGTCAGCCGCAAGGGCCAGGATCGCCGGCCACACTGTCCGGTCGAACAGCATGGGATGGCCGCGCTGCCCCTGAAAGTACGGCGCCACCACCGGCGCTTGAGTCTCGCGCCAGCGCTGGGCCACCGCCTCCACGACGCCGGTCTCCAGATGCGGCTGGTCGGCCAGAATGACGAGCGCGGCCGACCGGTTGGCCGGCAGCGTCCGCAGCCCCACCTGCAGCGAGCGCGCCATCTCGCTGACGGCAAAGTCTGGGTTGAAGACGCAGCGCAGGCGCGGTTCGCCGGGCTGCAGGTCCGCCAGCGAGGCTTCCACGGCCGCGCGCTCGGCGCCCGTGACGACGACGATATCGGTGACGGTGGTCTGGCGCAGGCGCCGCACCACTTCGGCCAGCATCGTCGAGCCGCCCCACGGCAGCAGTTGTTTGGAACGGCCCATGCGCGTAGAGCGCCCGGCCGCCAGCACCACGGCGGCGACGCGCCCGTGCACTTCGCGCACCGCGTTCGGTCGGCGGACCGTGCCCAGCAGCACCGCGTCCACGCGCTCGGCCGCCGCCAGCACGCGCGCCGCGATTTCGCGCCCGGCCGCCAGCGCCTCCGGCGTCTCCGCTTTGTTGAGCAAGACGCGCACCCGCGCGCCGGCAGGCACGCCTTTCAGGCCGCCGTCCGGGTGGGCGAGCACCGCCGCCACCACTGTCGGATTCACGGGCGTGCCCAACTCCACGCCGGCCAGGCGGGCGATGATCTCCGGCCGGTGGACCTGGTCTTCGGCCAGCGGACGCCCGAGCGCATCCAGGCCGGCCACCGGCACCACCAGGCTGGTGTTAGACGGGATGACGGGCTCATGCGCGGCCGGGGCCTTGAACGGCAGCATCCGGGCGCCGTCGGCTTCAACCACGATCGCGTTCAGGTCCGGGAGTTGCTGCAGTTCCTCCAGCAAGCCCGTCGTCACGGCGCTGGCCCGGCCCAACGTCCGGTCGGCGGGGCCCGTGATCAGGACGTGCGCGTTGCGCGCCAGGGCGGCGGCGACGGCGACGCGATTGGCCTCAAACGCGGACAGGTGGCGCGGAGCGATCCGGATCTGGTCCGTGCTCATGTGGGTGGTGGTGGTGGTCAGCACGCGCCCGCCCTGCTCCACCACGTCTTCGGCCAGGCGGAACATGCCCGTGGTCTTGCCGCCGGCGCCGACGAAGGCCACGACCTCGCCGTCTGAGAGTTGCAGAGCCTGGAAGAGACGCATGGTGAAAGTGGGGGGCGCGTGGCCGGCGGGCGGCCTCAGCTGGGCGTCAGGGCTCGCGGACCTCGGCCGGCCGCCAGACGTGCTGCCGGGCCAGCACGGCCTCCAGCACGCCGCCAGCCACCGCGCGGGCCTTGTCCGAGATCGTGAAGCAATGGGCGCGCACGCCGCGCGGGTCGATGTCGCCGACCTTCAGGCCGGCCTCCACAGGCACGCCATCGTGCACCAGGCCGCGCACCACGCCCGCGCATTGCGCGATGACGGGATCGCCATCCACGAAGGCCACGATCTCGCCGGCTGGAATTTGATCGCCGATCTGACAGCGCGCCCGGAAGACGCCGGCGCGGGCGGCGCGCAGGACGCGCTGAGGGCCGAGGCCGCGCACCGGCTCCGGCTGGCCGGTGTCGGCGGCGGCGCCCCCCTGCCAGATCACGCGGCCGAGGTCATGCCCGCGCTGGGTCTCCACCACGGCATGGCAGTCCTGGCCGGCCACAAAGCCCGGCCCGAGGGCCACCACCAGCGGCGCGTCGTTCAGGGTCGTATCCAGCTTGCGCTTGGCCAGCCGCGCATCCACGACGACGCCAGGATGCAGGCGCTGGCGGGCCGCGCCGTCCGGGTCCACCACCACCGGGATCTCGCCCATCACGGCATAGGCCATGCCCAGCAGCGGATCCGGCGCTAGGCGCGCGCTGACGGACTCGACCGTGTGCGCGCCGGTGTAGACGGCCTCGGCGAACGAGACCGGCCGGCGCACGCACAGCGGCTGGGCGAGTTCGGCGATCATCACGGTGAAGCCGGCGCTGTGCAGGCGGTGCGCGACGCCGCTGGCCAGGTCGCCGCCGCCGCGGATATACACGAGGGTATCGGAAAGTGAAGGCACGCCGTTGATTTTACTACTGGTGCCGCCTGGCCAGCGACACCGGATCATGGCGAGTTCCTACCGGCGCAGAATGGGTAGGAAGATGTCAAAGCGGGGTAAGGCCGCGGCCAGGAAATCCTGGTCGGCCGCATGGGGCGGGACGCTGACGGGCAATGCTACTGGCGAGAACGTGTAGCCGGCCTGAGCAGCGCTAAGGAGGTGCGTGCCGGTGAGCGCTACGGTGAAGGTGTAGCTGCCGCTCGCGTCGGTGAGCGTGCTCAGGCCGGTGTCCGTGGCGATGGCCACGCCGGCCATGGGTACGCCCTGCCCATTGCGGACCCGGCCTGTGATCCAGCAGCCGGGTGCGCAGGTCGTCGTGTAGTGGACCAGCGCCCCAACTTGGCCGGCGCCCCAGGCCTCCTGCGGGGAAAGCAGGCTGATGTCCACCAACGCCGGCATCCCGCTGTCCGGAAACGTTGTCCAGGCGGCGCCATCCCAAGCCAGAAGCACAGCCCCGCCCTGAGCGTCCGACCCGACTACCCAACCCGCTCCTTCCGAGGCCAATGCGATGGCTTCGAGGTTAACAGCGGGGCTGGTTGAGGCTGTCCAGACGAGCCCATTCCAGTGCAACAACACAGCCTGGCTTCCCACTGTCCAGATGCTGTTATTTCCAACCGCCCAGCCGTTGTCTTCCGAGACCAGGTCCACCCCGTGCAGGTCCTGTGTCGTCGGGCTGGAGGCCAGGGCCCAGCCAGTGCCGTCCCAATGCACCAGCATTCCGTCGTCGCCCACCGCCCAGCCTGCATCGGCGGACACGAAATCTACGTCCTGGAGATTGGCGGTCGTTGGGCTGGCAACCGTGCTCCACGTGCTGCCATTCCAGCGCCGGATGCTCCCCCTGTCGCCGACGGCCCAGCCCTCGGACGCCGAGAGCATGTGGATCGCGTTCAGGGCTTGCGGCGCAGTCTTATCAACCGTCGTCCAGTGAAAACCATCCCAATGCAAGATGATCCCACCTTGAACAGTGTAGTATGGGTAATCGGCGAACCGCTTTCCCGCCGCCCAAGCCTCCGTGGCTGTAAGCGCATCGACTGCCTGAAGGTCAACGTTGGCCTCAAACGAGGCATGGGTCATCCGCACCCAGTTCTCGCCATCCCAATGGAAGATCGCGGTGAGCGGATTTGTAGCGAAGCGGCGGCCGACGGCCCAGCCATCCGTGGCAGAGGACAGGTCAAGTCCCTTGATCTCGCTGTAATCAGCCGGCCACCCGGTCCGGTTACGCCACTCAACTCCATCCCAATGCCAGTAGGCTCCCCAATCCCCCACCAGCCAGCCGTCGGTCGGCGAGGGCATCGCCAAGGAATACCCTAAAGGAGCGGCATCCCCCAACAGCGAACGGGACCAGGCCACGCCGTCATAGTGGAGGAGGACAATTTCCGAGGCTGCGGAAACACCGGCCGCCCATAACTCAGCGCCGACAACGGCGAGCGCGAGGTAGCTGTCACCCGGCGCCGTCGGCGCATCGACGACGACGGACCATTGGCCCCCTTCCCGGCGCAGGAGGGTGCCGCCCATTCCGGCCGCCCACGCGTCCGTGGGCGAAACCGCAACCACCGCGCGCAGCGTGGCCGTGGTTGGGCTGGTCACGCTCAACCAGTGCGCGCCATCCCAGTGCAGGATGGGGCTGAAGGCCGCGCCCAGCGTGTCGCCGCCCACCGCCCAGCCCTCCGTCGCGGACAGCATATCTACGGCGCACAACGAAATCGTCACCGGATTGGTGGCCGTCATCCAGGCCTGACCGTCCCAGTGCAGAATCAAGCTGCTGTTCCAACTGCCGCCGACCGCCCAAGCCTCAGTCGAGGAGACGGCATCGACCGACCAGAGGTCCTGCGCGGCCGGGCTGACCGCGTTGGTCCAGGCGGCGCCATCCCAGCGCGCGATGGCTCCTTGCTCCCCGACCGCCCAGCCCTCAGACGGCGACAGCAAATCCACCGAGTACAACGTCTGGCTGGTGGGGCCGCTGACTGTGGCCCAGTACTCACCGTTCCAGCGCACGAACGTGCCCCTGTCACCGACGGCCCAGCCCTCATCCGGCGCGATCAAGTCGACATCGGACAAAATGTTCGCCTGGAAAGGTCCGCCGACAGTGCTCCAGAGCGCTCCATCCCAGCGCAGGACCAATCCCTGTAGGCCGACCGCGAGGCCCGCGTTTGGAGAAGCCAGAGACACATAGGGCGCCGACCCCGTCGAAACGTAAGACCGTGTCCAGACGGCGCCGTCCCAATGCAACGCGATAGTTCCGATGGCTCCATTGGACAAGTCCTGACCAAAGACCCAACCATTGGTGGGTGTCGCCATGGCCACGGAATACAAAGACGCGCTGACCGGGCTGGTCGTCTGGGTCCACACCCCGCCATCCCAATGCAGAATCACACCTTGCCCGCCGACGCTCCAGGCCTCGGTAGGCGAGACACTCGCCACTGCCTGCAGCGGTTGGATTGTCGGGCTTGGAAGTAAGGTCCAGGCGCTTCCATCCCAATGCAAGCTGACACCGTGGCCACCCACTGCCCAGCCATCGTCGGCCGTGCGCATATCGACCCCGTTGAGCGACTGTGTGGTTGGGCTGGCGACCGAGGCCCAGGCCGTCCCGTCCCAGCGCAGGATTTGGCCGTCACCGCCTACGGCCCAGCCATCGGCTGCAGACACCATCGAGATCGAATGCACAAAGTCGGTGGCGAGTTGCGTGTGCAGGGTCCAGCCGTGCCCGTCATAGTGCAGAAGTTCTCCGCCCCAGCCAGCCAGCCAGCCATCAGTCGCTGAGACCATGTCGATGGCGGAAATATGACTGGTGATCGGCACTGGCACGGTGGTCCAGTTCAGGCCATCCCAATGCACGACAGTGCCGGACAAGCCGCCCAGCCAGGCCTCGGTCTCCGAGACCATGTCGACGGCAAACAAGTCTTGGCGGCACGGTTCGGGCAGGGCTGAGCCCCAGCACTCCCAACGGCCGAAAGGTTGAGACTGGGCGGCCAGTTGGGGAGGCGTGGTCGGCTTGGAAAGCATCCCGCCCCCAGGCGTCGGCATAGGTTGGATCAGCAATAAAGCGGCGAGCAAGCGGGACAGTGAGAGGCGAGGCACGCTCATATTCATCCCCTGAGGCGGACAAGCCACCTTATCCTGGCGCCGGATCAACCTGACGCCAAGTGACATTCCTCCCCGGGCTCGGCCACTATGCCGACGCCAGGACCTATTTCCCACGCTTGCTGGACGGGTCAACGAAAAAGGCCGCGCCCGAGGGCACGGCCTTTCGTCGCGAGCGCGAAGCCCAGCGTCAGCGCGCCGGCAGCGCGCGCAGCACGCGGCTGGGTGTGTAGGGGAAGGCGTCGATCCAGACGCCGGTGGCGTCATGAATGGCGGCGGCGATGGCCGGGGTCAGCGGCAGATAGGGCATCTCGGCCATGCCGCGCACGCCCCACGGCCCGTTCGGCTCGGCGTACTCCAGGATCACGGACTTGACGCGCTCCGGCACATCCACGATGGTCGGGATCAAATACGTGGACAGATGCGGCGTAAGCACGCGGCCCTCGCGCGTGACGAAATCCTCCAGCAGCGCGTAGCCCATGGCCTGCACCACCCCGCCCTCGATCTGGCCCTGTATCTGCTGCGGGTTGAGGGCCTTGCCGACGTCGTCGGCGCAGACCACGTCCACCAGGCGCACCTGGCCGGTCTCCGTATCCACCTCGACTTCGACCGCCTGGGCCACGTAACCGTAAGCGAAATTCGGCTCGCAGTGCCCGGTCTCGGGGTCGAAGGGCGTGGTGGCCGGCGGGCGGTAAACGAACTCGGCCACGGCCGGCCGGTCCTCGTCCTGCCACTTCTTCAGGGCGGCCTCGGCCGCGCCCTTGATGGCGTTGCCGGCCATGTAGGTCAGGCGTGACGCGGACGTGCTGCCGGAATTCTCGCTGCTGGACGTGTCCGAGACGACCAGGGCGACCCTGTCTACCGGCACGCCGGCGACGTGGGCGGCCATCTGGGCGAAGACGGTGTGCGCGCCCTGGCCGCAGTCCGCGCCGGCGTGATGGACGATGACGCGCTCGATGGCGCCGTTGCCCAGGATCTCGACCTTGGCCCAGCAGTTCTCGGGCGCGCCGAAGGAGAAGCCGATATTCTTGAACGCGCAGGCGAAGCCGCGCCCGCGCTTGAGATGGGCGGCTTTGGCCGGCGGGCGCGGCGCCGGCTGCCAGGCCGCGCCGGCGCGGGTCCAGCCGGCCTCCTCGGCGCAGCGCTCCACCACCCGGCCGATGGTGACGCCGGCCGGGCCGCGCGTGCCCACCGACCAGAGCGACTCGTCGGTGAGCACGTTCTTCAGCCGCAGCGTGATCGGGTCCAGCCCGAGACGCTCGGCCAGTTTGTTCATCTGCATCTCGGCCGCGAAGGCGGCCTGCGGCCCGCCGAACCCACGAAAGGCGCCGCCGGGGACATTGTGCGTGGCGACGGCGTAGGCATCCACCTTGACGTGCGGGACCTCGTACGGCCCCGTGCACATCAGGGTGGCGTTGCCCAGGACCTTGGTCGACGTGTAGGCGTACGGCCCGGCGTCGGCGATCAGCTCGCATTCGGCCGCCACCAGCGTGCCGTCGCGGCGCGCGCCCCACTTGGCCTTGATGAAATACTGATGGCGCTTGTGATGGCCGATGATCGACTCTTCCCGGCTCCAGATGGTCTTGACCGGGCGGTTGATCCCGCGCTGGTGCAGGCGCCAGGCCGCCAGCGCCAACACGATCTGCACCGACATGTCCTCGCGCCCGCCGAACGCGCCGCCGATGGCCGCATACTGCACGCGCACCTGCTCGGGCGGCAGGCGCAGCGCGTGCGCGATCTGCAATTGGTCCTCGTGCGCCCACTGCCCGGCCACCACCACCGTCACCCGGCCGGCTTCGTCGATATAGCCCAGGCCGGCCTCCGGCTGCAGGTAGGCGTGCTCCTGCATGGGCGTGTGATACTCGCCCTCCACAATCACGTCGCACTGCGCCCAGGCCGCGTCGGCGTCGCCCTTGCGGATACGGTTGTGCTTGAAGACATTGCCTTCCAGGTCCGGCAGGACCGGCGGCACGCCCGGCTGCCTGGCCGCGCGCGGGTCGGCGATGACGGGCCGATCCTCCCAGTCCACGTCGATCAGCTTCAGCGCTGCGGCCGCCTGCGCCTCCGTCTCGGCCACTACCAGCGCCACCTGGTCGCCGACGAAGCGCACCACGTCGGCGCCGGGCTTGTCCGAACCGGGCCCGCACAGCACCGGCTGGTCCGCGACGATCAGGCCGTACTCATTGTTGGGGACGTCCCGGGCCGTGAAGACGGCCACCACGCCGGGCGCGGCCTCCGCCCGGGTCGTATCCAGGCGGCGGATCCGGGCATGCGGGCGGCCCGCGAACAGGATCTTCATCCAGAGCTGGCCCGGCCGGTCGATGTCGCCGGGATACTGGGTCTGGCCGGTGACTTTGCCGACCGCGTCGACGCGCGGAACCGATTGGCCGATAACTGCGCTCATGCCTGCCTCTCACACCGGGCCGCCGGCCGAAGCCGGCCGGACCCCAAGTGCAATCAAGCGAGTTCTGCGGGATGGGGCGCCTGACCCCGCGAGATTGCCTTTACATTGCTCAGCGGACTTTGTTCGAGTCGACCCTGCGCCGCACCGGGGGCGCATCCTTGGGGCCGAGCTTGGCCGGGTTGAGGATGGCCCACACCAGCGTGATCAGGGAGAAGACCACGATCGCCAGGAAGAGCGTGAAGGCCAGCGTCACCACGTCGAAGCCGATCGGCCAGGTCTTGATCGGCTTCTCCAACTTGAGCGGCCCGATCTCGGTGACGGCGCGCGGGAACTGGTGCGTGTAGATCGTCACAAACTGGCGCGGGATACCGGCTCGCAGGCCGCCCGGCAGGAAGGGATCGGCGCGGTTGGCGGCGTTGATGGCCGTGATGCCCCAGTCGGCGCCGAAGTAGCAGCCGACCGTCAGGACCAGGAAGAGCACGCACCCGACGCCGCGCCAGATCGGGTTCAGCTCGGTGTTCTTCGCCGTCGACTCGCGCGGCCGGAAAGTATTCAACCGTCCCATCGTCTGACCTCCTGTGGCGCTCAGGCCGGACGGCGGGCCTGGCTGGCCCGCGCCACGGCGTCGATGATCTTGTAATACCCGGTGCAACGGCACAAGTTGCCGCTCAACGCCTGCTCGATCTCGGCCCGGCTGGGCGCCGGCTGCTCGGCCAACAGCTGCGCGCCCGCCAGCAGCAGGCCCGGCGTGCAGTAGCCGCACTGCACGGCGCCGGCCTCCACAAAGGCCGCCTGGAGCGGGTGCAGGCCGTCAGCCGGAGCCAGCCCTTCGATGGTGACGATCGCGGCGCCGTGGGCGCGCTCGGCCGGGACCAGGCAGCTCATCACGGCCGCGCCGTCCAGCAGGACCGTGCACGCGCCGCACTCGCCCTCGGCGCAGCCTTCCTTGACGCCGGTGAGGGCCGCGCCGCGCAGCGCTTGCAGCAGCGTCTGGCCCGGCCCGCCGCGCAGCCGCTGAACGCGCCCGTTGAGCGTGGTCACGATCTCGCCGGCGGCGGCTTCCAGCGGGCGCGCCGCTGGCCGGGTCCCGGCCAGCAGGATCGGCTTCTCCGGCAGCTGGCCGCGCTCTGCGCCGGCCGCCAGCGCGCGCAGAGCCCGCCCCACCAGCACCGTCACCATCTGCGCCCGGTAGTCGGCCGGGGCGCGGATATCGTCGATGGGCCGCGCCGCGCCGCGGGCCAGCTCGGCGGCCCGGGCGATGACGTCCGGCTGGAGCATCTGCCCGGCCAGGAATGCTTCGGCTTCGGCGGCGGGCACGATGGTGGGCGCGACGGCGCCCAGCGTGAGGCGCGCGCGCTGGATGCGGCGCTGCGCGCGCGGCAGGCCGTCGACGGCCTCCAGTTCGACGATGACGGCCACATTGACGACCGCAATCGCCTGGGCGCGGCGCAGGCCGAGCTTCAGGAACAGCCCGTACTCGTTCGGCTTGAGCGCCGGGAAGGCGAGGTCGGTGACGATCTCATCCGGGGCCAGGACGGTGCGGCGCACGCCGGTGTAGAACTCGGCCAGCGGCACAGACCGTTCGCCGCGCAGCGAGCGCAGCGTCAGGCGGGCGCCCAGGGCCATCAGCGGCGTGATGGTGTCGTTGGCGGGCGAGGCCGTGATGAGGTTGCCGACCACGGTGCCCCGGTTGCGGATCTGCGGCGCGCCCACTTCCCAACAGGCCTGGGCCAGCGGCAGCGCCCGCTCGACCGCCAGTTTGGCGCTGGCGGCCTGATTGTGCGTCACGAGCGGGCCGAGGTGGATGTCGCCGGCTTCGTCCAGGCGCAGCCCATCCAGGCCGGGCACGCGCGTCAGGTCGATCAGCGTGTCCACGCCGGGGCGCTGGCCGCGCTCCAGTTCCAGCAGCAAATCCGTGGCGCCGGCCACGATCCGGGCGCGCGGCTGGTGTTCGGCCAGCCGGCGCAGCGCTTCATCCAGAGTCGCAACAGTGAAATATGAATGCCACATAGCGGAAGGGGCTAAGGCTGGTTGGGCGCGGCGCCGGCCAGCGCCTCCGCCCATTTCATCGGCCGGCCGGAGCCGCCGCGGCGCAGGGCCACAATCTCGGCCAGCACACTAAGCGCGATCTCCTCCGGTGTCTCGGCGTTGAGCTCCAGGCCCATCGGCGCGTGGACCCGCGCCAGTTGTTCGGCCGGCACGCCGCGGGCCGTGAGTTCCTGGACCGCGGTTGCCCAGCGCCGGCGCGACCCGATCACGCCCAGGTAAGCGTGCGGCACGGCCAGCAGATGCGGCAGGCCGGCCACATCCAGCGGGACGCCGCGCGTGGGCATGACGATGTAGGTCTCGGCGTGGAACGGGAAAGCGCGCGCCAGCTCGTCCATCGGCACCGGCAGGTATTGGTCGGCGCCTGGCGCGGCCTCGGGCGTGCACAGCTCGGCGCGGTCGTCGCTGAGCGCGACCCGGAAACCCAGCCAGCGGCCCAGGTGCACCAGGGCGCGGCCCACATGCCCGGCGCCGATCACGAGCAAGGTCGGGGCCGGCCGGACCGGCTCGACGAAGACGTCCACTTCCCCGCCGCACACGCCGGGATCGCCGGCCTGCGGGTCGGCGAGTTGATAGTGGACCAGGCGCGGCTGGCCGTCGGCCAGGGCCGCGCGCGCCGCCTCGACCACGCGGCTCTCCATCTCGCCGCCGCCGATGGTGCCCGCCTGCCGGCCGTCGGCATACACCAGCAGCTTGCTGCCGACATGGCGCGGGACGCTGCCGCGCGCGCGCACGATCGTACACAAGGCCGCAGACTGGCCGCGCTGCTCAAGTTCCGCCAGAGTTGTGTAAGAAATCTCGGACGCCATGCTCACTTGTCAGTTTACCATGCGCCTGTCCGCGCGCCAACGCGGGACGCGCGCGTTACGGCGCCAGCGTGACCGTCAGCAGCCCCGCCGCGTCGCCCAGCGCGGCCCCGTCCGCGGCGGCCACGGGCAGGCGCGCGCCGCTGACCGGATCATAGAAGCCGGCCTGCAGTTGATAACGTCCCGGCGCCAGCTCGGCCGGCAGGCTGAGCGTGTACGCATCGGCGATGACCTCCGGCGGCAGCCAACCCGTGGTCGGCCGCGCCCCCTGCCCCGGCGCGGCATCGAGCTGGGCCGCGATCCGGCCGGCCTCGTCCAGCAGATGGACGAAGACCGTGTAGCGCGTGTCCAGGCGCTGAAGCGCGCGCCAGTAGAGCGTGAACGCCAACGCCTCACCCGGCCGCGCCGTCGCCGGCGGCGGCGTGAGGCCCAGTAACTCGATGGCGTCGCCGAAGCGCCAGCCCAAGGTCATCGGCAGTTCAGGCACCGCGAACACGCGCGCCGGCACGGCCACGTTCACGGCGCCCAGCGCCGCCGGGCCGGCCAGGGGCGCGCCGGCGGAGTCCAGCACAGTGGCCGTGAGTGAGCTCGGCCCAGCGGCCACCTCGGGCGGGACCAGCACCGTGCGCGGGAAGCGGACAACCGCGCCGGCCGGCAGCGAGAACGTATCCACCACCACGCCGGCCAGGGCCAGTTGTAATTGCTGGCCGGCGTCCGGCGCCACAGCGCGCGCGCGCCAGTACAAAACCAGCGGCAGCGCCGCGCCGCTGGTCGTTTCGCCGCCCAGGCCATCCACGCCCACCAGCGTCACCGAGCCGAGCGCGACTTCCAGGCGTGACGCTGGCGCCAGTTCAGTTTCTGACGGAACCTGCGTTGGCGCCAACACGTTCACGCGCGCCACTTCGTAGACGCGCCCGAGCGGCAGGCCGTTGACGTCCAGCACTTCCACGTTCTGGCCATCGGCCGGATACACGCCCAGCATCAGGCGATACTCGCCGGCCGGCGTCCCCGGATACGGCGTGAGGGCGTGCGCGTCGGCGGCGTAACCGCCCGCCAGCCAGCGCTGCGTCGGCTGGCCGCCGGGGTGCCAGGCGTCCTGCTGACCGACCAGGTGGCCGTCGGCGTCCCACAACTGGACGGCGATGCTGTAGGCCTCGGCCACCGGCGCGGGCAGGCGCCAGTAAAGCGTGAAGCGCAGGGGCGCGTCGGCGGACGTGGCCGCCGGTGGATCAAAGCCGATCAGGCGCAGACGGTCGCCGAAGTTCACGTCCAGCGCCACGCCGGCCCCGGCCACCGCCTGACCGTCGAAGCGCGAACGACACCAGACGTTGGCGCAGCCATCGGCCCACCAGCGCGCCAGGCCCAGGAGCAGACCCAACGCCAGGCCCACGCTTAGAACGGCGAAGCGCGCGTCAGAGGCAGCGGGCGCAACAGCCGGCTTCGTCCCGCGGCGCGCCCAAATGACGAGGCCGATCAGGCCCAGCGCGCCCACGGCCGTGAGCGCCCAACTCCACTGGCGCAGCGGCGTGCCGGCGCCGTCGAAGAAGACACGCACCGCGTGCTCGCCGGCCGGCACCGGCACGGTGACGAAACCGTGCGGGCCGCTGGCGTGGGCGGCCACGGCGCGGCCATCGACCTCAGCCCGCCAGCCTGGGAAATAGAACCAGCGCCAGCTGGCCTCGAAATTCTGCGCGGACTCAAAGTGCGCCCCGGCTTCCAGACGTTCACTCGTAGAATCCAGCACGGCCACGGAGGTGGGCAGCGCCGCCAGCGCGAGGCGCTCGACACTGAGGCCGGCGGCGGGCGGCCAGGCCAGATCAGCTGGCGAGGGCAATGCCTCAACGCCGACCGGCAGGAACTCGCCGGTGGAGGTCAGCCCGAAGCCGCCCGACTCGATCTCGTAATCGCGCAGCGTGGCCAGCGTGGGCTCGGGCGGCAACTCCGCGGCCGGATAGCGCGTGACGAACGTCCACGGCAGCGCCAGGCCGCCGGCCACGGCCACGAGGATGCCGGTCAGCAGGAGCCGCCGCCCCTCCGCGCGCACAGAGGCCACACCGGCGCCGGCCAGCAGCGCCGAAAAAACCGTCACGGGGCCGAGCAGGCGCCAGGGAAATTGCAGCAGGCGCAGCGGACTGGCCCATTCCCACACCGGCTGGCTGAGGCGCAGCGTCAGGCAGAGGCAGGCCGCCCAAACCGCCGCCAGCGCGAGGACACGGGCGCGCGTGGGCGCCTCCGGATAGCGGCGCCAGAGCAGCAACGCCAGGATCGGCAGCCCGGCCTGAGGCAGTCCCAGCGCCACCGGGATGCTGGGCGGCTCCAGGCGCGGGTCGAACGTGAACGACGGCGTCAGCAGCTGCGCCGGTGTGAGGAAGTAGTTGCGGAAGTCGAGCGTGGCCGGCGTCGTGAGCTCGCTGACCTGGACGAAGCCGGTCTCCAGAAAGGCCGGCAGCCAGAAGAACGCGGACAGCGCCAAACCGGCCGCGATGGCCAACCCCACAGGCGCTGAAGCCCGGAACGCCTCGCGCCGGTCAAGGCCGGCCTCCAGCCCGAGGGCGCCGAGGAGGAGCGCCAGGCCGACCAGCGACGTCAGGTTGTGAGTCAGGAAGACGAGCGCGATCAGCCCGGCCAGGCGCAACAGCGCGGCCGCCGTGGCCTGACGCCGGGCCTGGTGCAGGCTCCACAGCAGCCAGGGCAGCGCGGCCACGGCCAGCGCTTCGGGCACGGCCCCGCGCCCGAACAGGTTAAACAACGTGTACGGCGCGAAGACGTAGACGGCGGCCGCAGCCAGACCCGCCGCCGGGCCCCCGAACCAGGCTTCAGCCAGCGCCCAGCACCCGGCCGCGCCGGCCAACAGGGCCAGCGCCAAGATCAGGTGCAGCGCCGCCGTAGCCGAGAGGCCGAGCGCGTGCAGGCCGGCGCCGAGGTAATAGATGAACGGCGCGTAGTAATGGAAGAGCGGGTAGCCGTAACCGTAGACGAGGTCGGGTGAGAAGCGCGGCCACAGCTCGCCGTTCTGCAGCGCCGAAACGAGCGCCACGATCCGCAGCAGGTGCGGCCGGCCATCGGCGCTGCGCGGAAGTTGCGCGGCGAGCAGCGGCACAAAGGCCGCCGCGCCCAGCCCGAGCAGCGCAGCCAGGCGCAGCGCGGCCTCGGCCCAGCGCCGCCGCGCCGGGGGCGAAATCATGCCGGCGCGGCCGGGTCCGGGTAGACGCGCCAGCCCAGCCGGTCGGCCTCGTCGAGCTGCAGGAGCTCTTCGGGCGCGTTGGCCAGCACCAGGTCCGCGGCCGCCAGCACGTCGCCGCCGGGCGTCTGGATCTCGGCCTGGGCCGTGGCCAGCCGGGACTTGAGAGACACCAAGCGGCCGACGGCGCGCAAGGGAGCGCCGACGGGCACCGGCCGCCGGTAGCGCACCTCCAGCTTCACGGTCACGAACAGGCGGTTGTGGTCGCCGATCATCACCGTGCGCCCGCCGGCTTCATCCAAGATGGCGGCGATGATGCCGCCCTGGGCGATGCCCGGATAGCCTTGATGGTGGTCGGCCAGGACGAAGTCGGTCGTCACCGTGGTCTGGCCGTCGTCGTAGAAATGCAGGTGCAGGCCGGCCGGGTTCTCCAGGCCGCAGGCGAAACACATGCGCGAATTGGGCTGCTTGAAAGCCACAGGCGGTCAATCTCCTGAGCGGAAGTTGCGAAACAACGGCGGACTTCGGATTATAGCCCGGCGCGGGGGGCCCCTCAACGCCAGCGGCGGAGCGCCCGGCCCTGACCGGAACGCTCCGCCGCCGTGGAGGTCGTGGGCGGGCGCGTCAGGCCGCAGCCGGCGCGAAGGTGTCGATCATCAGGTAGGGGTCGGCCATCGGGTACAGGATCGGGCACGTGCAGCCGCGGTTGATGTACTCCTGCACCTTGGCGCGCGCCTCTTCTGGCGTGCCCGTGGCCGAGATCTTCAGCACGAACTCATCCGGCACAAACTGCATGGCCTCGTGGACCTGCTCCTTGGTGGCCGGCCAGCCCAGGATCGACTGCACTTTCTTGACGATGTCGTCGCCGACGCCGGAGGCCTTGGCGATGTGCGGCTGCTGGGCCAGGTACTGCGTCAGCAGCACCTTGGCCGCCTCGATGGCCTTCTTGCGGTCATGATCCACCGCGCAGACCACCAGCTGCGGGCGGTCGATGTCGGCCAGGCTGCGGCCGGCCTTGCGCGCGCCCTTGTCCAGCAGGTCCAGCGCCTTGTCGTTGTACTCGGGCGGCACGCAATAGTTCAGCACCGCGCCGTCGGCGATCTCGCCGGTCATCTCCATCATCTGGTCGCCGGTGGCGCCGATGTAGATGGGCACGTGGCGCGGCTCGCGCCGGCCGTGGACGACGTCCAGCTCGATGCCGGTGACTTTGTGGAACTCGCCCTGAAAGGTGACGTTCTCCATGCGCAGCAAACGGCGCATGACCTCGATCGTCTCGCGCATGGCCAGCAGCGGCTTGCGGCGCTCGATGCCGACGTTCTTGGCCAGCGGGTCCCACCAGGCGCCGATGCCGCAGATGATGCGGTTGGGGGCCAGGTCGTCGAGCGTCAGAAAGGTGGCCGCCAGCAGGCCGATGTTGCGCGTCCAGTTGTTGATGACACCGGAGCCGATCTTGAGCTTGTGCGTGGTGGCCGCAAAGGCCGCCATCGGCACGATGGCATCGCGCACCAGGCGGCTCTCAGCCTGCCAAACCGCCTCAAAGCCTTTCTGCTCGGCGTACTGCGCGTACTTGATGCCGTCCTGCAGCGCATGGGCATCCTGCAGATACAAGGCAACGCGGTTCATGCGGACCTCCGATGGGAAACGGGGATGGGTTAGGCCGAAGTATACTCTCTTTCAAAGGCCCAATCTTCCGGCGTATCCAAGTCCAGGGCCAGATTAGGGCGCTGGCACAGGCTGGGCCGGAGGCCGGCACCGCGCGCGCGGGCGAGGTGTTCCCGGCAGCTGTCCGGGCCGAAGGCGAAATCGATCAGATCGGGCGGGCGCAGAAACAGACCGTTGGTGCCGCGGCCATGCCGGTCTGGGGCGACGACGACGGCCGGCTCGCCGCCGCCGGGCAGCAGCGCGGCCACATCGGCCGGCGTCAACCGCGGCAGGTCGGCGGGCAGCGCCAGCACGGCTTGCGCACCGGCTGCCAACGCCGCCGCCCGGGCGGCGCGCAGCGCCCCGTTCAGATCCAGCGCCCCGTCCGGCTCCGGCCAGGCCAGCGCGCCCGCCTGATGCGCCAGCGCCAGGGCGGCCGGGTCACGGCTGACCACCAGCGTCCGCGCCAGGCCGGGCGTCTCGGCCAGCACCACCAGCGTCCGGCTCAGCAGGCGTTGGCTCAGGTCGGCACGCTCCGGCGGCGAGAACAGGCTGGCCAGCCGGCTCTTGGCCAGCGCGAACGGCTTGACCGGGACCAGCGCCCAGACGCTCATCGCGGGCCGGCGGCCAGCGCGGCCACGAAGCTCAACGTCGCCTGGGCCAGGCGCGCGCGCTCCGGGTCGCTGCGCATGATGGTGTCCGTCACCAGCACCCGGACGCCGCCGGCCTCCAACTCCGCGGCCAGGGCCGCGTCCACCTCATCCAGCACAAACCCGGCCAGGCAATCGCGGTAGTGCGCGGCCACCGAACGCGCGCTGACCTCCAGCCCCAGCTCACCCAGCATCTTGGCCGCCGGCCCTTTCAGGGCCTGGCCGCCCACGATCGGCGAAACGGCCACCACCAGCTTGGCGGCCACGCGCGCGCGCAGGCCGCGCAAGCTCAGGATCGGATCGATGCTCAGGAACGGATTGGACGGGCAGATGACGACAGCGTCGCAGCGCTCGAGCGCCTCCACCACGGCCGGCGTCGGCTCGGCCGCCTCCGCGCCGACGAAACGCACGGCGCGCACGCGCGGCGCGCAGCGCCGGTGGACGAAGTACTCCTGGAACTCCAGCGCGCCCTCGTCCGTGTCCACCCAGGTCCGCACCGGCGCGTCGCTCATCGGCAGGAGCAGCGCGCGCACCCCCAGCTCGGCGCAGAACGTGGCCGTGATGTGCGTGAGCGATTGGCCGGCGCGCCGGCGGCGCGTCCGCTCGACGTGCGTGGCCAGGTCGCGGTCGCCGAGGTTGAACCAGGCCGGCCCGCCCAGCCGCGCGAGCGCGGCCATGAAACTCCACGTCTCGTCCCGCTGGCCCCAGCCCGTCTCCGGGTTGGCCAGGCCGGCCAGCGTGTACAGCACGGTGTCCAGGTCGGGCGAGATGTGCAAGCCGAGGTGTTCGAGGTCGTCCCCGGTGTTGACGACAATGGTCAGTTGTTCGGGCGGCAGAATTTGGGCGAGGCCGTGGGCGAGCTTGGCGCCCCCCACGCCGCCGGCGAGAGCGACGATGTTCATGGCAGGACGATTGACAGCGGACAGTGGGCGCCGGCCGGCGGGCGGCCGGCGTCTCGCTTCACGAGCACCACAAGACCAGGTCTTCCAGCGGCCGGCGCGTGGCCGGACGGCCGGCCTCGGCCGGGTAGCCCAGCGTGATCAGGCCGTGCGGCTCCCAGCCATCGGGCAAGGCCAACGCAGCGCGCACGACGGCGGGGGCGAAGAGGGGCGCGCACAGCCAGCAGGCGCCCAGGCCGGCGGCGTGCGCGGCCAGCAGCAGGTTCTGGGCCGCCAGGGCCGCGCTCTGCACAGCCATGAGGCGTTCGGCCTCCGCGCGGCGCGCATCGGGATACACGTCCATATCGGCCAGAGTCAGGCACAGCACCGCGACCACAGGCGCGCTCACCAGGCGCGTACGGGAGCGGGCCACGTCCTGGTCCACGCGCTCGGCCGGGTCGCCGTCCGCCAGCCGGTCAGCCCGCAGACGTGCCCCGAGTTCATCGGCCAGCCGGGCCTTGACGGCCAGCGCGCGCAGCACCGCCCAGCGCCACGGCTGCCGGTTGTGGGCCGAGGGGGCCCAGCGCGCGGCCTCGAACAGGCGCAGCAGCACTTCGTCCGGCACCGGCTGGACGGTGTAGCTCCGGATCGAGCGCCGCGTCTGAGCCAGACGCAGAAAGTCGGCCAGGGCGTCGGGCGTGGTCATGCGGCAGGCTGCACGCGCTCGGGCAGGATCTTGTAAGTCACGCGCGTCTCGCCTCGGTACCAGGGGTACAGCCGGCCCTCGTACTTCAGCGACAACTGGTCGATCATGTCACGCGCGCCGGCCTCGGTCGAGTCCACCACCTGCCCGCGGATCTGGAGGTAACGATACGGGTCGGCCGGATCACTGATCGCCAGGGCCACCGTGGGCCGCCGGTTCAGCACGCGGTCTTTCACGCGTCCGCGCGCAGTGTTGATGATCAGGTGCGTGCCGTCCCAGTCGAACCAGACCGGCGTGACGTGAGGCGTGCCGTCGCGCAGGACCAGCGCCAGGTGGGCGAAAGCCTTCTTTTCGCGGGTCAACAGATCGGCCAGGCTGGCCGGAAAAGTCACCGACATTGTCTGTAGTCCTCAGTGGGTGGAAAGCTACCGGAACAGATCCATCTCTTTGGGCCGCACCAGTTCGCGGGCGTCGCCATCGCGCAGCGGGTACGGCAGGCCGCGCAGATGGATGATTGGCCGCCCCTCGTCGGCCTGGCCCATCAGGGCCGAGGCGGCGGCGGCCAGTTCATCGGCCAGCCCCACCTGCGTGATCTGCAGCGCGTAGTCGAACAGGTCCGGCTTGCCGCGCAGGTCCAGCAGGGCCGGCAGGCCGGCGGCGCCGATGGCGACCCCGACCGTGCCCTGGCGCCAGGCGCGGCCGTGCGAGTCATTGATGAGCACGCCCACGTCGGCGCCGGTGGCGGCGCGCAGGTCGGCGCGCAGACGCCGACAGGTGCCGTCCGGGTCGGCCGGCAGCATCAGCAGGGTGTCGGCGTGCCCTTCGCCATGCGGGCCGACGTTGGAACGGTCCACCCCGGCGTTGGCGCACACAAACCCGAGGCGGTGCTCGACAATCAAGGTGTTGAAGCGCGTACGCAGGACCTCGCGCGTGTCCCACAGCACCACTTCCACAAAGCGCGGGTCCTTCTCGGTGAGGGCGGCCAGTTCCAGGGCGCGGGCCGAGGGGGTAACCGTGGCCAGGTCCACCAGGCGGCCTTCGGCCTTAGACACGATCTTCTGAGCGTAGGCGAGCACGTCGCCGGTCTGCAACTGCAGGCCGGCAGCGGCCAGGCCGGCCTGCGTCAGCACCACGAGGTCATCACCCGGCTTGACGAGTGGCAAGCCCGGCAGCGCAGTCAGGGTCAGTTGAGCAGTCATAGTCGCACACCGGCGTCAAGCGCGGGGCAGCCCGGTGAGCCGGAAGCCCGACGACTTGACCTTGTAGCGCGCGTTGAGGCCGATCAGGACCGACGTCAGCGCCTCCGGCACGACGGAGTTGGCCAGCGGGCCGGCGTCCCAGGCCTGCATGCCGGCGTCGGCCGCCAGCTGCAAGACGCTGGCCTTGGCGTCCTTGTCGTCGCCGCACACCAGCACGTCGCAGTCGATGGGATGATCGGGCTCCTTGAGATGCTCGGCCGAGATGTTCTGGAAGGCGGTGACGACCTTGACCGCCGGCCCCAGCAGCGCCTGGGCCTCCAGGCTGGCCGAGCCGCCGGCCGGCAGCTGCACGCGCGAGACCTTGGGCGGCACGAGCGGCACGGTCACGTCCACGAAGATTTTGCCCTGCACGGCCTCGCGCACGGACGCCAGCGTGGCGGCGTGGGCGGCGTACGGCACGGTCAGGACGACGATCTCGGCCGCCTGGGCCGCGGCGGCGTTGTCGAGGCCGCGCACCTGGGCGGCGGGCAGGCGGGCGCTGAGGTCGGCGGCGGCGGCCTGGGCCTTCTCCAGCGCGCGCGAACCGATGATGATGGCATGGCCGGCCCTGGCCCAGCGCAGGGCCAGGCCGAAACCCTCGTGGCCAGTGCCGCCGAGGATGGCGATGGTGTAAGCAGTCAAGGTAGCTCCAGAGGTGAAGGGTCAGTGGTCGCCGAACGCCTGGCGTTCGGCGCTTGGTCGCTGGTTATCAGAACAGGGCGTTGTAGCGCTGCCAGGTCTGGACGGCGAGCTCGCGGCTCCGGGCCGTGATGGCGGCCTCGTCCAGGAACAGCAGCTGGCGATCCTGCATCAGGACCTTGCCGGCGCAGAGGGTGGCTGTGACGGCCGAGGCCTCAAACCCGAACAGGATATGCCAGGGCAGATTGCCGGCGCTGAGCGGAGTGGTGGCGTGGTAATCCACGAAGATGAGGTCGGCGTGCGCCCCCACCGCCACTTCGCCGAGCGGCGCGCCCGGGAAGAACTGGCCGGCCAGGGCGGCGTTGTTGTGAATCGCCATCTGGACGATGTTCAGGCCGTTGGCGCGGCGCGGGTCGCGGTGGGCGACCTTGTGCAGCAGGTAGGCGGCCTTCCATTCGTCCCACATGGCGTTGGAAAAACCGTCGTTGCCCAGGCAGACCGGGACGCCGGCGCGCAGCAGACCGTCCACGTCGGCGGCGCCGACGGCGTTGTTCATGTTCGAGCGCGGCTGGTGGGTGACCCAGGTGCCGCTGGCGCGCAGCAGACCGGCCTCGCCGTAGTCGATGTGCACGCAGTGGGCGGCGATGGACTGCGGCCCGAGGATGCCGAAGCGCGCCAGCCGATCCACGACGCGCTGCCCGCTCTTCTTGACGCTGTCGTACTCGTCGGCCTCGTGCTCGGCCACATGGATGTGAAAGCCGCCGTCATGCGCGGCCTTGCACGCCTCCAGCGTGGAGTCAGAGAGCGTCAGGCCGGCGTGCAAGCCGAAGGTGGCGGCCACCCGCCCGCCGCCCGCCTGGGCCTGACGGATAAAGCGCTCGTTTTCGCGGATGCCGGCCTTGGCCCGGTCCGGCCCGTCGCGGTCGGTGACCTCGTAGCACAGCACGGCGCGTAAACCGGCCTGCTCCACGGCCTCGGCGATGACGTCCAGCGAGCCGTCGATGGCGTTGGGCGAGGCGTGATGGTCGATCAGCGTGGTGGTGCCGTGCTTGACGGCGTCCACCAGGCAGACCAGGGCCGAGGCGCGCACATCCTCCAGCGTCAGCGCCTTGTCCAGCTTCCACCACAGGCGCTCCAGGATCTCGGGGAAGTCCTTGGGCGCGTCGCCGGGGATGGCCAGGCCGCGCGCGAAGGCGCCGTAGAAATGCGTGTGGGCGCAGATGTTGCCCGGCATCACCAGCTGGCCGCGCGCGTCCAGCACGGTCTCCCCGGGATAACGCGCGCGCAGATCGGCGTCCGCGCCCAGGTCGGTGATCCGGTCGCCGTCGATCTTGACGGCCTGTCCCGGCAGCAATTGGTTTTCGCGGCCCCAGGTGACGAGGGTGGCATTAGTGATCAGCATGGTAGTGGAGATATGGAGACAGTCAGTGGTGGGCGGTGAACAGCGAGCCTAGACCACGCCTTGCGCGTGGAGATCGGCGACCCCGTCTGGCGTGACGCCCAATTCCCGCAGCACGGCGTCGGTGTGCTCACCCAGCGCGGGCGGCGGGAGGCGGTAGGCGGGCGGCGTCTCGCCCAAGCGCACGGGGTTGGCGAGCGAGTGCACGATCCCGCCGCGCGGGTGGGCTTGCTCCACCACGTTGCCGCGCTCACGGTAGTGCGGATCGTCCAGCAGATCGGCGACGCCGTTGATCGGCCCGCACGGGATCTCGGCCGCGCGCAGCTCGTCCAGCAGCGGGCCGGCCGCGCGCTGGCGCAGGCGCGCTTCCAGCAACGGGACCAACTCGGCGCGGTGCTGCAAGCGCTGGGGGTTGGAGACGAAGCGCGGGTCGTCGCGGACGTCGGCGCCCAGGCCGAGCACCTGGCAGAAGGCTGCCCACTGCTTGTCCGAGCCGACGGCGATGATCACGTCCTTGTCGGCGGCGCGGAAAACCTGGTACGGCACGATGCTGGGATGGGCGTTGCCGATAGGCACGGGCGGCTGGCCGGTGGCGAAAACGTCGCCAGCCACGATCGCCAGGTAAGCGGCCTGTGACTCCAGCAGGCTGAGGTCCAGCAGCTGCCCCTGGCCGGTCTGCTCGCGGGCGCGCAGCGCGGTCAGCACGCCGATGACCGTGTACAGGCCCGTGGTCATGTCGGCCAGCGGGATCGGGTAACGCAGGGGCGCCGTGTCCGGCGTGCCCGTGATCGACATCAGGCCGGCCTCGCCCTGCGCCACCAGGTCATAGCCGGAGCGGCCGGCATAGGGGCCGGTGCGGCCGTAGCCCGTGATCGACCCGAAGATCAGGCGCGGGAAGCGGGCATGCAGCGTCGGCCAGTCTAGGCCGGCGCGGCGCAGACTGTCCTCGCGCGGGATATTGCACAGGAAGACGTCGGCGCCCGCCAGCAAGCGGTAGAGCACGTCCTGGCCGGCGGCGGCCTGGATGTTAAGCGTCAGGCTGCGCTTGTTGCGGTTGGTGGCGCAGAAGTAAGCGCTCTCGCCGTTGGGGAGGCGCGCGCCCCAGCGCCGGCTCTGGTCGCCGGAGCCGGGCCGTTCGATCTTGATCACGTCGGCGCCCAGATCGCCCAATAGCATGGCCGCGTAGGGCCCGGCCAGGGCCTCGGTCAGGTCGACGACGCGCAGGTCAGCCAATGGCAGCATACCCGATTCTCTCATACAGAATTTAGTGCTCGCGTTTGAGCACGGCGATTATAATCCCGGTTTGTCATCTGGGACCCCGTCCACCGGATCAGGCTGGCTGGGGGCCGCCTGAGTGCCATGCGTGCCTAACGCCCCCTGCCCTGCGCCTGCCTGGGGACGGGGCACCCCACAGGAGCAGCGTGTCCATGCCCAATCTGCGTTTCGCCCTCCCCGCCCTCGCGCTCGTGCTGGTCACCGCCTGCACGGCCGCGCCAACGAACACGCCCGTCAGCCCGACGGAGCCGGCGCCGACCAGCGCCCCCACCAGCGCGCCCACCCTGGCGCCCGGCGAGCCCTCGCCGACGCCCGACCCCCCCCGCCCGGCCCCGACCGGCACGGTCACCTTTGCCATCGACCCGGCGCGCTCGTCGGTGAGCTACTCGGTGGACGAGACCTTCATCAACGACAACAACCGCCTGGGCACGGCCGTGGGACGGACCAGCCAGATCCAGGGCCAGCTCAACCTGAACTTCGACGCCCCGGCGCAGAGCGAGTTCGGCGAATTCACGGTGGACCTGAGCACCCTGCGCAGCGACAGCCGGCGGCGCGACGAGGCCATCCAGCGCCAGTGGCTTGAATCCGCCACCTATCCGCTGGCCACCTTTGTGGTGCGCGGCGTCGAGAACTTCCCGGCCGATCCCCAGGAGGGCCAGACCCTGCAGTTCCAGTTAGCGGGCGACCTGACCGTGCGCACCGGCACGCAGGCCGTGACCTGGGACGTGACCGCCACCCTGGCCAATGACGTGCTCTCCGGCCAGGCCACCGCCAGGATCCTGATGGCCGACTTCGGTATCGAGCCGCCGAGCATCGCCGGCATCCTGAGCGTCACCGACGGCGTGACGCTCAGGCTGGACTTCGTGATGCTGCCCGCGCAGTAGGCCGCGGCGGCGGTACAATTCTGCCGAACCGGAGTGGGCCGCGGGCGTCCGGCGGCGGAGCAAACATGATTGAAGTGACAGCGCTGACCAAGATCTACAAGATGGGCGACACCGAGGTGCGCGCCCTGGACGGCGTGGACCTGCACATCGGGAAAGGCGAGATGGCCGCCATCATGGGGCCGTCCGGCTCGGGCAAGAGCACGCTGATGGCCATCCTGGGCTGCCTGGACGTGCCCACCAGCGGGACGTATCAACTGGACGGCGAGAAGGTGGAGCGGCTCAGCGACAACCAACTGGCCGACATCCGCAACCGCAAGATCGGCTTTGTCTTTCAGCAGTTCAACCTGCTGGCGCGGACGACGGCGCTGGACAACGTCATGCTGCCGCTGGTGTACGCCGGCACCCGCGGGCGCGCCCGCCGGCAAAAGGCGGAAGAGGCCCTGCACAAGGTCGGCCTGGGCGACCGCATGCACCACAAGCCCAACGAACTCTCCGGCGGCCAGCAGCAGCGCGTGGCCATCGCGCGCTCACTGGTGAACGACCCGGCCATCCTGCTGGCGGACGAGCCGACCGGGGCCCTGGACAGCAAGACCGGGGCTGAGATCATCGGCCTGTTCCAGCGCCTGCACCGCGAGTTTGGCCAGACCGTGATCTACGTGACGCACGACCCGTTCATCGCGCGGCACACCGAGCGCGTCATCCGCATCGGCGACGGCAAAATCGTGGGCGACGAGCACCTTGAGAGCCCGCTCGAGGCCGGCACGGCGCGCCCGTCCGAGGTCGCCCTGGCGCACGAGGCCCACTGACCGCAGTTGGGTTTGGATTGAACTGCGCGGCGGAGTCAGGTATAATCCGCCCTCGCAACGAAACAACGGCGGTGTAGCTCAGTGGCAGAGCAGGGGACTCATAAGCCCTTGGTCGGTGGTTCAAATCCACTCGCCGCCAC
>CALFZO010000040.1 GCA_937952305.1 uncultured Anaerolineales bacterium | reverse complement strand
GTTCGTCTTCGACCACCTTCTTGGCGTTGTCCCAGGCGCCGCCGGCGTTGGACATATAGACGGCCAGCAGCTGGCCGGAGACGATGATGCCGGCCAGGAAGCCGCCCAACGCCTCCACCCCCAGGAACAGGCCCACCAGCACCGGCGGGATCACGCCCAGCAGGGCCAGCGTCACCAGTTCCTTCTGGGCCGCGGCGGTGGAGATGGACACCGCCTGCCGGTAGTCCGGCTCCTTGTGGTTGGGCGAGCCCTTCGGCTCCAAAACGCCGCTGCGGAACTGCTTGCGGACCTCGTCCACGATCAGGCCGGCGGCGCGGTTGACGGCGCCGATGGCCAGCGACGAGAACATCCACGGCAGCGCGCCGCCCAGCAGCATGCCGATGAAGACCTCCGGCACCGACACACGGATGCCGGTCTCGGTGAAGATCCGCGCGAAGGGGATGGCGGTCCCGGCCGCCTGGGCGGCCGCGTTGGCGGCCAGTTGCACCTTGGTGACGTCGGTGATGTAGGAGCCGAACAGGGCCACGGCCGCGATCACGGCCGAGCCGATGGCCACGCCCTTGGTGATGGCCTTGGTCGTGTTGCCGACGGCGTCCAGTTCGGTCATGATCTTGCGGGCTTTGTCGTCCAGCGCCGCCATCTCGCCGATGCCGTTGGCATTGTCTGAGATCGGGCCGAAGGAGTCCATGGCGACGTTGTTGCCGGTCAGCGTGAGCATGCCGATGCCGGTCATGGCCACGCCGTACAGCACGTAGGCCACCTGCTGCTCGGGCGTCTGGCCGACGCCGTTGAAGAGCAGGATCGAGGCGAAGATGGTGGCGGCGATGATCACCACCGACCAGACCGCGCTCTCCTTGCCCTGGACCATGCCGGACAGGATTGTCGTGGCCGGGCCGCCGCGCATGGACTTGACGATATCCTTGACCGGCGCGCCGTGCGTGCCGGTGAAGTACTCGGTGACGCGCTCAATCAGGATGGCCAGCACCACGCCGGCCACCACCGCCAGCACCGGCCGCCACCAGCCGCCCGGGATCTCGCCGAGCGGGTTCTGGGCGCTGAACACGGACATGTACACGTAGCCGGCGGCCGCGAACATCACCACCGACATGCCGGCTGCGTACAGGAAGCCCTGCGAGATCGCCTTCATGGCGTCGCCGCCGGCTTCCTTCTCCGGCGTCTTGACTAGGTAGGTGCTGATGATGGACGAGAGCACGCCGATGCCGCGCACGAGCAGCGGGAAGACGAACCACTCATTGTGGCCCGTGATCGAGGTCAGCGCCAGCGCCAGGATCAGGCCGGAGACGATGGTGACCTCGTAGCTCTCGAAGATGTCGGCGGCCATGCCGGCGCAGTCGCCGACGTTGTCGCCCACCAGGTCGGCGATGACGGCCGCGTTGCGCGGGTCATCCTCCTCCAGACCCTGTTCCACCTTGCCCACCAGGTCGGCGCCGACGTCGGCGGCCTTGGTGTAAATGCCGCCGCCCACGCGCATGAACAGCGCCAGCAGCGTGCCGCCGAAGCCGAAGCCGAGCAGGGCGTCCGGCGCCGCCTTGCCCAGGATAATGAAGATGATGGTGCCGCCGAACAGGCCCAGGCCGTCGGTCAGCATGCCCGTGATCGTGCCGGCGCGGTAGGCGATGCGGGTAGCGCCGGAGAAACTCTTGCGGCTCTCGGCCGCGACGCGCACATTGGCCTCCACCGCCATCCGCATGCCGATTTGGCCGACGGTCAGCGAGAAGCCCGCGCCCATGATAAAGGCGATGGCGCGCGCGAAGGCGATGATCAGCGTCACTTGCTCAGTCGGGAGGCCGGCGAAGTGTTCCTGGGCCTCCGCGGTGGGCGGGACCACGTACACGGAAAAGAAGAGCGCCACCGTGAGGACGACGATCAGCGGCAGGATGGCGCGCAGTTGGCGGGTCAGGTAGGCGTTGGCGCCCTCCTTGATCCAGCCCCAAATCTCCTGCATTTTGGCCGTGCCCTTGTCCTCGCGCAGAATCTGGCTGCGCAGGAAGATGGCGTAGCCCAGGCCCAGGATTGAGACGGCCAGGGTGGCATAGATGGCAATCTGCTCAAACGTGTTGAGATCTCCCATACAAGCGCTCCTCCGAGTGTTGCTGCGAGTATCGTCAGCCGTCCGGCTGGCGCAGGTTCCATTGGCAGTCACGAATGAAAGCGCGCCGCCTGGGCGCGAGGGGCGATTTTACCCCTTTGGGTAAGCGCGTGTCAAATCGCATTAACAGAAGCTAAGTGGCGCTTGACGTCACTGGCACCCCGGAGTATAGTTCCAAAGCATCCCTTTATGGTACGAGGGGCCCTCGGAGCACCCAGTGTCTTTAGAGGCACTGTGTGCTTTTTGTTGCCAACCGCCGGCTTGCGTGCCGCGTCCCGCTTTAATGAACTGCACGGGGCTGCGCCACCTGGAACAAGACCGGCGTGAGCCGCCCCTTCATAACGACACGGACAGGGTTGTAGAGGCAGCCGTCATGATTGAAGTCAATGCTCTGACGAAGCGCTACGGCCAGCGCACCGCCATCCAGGACCTGACCTTTCACGCTAACAAAGGTGAAATCGTCGGCTTCCTGGGCCCGAATGGGGCCGGCAAGACGACCACCATGCGGATCCTGACGGGCTACATGCCGCCGTCGGAGGGGCAGGGCCGGGTCGCCGGTTTCGACCTGCTGACCGAGTCGTTTCAAGTGCGCAAGCGCGTGGGCTACCTGCCCGAGAACGTGCCGCTCTACCCCGAAATGACCGTCATCCAGTACCTGGACTTCGTGGCTGAGCTGCGCCAGATCAGCGGCCGGCAGGACCGCGTGGACGAAGTCATGGAGCAGGTGCGCATCGACCACCGGGCCGAGTCTTATATCGGGAACCTGTCCAAAGGCCTGCGCCAGCGCGTCGGCCTGGGCCAGGCGCTGCTGCACAAGCCGGAAGTCCTGATCATGGACGAACCGATGGACGGCTTCGATCCGCAGGAGCAGATCGAGGTCAAGAAGCTCATCCGCGAGATCGGCCAGGCCCAGACCGTGATGCTGTCCACGCACATCCTGGCGCACGCCCAGGAGCTCTGTGACCGCGTTATCATCATCGCCGCCGGCCGCATCGTGGCCGAGGACACGCCCGAACGCCTGAGCGCCCAGATCGCGGGCGGCGGCCGCATCCACCTCCAGGTGGACGGCGACAGCCACGGCCTGGCCGAGGCCCTGGGGCAGATGCCCGGTATCGTGGCCGTCCAGCCGGCCGGCAAGGACGGCCGGTTCGATATCGAGACGGCTCCGGGCGTGGACGGCCGCGCCAAGATCGCCCAGGCCGTGGTCAACGGGGGCTGGTCGCTGTTGGAGCTGCACCGCGACAAGGCCACTCTGGAGCAGATTTTTATCGAGCTCACCAAGAACGACAATGGCGAGGCCCCGGCTCAGCCCGGCGCCGCGGCCTAAACCCGGCGCGACCCGCCTCAGCCCGACGACTCCTATGCGCAATATCTGGACCATCGCCAAACGCGAATTCAACCAGTACTTTGTCTCGCCGGCCGCCTACGTCGTGGCCTTCGTCTTCCTGCTCATCCTGGGCATTATCTTCTATGGGCAGCTGGGCGGCACGGTGGTGTACGGCGGCTCGCCCCAGGTGGTGCAATGGGTCTTCGGCCCGTTCGTCACCCTGGTTTTGTTCCTGACGCCCGGCGTCACCATGCGCCTGCTGGCCGAGGAGCAGCGCTCGGGGACTATGGAACTGCTGCTGACGGCGCCGCTGCGCGAGTGGGAGCTGGTGATCGGCAAATGGCTGGCGGCCTTCGCTTTCATGGCCGTGGTCATCTTCCTGACCAGCATCTACTTCCTCATCACCAACGCCTTCACCACCCCCGGCCTGGACCGCGGCACCATCCTGGCCGCTTACGTCGGCTTCCTGTTCATGTGCGCGGCCATGCTGGCCATCGGCGTCTTCACCTCCAGCCTGTTCGTCAACCAGATCGCGGCCTTCTTCGCCACGATGGGCGTCTCCCTGGCGCTGTGGTTGGTGGGGTTCCTGTTCCAGCAGGAGACCGGCGTGGTCGCCGACATCGTCAACTACATCGACCTGTCGGGTCACTTCTATAACAACTTCTACACCGGCGTGATCGACCTGTCTGACATCGTGTACTTCGTGTCGATTACGGCGCTGTTCCTGTTCCTGACCACGCGCACGATTGAGTCGCGGAGGTGGCGGTAAACATGGAGTCGTCTTCCCTCAAACGCTACGCGCCCTACGCCCTGGCCGTCGGCGGGGCCGGCCTGCTGGTGGCGGCCGTGGTCGCGCTGCTGTACCGGCAGTTCAACACCGCCGTCCAGGTCAGCCTGGTGGTCGGCCTGATCGGTTTCGTGGTGGCCATCCTGTTCAGCCCGGGCAGCGTCAGCGCCTGGTTCGGCCTGCGCCAGGCGCGCTATGGCAGCAACGCGCTGGTGATGACCCTGGCCTTCTTCGGCATCGTCATCCTGGTCAACTACCTGGTCACCCGGAATAGCGTGCGCTGGGACCTGAGCGAGGACCAGATCAACACGCTCGCGCCGGAGACGATCGCGGCCCTGCAAGCCCTGCCGCAGCCGGTCAAGGCGGTCGGCTTCTATTCGTCCAACCTGTTCAGCCAGCAGCAGTCCACCACGGAGCTGCTGCGCCGCTACCAGGTGGAGGCCGACGGCAAGCTGACCTACGAGTTCTTTGACCCGGTGGGCGATCCGGTGACGGCGCGCGAGTACAACATCACCCGCGACGGCACGCTCATCCTGGAGATGGGCGACCAGCGCGAGGAGATCAGCTTCGCGTCCGAAACCGAGATCACCAGCGCCCTGGTGCGCTTCGCGTCGCCGAGCGCGCGCAGCGTGTACTTCCTCACCGGGCACGGCGAGCGCGATCCGCAGGACACGGCCGACAGCGGCCTGTCGGTGATCGCCGACTTGCTGGCCAAACAGAATTACGAGATCAAGACCCTCAACCTGCAGGTGACCGATACCGTCCCGGCGGATGCCCGGGCGGTGGTGATCGTCGGCCCGCTGCAGCCGCTCAGCCAGGCCGAGGTGGACACGCTGGGCCGCTATCTGCAGCAGCCCAACTCGGCCCTGATGGCCTTGCTTGACCCGCCGGCCCAGACCCAGGCCCCGGGTGAGACCGTGGCCGACCCGCTGGCCGAATACTTGCAGACGGCCTGGTCGATCACGGCCCGCAATGACGTGGTCGTGGACTTTGCCAACAGCTTCCCGAACCAGCCGCTCTTTCCGCTGAACGCGGGCTACGAGTCTCACCCGATCACCGACCGCCTGCAGAATATCTCCACGGTTTTTCCGGTGGCGCGCAGTCTCGAAATCACGACGACCAACACCAGTCTGACCCTCACGCCGCTGGTTAAGACGGCGGCCGGGTCCTGGGGTGAGACCGAAATCGACAGCCTCAACTCGGACGCCGGCCCGGTGGCGGGCGCCGGCGACCCGGCCGGCCCGCTGACCCTGGCGGTGGCCGCCGCCAACAGCACGACCAAGGCGCGCGTGGTGATCTTCGGTGACTCGGACTTCGCCGGCAACGGCGCCGCCAGCCAGGGCGCCAACGCCAACCTGGTGGTGAACGCCCTCAACTGGGCGACGCTGGACGAGACTCTGATCAGCCTGGTGGCCAAAGTGCCGACGGAGCGCACGTTGCAGCTGCTGGACGCGCTCACCGCCAACACGATCTTCTTTGTTACCGTTATCGCCATGCCCCTGGCCGTGGTGGTCCTGGGCGGGGTGGTGTGGTTCATCCGCCGGCGCCACGTCTGAGGCGGGCCGGGACCTGGGTGAAGGGCTATGAACCGGAACTCGACGATTGCCTTAGTCGTCATCTTTGCGGCGCTGCTGGTCTATGTGCTGGTCGTCCAGCGCCCGGCTGACGAAGCCAAGCTGAACGCCACGCCCACGGCCGGCGCGGTCACGAGCGGCCCGCTCTGGGGCGCCCTGACCGGCGACCAGGTCTTGAGCGTGCGCGTCGAGGATCGCACGCAGGCGCGCAGCGTGGCCTTCGGGCGCGCCGAGGCCGCCGCCAGCTGGGGCGTCACCGAGCCGGAGTCCAAGCCGGCCGACCAACTGGCCGCCGCCAGCAATGTCGCCACGCTGGCGACCCTGACCTACCAGTCCCAGTTCACGCCCGGCACGGGCCTGGAGGGCTTTGGCGTCCTCAGCCCGACTTATGTGATCGAGGTCGCGCTCGTCGATGGGCGGCTGTTGCGCGCCTTCATCGGCGATAAAACGCCAACCGGCGACTCGTATTATGTTCAGCAAGAAGGGCTAGCCCAGGTCTCCGTCGTCAGCGGCGTGAGCCTGAGCACGATTTTCGGTTGGCTCGACCAGCCGCCTTACCTGCAGCCGACGGCCACGCCGACCCTGGAAGCTACACTCTTACCCCTCGACCCGACTCTGACACCGTCTCCTTGACAGAAAGAGTGACCATTGCGGGCCGGACGGGTGCAAATGCCTCGTTCGGCCCGTTTTTTCTTGTGTATTGGCGAGTTGCGTCTTTCTAAAATCGGAGATATTCTCTAACTTGACTATGGCAGACCCGAAAAAGAATACACAGACGAAATCTCAACCAATCAAGCCAAAGCCAGCCGCCCTGGAAGTGCGCCGGCCGGACCGGCTTGCCAAGCCCGTTAAGCCCGTAAAACAGCGCAAGAGCGATCTGCTGTACGAGCCCAACTCGCTGCTGGCCGAACTCTCTCAGGACGACGAGATGAAGTCGGTCTCGCCGGCCGCCCTGGAGGAATTCGGGGGTGAGGAAGAGTACACGGCCATCCAGCAGCTGCTGGATCTGGGCAAGCAGAAGGGCTTCGTCACCTACGACGATATCCTCAAGTTCTTCCCCGAGGCCGAGCGCGATATCGACCAACTGGACGAGGCCCACGCCGCGCTCCTGGCGGCCAGCATCGAAGTGCTGGACAGCGTCGACGTCGAAGAGCCGTCGGACGAGGAGATGGAGGAGACCGAGGCCGAGCTCGAGTCCGACCTGGTGCGTGAGGTCGAGGAAGACGACTCGTATCTCTCGGCCATCGACGCCGACGACACCATCGGCCTGTACCTCAAGGAGATCGGGCGCGTCCCGCTGCTGACGGCGGCCGAGGAAGTGTCGCTGGCCAAGCGCATCGAGAAGGCCAAGTTCGGGCGCGAGCGCCTGGCCAAGGGCAACGTCCCGCCCAAGAAGCGCAAAGAGCTGGACCTGATCATCTCGGACGGCATGGCCGCCCGCGAGCACCTGATCACGGCCAACTCGCGTCTCGTCATCAGCGTCGCCAAGAAATACATCGGCCGCGGCGTGCCGTTCCTGGACCTGATCCAGGAGGGCAACATCGGCCTGATCCGGGCCGCCAAGAAGTTCGATTATCACCGCGGCCACAAGTTCAGCACCTATGCCACCTGGTGGATCCGCCAGGCCGTCACGCGCGCCATCGCCGACCAGGGCCGCACCATCCGCGTGCCCGTGCACATGGGCGACCAGATCAACAAGATGCTGCGCGTCTCGCATCAGCTCACCCAGGAACTGGGCCGCGAGCCCAGCATCGAGGAGCTGGGCGACGCCCTGAAGGTGACGCCCAAGAAGGTCGAGTCGATCATCCAGATCGCGCGCCGGCCGCTGTCGCTGGAGACGCCCACCGACGAAGAGGAAGACTCGGTGCTGGGCGACTTCATTGAAGATGAAGATTCGCCGGAGCCGGTGGAGATCGCCACCCACAACCTGCTGCGCGAGCAGATCCAGGAAGTGCTCAACGGCCTGCCGCCGCGCGAGGTGCGCATCCTGCAGCTGCGCTACGGCCTGCTGGACGGCGAGAGCTACACGCTGGAGGAAGTGGGCAAGAAGATGGGGGTCACCCGTGAGCGCGTGCGCCAGATCGAGGCCCAGGCGCTCAGCCGCCTGCGGCATCCCACCCACCGCCGCAAGCTGCGCGACTATCTGCGCGACTGACGCCCTGCCGCAGGCCGCCCCGGATCGGGCGGCCTGCTTTTTTGCCGGTCGCTGGGCAAGTTAGCAGGGCGCTCACCAACCCGAATTGACCCAGCCCTCTTGTCTTGACTATAATCCGCCCGTATGTTCGCTCGGCTGCGCCGCTTAGCCGTTTTCCTGGTGGTCGCCGATGCCGTGGTCACGCAGCTCGCGCTGCTGGCCGCCGACGGTCTGCGCCGTTTCCTGCCTTTCGGCCAGGCGCTGGACGTGACCGTCTCCTGGCTCAACCCTTATCTCCATCTCGCCGTCGGCCTGATCTTCCCCGTGACGTTCTGGGTGCTGGGTGTATACGACGTCCGCCGCGGGGCCTCGCCGGCCGGCCACGCCGCCGGCCTGGTCCGGGCGCTGGCTGTGGCCACCTTCGTCTTTGCGGGCTTCCTGTACTTCTCGTTCCGGGATGTCCCGCGCCTGCTGGTGATCTACTTTTTCGGCGGGCAGCTGGCGGCGCTGACGACGCTCCGCCTGGGGGTGGGGCTGTGGCTGCGCTCCGCGCGCCGGCGCGGCCGGGCGCTGATCCGCGTGCTGCTGATCGGGTCCGCGTCGGCCGCGGCGAATGTGGCCCGCGCCCTGCGCGACCGGCTGCGCGATACCGTCCATATCGTCGGGCGCGCCGACACGCCTAGCCCGGACGACGACGCGGACCCGGGCCTGCCGCGCCTGGGCGCCCTGGAGGCGGTGGCCGACCTGGTGCGCGGGCATGGCGTGGACGAGGTGATCGTGGCCCTGCCGTTCGAACGCTACGCCGAAGTGGAGCGGCTGGAGGCGGCGCTGCTGGCGGAGCCGGTGCGCGTCCGGCTGGTGCCCGATTACTTCCGCCTGGTCTTCGTCCAGTCGTCGGTGGAGATGCTCAGCGACATCCCGCTCATCGGCCTGCGCGAACCGCGCCTGTCCGGCCTGGATTGGGGTGTCAAGCGCCTGTTTGACCTGGTGGTCACGCTGGCGCTGCTCGTGGTCGGCGCGCCGCTGCTGTTGTTGATCGCGCTGCTCATCCGGCTGGACTCGCCCGGCCCGGTGCTCTTCAAACAGCGGCGGGTGGGCGAGAACGGGCGCCTGTTCGAGATGTACAAGTTCCGGACGATGGTGCCCGACGCCGAGACCCGCCGGCCGGCGCCGCGCCTGGACACGGCCGGCCGGCCGGTGCACAAACACCCGGACGATGCGCGCGTCACCCGCCTGGGCCGCTTTCTGCGCCGGACCAGCCTGGACGAGCTGCCGCAGTTGTTGAACGTGCTCAAGGGTGAGATGAGCCTGGTGGGGCCGCGCCCGGAACAGCAGTTTATCGTGGAGGCCTATGAGCCCTGGCAGCGCCAGCGCCTGGCCGTGCTGCCCGGCATGACGGGCTGGTGGCAGGTGAACGGCCGGGGTGATCTGCCCATGCACTTGAACACGCATCTCGACCTGTATTACATCCGCAACTACTCATTGTGGCTGGACCTGGTTATCCTCTGGAAGACGATCGGCGCCGTCATTCGGCGGCAGGGTGCCTACTGACGCCCGCCGTCCATCAAACAGCGAGGACTACAGCGTGAGCGCATTCGATTGGTCTCAGAAACGAGTGGTGGTGACCGGCGGCGCCGGCTTTCTCGGGCGGCATCTGGTGGCGCGTCTGCAGGCGCTGGGCTGCCGCGCGGTGACCGCGCCGCGCCAGGCGGACTACGACCTGCGCCAGGCCGCCAACATCCGCCGCCTCCTGGCCGAGGCCCGCCCGCATCTGATCGTCCACGCCGCCGGCCACGTCGGCGGCATCGGCGCCAACCGCGCGCACCCGGCCGAATTCTTCTACGACAACCTCATGATGGGCGCCCAGCTGCTGCACGAGGCCTGGGCGGGCGGCGTCGAGAAATTCGTGGCCATCGGCACCGTCTGCGCCTATCCCAAGTTCACGCCGGTGCCGTTCCGCGAAGATGACCTCTGGAACGGCTATCCGGAGGAGACCAATGCGCCGTACGGCCTGGCCAAGAAGATGCTGCTCGTCCAGTCGCAAGCCTACCGTCAGCAGCACAACTTCAACTCGATCTTTCTGCTGCCCGTTAACCTGTACGGCCCCGGCGACAACTTCGACCCAGACAGCTCGCACGTCATCCCGGCCCTGATCAAGAAGTGTGTGGACGCGCAGGCGCGCGGCGACGCCGAAATCGAGGTCTGGGGCGATGGCTCGCCGACGCGCGAATTCCTGTACGTCGAGGACGCGGCCGAGGGCATCCTGCTGGCGGCCGAGCGCTATGACGCCAGCGATCCCGTCAACGTCGGCAGCGCCTTCGAGATCAGCATCCGGGACCTCGTGACCACGATTGCCCGGGTCACCGGCTTCACCGGCCGGATCGTCTGGGACACCGGCAAGCCCAACGGCCAGCCGCGCCGCAAGCTGGACACCTCGCGCGCCGAGCAGGCCTTTGGCTTCCGCTCGCGCACCAGCTTTGAAGACGGGCTGCGCCGGACCGTGGACTGGTACCGCGGGCAGACGACGAGTCCTTGACCCGTCCCTTTCCGGCGTTAGCCCGGGCGGTGGCCGCAGCGTGCATATCGTCCAGATCAGCTACGACGCCAGCGTTTTTGTCCGCGAGGCGCCGTCCGACACGCGTGAGCGCCAGGTCCTTTACGGGAGCTGGCTGGAGCGGCAGCGGCCAGGCAGCCGTATGACGTTCCTGGCCTTCACGGACGACCCCCAAGCGCGGGAGTTTACGATCGGCCAGGTGCGCTTTCATCCCATCACCGGCCGCGGGCCGGTGCGCTGGCTGCGCCTGCTGAGCGGCCTCTTATTCGGGGCCAAACCCGACGTTATCGCGACGCAGACCATCTTCTATGAGGCTTGGTGCGCGTTGCTGGCAGGCTGGCTGCGGCGCGTGCCCGTCGTCGGGCAGGTGCACTTTGACCTGTTCGCGCCGGAGGCTGTGGCCGAAAACCTGGGGCCGGGCTGGATTGGCCGCCAGCGGCTGGCGTTGGGTCTGCGGCTGCTGCGCCGACTCAGCGCCGTGCGCGTGGTGGGAGAACGGCTCAAGGCGCGGCTGTTGGCGGAAGGCCGCCACACGTCGGTCGCCGTCATCCCGGTGCCGGTCACGCAGCCGCCGACAATCGCTGGCCCTCCGCCCGCAACGGCCCAGGTCCTGTTCGTCGGCCGGCTGGTGGCGGCCAAAAACCTGCGGAGCTGGCTGCGCGTGGCCCAGCGCGTGGCGGCTCAGGTGCCGGAGGCCGAATTCGAGTGGGTGGGCGACGGGCCGCTGCGCCGCGAACTGCAAGCGGCGGCCGACGAATTGGGTCTGGGCCAGCGGCTGCGCCAGCGCGGAGCCGTCCCGTATGCGGAACTGCCGGGTGTGTATGCGCGCGCGGCGGTCTTCCTGCTGACGTCGCACTATGAAGGGTTCGGACGGGTGGTGGTGGAAGCCGGTTTGGCCGGCCGGCCGGTGGTGGCGCCGCGGCTGACCGGGGTGGAGGACATCATCGTGGAGGGCGAGACCGGTTACCTGCATGCACCCGGTGACGAGGCCGGCCTGGCCGCGTCGGTCGTCCGGCTGCTCCGCGACGCGGACTTGCGCGGCCGGCTGGGCGCAGCGGCGCGCCGCCGCGCCGTGGACCGCTTCGACCCGCAGCGCCTGGCCGCCGCCTGGGTGGATTTCCTGATCGCCGCGGCCGAGGCCCGCCCATGATCCTGCCGGCCCGCAGACCATCGCTGGCGCGCTGGCGCCGGCTCGCCACCACGGAGTTCAGCCTGCTGCGCAGCCTGGAGTATGAACGTATCACCGGGCTCGAGCTGTCTGGGTTGGTGCTGGATGTCGGCGGCGGCGTGCGCAACAGCTACCTCAACCGGATGCGCGTCACCGGCCAGGTGGAGACCGTCAACCTCGACCCGACCATGCAGCCGACCTACCTGGCCGACCTGAACCAGCCGCTGCCGATCCCATCCGACCGCTACGACACCGTCATCTCGCTCAACACCCTGGAGCACGTTGAACAGGACCGGGTGGCGCTGGGCGAGATCGGGCGCGTCCTCAAGCCGGGCGCGCACGTCTATCTGGTGGTGCCGTTCCTGTACCGCGTCCACGGTTCGCCCTACGATTATCACCGCCACACCGCCTCGGCCTGGATCGCCCTGCTGACCGAGGCCGGCTTCCAGCGCGACACGATCCAGGTTGAGCCGCTGGCCTTCGGCCGCCTGAGCGGCGGGTTCTCATTAGTGGAGTTCTTCTTCCCCGGCCCTCTGCGCTGGCTGCTCAAGGCGGCCGTGTTGCTGCTGGTCGTCCTGCGTGAGGGGATGCGCCGGCGTCCGGCCGAGGCCGAGATGGATTTGCCGCTGGGTTACTTCATTTCCGCGCGCAAACGGAGTCTGCCATGACGGCCTCTTCGGCGGCGACCGGCCCCCAGACGCGCTGGTTCACGACTGAAAGCAAATACCAGGTCGTAGCGGGCTGGCTGCGGGCTTGTTCCGGAAGTCTCCTGGACATCGGCGCGCGCGATCGGGTCCTTGGCCGACTGTTGACCACGGCGCCCGGCCTGGCCTATGCCTCGGCCGACCTGGGCGGCGGGCACGACTTCGCCCTGGATCTCGAACAGCCCTTGCCCCTGCCAGATCACAGCTTCGACTACGTGGTCGCTTTGGACGTGCTCGAGCACGTCGAACACATCCATCAGGCCTTTCATGAATTAGCGCGGCTGGCGCGCCGGAGCGTGCTGCTGTCGCTCCCCAATCTGGCGGCTTGGCCGCGCCGCTGGTCCTTCTTCTGGCGGGGACACCTTAACACCGGCAAGTATGATCTGCTGCCTGAACATCAGGGTGACCGGCATCGCTGGCTGACAGTCTACCCGGAGATGAACCGGTTCGTGGCCGAAAATGCCCGGCGGGCCGGACTGCACTGGCAGGCTCTGGTGGAGGAGCTGGAATACCCGCGCGGCTGGGGATGGCTCGTTCGGCCGGCCGCGACCCGCGGCTTGGTCAGCGGCGGAGCCTTTACCAGCCGCTGCCTCTATCAACTGAGGCGCGTGTGACCCGGCCGGTGTTGGTCCACGAGACCAAGTACGCGCTGGTAGCCCGGCGCACGGCCGGGCTGGCCGGACGGCTGGTGGATGTCGGGGCCCGCGACCGCGTCTTGCGCCAGTATCTGGCCGGCAGCCAGTTGGAATACTTCTCCACCGACCTCGGGCCGGGTCATGACTTCACCTGGGATCTCGAGCGCCCACTGCCGGCGGCCGACCAAGCCTTTGACGTGGTGGTGGCCCTGGATGTTTTGGAGCACGTGGAGGGGCTGCACCAGGCGCTCCAAGAGCTGCTGCGGATCGCGCGCCGGAAGGTGTTCATTTCACTGCCGAACATGACCGAATTGACTTTTCGGCTGCATTTCCTGCGCTACGGACAACTCTCCGCCAAGTATGCCTTGCTGCCGGACCACCAGGGCGACCGCCATCGCTGGCTGACGAGTTACCGTCAGATCGGGGCCTGCGTGCGCGGCATCGCCGCCCGCGCGCAGTGCAGTGTGCAGGAATTCGATCTTCTGGCGGGTTATGGGCCAGGCCGACGCCTGTTGGCGCGCTTGCCCTTGCCGGCAGCGCTGCGCACGTACACCGTGCTGTTCGAGATCACCAAGCCGGCTTCAGCCGCCGCGCCATGAGGCTGCTCGTCATCAACTACGCGATGGACGACGCCGCGCCGGCGCTGGCCTGGCAGGCGCGCGTTGTGCGCGAGCTGGCGCGGCACTGCGCCCAGGTGTGGGTACTGGCTGAGCGGCTGGGTCCCTGCCCGCTGCCTGAGAACGTGCGCGTCGAGCCGCTGGAGAACGGCCGCTTGGCCCGACTGCGCCAGGCCTGGCGCGTCTGCCGGCAGGGTCAGGTCCAGGCCGTCTTCCTGCACATGGCCCATCGCTACGCTTATCGGCTCTGGCCGGTGTTTCGGGCATGGCGGCTGCCGGTGCTGTTGTGGTACGCGCATGGCGCCGTCAACTGGCACCTGCGCCTGGCGCACGCCTGCGTGGACGGCGTGGTCAGTTCCTCGCCGGAGGGCTTTCGCCTGAACTCGCGCAAGGTGTGCTACATCGGCCAGGGCGTGGACACGGACCTGTTTAATCTGCGCGGCGGCGGCGAGCGCCGTGACCTGATCACGGTCGGGCGCCTGACCCGCCGCAAACGCCTGGACCTGCTGCTGGAGGTCTTGGAGCATTTGCGCGGTGATGGCCGCCGGCTGCGCGTCGTCGGCGCGGCGCTCACGGACGACGACCAGCATTATGCGGCCGCGCTGCGCCGCCAGGCGGAGGCGCGCTCGCTCCCGGTGGACTTTGTGGGGCCGGTGCCGCTGACGGCTCTGCCGGCCTGCTACGACACGGCGGCCTTGCACCTGAACGTCAGCCAGACCAACAGCATGGACAAGACTGTGCTGGAGGCCCTGGCCTGTGGCTGCCCGGTGCTCACCAGCAATCCGGCCTTTCGCGAACTGCTGGCGGCTTACCCAGGCCTGTTGATCGACGACGAGCGGCCCGAGGCGATTGCGCGGCAGGTGCGGCAGGCGCTGGCGCACCCGGCTCAGCCCGAGGCGCTGCGGGGTCTGGTCGTGGGTCGCCACGATCTGCCTGGGTACACTGGCCGGGTGCTGGAGCAGCTGCATGCGCTGGCGACCCGCTGAGTTGGTGACGCCGACGCGCTTCCTGGCGCTGATCAACGTCGCCGGCAGCGCGTTGGCGTTTGTGCGCGGGGTGGTCGTGGCGCGCGCCCTCGGGCCGGAGCTGCTCGGCGTCAGCGCCGTCATCGCGGGCGTGAATACCACGGTGCTCAACTTCCTGGACGTGCGCCTGACCGATCTGGCGGCGCGCCTGTATTACCAGACCGACGGCTTGGAAGCCTCGGCGCTGCGCGCCTTCCGCGCCAGCGTGGTTGCGCTTTGCGTGCTGGGCAACGGCCTGATCTCGCTCCTACTGGGCGCGTTGGGCGTCCTGGCGGCGTGGCTGACGGTGGGTTGGTTTACCGCCGCGCCGGTGCAGGGTTGGTGGCTGCTGGCGCAGGCGCTGGTGCTGGGCGCCGGCAACCTGGCCAACACCCTCACGTTTCTGCAGCGTTTTTCCGGGCGTTTCTACTTTGTGGGCACGGCGCGCCTCGCCATCCAGTTCTGCGCGTTGGCGGTTTTCCTGGCCGCCTTCCTGCCGGCGCCGGACTTGGGCGGCTACTATCGCGGCGGGTTGGCCAGCGCCGCTTTGGCGCTCGTCGGCACCGGCGCGTTGAGCCTCTACCTGTGGGTAGTCCACGATCGGCTGCCAATGTTGAGCCGCGGGCTTGGCCGCGCCTGGCTGCACTACCAGCGCGGGGCGCGCTTCCTTTTCTTCGGCAACGTCCTGGGCTACGGCAAGCTCTTTCACCGGGCCGCCGATACTTTGCTGGTGGGCCTGCTGGCCGACGACCGGGTGACCGGCCTGTACAAGCTGGCGCGCCAGTTGACCGACGCCTTGTACGTGCTGTTCGACGCGCTGAATCAGGTGTACCAGGTCCGCTTCCTGGAACTCCTCAGCCAGAAAGACCCGCGATCCTACCGGCGCCTGGCGACGCGGCTGCTGGGCGGCAGCGCTTTCCTCACGGCTGGGCTGGTCGTCGGCGAAGCGGTGTTGCTGCGGCCGGCTCTAGATCTGGTCTTCGCCGGCAAGTTTGCGCAGGGCGAATGGCCGATCCTGCTGTTGACCTTGCCGTTCGTCTTCGTCGCCGGCGTGCACCTGTGGTTGTGGCCGTTCCTGATCCATACCGGCCAACTCGGCCGTTTTACGGCCGTCAACCTGCTGGCGGTGGCTGCCCAATACGCCGTGACCATCGGCGGTTTTGCCTGGCTCGGCCCCAACGCGGCCGTGGCCGCGGCCGGCTATCTGGCGCACTACGTTGTGCTTTATCCGATCGTGGCGCGGCTCGAGCACCGGCGCTTCTCCGGCTACATGCCGGGTCTGACCCTGGCCCATGAAACGCGTCCTGCTGATCACTGACATCTTCCCGCCCGATATCGGCGGACCGGCGACGTTCATGGCCGCGTTGGCGGACGCGCTGGCGGCGGCCGGGCACCGCGTCGGCGTGATCTGCCGCGCCGAACGGCGGGCAGTCAACGCGGGTTCAAACGGCCTGTTCCAGGTCTGGCGCCTGCCGCGCCAGGCGGGCCGCGGGGCGGCCCTGCAAGTGGCCGGGGTGATCGCCGCGCAGGCACTGCGCCATGACGTGGTCTTCTCCAACGGCCTGGAGGCGCAGACCGAGCTGGCCTGCCGACTGACGGGCCGACCGTACGTGCTTAAGGTCGTGGGGGATCTGGCCTGGGAGCGAGCCCGCCTGCGCGCGTTGACCAAACTGTCGGTGGACGCGTTCCAGCAGGCGCCCGACAGTGATTCGACCGTGCGGAGCTGGATCCGGCGGCGGCAGGCGTTCGCGCGCCACGCGCGGCGCGTGCTCGTCCCCAGTCAGTATCTCCGGCGCCTGGTGACGGGGTGGGGGGTCCCGGCCGAGCAGGTGTTTGTCGTCTCCAACGGCGTGACGCTGGAAGACTACGCGGCGTTGGCGCCGCGCCAGCGGGTGGGCGGCGTCTTCAACATCCTGTACGTCGGGCGTCTGGTGAACTGGAAGGGCGTCGAGCATTTGTTGGCGGCTGTGGCCGCCATGCGCGGCGCGCGCTTGGTGATCGCGGGCGATGGGCCGGACGAGCCGGCGCTGCGCGCCCTGGCCGGGCAACTGGAAGCGCCGGTTGAGTTCTGCGGCCCGCTGGCCAAGAACGGCGTGCTGGCCCGCCTGGCCGAGGCTCATGTGCTGGCCTTGCCGTCCGAGTACGAGGGCCTGTCGCACACTTTGCTGGAAGCCTGTGCGGCCGCCGTGCCGTGCGTGGCCTCCGACCGAGGCGGCAATCCGGAGGTGATCGAGCCGGGGCGCAGCGGGCTGCTGGTGCCCTACGGGGAGGTGGGCGCGCTGCGGCAGGCGCTGGAACGCCTGCAAGCCGACGAAGACCTGCGCCTGACGCTGGCCGCCGGCGCCAAGGCGCGCAGCCGCCACTTCGACTTCGGCCAAACCGTGGCCGCGACGATGGCGCACCTGGTGGCTTGATGCGCAGCGTCATCCATCTGATTACCCTGGACGAAATTTCCGGCCGGGCCACTTTCAGCGGGGCTGAGAGCCACCTGTTTATCTTGCTGCCGGCCCTGGCCGCGGCCGGCTGGCGGGTGGAGTTGGCGCTGCTGGTGCGGAACGACGGCCCGGCCATAGCGGCCAAGACGCGCGAACTGCAAGCGGCGGGGATCGCGGTTACGGCCTTCCGCTACCGGCGTTTTCCGGACCCGGCCTGCCTGGCGGCGCTGACCGGCCACTTGCGCGCCCGGCGCGATTGGATTGTGCACACTCATCTGGACGACGCCGACGGCATGGGCAAGCTGGCGGCGCGCCTGGCCGGCGGGCGCATCGTCATCGCCACTGTCCACAACGACGAGCCCGGCCACTTGCGGCTCAAGTGGCGTCTGCTGTTGACGTTCCTCGACCGGCTGACGACGCACTACATCGCCATTTCCGAAGCCGTGCGCCGCCATCTGGTGGAGCGCGAACGCGTGCTGGCTGAAAAAGTGACCGTGGTCCCGTACGGTGTGCCGGAACCGGCGCGGGTGGAGGCGCGGGCCGAGCTGCGGGCGCGTCTGGGGTTGCCGGCGGATCGCCGCATCGTCGGGTTTGTCGGCCGGTTGACGGCCCAGAAGAACCTGGGGGTGCTGCTGGCGGCCATGGCCCAACTGCCGGAGATGGTGTGCGTGCTGATCGGCGGCGGCGAACTGCGCGGCGCCCTGGAACAACAGGCGGCCGGGCTGGACAATGTGCGCTTCTTGGGCTATCGCCCGGAGGCGGCGGCCCTGATGCCGGCCTTCGACGTGTTCTGCCTTCCGTCTCGCTGGGAGGGTTTGGGGCTGGTGCTGGTCGAGGCGATGCTGCGGCGCGTGCCGATCGTGGGCAGCCGCGCCGGCGCGATCCCCGAAGTCCTTGGTCAGGGCCGATACGGTCTGCTCTTCGAGCCGGACGATGTCGCCGGTCTGGTGAACGCCTTGCGGGCCGCTCCGGAGGCCGGCCAGGCGCTGATCGAGCCGGCGTGGGAACACGCCCGTTCGACGTACACGGTCGCTGGGATGGTGCGGCAGACGCTGGCCGTCTATGCCCGGTGGGAGACGCGGGCGTGAAGCCGGTCTGGCATTTCTTGAATTCGGACAGCGGCGGCGTCGCCCGGTACGTGGAGCGCCTGGTGGCGGCGCAGGTGGATCGGGGCCAGTTCCCGCTGCGGGTAGCCGGCTCGCCCAACCTGACGCTGCCGGCCGAGGTGCGCCGAGATGGGTACTCACCCTGGCGCTCGATCTGGGGCCTGAACCAGTGGCGCTTCGCGATCTATGCCGGATGGCTGGCACGGAGCGCGCGGTCGCCGGTCATCGTGCACGCCCACAATGTCCTGTTGGCGGCCCCCGACGTCTTCACGGCGCACGGTCTCTACAGCGAGTACACGCGGCGCGCGGCCGAACGCTCCGACCGGGCGCGAACGCCGACCCAGGAACTGCAGTCACGGGCGTTGTCGGCCTTGGAGCAGCGCTGCCTGCGTCTGGCCCGGCACGTAGTCTTCGTCTCGAGCGAGAACCGCGCCTTCGTCGAGGAGGCCTTGGCACTGCGCCGCCCCGGCCACTTCCACGTTATCGCGCCAGGGGTAGATACGGCGCGCTACACGCCGGGCCTGCGCGCTGACCTGGCCGCGCACAGGCAGCGCCTCTTCCCGGAGGTGGACGGTGACCGGCGCTGGCTGCTCTTCGTCGGGCACGACTTCGTGGGCAAAGGCCTGGTGCGCCTCCTGCGCGCGCTCGGCGCGCGGCCCGCCGCCGACTGGGCGCTGTTGGCCTTCGGGCGCGATCCGGCCGGCGCGGCGCCGGTGCGCGCCCTGGCCGCGGCGATGCCGGGCCGGGTCCACATCTTCGACGATGACGAACGGCTGCCGGCAGCTTATGGCCTCTCCGATTGCCTTGTGCTGGACTCCACAGCGGAGGGTTATCCGTTGGTCCTGCTGGAGGCGATGGCGGCCGGCTGCGTGCCGGTGGTGACGCGCTTCGGCGGCGCGGCCACCGCCATCGCCGACGGCGCGGACGGCTTCATTGTCGACTCGGCGGCGGAGGTCGCGGAGCGGGCGCTCACCGTTGCCGCGGACCGCTTGCAGATCATGGCCGCGCAGGCGGTGCGGACGGCGTCCGGCCGGACCTGGGGTCACGTCGCCGCCGCCTACGCCGACCTCTACCAAGAATTAGCATGAACGTGCTCTTCACGCTCACCGCCTATCCGCCGTTTATGGGCGGCGCGCAGCTGCTGATGCACCAACTGGCGCGGCAGCTGCTGGGCCGGCACGTCGTCCAGGTGGTGGCGCACTGGGACCAGCCGCGCACCGACTGGCTCCTGGGCACCACACTCAATGCGCCGGCCGCAGCGCGCGACTATGAGTATGAAGGCGTGCCGGTGCATCGCCTGACGTTGGACGCGGCGACGCGCCGCCGGCTGCGGCCCTGGGTGTGGGGCTACTACCCGCTGCAGGATTGGGCGCTGCCGCGCATCGCCGCGGCGCTAGCCGGCGAACTGGCGCCCTATGCGGCTGCCGCCGAGGTGGTCCACAACTGCCGGATCGGGCGCGAAGGCCTGAGCTACGCCTCGCTGCAGACGGCCCGGCGGCGCGGCGTGCCGTTCGTGCTGACGCCCGTCCACCACCCGCGCTGGGGCGGCTGGCTGCATCGTCACTACCAGCGCCTGTATCGCGACGCCGACGCCGTGATCGCGCTGACGCAGGCCGAGCGGCGCGTCCTGGTGTCGCTGGGCGTCGACGAGCGCCGGGTCTTCGTCACCGGCATGGGGCCGGCCCTGGCCGAACACGGCGACGGCGCCCGCTTTCGCGAGGCGCTGCGTTTGGAGGCCGCGCCGCTGGTGCTCTTTGTCGGGCAGAAGTATGCCTACAAAGGGCTGGCCGTCCTGCTGGAGGCCGCGCGCCTGGTCTGGCAGCGGCGGCCGGAGACGCGCTTCGTGTTCCTGGGGCCGCGCACGCCTTACTCGCGCCGCCTGTTCGCGGCCGTCACCGACGAGCGCGTGAGCGAGCTGGATATGGTGGCGGTGCAGACCAAGACGGACGCATACGCCGCCTGCGATGTCGTCTGCCTGCCGTCGACGCAGGAGAGTTTTGGCGGCGTGTACACCGAGGCCTGGAGCCTGGGCAAGCCGGTGGTCGGCGCCGACATCCCGGCGGTGCGGGCCGTGATCGACGATGGGCAGGACGGCTTCCTGACACCGCCGCAGGCCGGCCCTCTGGCCGAGCGTTTGCTGCGGCTCCTGGACGACGCCGGCTTGCGGGCTCGGTTGGGCGAGGCCGGACGGCGCAAGGTGGCGGAGCGCTACACCTGGCCGAAGCTGGCCGAGGCGACCGAAGTTGTGTATCGGCGCGTGATCGAGGGCGGGCTGTGAGCGCGCGGATCAACGTGCTCGGCGTGCGCGTCAGCGCCTTCACGCTGGACTCAGCCGTGGACGAAATAGACGCGGCGGTGGCGGCCGGCCGGCCGGTCTACGTCAGCACGTGTCCCGTCTACACGCTGATGCAGGGCCACGAGCGCGCCGAGGTGCGCGCCGCCCTCAACGGCGCGGACTGGGTGACGCCGGATGGCATGCCCGTGGTCTGGGCGCTGCGGGCGCTGGGCGCGCGCGCCGTGGGGCGCGTGTACGGGCCGGACCTGATGTTGGCGGTAAGCGCGCGTTCGGCCAAGCGCGGCTATCGCCAATACTATCTCGGCGGCGCGCCGGGCGTGGCGGAAGCGCTGACGGCTGAACTGCAGCGCCGCTGTCCGGGTCTGCCGGTGGCCGGCAGCTACTGCCCGCCATTTCGCGAGCTGTCCCCGGCCGAAGAGCACGCCATGCTGGCCGCGATCGACGAGTCTGGCGCGCAGGTGGTGTGGGTGGGTCTGGGCTCGCCCAAGCAGGACCTGTGGATGCGCCGCTATCGGCCTCGCCTGCGGGCGCCTGTGTTGATTGGGGTCGGCGCGGCCTTTGATTTCTTCACTGGCCGCCAGCGCCAGGCGCCGCTCTGGATGCAGGGCGCCGGCCTGGAATGGCTCTTCCGGCTGGCCAACGAGCCGCGCCGCCTGTGGCGCCGCTATTTCATCTACAACCCGCGTTTTCTGTGGGAATTCGGCCGGCAATGGCTGGGCTGGCGGCGTTACGAATGAAACACGCCGGCGCCGCTGCCTGGCGGGAACGCGCCCTGGCCCTGGTCCTGCTGGCGGCGGCGGCCGCTGCGCTGCTCTGGGCGGCGGAGCGCCTGCCTCTGCTGGACACGCTCGTCTTCGGCTATGACTGGCACAACTACTGGGCCATGGTCCAGGGCGGCTGGCCGGATTATGGCGCCGTGGACGTGTTCAACCCGCCGTGGACCGTCCTCCTGCTCTGGCCGCTGGCGGCGCTGCCGTTCAAGACCGGCTGGGCGGCCCTGACCCTGCTCACGCTGGCGGTGCTGGTGGCCAGCGTGCCGCGGCGCGCGGACGGCCGACTGGACTACTGGCTGCTGGCGGCGCTGTTCACGTCGTACTGGGTGTTGCGCCAACTGGCCGAGGGCAACCTGGCCGGGCTGATGGTGGCCGGCGTGCTCCTGTTGTTGAGCGGCCTGGAGCGGCGCGACCCGTGGCGCCTGGCGGCCGGCGGCCTGCTGGCGACAGCCAAGTATCAGGAGAGTTGGCTGCTGCTCCTGATCGTCGCCGGGCTGGTGGCGCGGACCTGGCCAGCCCGGCGCTGGCTGACCGCTGCGGGCCTCGGCCTGGCCGCGGTGACGCCGAGCCTGCTGCTGCTGGGCGGACCCTGGCTGCACAAGCTGCTCACACCGGCCGGGTTCTCGCCCAACATCGCGCGCCTGACCGGCAACATCAGCCTGACCGCGCTGACGGTGCTGCCGGGTTTTCCGCCTTGGGGCGCGGCCGTGGCCAGCGTGATCGTCCTGGCGGCGACGGGATGGGTCGTGTGGCGCAGCGCGCCGGCCTTCTCGCGGTTGACGGCCGGCTTCCTGATTGCGGCGTCATTGTTGACGGCGCCTTACACCGGCGGCGCCAGCCTGACCACGCTGCTGGCTGTCGGCTGGCTGCCGTTCTGGCGAGGGTGTTTCTGGCCTGGCCTGGCGCTGTGGGCCTTCGCCAATCTGTCGCTCTGGCCGCTGGACCCGGCCGTGGTCTGGCGCTGGCCGGACGTGCCGCAGGTGTTCCTGATCCTGTGGCTGTGGGCGGCTCTGGGCGCCGCGCTGCTGGCATCGGCGCGGCCTGACCGGCGGCCGCCCCCGGCGGCCCAGGCATGAAGACGCCGTTGGCCGCAATTCAGCGGCACTGGGGTTTGTGGGCGGCGCTGGTCGTGTGCGCGCTCGCACGGGCCGCGCTGCTCGCCGCCGAGGCCGTGCCTTTCAACGCCGACGAAGCCGTGGTGGCTTTGATGGCGCGCCACATTCTGGCCGGCGAGCGCCCGCTGTTCTTCTATGGGCAGGCCTACCTCGGCAGCCTGGATGCGTGGCTGGTGGCTGGGTTGTTCCGGTTGATCGGCGAGAGCGTCCTGGCGGTGCGCGTCGTCCAGATCGGCCTGTACTTGGCGACCCTCAGCAGCGCGTACGCGTTGGCGCTGACCTGGTATCGCGACCGCTGGCTCGCGAACATGACGGCGCTGTGGCTGGCGGCGCCGCCCGTGCTCTTGGTGGTTTACACCACGGCCTCGCTCGGCGGCTATGGCGAAGCGCTGTTGATCGGCAACCTGATTTGGCTGGCGGCTTCCCACGCGGGCCGGAAGTGGCCGGCGTGGGCGGCCCTCGGCTTTCTGACGGGCCTGGGCGTGTGGGTCTTCCCGCTCACCGGCGTCTACGCGCTGCCGGCCTGGGTCTGGGTGCTGGGACGGCAGCGGCTGCCCGCCGAGCGCGCGCCGCTCGGTCGCTGGGCGCTGGCGGCCGGCGCGGCGTTGGCCGGCGCGGCGCCGTGGCTGTGGGCGACCTTGACGCAAGGCCCGGCGACCCTGGCCGAGATGGGCGGCGCCGCGATCGCGGGCGTCTCCGGTCTGCCGCTGGCGCAGGCGCTGGCGCAGCGCGCGGCCAGCCTGCTACTGTTCGCGCCGACCGTGGCCGCCGGCCTGCGCCCGCCGTGGAGCATTACGCTGCTGGCACTGCCGCTGGCGCCGCTGGCCGTGGCCGTCTACGGCGCGGCCCTGTTCACGGCCGGGCGGCGGGGTGGAGTTGGCGCCGCGCCCAAAAGATGGTTGCTGGGCGGCACAGCGGTTACGCTGATGCTGGCTTTCGTGCTGACGCCGTTTGGGTCCGACCCGTCCGGGCGTTACTTCCTGCCGCTGGCCGTGACGCTGGCGTTCGCGGCGGCGCGCTGGCTGGCGGAGTTGCGCGCGCGTGCGCCGGTCGGCCGCTGGCTGGCGCCGGCGCTCGGCCTGGGGCTGGTGGCGTTCAACTGGTGGGGTGTCGCGCAGAGCGCCGCTGCCGCGCCGCGCCTGACCACCCAGTTTGATCCGGTGGCGCAAGTGGAGATGCGTGACCTGCCGCGCGTGGCGGCCTTTCTGCGCGAGCACGGCGAGACGCGCGGTTACGCCAATTATTGGGTGACGTTTCCGCTGGCGTTTCTCAGCCGCGAAGACCTCATCTTCGCGGCGCGGCTGCCATATCACCTGGACTTCCGTTACACGCCGCGCGACGACCGCTATCCCGCGTACACGGCGGCGGCGGAGGCGGCCGACCGCACGGCCTATATCACCACGCGCCATCCGCCGTTGGAGGAGCGGCTGCGCGCGGGCCTGGCGGCGCTGGGCGTCACCTATAAGGAAGAACGTCTCGGCGACTTCACGATCTTCTACGCGTTAGCGCGGCCGGTGCGGCCGGACGAACTCGGGCTGGGCGCGGCCTGCTGTCCTTGAGGCCCGGGCTCCCCAACCAGGGCCGCCTTGCCCGTCGGGCCGGCCTGGGCCATAGTGTCGCCAGGCCGGGGCCGGGCGCTTGCCGCGCCGGGCCGCCTGCCGTATAACCGGGCTGGATTGAGCCCACCCCTTTCCTGGAAAACTATGTTTCGCTGGCTGACTCTGCCCCGGCTGGTCATCGCGATATTGTTCCTGGCCGTGTTTGCCATGGCGGCGCGCGTTTCGGCCGACACCGACACCTGGTGGCATCTGCGCACCGGGCAATGGATCGTGGAGCACGGCACCGTGCCGCAGACCGATCCGTTCTCGCATACCCGGGCGGGCGCGGACTGGCGCATCCCGGGCTGGATCGTCCAGGTGCCGCTGTATGGCCTGTTCGCGGGCCTGGGCTACGCCGGCCTGAACCTGTTCACGGCCGCGCTGGTGACTCTCACCTTCGCGCTGGTGTATCCGGCCTGCAGCGGCCATCCCCTGCTGCGGGCCTTCGCGCTGGTCCTGGCGGCGGCGGCCTCAGCCATCTACTGGTCGGCCCGGCCGCAGCTCGTGTCGTTGGTGCTGGCGGCCGCCTTTGCGCTGGTGCTGTTTCAGTTCCGGCAGGGCCGCAACCGGCTGTGGCTGCTGCCGCCGTTGATGGCGCTGTGGGCCAACGCCCACGGCGGTTTCGCCATTGGCTTCATCTTGATCGCGCTGACCCTGGCCGGCGAGAGTCTTAAAGTTGCCGCCGCCTGGCTGCGGCGCCGCCGGTCGGCGCCGGGCGCGCCGGCGACGGGCCGGGAGTCGCCGGCGGCCCTGTTCTGGCTGATCGGCCTAGGGCTGGCCTGTGCGGCGGCCGTGGCGGCCAACCCGGCCGGCCCGGAGATGCTGTTCTACCCGTTCAAGACGGTGGGCATCGGCGCGCTGCGCGATTTCATTCAGGAATGGCAATCGCCCAATTTCCACGCCACCGAGGCGCAGCCCTTCCTGTGGCTGCTGCTGGCAACTTTCGCCGGGGTGGCGCTGGGCCGCCGGCCCGTGGACGTGACCGACCTGGTGCTGGTGGCGGGCACGGCCTACCTGGGCTTCCTGGCCGGCCGCAACATGCCGTTGCTGGCTGTGGTGGCGCCGCCGCTGCTCACGCGCAGCGCGGCCGGCCTGCTGGACGACGCCCGCCGTCAGTGGAGCCGGGCGCCCGTGGGGCAGCCCGCCCCGGAACCAGAGACGGGCCCCGCGCCAGCGGCCGGGAATCTGGCCGTCAATTGGGTGATCCTCAGCGTGATCGCGGCCGTGGCCTTGCTCAAGGTCGTGACGGTGCTGCCGGCCTCGGTCAACGAACAGGCGCTGCGGCGCTTCCTGCCGCTGGACGCGGCGGCCTACATTCAGCGCGAGCGGCCGCCAGGCCCAATGTTCAACTCGTACAACTACGGCGCCTACCTCACCTGGGCCTTGTATCCAGACTATCCGGTGTACACCGACGGCCGCACGGACTTGTATGACGACGCCTTCCTGCGCGAGTATCTGAACGTGGCTCTGGGCCGGCCCGGCTACGCGGACGTGCTCGACCGCGCGGGCATCCGCCTGGTGTTGGTGGAGGCCGACTCGCTGCTGGGCGACCGGTTGAACGAGAGCGTGGATTGGCGCGTCCTGTATCGCGACGAGGTCGCGGCCGTGTACGGGCGCGCGCCATGAACACCCTGCGCGCCCAGCCCTGGGGCTACCTGGCCCGCGAGGCCGTGCTGATTCTGTTGTGGTCGTACGTGCTGCTGGTGGGCGGCACCGTCAACGGCCTGATCGCGTTTGGCGCGCAGGCCGCTTCGGCCGGCCTGCTGGCGGCGGCCGCGGCGCTGTGGTGGGTCTGGCGTTGGCGCCGAGGCCAGTGGCGCCTGCCGCGCACCGGGCTGGAGTGGGCGGCCGCGTTGTATGTGGCCGCGCAGCTGGCGGCGGCGCTGCTCTCGCAGGATGTGCGCCGCAGTCTGCCCACAGTGGCGCAGACGATCAGCTACCTGTTGATCTTTTATCTGGCTCTTGACCTCGCGCGAGCTGGTTGGCCGGCCGAGCTGGCCGAGAAGACGCTCTTGATCGTGGGCGGCATCGTCCTCGGGCTGGGGCTGCTGGATGCGCTGCAGGCCGGCCTGAATTGGGTGGCGCTGGTGGCCGGGCAGACCTACGCGCCCGCCTTCGTCTATCGCCTGTACGCGCCGCTGGGCGACGCCAACCTGATCGCGGCCTGTGTGAACGTCATGCTGCCTTTCGCCGTGGCGCGCCTGGCCATGACGACCCGGCCGCTGATGCGCGTGATCTTGGGAGGGTGGCTGGCGGCCGCCCTGGTGGTGCAGGCGTTCACGTCGTCGCGCGGCGGCCAGATCGGCCTGCTGGCGGCGCTGAGTGTCCTGGCCGTGCTCTGGGCGGGCTGGGTTTCGCCGCAGGCCCAGGGCGCGATCCGGCGCGTGTGGGCGCAGTTGCGGGCGCGCCCGGTGGTGTTGGCGTTGGCACTGGTGCTCGCGCTCGGCGGGACGGCGGCCCTGGCGGGGCGGGCGCTGCTGCTGCGGACCGCGACCCAGGCGCCGGCGCTGCTGGCACGGCAGGAGTTCTGGCCCGTGGCGGTGGCGGCCTTTCAGGCCTCGCCGCTGTGGGGGCGCGGACCGGGCACCTTTCCCAGCGAATTCATGCGCGCCAACTCGGTGCCGCCGCAGCGGCCGTTCCTGCACGCTCACAGCGTTCCGCTCAATTTGGCGGCCGAGAACGGCCTGATCGGCCTCGCCGCCGCCGCCGCCGCGCTGGCCGCCCTCGCCTGGGCGTTGTGGCGGACGCGTGGCGCCGCCGAGCCGGCCAGCCGCGCACGGTGGGCGGCCGTGGCCGCCAGCTGGGCCGGTTTCCTCGCGCACTCGCAGGTGGATGATCATACGCGTTATCTGGCGGTGGCGTTGCCGCTCGGCGTGATGCTGGCCTGTGTCCTGGCCGAGTCTGGCAAGGCCGAGGCGCCGGCGCGCGGCTTTCAGCCGGTGTGGCTGGTGCTGCCGGGGCTGGCCGCCGGGGCGCTGGCTATCTATTCATTGCGGGCGTATGCCCTGGCTGAAGACGCGGTGGCTGCGGCCGGGGCCGGCGATTGGGCGCGGGCCGCCCAGAGCCTGGACCAGGCGGCGGCGGCAGACCCGGCGCTGGCGTTGTACTGGGAGCAGGCCGGCTACGCCTATAGCCGGTTGGCTGAGGCGGGCGAGACCGAAGCCTTGAACACGGCCATTCATCGGCTGGAGCGCGGTGCAGCCCTCGAACCCGGCTACTCGGTCCCGCACGCCAACCTGGCCGCCGCCTACTGGCAGGCTGGCCGTCGCGCTGAGGCGCTGGCCGAGATGCAGACGGCGGTCGACCTGGCGCCGGGGGCCGCGGTCTTTCACCTCAACCTGGGCTTGTACCAGGAGACGCTCGGCGACGCGGAGGCGGCGCGGGCCTCCTACGCAGCGGCCCTGGAGCGCAACCATCTCTCTGCGGACGCAAGTTTTTGGGACGCCACCCCGCTGCGAAGCGCCGTCCGCGCGGACTGGCTGGCCGCCCAACCCGAGGCCGAGCTCTCCATCCAGGAGCGCGCCCGGCGCCGGATCAGCGCCGGCCAAGTGGACGAGGCTGAGCGCGAACTGATCGCTCAATGGCGCCAGGACCGTCAGGCGCTGGGCGTGTACGTGGGGCTGGCCGAGGTGGCGCGCGCCCGCGGCGACCTGGCCGCGGCGGCCCGTTACACGGAGCAGGCGCTGTGGGTGCAGACGGTGGAGATTGAACAGCAGGTGGACGCCCTGCTGCTGGCGGCCGAGGTGCTGTACGCCCAGGGCCAGACCGAGGCGGCCTTCGGCCGCTACCAGGCCGTCTTCAACGCCGTTCGCGATTACGGGTCGCTGGGGTGGGGCTCGTACGGGTGGACGCCGCATGCCTTCTTCGTTTTTCAGCGGCGCGGCCTGCCGCTGGACCTCGCGCCGCAGGTGGTGCGCATCGACTTCACGCCGACTCTGGGCCGGCGCCTGCTGCCGCTGGGGGCCCTCTACACCGAACTGGGCCAGCCGGAGAACGCGGCCGATTTCTACCGGCAGCTGCTGCAACTTGATCCGACGCTGACGGAAGCGCGGCAGCGTTTAGTGACGCCATGAAGCGGACGAGCGGTCCGGCCGCTTCGCGGGCCTGGCTGGCGCCGGCCGTGGTGCTGCTGTGGGCGGCCACCTGGCTGCTCTGGCATGGTCTGGGCGCGCCCGACTTCTGGAGCGATGAAGCTTACTCGCTCTATCACTTCCGCGCCGGCGGCCTGGGGGAGGCGCTGGTTTCGATGCAGCGCAACGAGACCATGCCGCCGCTCTATTTCTTGTTGCTGCGCGCGTGGACGACGCTCGGACGGCAGGAGTTCTACGCGCGCGCGCTCGGCGCGCTGGGCGCCGTGATCAGTGTGGCGGCGGCGCTGAGGCTGGGGCGCATGGCCGGCGGGCCGGCCAGCGGCTTGCTAGCGGCCGGCTGCCTGGCCCTCTCCTATGAAGGCTTGTTCATCGCCCGGCAGATCCGGCCTTACGGTCTGGCGCTGGCGCTGGTGACTCTGCAATTGAGGGCGGCCCTCCAGGTGTGGCGGCGCGGACGCAAACGGGACTGGGCCGGTTGGGCGCTGACGAGCATGCTGGGCATCCATACCCTCTACCAGGTGGGTTTGACCGTGATCGCCACCGGGCTGGCGCTGACGGTGTTGGCGTGGCGGCGGCGCGCGTGGCGGCAGCCGCTCGCGGCCGGCGCGGCCATCGCCGCCGGCTGCCTGCCGCTCGTGCCTTTTCTGGCCGCGCAGTTGAGCTGGGCGGGCCCGACGATGCAGTTCATCCCGCCGCTCTCGGTGCGTTACGTGGTGGAGGCCCTGGATACGCTGACGCTGGGCGTGGAACTGCGCGGCTGGCCGCGGCCGCTGATGCTGACATTGCTGCCGGTCGAAGTGGTGCTGCTGCTGGTGGGGAGTTATGCGGCCGTCAAGCGCGGCCCACTGGCGCGGCTGCTGGCGCTGGCCTTCTGGCTGCCGCTGGCGGTCGGGCTGGCCTTGTCCGTCCAGCGCCCGTTCTTCTACGCCCGCTACATGTTCATGCTGATCCCGCCGCTGGCCGGGCTGCTCAGCCTGGCGCCCCAGGCGCTCCCGGCCGGCGTCGCGCGCCGCGGCGCGCAGGCCGCGCTCGGGCTGGTGCTGGCGGGCAGTGCCCTGGCCGGCTTTCAGTATGGCGGCGTGGCCTGGTCGGCGGTGGCGGCGCGCGTGGCCGAGGTAGCGCAACCCGGCGACGGGCTGCTGTTTTCGCCTTTATATGACCGCGTGCCGTTTGAGCTGCGCTACGCCGGGCCGCCGCTGCGCCTGGCCGGCATTGAAGACTACGCCGACTACGTCCCGCGGCCGGGGACCGTGCTCTTTCAGGCGACGGCCGCCGACGCGCAGGAGGCCTTCGGCGACGCGCCCGGCTTCTGGCTGATCTGGTCCGGCCGTTACCCGGTAACGACCTTGCCCGGCTGGGTGGCGCGGCGCGAGGAGGCCGTCGGCGGCGCGCATCTGCTTTATTTTGGGAGGGCGCCATGAGCGCGCGCCGCGATGCGCTGGCGCTGCTGGCCCTGGCCTTAGCCGTCAACGCCGGCGCGGCCGTGCTGACCACACAGCCGGCCTACATGGACGCCTACTACTACTTTGGCGGGGCCGGGCAGCTGGCGCGCGGCCGGGGCTTCACCGAGCCCTATCTCTGGAATTACCTGGCGCCCGTGGAGGCGCTGCCGGCCCCCAGCCACCTGTATTGGATGCCATTGACCTCGCTGGCCGCCGCGCCGTTCATGGCCCTGGCCGAGGCCGGGGCGGGCGGCCGGCTGGGCAATGCCGGGCTCTTCCGCGCCGCGCAGATCCCGATGGTGCTGGCGGCCTCGGCGCTGCCAGTCCTGGCTTACGCCGTCGCCCAACGGACGACCGGCGAGCGTCGCCATGCGCTGGCCGCCGCGCTGTTGACGCTGTTCAGCGCTTACTACTTTCCGTTTTGGGGCACGACGGATTCGTTTGCGTTGTTCGGCTTATGCGCGGCCGGAGCCTTTCTGTCTTACGCCGGGGAGGCCCAGTCGCCCGGGACACGGTCCAGCGCCCATTTTCTGAGTGGTCTGCTGGCTGGCCTGGCCCATCTGGCCCGCGCCGATGGTGTCCTGGTCGGGCTGTGTCTCCTGGCTTTCGGGGTGGCGCGCGGCGTGGCCGCGCCCCGGCGCTGGCCGGCGCTCGCCCCAGCTGGCTGGCTGCTGGCCGGCTACCTCCTGGTGATGACGCCGTGGCTGCTGCGTAACATGGCGGTCGTGGGCGTGCCGTTGGCGCCGGGCGGCGCGCAGACCCTGTGGCTTACTCAGTACAACGACCTGTTCACGTTTCACCCGGAGACGTTGACGTTGGCGCGTTATCTGGCGCAAGGGTGGGGGGCCATCCTGCGCTCCAAAGGGGAGGCGCTCGGCGCGAATCTGCAGGCGCTGCTGGCTACGCAGGCCAGCATCATCGCGTTTCCGTTCGCCCTGATCGGCGCCTGGCGGCTGCGCGGTCAAGAGTTGTTTCGTCTCGCCGGCCTCTACGGCGCGGTGTTGTTGTTGGCCATGTCGCTGGCGTTCACGTTCCCCGGACCGCTCGGCGGCTACTTTCATTCGGGCGCGGCGCTGCTGCCCTTCGTCTACACGGCCGCGCTCGTCGGGCTGGACGCCACGGTGGATGCGGTCGCTCGGCGCCTCAAACACTGGCGGCCGGAGCGCTCCAAGCCCGTGTTCACGAGGCTGTTGGTGGCCGGTGCGGTGGTTTTCACCGGCGCGCGCTTTGTGGCGGCCCTGCCTGGCCGCGCCGATGCCGTCTACGCCGAGATCGGCCGCTGGCTGGATGAGGCGGCCCCGGCCGAGCGCGCGGCTCCGGTTGCCGTGAACAACCCGCCGGCCTTTTATTACCACACCGGCCGGCCCGCCATCGTCATCCCCAGCGACGACGTGGACGCGCTGGCGGCGGCGATGGACCGTTTTGCCGCGCGCTGGCTGGTGCTGGACGTCAACGTGGCGGCCGGCCTGGCCGGGCTGTACGCGGCCCCGGATTCCGACCCGCGTTTCCAAGTGCGGACGACCGTGACGGATGCGGCCGGCCGACCGGTGTACGTGCTTGAGCGCCTTCGCTGAGCCTCGCCCCGGGTTGTCCGCGCGTTCGGCCTATCTGCGGGTAGGCTTGCCGCTGGCGCTCCTCTCGCTGGCCGTCTACCTGGGCGCCAGCCGCCTGGGCGGTTACCTGGGCTTCCCACTTGACGACGCCTGGATCCATCAGACCTATGCCCGCAATCTGGCGACGCGCGGCGAGTTCGCGTTCGTGCCCGGCCAGCCCTCGGCCGGCTCCACGTCGCCGCTCTGGTCGGGTTTGCTGGCGGCAGGCTATGGATTGGGCCTGGAGCCGCGCGCCTGGGCATACGCGCTGGGGGCGTTGTCGCTCAGCGCGGCGGCCGGGCTGGCGTACCGTCTGGTCCGGCACCTCTGGCCGGAACGGCCGGGTGCGGCCTTGTTCGCGGCTGGCGCCGTGGCCCTCGAATGGCACTTAGCCTGGGCGTCCGTCTCCGGGATGGAGACCGGGCTGTTCGCGGCGCTGGCGCTGGCCGTGTTCGCGCTGCCGGTTGAGCAGGCCGCGTGGCTGGGCGGCCTGGCGGGCGTGAGCGTGGTCGTCCGGCCGGATGGGCTGACCTTACTGCCCTTCCTGCTGGCGCGGATCTGGCTGGCCGGGCCCGCCCGCGGGCGGCGTCTGCTGGCGGCCGGGCTGGCGTTTGCCCTGATCTTCGCGCTGTACCTGGCCTTTAACGTCGCCGTCGGCGGGGCGATCTGGCCGAACACGTTCTTCGCCAAGCAGGCCGAGTATGCGGCCGTGCGGCAGGCGCCGTTGCTGGCGCGCCTGTTCTGGCTGTGCGATAGCGGCACCGGCCGGTGTGAGCCCGGGATCGCCGTGTTGCCGCTGCTGGGCGCGCAGTTTCTGCTCGCGCCGGGCCTGGCCGCCGTCGGAGGGGCGGCGCTGCGGGCGCGGCGCTGGGAGCCTTTGCTGCCGCTGGCCTGGGCCGCGGCTTTTGTGGCGGCCTACGTGATCCGGCTTCCGGCGACGTATCAATACGGCCGCTACGTGATGCCGGTCATCCCGGTGCTGGTGGCGGTGGGCGTGCCGGGGCTGGCCGGCCTGCTGCGCCTGAACGCGGCCGGCTTCTGGCCGCGCGTGCTCAGCCGGACCTGGGCCGCGGCGTTGGCCGCGCTGTGGCTGGCGTTCTGGGGACAGGGCGCCGCGGTCTATCAGCGCGATGTGCGCGTGATCGAGACGGAGATGGTGGCGGCGGCGCGCTGGGTGCGCGCCAATACGCCCGCCGAGGCCGTCATCGCCGCGCACGATATCGGCGCCCTGGGCTATTTCGGCGAGCGGCGGCTGCTGGACCTGGCCGGTCTGGTTTCCCCGGAAGTGATCCCGTTCATCCGCGATGAGGCGCGTCTGGCGGCCTGGCTCACCGAGTCCGGCGCCGATTATCTGATGACGTTTCCGGGCTGGTACCCGGGCCTGACCCAGCCGCGCGCCGATCGGAGGGTTTTTCAGACGGGCGCGCCTTACGCCCCGGCGGCGGGCGGCGAGAACATGGCCGTGTACGCCTGGCCATAGGAACAAGCCCGGTTGCCTGACCGGGACGGTACTAGGACCCCGTTGGCGGATTGAGTTGGAGGCCGCCGGCGAGCCCAGTTCTGGTTCCAACCAGGACCGCCGGAGGTTTCTTGCTGAGTGTCGGGCGGCTGTCACAGCTGGCGATGGGGCGCTTGTTTGCGCCTGATATGCCCTTCTGCTATACTCTCCGCCAATCGGCTTGGGCCGCCGATCCGGCGCAATACTTATGGACAAAATCACAATTCTGATCGTAGACGACCACCCGCTTTTTCGTCAGGGTCTGCGCAACGTGCTGGCCGGCGAAAGCGACTTCGATGTTGTGGGCGAGGGCGGTAACGGGCAGGAAGCCATCGACCTGGCCCGCAAGCTCAAGCCGAAGGTCACCCTGCTGGACATCAACCTGCCGGAGATGAACGGCCTGCAGGCCGTGCGCCAGATCCAGACTGAGCGCATTGAGACCGGCGTGGTGATGTTGACCGCCTACCACGACCTGGAACAAGAATTGCATGCCTTCCGCGCGGGGAGCCACGCGTACTGCCCGAAAGACGTCACGCCGCGCCACCTGATCCAGGTGGTGCGCTGGGTGGCGCAGGGACATTACGTCGTGAACGACCGCGTTTATGACCAGGAAGGGCTGCAGGCCTGGCTCGAAGAAGGCGTCGAGAAGGCCGGCCGGCCTTACCTCAACGATACGCGTGAAGCGTTCTCGCCGCTCTCCCCGCGCGAGATGGAGATTTTGCAGTGCGTGACGCGGGGCATGAGCAACAAGGAGATCGCCTACTCGCTGGGCATCAGCCACCAGACGGTCAAGAACCATATGACCGCCATCCTCCAGAAGCTGGATGTGGAAGACCGCACGCAGGCGGCCGTCTACGCGCTCAAGCACGGCTGGGTGCGGCTGGAAGAGCCGTCCCCCAACCCCGAGACCAAGCCCGCCAAGTGAGGCGCCGCCGGCATGGAACAAGACGCTCCTTCGATCCTCGAGACCTACGTCGAAGAGACGCGGGCGGAACTGGAGAACACCCAGCGCGAGCTCAAAGAGCTCAAGTTGATGGTCAACCAGAGCCGCTCGGAGATGGAGAAACTCACGCAGCGCAACGCCCAGATCACCTCGCAGCTGCGTCAGCTGCAGGCCAACCTGGAGGCGGTGCCGCGCGCGGACATCAAGGCCGCCTACGACGCCGCTATGGACGCCCAGCAGCGCCTGTTCGGCATGCGCGGCCAGGTGGAGAAGCTGCAGAGCGATCAGGCCAGCCTGGACCGGCTGGTGACGCACCTGCGGCGCACGCAGCAGACGCTGGAAGCCATCGTCGCCACCCAGACGCCGGCGCGCGGCGGCCCCAGCGGCGACGGCAAGCCCATGATCGTGCGCATCGTCGAGGCCCAGGAGAGCGAGCGCCAGAAGCTCTCGCGCCAGATCCACGACGGCCCGGCCCAGGCCCTGTCCAACTTCGTCCTGCAGTCCGAGATTGCCATGCGCCTGTTCGAGAAGGACCAGGATCTGGCCCGCCAGGAACTGGCCAACATGAAGCAGGCCGCCACCGGCACCCTGCAGAAGATCCGCGATTTCATCTTCGATCTGCGCCCGATGATGCTGGACGACCTCGGCCTGGTGCCGACGGTCAAGCGGTACGTCGACGCCTTCAAGGACAAGAGCGGCATCGCCACGACGCTGACGGTCACCGGCCAGGAGCGCCGGCTGGAGTCGGTGCGCGAGGTGATGATCTTCCGCGGGCTGCAGGAGCTGCTCAGCAACGCCCGCCATCACGCCCAGGCCACCCAGATCCGCGTCGCCCTGGACACCGACGACGCCCGGGTGCGGGTCAACGTCGAGGACAACGGCAAGGGCTTCGACGTCGAGACCGTTTTTGGCGGCCCGCAGCGCACGATCGGGCTGGCCGGCCTCAAGGAGCGGATCGAGCTCTTGGGCGGGGCGCTGGAACTGGACAGCCAGCCGGGACATGGCACCCGCGTGATCCTGGACGTCCCCGTCGGCGAGCCGGTTTGACGGGCGCCGCCTCGTTTGCTTTTTATCCCGTCCGCAGTATGATACGCCGCTTAAACGCCGGCGTTTCCTCATGAGGAGGCTTCAATGCAGCGTGGACGCTTGCTAATCATTGTGGCGCTGATCCTAATCGTCCTGAGCGTTGGCGGCATCTTCCTGGTCCTGCAGTTGACCGGGGGGGGCGGCGGCGGTGCGACGACGGACGGCACTCAGCCGACAGCCCAGGTGGAAATCACGGCCACGCCCGCCGAGGTGATCCAGATCATCCGGGCCGTGCAGCCGCTCGAACGCGGCGCCGTCATCCCCACCGAAGCCATCGGCCAGGTCCCGTGGCCCACCCAGTACGCCGACCCGTCGCTCGTGATCACCGATCCGAGCAAGGTCGTGGGTACGCGGGCGCGCTACTCGCTCCAGCCCGGCCAGCCGATCTTCAGCACCATGATCGTGCAGAGCCTGGCCCAGATCTCGCCGTTCGGCTCGGACGCGGCCGGCCGCATCCCGCCCGGCTTCACGGCCATCTCGCTGCCGTATAATCCGCGCTATGGCGTGGCGCTCGGCGTGCGCGACGGCGACTACGTCAATGTGATCGTGTCCTGGTCGCTGATCGACATCGACCTGGAGTTCCAGTCCCAGCTGCCCAACCTGTCGGCCGCAGTCGCCCCGCCGAATTCCACTTTCTCGTCCGACCAGAGCAACATCAATGTGCAGGGGATCCTGACCGGCATCATCGCCGGCGACGGGCCGGAGCGCAACGCCGTCGGACGCGCCGAGACCGACCCGATCCTGAACATCCCGCTCTACCTGGTGCCGCAGGAAGCGCAGCGCTCGCGCCTGGTGACGCAGAGCATCATCCAGAACGCCATGGTGCTGCGCGTCGGCGAGTTCGGCGACGATGCGCCGACCGTGATCATCCCGACGCCGGTGCCGCCGGCGCCCGATCCGAACGCCACCCCCACCGCGGTGCCGCCGCCCACGCCCACGCCGCTTCCGCCGGACATCATCACGCTGGTGGTGTCGCCGCAGGACGCGCTCGTGCTGGACTACGTCAACCGCCTGATGGCGCGCTACCCGAGCGCGGTCACGGTGACCCTGACGCTGCGGTCGGCCGGCGATACCAGCCTGGCCGAGACGCAGAGCGTGACCCTGCAGTACATGTTCGAGAAGTACAACATCTCGCTCCCGGCCAAGCTGCCGTACGGCCTGGACAGCACCACCATCGTCCCGACCCCGGCCCCGGCGCCGTAAGCGGATCAACCGGGCTGCCTCCCGTCCCTGGCGGGAGGCAGCCCTTTCCTATTCACACCCCAACCTAGCGAGCAAGGGTCTTCCCCATGGCAGGCTACGCAGAGAAGATCAAAGTCCTGATTGTGGATGACATCGCCGAGACGCGCGAGAACATTCGCAAGCTGCTCCAATTCGAGCCGGACATCGACGTGGTGGCCATGGCCCGCACGGGCAAGGAAGGCCTCCAGCTCGCGAAGGAGACCAAGCCCAACGTCATCCTGATGGACATCAACATGCCGGACATGGACGGGATCCAGGCCACGCGCCTGATCGTCCGGGATGTGCCCTCGGCCCAGATCATCATGGTGTCGGTCCAGCAGGACACGGACTATCTGCGCCAGGCCATGCTGGCCGGCGCCCGCGACTTCCTGTCTAAACCGCCGTCGGCCGATGAGCTGATTAACGCCATCCGCCGCCTGGGCGAGATGAGCCGCCTGGTCGAGGAGAAGGAGAAGGCCCGGGTGGTGCCGGATGTGCCCGGCGGCGCGCCCGGCAAACGCAGCGCCGGTGTCGATGGCCGCATTGTGGCCGTCTTCAGCCCCAAAGGCGGGGCGGGGTGCACCACGCTGGCCACCAACCTGGCGGTCGCCCTGCAAAGCGACGAGGTCAAGGTCGTGGTCGTGGACGCCAACATCCAGTTCGGCGACGTCCACGTCTTCTTCAGCCTGAAGAGCAAGTACAGCCTGGTCAGCATCGTGTCCCAGGCCGACGAGATCGACGAGGCCTTCCTGCAGAACGTGCTGACCGCGCACCCGTCCGGCGTCAAGGTCCTGCTGGGCCCGCCCACCCCGGAAGACGCCGAGCTGGTGCTGGCGCCGCAGCTGCGCAAGCTGATCGAACAGCTGCGCCACCAGTTCCACTACGTCATCGTCGATACGGCCTCGGTCCTGCGCGAGCAGGAGTTGGCCGTGCTCGACGTGGCCGACCGCATCCTGCTGGTGGCCACGCCCGATATCCCCACGCTGGCCAATGTCAAGAAGTTCTTCGACCTGAGCGAGAAGCTCGAGTACCCGAAGGACAAGATCATGCTGGTGCTCAACCGCTTCGACAAGCGCTGGGGCATCTCGCCGCAGAGCATCGAGGAGTCGATCAAGCACCCGGTCAAGGCGACCGTGCCCTTCGACGACCGCGTGGTCATCGGCGCCATCAACAGCGGCGTGCCCTTCGTCACAGGCAGCAAGAATGCTCCGCCCTCCCAGGGTGTGTTCGAGTTGGCCCAGAAGGTTAAGGATGAGTTTGCCCCCAAGGAGGCCGCGCCGGCCGACAAGAAGCAGCCCGCCAAGCCGCGCTCTTTGTTTGATCGAAGATAGACTATAATCTGAGTAATGGTGTCCACAAGGCGTTGCCTCACCCGGCGGACCGCAAAACCGGTGTCTGCGGGCCACCGTCGGCCGATAGTCTCGGGCCGCCAATGGGGTAGGGGTTCTCAGACGAGGTAGTTTATGTCGCTGCTAAAACGGATTGAAAATCGCCAGGGCGGCCCGCCGGCCGGGCAGAACCCCGGAACCGGCCCCATCGCGCCCCAACCGCCGGCTGGCGGCGGCGCCGAAGACACCGCCTCCAAGCTGGCCGAGCTGCGCATGCGCCGCGTGGCCCCGCCGACTGCGGGCGGGACCTCCGCGGGCGGCCCCGGATCCGGCCTGATCGACCTCAAAGTCCGGGTCCAGAACAAGCTGCTGGCTGAGCTCGACCCGTCCATGGACATCTCGCGCACGGCCGAAGTGCGCAAGACGATCGAAGACCTGTACGAGAATATCCTGGCCGAAGAGGGCATCGTCCTCTCGCGGACCGAGCGCAAACGCCTGTTCGACCAGATCGTCTCGGAAATCCTGGGCCTCGGCCCACTCGAGCCGCTGCTGCAAGACGAGACCATCACCGAAGTCATGGTGAACGGCCCGCGCAACGTGTTTGTGGAGCGGCGCGGCAAGATCGAGCGCGCGCCCGTGATTTTTGAGAGCAACGAGCACGTCCTGCGCATCATCGACCGGATCATGTCGCCGCTCGGCCGCCGGATCGACGAGAGCCACCCGTACGAGGACGCCCGCCTGATGGACGGCTCGCGCGTCAACGCTATCGTCCCGCCGATCGCGCTGTGCGGCCCGACGCTGACTATCCGTAAGTTCTTCAAGAAGCCGCTGACCATCGAGAAGCTCATCGAATACGGCTCGGCGACGGCCGAGTCGGTCGAATTTCTGCGCGCCTGCGTCACGGCGGCCTGCAATATCATCGTGGCCGGCGGCACCGGCTCCGGCAAGACGACGTTCCTGAACATCATCTCGTCGTTCATCCCGGCCGACGAGCGCATCATCACCATCGAGAATGCGGCCGAGCTGCAGCTGCGCCAGGAGCACGTCGTCGGCCTGGAGTCGCGCCCCCCGAACATTGAAGGCCGCGGCGAGGTCACCATCCGCGACCTGGTGGTCAACTCGCTGCGTATGCGCCCTGACCGGATCGTGGTCGGCGAGATCCGCGACGGCGCCGCGTTGGACATGCTCCAGGCCATGAACACCGGCCATGAGGGCTCGATGACCACGCTGCACTCCAACAGCGCCCGGGACGGCCTGGCGCGTCTGGAGACCATGTGCCTGATGGCGGGCATGGAACTGCCCGTGCGCGCCATCCGCGAACAGATCGCTTCGGCCATTCACATCATCGTCCACCTGGCCCGGCTCTCGGACGGCTCGCGCAAGGTCGTGCAGGTCGCCGAGGTCCAGGGCATGGAAGGCGACGTGATCACGATGGCCGACATCTTCATGTTTGAGCAGACCGGCTACGAGAAGAACAAAGTCATCGGCCGGCTGCGCCCCACCGGCCTGCGGCCGCGCGTGATGGAGAAGATCGAAGAGTCTGGCATCCATCTGCCGGCGTCGGTCTTCGGGGTGGGGGAGCGCGGCCGCTACTAGTCCCCGTCCCCTGGACGGGGCCCCAAGCCGGCGGCGCCTGAGGAGACTGGCTCATGAATTCCCTGGTGATCGGCATCATCGCCTTCCTGGTGGTGGCCTGGGGCGTCGGGATTGGCTTGGCCATTTACCTCTACCGCCGCCAGTCGGCCGTGGTCGAGCGCCTGGACGAGTTCACGCGCAACCAGACCGTGGTGACGACGCCCAAGTCCGAGGAGGGCGGCCCGCGCGCCAGTTTCCTGCTGGAGGCCTTCAACCGCGCCCTGGCCGGCCGCGGCTTCGCCGATAACATCACCCGGGACCTGGCCCGCGCCGACCTTAAGCTGAGCGTCGGCGAATTCCTGATCCTGCACGTGATCCTGGCCGGGGCGGCCTTCGGTATCGTCGCCTTCCTGCGCCAGGACCTGTGGGGCGGCGCCCTGGCCGCCGTGATCGCGTTGTTCCTGCCGCGGATGTACGTCGGCAACCAGCAGAAGTCGCGCCTGTCCCGTTTTGACAACCAGTTGGCCGACATGCTCAACCTGGTGGTCAACGGTCTGCGCGCCGGCTACAGCGTGTCGCAGGCGCTGGAGGCGGTCAGCCGCGAGCTGCCCCCGCCGATCTCGGTCGAGTTCAAACGCGTCGTCCAGGAGATGCAGCTGGGCCTGCCGATGGAGAATGCCCTGGGCAACCTGACCCGGCGCATCCCCAGCAAGGACCTGGATTTCGTGGCCACGGCCATGAACATCCAGCGCGAGGTCGGCGGCAACCTGGCCGAAATCCTGGATACCATCAGCTTCACCATCCGCGAGCGCGTTCGCATCAAGGGCGAGATCGAGACCCTGACGGCCCAAGGCCGCATCACGGGGATCGTCATCTCGCTGTTGCCCATCGGTCTGGCCGTCTTCCTGTACTTCCTCAACCCCACCTACATCGGCGAGTTTTTCAACAACGGCCTGTGCGGGTGGCTGGCGATCGTCCTGGCCGGCCTGCTCATCGTCATCGGCTGGTCGATCGTCATGAAGATCGTCGATATCGAGGTGTAGCCCGGAGGTTGCCGTGCCCTCACTGTTGTTGATCGTCGGGATAGTCATCGTCGTGATCGTGGCCGCTGTCCTGGTGGTGGTCGGGCTGCGTTCGCCCCGCAACTCCGATCCGCTGCAAGCGCGCCTGGCGGAATACTCCACGCGCGAACGGCCGATGACGCTCGAAGAAATCGAGATGTCCCAGCCGTTCAGCGAGCGCATCCTGCTGCCGGTGCTGCGCCGCCTGGGCGATTTTGTCATCCGCTTTACGCCGCAGTCGTCGCTGCAGTCGCTCCAGCACCAGCTGGACCTGGCCGGCAACCCGAAAGGGATCGAGCCGGTCACGCTGTACGCGGCCCGCATCATCATGGCCGTCTTCGGGGCCGGCTTCATCCTGCTGATGGGCCTGATCACGGCCGACTCGACCTCGTGGTTCTCGTTCCAATCCGGCGTCGGCAAAGTGTTGGCCACCGCCGGCGGCGCGGCGGCGCTCGGCTTTTACATCCCCACGCTGCTGCTCCGCAGCCGCATCAACCGGCGCCAGGACTCGATCGTCAAGTCCATGCCGGACGCGCTGGACCTGCTGACGGTGTGCGTCGAAGCCGGGCTCGGCTTTGACCAGGCAATGCAGCGCGTGAGTGAGAAGTGGGAGAACGAATTGGGTCTGGCGTTTGCGCGCTGTATCCAGGAAATCCGGCTGGGCAAGCTGCGCCGCGAGGCCCTGCGTGACATGGCCGACCGGATGGGCGTGCCGGACATGACCAGTTTCGTGGCCGCCCTGATCCAGGCCGACCAACTGGGCGTGAGCATGGCCAAAGTGCTGCGCATCCAGTCGGACCAGATGCGCGTGCGGCGCCGCCAGCGCGCGGAGAAGAAAGCGCACGAAGCCCCGATCAAGATGCTGATCCCGATGGCGTTCTTGATCTTCCCGTCCATCTACATCGTCTTGTTGGCGCCGGCCGGCCTGCAGGTCGTGCGGAACTTCGGTCTGGGGTTCCTCGGCGGCTGAACGGCCGTAGCCGTGCGCCGCGGCCCGGTATTCGTGCGGCCGGACTGGCGCTTTGCCTTTCGACAGACACTCTGGGCAGCCGTCGACGTGCTCTTCCCGCCGCGTTGCGGCGGGTGTCACCGGAATGGCGAACGCTTCTGCGCGTCTTGTCTGGCTAGCCTGGCTCTTCTGGCGGCGCCGGTCTGTGACTGGTGCGGTTATCCGCAGCCGCCGGCCCAGGCCTGCGCCAATTGCCGCGGCCAGGCCCGCGGCGCCCTGGCCGGCATCCGCTCCGTGGCCTTCTTTGAGGGGCCTCTCCAGAACGCTTTGCACCGCCTCAAGTACCGACGCGATATCATTCTGGCGGATACCCTGGCGGGCCCGTTGGCCCGGGCCTGGGCCGTGGCGGCGCTGCCCGGCGACGTGGTCGTCCCAGTGCCTCTCTCGGCTGAACGCCTGCGCGAGCGGGGCTACAACCAGGCCGCGCTCCTGGCGCGCGGCTTTGCCCAACTGGTCGGCTTGCGCTACACACCGGACGCCCTCGCCAAGCGCCGGCACACCGTCTCCCAAGTGGGGTTGACGGCGGCGCAGCGGGCCGCCAATGTGCAGGGCGCTTTCCAGGCGCGGCCGGCGGTCGTCGCCAACCAGGCGGTGGTTCTGGTGGACGACGTCTGCACCACCGGCGCGACGCTGGTGGCCGCCGCCGCGGCGCTGGCTGAGGCGGGCGCGCGCAGTATCTGGGGCTTCACCCTGGGCCGGGCTCGTTAGCCCAGGCCCAATTCAGGCTCAGTCCGCCGGCGTGGACAGGACGACCCCCCGCCCGCAGCGCCGGCACACTATGTGAGGAGGAAACGCTATGTCAGTCACGGTTGCGATCCACGGGCGTGATGTCGATGTGAAACCGCGCTTGCAGGAGTACGTGGAGAAGAAAGTCGGCAAGCTCGACCGGTACCTGTCGATCATCCGGGAGGCGCGCGTCGACCTGACCGAGAACAAGAACGCGCGCTCAGCCTCCGACCGCTACGTCGCGCAACTGACCATTCCCCTGAAAGGCACCGTGCTGCGCGCGGAGGAGCGCCACAACGACGTCTTTGCGGCCGTGGACGCCGTGCTGGACAAGATGAACCGCCAGATCGAGCGGTACAAGGGCAAGCATTGGCGCGGCCGTGGCGACGGCCAGGAGGCCGCCCAGATCGCCCTGGAGCCGGAGGAGGAGACGGCGCCGGTGATGGAAGCCGAGGAGGGCCGCCCGACTCTGGTCACCCGCCGCAAGCAGTTCCTGCTCACGCCCATGAGCGAAATGGAAGCCATCGAGCAGATGGAGCTGGTGAGCCACGACAACTTCTTCGTCTTCTACAACGCCGAGACCAACCGCGTCAACGTCCTCTACCGGCGGCGCGACGGCAACCTCGGCCTGATCGACCCCGAAATCGGCTGAACCTGGCCGCGGGAGACCTCACTGGCAGGGACGCGCTCCGGCGCGTCCCTTGCTGTTTCTGCCTATGACGGTCACAGCTTTCGTCTTTGCCGGCCGGGCCGGCCCTTCTGAGCTGGAGGCCTGGGTGGGGGGCGCGCGGCTGGCGGCCGCCCAGGCCACCGTGGCCCAAGTGGCGTGCCTGCCGGCGGTGACCCGCATCGTGGTGGCCACGAACGACCCGGCGCTGGCAGACGCCCGGCGTGACTGGCCGGTGGTGTGGGATCTGGACCCGCCCGGGCGTCCCTTTCACTTCGGCGAACGCCTGGCGGCGCTGACCGAAGCCTATCCGGCGCGCGTGTACGCCTATTTCGGCGCCGGCGGTGCGCCGCTGCTGGCCGAGGCCGCGCTGGCCGAGGCCATCGCCGAAGTGGCGGGCGCCTCCGAGCTGTGGGCCGTCGCCAACAACGCCCTCTCGTCGGACTGGCTGGTCTTCAACTGCGCCGAGGCCGTGCGCGCCCGTCCGCAGCGGCTGGGCCGCGACAACATGCTGGCCCCGGTCCTGCGCCGCGAGGCCGGCGTCACTGTGCGCGGCCGAGCGCCGTCGGCGGCGACGCGCGCGGACGTCGACACCCCGGCGGACCTGGCGGCCCTCAGCCAGCATCCGCAGCTGCCGGCAGCGCTGGCCGACTACCTGGGCCGGCATCCGCCGCCCGCGGCCCTGTCTGAGCGTTGGCGCAGGGCGCGCCAGGTCTTGCACACGCCTGAAGGGCGGGTCACGCTGATCGGGCGGGTGGCGGCCGGGGTGTGGGCGGATGTGGAGCGGCGGACGCGTTGCTGGGTGCGCGTGCTCTCGGAGGAACGCGGGATGACGGCCAGCGGCCGGCTGGCGACCGGGCGCGTCCGGTCGCTGGTGGCCGCCCATCTTTTGCAGATCGGCCCGGCCGCCTTCTTCGCCGAGCTGGCCGAAATCTCCGAGGCCGTCTTCTTCGACACACGCGTCGCGCTGGCCCACGCCGGCGTCTGGCCGTCGGCGGCGGACCGCTACGCCTCGGACGCCGGCCGGCCGGACCTGATCCAGTCGGACTGGCTGCGCGCTTTCACGGCGGCGGCCGGGCAGGCCCCCATCCCGGTGCTGTTGGGCGGTCACGGCACGGTGACCGGCGATTTATACGCGCTGTTGGAGAGTTAGGGCTGGAGCGTCGGCCATTACCAGCCGTCGAGGTACTTCTTCCAATCGGCGTTGGTGGCCAGGTGCCGATCAAACAGATAGGCCGCCGTCGCGGTGGGCTCGCCCGGGCCGTGGCGCAGCGGCATCTCGGCCTCCACGGCCGTGCGCCCGCCTTTGCGGCGGTTGCAGGCCGGGCAGGCGGCCACCAGGTTGTCCCAGCGGTGCTGGCCGCCGCGGTGCCGCGGCATCACGTGGTCGATGGTGAGGTGGTGGGTCTGGCGGCCGCAGTACTGGCAGGTGTAGTTGTCACGCCGGAAGATCTCACGCTTGGTCAGCTTGACGCGCGGCCGCGGGCGCCGGACCATCTGTTCGAGCTTGATCACCGACGGGCGCGGGTACTGGTTGCGGGGCGTGCGAACCCAGCCGCGGCCATCCTCCAGCATGCGGGCTTTGCCGCTCATCAGCAGGCCGAGGGCGCGCTGCAGGTTGCACACGTTGAGCGGCTCGTAGTTGGCGTTGAGAACGAGGACCGGTTCGTTCATAGACGCGCGTCGCAGGCCATGGCCGGCACAGGGCGCCTGGTCACCTCCAATGGGGGAAATTCTAGCATTGAAGAAATGGCAGGGCAACCGCGCGGGCCGGCCCGCCCAGACCACTGTGGCGCACCGGGTTCAAGCCCGGATCAGGCCGGCGTCAACCGGTTTTGAGCGGCCGTTTCAAGAGGCCAGCAGCAGGCGGTACTTCTCGAATTCGAAGCGGCCCATGAGCGCGCTCAGCCGCAGGCCGTGCCAGCCGTCGCGCCAGCCGGCCAGCGTGACGAAACGCCACCAGAACTGGCGCAGCGGCATGGTCGCCAGGTGGTGCGGCCGGGCGCGGACCCCCTCCAGCCGGAGCCGCTGCGCGTCGTAGGCGGCGTAGTCCGTCTGCTTGGCCACGAACTCGGCCACGGTCTCGTAGTTGAGGTGGACGAGCGGCGCCTGGAGATGCCCGGCGGCCCCCTCCAGCAGCACCAGCTCATGGACGGGGCGGGCCGGATCGTAGCGGGCCTGGGTGCGGCGCAGCAGGCGCAGTTGGTAGTCCGGGTACCAGCCGGCGTGCAGGGTGAGGCGGCCGAAGAGGTAGTTGTGGCGCGGCACCCACCACCCGGCCTCCGACCGCGCCAGGACGCCCCGAATCTCGGTGGCCAGGTCCGGGGGCACGCGTTCGTCGGCGTCCACAAAGAAGACCCAGTCGCCGGTGACGGCCGTCAGCGCGGCGTTGCGTTGGCCGGCGTAATTGTCCCAGGTCCGTTGCAGCACGCGCGCCCCGGCCGCCTGCGCCAGCGCCACGGTCCGGTCGGTGCTGAGCGAGTCATACACGACGACCTCGTCCGCCCATTGGACCGAAGCCAGGCAGTCCGGCAGGTGCTTTTCCTCGTTGCGGGTCAGGATGACGACGGTGAGCATGGGCGGGCGGCGGCCGGGTCAGCGGCCCTCGGCCGGCCGCCGCGGGCCGGGCCGGCGGCTCTGCCAGACCTGGGCCACCTCGCTCAGCATCTGGTTGAGCGCGGCGCGCTGGTCCGGCGTGAGCGTGCCACGCTGGCTGCGGCGATGGTTGGCGCGCATCCGCTGGCGCATCGCCAGCCCCACCAGCGCTTGGACCAGGCCGTTGACCACCGGGCCGTGGTAGCGCTGGTACAGGCGCCGGCGGCTGGTCCACAGATGGACGAAGGACTGGGTCAGCACCTGGGCCGTGCTGCGCCCGCCCAGGTGAACGATCTCGGCCCCGGGCACCACCCAGGCCTCCCAGCCAGCCCGCGCCAGCCGCCACTGCGCGTCGATCTCCTCGCAGTACATATAAAACGACTCGTCGAAGAGCCGGCCCGGTTCGGCCGCCAGCGCCTCCGCCCGGACCGCGAACGCCGCGCCCAAAGTGTGGTCCACCCGGAAGGGCGTGCCGACGGCGTAGGCTGCGGCCGGGTAGCGGCCGTTCAACGGCGAGTCGGTCAGACGCGCCCAGCGGCCGGGCGGCGGGAACAGGTCCAGCGCCGCCTGGACGACTCCCGGGAAACGAAAGCCGGCGTGCTGGAGCGAGCCGTCGGCGTTGCGGAGCTTGGGCGCAGCCACGCCCGCCCGCGGGTTCTGGCGCAGGTGCTCCACCAGTTGGCGCAGGGCGCCGGCCCGCACCACGGTATCCGGGTTGAGGATCAGGTACGCAAAAAACGGGGCCGCGGCTTCCGCGGCCAGCGTCTGCAGGCCGAGGTTGTTGCCGGCGCCCATGCCGCGATTCTCAGAGACCACCAGCCGCGTGCGCGGGAATTGGGCCTGCACCAGCTCCACCGAGCCGTCGCGCGAGCCATTGTCCACCACGCACACGCGCGCCTGGAGGCCGCTGCCGGCCAGGTCCACGTAGAGCGAGTCCAGGCAGGCCGCCAGCAGCTCGCGCACGTTCCAGTTGACGATGACGATGCCGAGATCCATAGCGGGACCTCACTCACCCGCGCCCACCCGCTTGCTGGGCCGGGCAGGCGGGCCTCAGGCCGGGCGGCCACGGGCCGGGCGGGGTGGCGTGAGGTTAAGTATAGCGTTTGCGCACTTCGGCGCTGAGGAAGTCCATCACCCAGACGACGATGACGATCGCCCAGATGGCGGTGCCGGCCTTGCTGTTCTGGGAGGTGTTGATCATCTGCGCCAGGTAGTAGCCGATGCCGCCGCCGCCCACGTAGCCGATGATGGTGGAGATGCGGACGTTGATGTCCCAGTGGTAGATGGTGAACGACAGGAAGTTGGGCACGATCTGCGGCACGATGGCGAACAGCACCACCTGCAGCCGGTTGGCGCCGGTGGCCGTCAGCGCCTCCACCGGGCCGGGGTCGATGCCCTCCACCGCCTCGGAGTAGAGCTTGCCCAGTGACGCAATGGTGACGATGGTCAGCGCCAGCACGCCCGCGAACGGCCCGAAGCCCACCCAGAAGGCGAAGACCGTGGCCAGGACGATGGCTTCGTAGGAGCGGAAGACGTTGAAGAAGGTGCGCGTCAGATAGTAGATGGCGGTGCCGACCGGCCCGCGCTTCATGACGTTCTGCGCTGCCAGGAAGCTCAGCGGCGCCGCTACCACGACGGCGGCCACCGTGGCCATGAGCGCCATGAAGATCGTGACGACGACGTTGTCCAGGACGATGTGCAGGGTGGGGCTGGGTCGGAGGTTGCCCACCTCCACCTGCAGCTCCACCTCGATCTGACCGGGGACGCCGTCCTTGGTGGCCACGATCGGGCGCGCCTCGAACTCGGCCTTGAAGTAGCCGTCGGCGTCGGTGGTGATGAACGGCCCGGGGAAATACTGGCCGCTGGGCAGGCGCCAGCGCAGCTGCAGCTCCGTGTTCGGGGCGAGGTCGAAGCCTTCCACCGTGAACTTGTCGCGCGGCGCCGCGCAGGGCACACTCGGCACCAGGCGCGGCCCGCTGGCGGCCGGTGGGGCCTCCGCGGCCGAGCCGCACGGCACCGGCACGGCCAGCTGCAGGGTGACCGGCTGGATCTCGCGCCCCAGCACGTCCGGGGTCAGGAAGTCCTGCAGCAGCGGCCAGCCCTTGCTCAGGGAATTGACCAGCCGCGCAAAATCGACCTGCGAGCCGTTCCAGGCAAAGGCGATCAGGGCCAGGACGGCCAGGGCGGTCAGGGTGGTGCGCAGAGGCCGAGGCACGCTCATTGCAGTCGCTTCCGGATTTGGGCGCTGAACTGATCCATGAAGATCACGATGACGAGGATGGCGATGAACGAGGCGCTGACGGCGCGGAAGTCGCTCAGGTTGATCCACTGGATCAGGAAGAAGCCGATGCCGCCGCCGCCCACCAGGCCGACGATGGTGGAGGCGCGCACATTGATCTCCAGGCGGTAGATCGTGAAGGCCGTGAACGGCGGCACGATCTGCGGCACCACGCCGTAGCGGATGATCTGCAGCCAGTCGCCGCCGACGGCGCGCATGGCCTCGATCGGGCCGGGGTCAATGCCTTCGATCAGCTCGGAGAACAGCTTGGCCAGCGCCGCCACGGTGTGCACGGTGACGGCCAGCATGCCCGCGAACGGCCCCAGGCCGACGATGACGACGAAGATGATGGCGATGATGAGCGATTCGATCGACCGGACGATGTTGAGCAGCGTGCGCATGGCCACGTAGATGGCCAGCGTCACCGGGTTGGCGCCCATCAGGTTGCGGGCGGCCAGGAAGCTGATGGGGATGGCCAGCAGTGTGCCCAGCGCCGTGGACATGAGCGCCACCGACAAGGTCTCGTAGATGCCCTGCAGCACGAACCGGCCGTTGGTGGAGAGCTCCCAGCCGCCGAGCGGGCGGGATTGGCGCACGTACAGGCGCTGTTCCTGCGGCAGGTTCGGGTCGATGCCCGGCGGGATGGCGTTCGGGACGCTGAAAGCCGCCTGCAGGCTGCCGTCGGCCTCCGGCTGGACAAGCCGGAACTGCTGCGGGTCGGCCGGGTCGCGCAGCGGAAAGAAGTCGCCGATCGGGCTCTGCCAGATGAATTCGGCGGCCGTGTCCGGGCGCAGGCCAGCGCCGGTGACGGTGAGCTCCTGCCCCACCGCCGCGCAGCCGGCGGAAAGCTCGAGCGCGATGCCGTCGCTGGTGTTGCTGGGCGCGGCCGGCGCCTCCGCCGGGCACGGGACGAGCAGTTCCACCCAGCCCTCGCGCTCCTCGGCGCGCACCTGCAGGAAATCGGGCTGCAGCATCGGCCGGATGATGAGCATGACGCGGTCGCCGTTCTGCAGCAGCGTGCTCGGACTGATCTCGGCCGTCTGCCAGCCGAAGATCGCGAACATGCCGCCGGCCACCAGCAGCGGCAGCCAACCGGGCGCCCCGCCCGGCCGGGCGGCGTCCCAGACGTTCCAGGCCCAGACCAGGGCCGGCGCGATCAACCACCACCACAGGTTGGGGTCGCCCTTGAAGGCGATGGTGGTCTCGGCGAACCCGGCCGCCGGGGCCGTGGCCCACCAGACCAGGGCGAGCATCAGCGCCAGCACGCCGAAGACACTCAGCCCGCGGCCGCGCCGCCCGGACAGAAATTGCCCGAGGCCGGGGAGGAGCAGGGAGGCGAGGGCAGGCAGGGTGTCCATCGCCACAGCGTCAGGCCGTCATCCCGGCGCGCACTTCCACGGCGTCTTCGCCGTAGATGGCCTTGAACCGGGCCTTGTCTATCTCTTGGGGCAGCCCGGTGAACACGACCTTGCCATCTTTGAGCGCGATCACGCGCGTGGCGTAGCGATGGACCAGGTCCAAAAAGTGCAGGCTGCAGATGACCGTGATCTTCTCTTCTTTGTTGAGCTGCTCCAGGTATTGCAGGATGCTGTGCGAGAGCACCGGGTCGAGCGAGGCCACCGGCTCGTCGGCCAGGATGAGCTTGGGCTCCTGCATCAGCGCGCGCGCGATGCCCACCCGCTGCTGCTGCCCGCCGGACAGGGCGTCGGCGCGGGCCTCGGCCTTGTCGCGGATGCCCACCCGCTCCAGCGCGCGGAGCGCCATCGCCCGATCGGATGGCGGCCACACGCCCAGCAGGCTCAGCCAGGGGTTGGCGAAGCCCAGCCGCCCGGCCAGCACGTTGGTGAGCACCGACGAGCGCTTCACCAGGTTGAACTGCTGGAAGACCATGCCGATGTGGCGCCGGATGCGGCGCAGCTCGGCGCCCGACGCGGCCGTGACGTCTACGCCGTCCCACAGGATTTGGCCCTGGCTCGGCTCGATCAGGCGGTTGAGGCAGCGCAGCAGCGTGGACTTGCCCGAGCCGGACAGGCCGATGACGACCAGGAACTCGCCGTCGTCCACGCGGAAGCTGACGTCGGTCAGAGCGACAGTGCCGTTCGGGTAGACCTTGTGAAGGTTGCGGACTTCCAGCATGGCGGTTGTGGCGGGGCGGGTGCTGAGTTCCGGAACGGGAGCGCGGCGTGGCGTGCGGCGCCGCGCTCCCGTCCGGTGGGCAGGCGTTACAGGTTAGCGGACCAGCGCGGCGATGTCGATGCCGGAGGCCGCCAGCAGGACGCGGAACTCGTCGAAGAACGTATCGTCGACGCTCTTGATGCCGTCGATCGAGTACAGCTTCCGCAGAGCTTCCTTGCCGGCTTCGGACTCAGCCACCTTGACCATCGCGGCCGCGATCTCGGCGCGCAGTTCCTCGGGCATGTCGTAGGCGGTCGCCAGCGTGTCGTTGGGGATGATGTTGTCGGTCTGGTAGACCACGATCACCTTGTCGTTCACGTCCGGCAGGTCGGTCTGGACGGCCGAGTTGGTGCGGGCGTCCACGAACGTGGCGCCGAAGTCGCAGATGCCGCCGGCGTACACGGCGCGCACCACGGTCGGGTGGCCCTGCACAAAGGCGGCGGTGCGGGTCTTGACGCCCTCCGCGGCCAACAGCGAGGCCGGGATCACGTAGCCGGAGGCCGAGAAGGGATCGGTCCAGCACGGCTTCTTGTCCGCAAACTGCTGCAGGGCGGCCAGGTCATCGACGCCGGTGGAGGCGGTGAAGACGTCGGCCTTGCCGATGTACTGCGTGGCGTAGTGGTCCAGGCCGTTGCGCAGGCTGACGAAGTCGACGTCGGCGCAGTTGACTTCGGTGCCGTCTGGCAGCTTGACCATGGTCTGCTGGGCCAGCAGGTACGCGAAGGGCGGCAGCCAGCCGAGCTGGGCGTTGCCCGAGCACATGGCCTCGATCATGGCCTTGTAGTTGGTGGGCACCACGGCCTGGATGGTCAGGCCGGTCTCAGCCGAGAGC
>CALFZO010000039.1 GCA_937952305.1 uncultured Anaerolineales bacterium | reverse complement strand
TCGCCGCTGTTGAGGTTGGCGTTATCATCGGCGCCGTTGCCGTTGGCGTTGGCGTCGTTGCCATTGGCGTTATCGTCGCCGCTGTTGAGGTTGGCGTTATCATCGGCGCCGTTGCCGTTGGCGTTGGCGTTGTCGTCATTGCCGTTGGCGTTGGCGTTGGCGCTGTCCTCCAGCTGCACGCGGCGCAGGAGCAAGGTGCCATCGGCCTGGACCTGGACGCGCGCCTCGACCGTGTCACCCACCTGGACCTGGGCATCGATCTCGGTCTCGGGCGCGATGGACGCCGTCTTGCCGCTGATCGTCCAGGCAGCCGGGCTCATCGTCTCGACTGTGCCCTTCAACTCCACCTCGCCTTCGCTGGTGGCCGCGGCCGGGGCCTGGGGCTGGGCGGCGCCGGGCAGCGCCTGCGGCGCACACGCTGCGCTCAGGGCCAGCAGCCCCAGCATCGCGGCGAGCAAGGCTTTCTGGATGGACTGTTTCGCGTTCATTGTTCTCCTTGGGTCAAACCAGTGTTGGCGGTTTCTATCCAAACAGTCGCGCAACGGTCGAAAAAGTTACGTGAAAGAAAAATGAGACGGACCCGCTTGGGAAATAAAACGGCCGGCCTCCTGGGGAGGACCGGCCGGCGCGGGCACGTCCGCCGAACTTACGGCCGCACGACGGCGAAGAGCACGGCGTCGGCGTCGCGATAAATCTCACGCAGGCCGGGATCGTCCGCAGCCTGTTTCAGGAAGGCCGTGTGCTTGAGGTCGCTGAACACGTACTCGGCCCCGAAGCGGTCGCGAATGGCCGCACCGGGTGCGGCGACCTGGCCGCGCGTGATCTTCACCCATTCGGCGTACAGCGCGCCGTCGTACAGTTCCAGGTACGTGGGGTCGAGGCCGATGGTGTACAGGCTGTCGGTGTTATAGAAGAACAGGCGCGGAAAGTCGTCCCAATCCGTCTGGAAGAGCAGGCTGCCCGGCGCGGCGTTGGCGGACAGCCAGCGCATGGCGCCGGCGTAGCGCTCGGCCGGCAGCGATGTCGCCATCAGCCCGCGCGCGTCGCGCACCGTCAGGGCCAGGGGCAGCGCCAGCGTCAGCAGCGCCCCGGCCAGCGCGGCCCGGGTCCAGCGCGCCCGCTCGGCCAGCCACGTCTCCAGGATGGGCGCCAGGCTGAAGGCCGCGAAGATCAGGGCGAAGGCCGGCGCATATTCCACAAAGCGCCGGGACTTGAAGAGCATGAAACCGAACGCCACCGCCAGGCCGAAGGCCGTAAGGGTGCGCCGGTCCATGCGCTGACCGCGCCAGCCCAGCGCAAAGGCGCCCAGGATGAAGGCCGCCAGCGCGCCGCTCGAATTCTCCACCAACGTCCAGGTCTCGTAGGGATACCACTCATTGCCCACCGCCGTGGCCGTGGCCGCCGGCCCGATCTTGGGCAGGACGTGCTGGAGGATGAATGTGATGTTCTGCGGGAAGTAAGGATTGACGATCAGGCCGAGCGCCAGGCCCAGGGCCGGGTAGAGCAGCGCCGGCCACTCCACGCGGCGCTCCGTCAGCCAGGTCGCCACGACCGACGTTCCGGCCACCACCAGCAGCAGGGGGAAGGCGTTGTACCACCACACGTACACGAAGCCGAGCGGCAGCAGGGCGCGGTAACGCCGCTGCAGCAGCCAGTGCAGGCCCAGGGCCAGGCCCAGCAGCGAGGCGGCCTGGGCGCGCGGCATGCTCAGGCGGTACAGGAAAGGCTCCGAGACCGCGAACAGGGCCAGCGCCCACACGGCCGGCCAGCGCACGCCCTGACCGCGCAGCAGCCACCAGATCGCCAGAAAGGCCAGGGCCGGCATGAGGCTGCTGGCCAGCTTGGCGCCCAGGATCAGGTCGGCCGGCTCCGAACTCCATGCGAACAAGGCCAGGTAGACGTGATGGAGGAAGTGATGGTCGTAATAGGCGGCCGGGCTGAGGATGCTCAGCGGCAGCCAGACGAAGAGCGGCTTGAGGCCGTCCGTCCACAAGAGGCGCGCCAGGCGCAGGTGGTAGTAACCGTCGTGGTCTGCCAGGGCCGGCGTGGCGAACTGGATCAACGCAAACCCGGCCGCAAAGACCAGAAGCAACGCCAGCCCTTCGAACGCCAGGCGGACACGCGTCCGGCTCTGCGCCCACCGTTGGAGGGGGGTCAGGGTCATCGCGAGCGAGGCGGGGAAGGCGGTGGTTGTGCGCATGTTGGGTCAGGTGTCGACTGGAATCTAGGACTGGCGTTGCTCTTGCTATTAGGTCGCTGGCAGGCGGGAAAAGTTACGGGCTGGGTCCGAAATTCCAGCGCGGTCTTATGCAAAGCCGTGGCGCCGCCGCTACCGGCCGTGATATAACTCCGCCGTGAGAAACCCTGCCAGGAGACACCATGATCTGGGCATATGAGCAAGCCATCGGCTGGCGATTGCTGGGCTGGAGCGTCCTGAGCGGGTTGGCGGGCCTGGGGTTGTGGGCCGGCGGCGGACCGTTCTGGCGCGGCTTCGGCCTCCAGGCTATGGCCTGGGGCCTGATCGACGGCGTCATCGCTTACTTTGGCTTGCGCGGCGCACGGCGGCGGGCGCGGACGCCGGAGGCTGAGGCGCGGTTTCTCCGGCGCGTGCTCTGGATCAACGCCGGCCTGGACGTCGTCTACATCGCCGCCGGCGCGGCCCTGGCGCTGACTCTGGGCGCCGCGGACCCGGAGTGGCGCGGCCACGGTTGGGGCGTGGTCGTGCAGGGGGCTTTCCTGTTGCTCTTCGATGCCGCGCATGCCTGGGCGCTGCCCGGCGAGCCGCGTCTGCCGGCCCAGGGGTTCTTCACGGGCGCCGAGCATCAGCCCTTCTATTGGGAGGCCTCTACCGCGGACGCGCCCGCCGCCCTGCTCGTCCACGGTTTTCCGGGCACGCCGGCTGAGATGCGCGCCGTCGGCGAGACCCTGCACGCGGCCGGCTGGACTGTGCGCGGGTTGCTGCTGCCCGGCTTCGGCGCCGATCTGCCGACGTTGATCGACCGCCAGTATCCGGAGTGGGTGGCGGCGGCGGCGGCGGCGCTGGCCGACCTGCGCCAGCGGCATCAGACCGTGCTGGTGGCCGGCTACTCGTTTGGCGGCGCGCTGGCGGTCGAGGCGGCGGCCCGCCACGGCGCGGATGGCCTGATCCTGCTGGCGCCGTTCGTGTGGGCCGAGCCGCTCTGGGCGCGGGCGTTGCTGGCCGTCTTGCGACCGCTGCTGCCGCATGCGTTCCGGCCTTACACGCGCGCCAACTTCGACGACCCGCGCTTCCGCCATGGCATGACCAAGTTCCTGCCGGACGTCGACTGGGCCGATCCCGCCGCTCAGCAAGCCGTGCGCGGCTTCCAGGTGCCGGTCTCGCTGCTGGCCGAACTGCGCCAGACCCGGCGCGCGCTGACGGCGGCGGGGCGCGTGCGCGTCCCGGTCCTGATCGTGCAGGGCGCTCAGGATGAGGTCTCGCGGGCGACAGTCACGGCGCGGCTGCGCGCCCGCCTGGGCGGCCCGGTGACCTACGTGGAAGTACCGGCTGGGCATGACCTGTTGGAGCGGACCTCGCCCGGCTGGCCGGCTGTGGAGCGCGCGCTGCTGGCCTTTGCGGCCGAGCGTCTGGCTTAGAGCAATTTGCGCTTGCTTGCCTAACGTCACCCCAGCGAAGGCCGGGGTCCAGAGCCCGCCACAATCGACTGGATTCGGGCCCCCCACGTCGCTCCGCTGCGGGGGCCAGGGTGCGCGGGCATGACCGAGCGTAAGGCATTTCGGGAACCGCCCCAAGAAACGCGACAGGACAGGCGGGGTGCCTGTCCTGTATCCGGCTGGCTGCGGATTGAGCCGGGCGGTTACTCGGCCTCGGCTTCGGCCTCCGCTGCGCCCTCGCCGCCGCGCGCGCCAAACTTCTGGTCCATCATCAGCAGCGCCACCGGCGAGTCGCCGGCCATCTTCAGCCAGTCCACCGCCTGGCCCACGTTCTTCTCCTCCTCGACCTGCTCGTTGACGAACCACTGCAGCATGGCCTGGGTCGGGAAGTCGTTCTCCTGCATCGCCAGCGCCACCAGGGCGTGGATGGACGCGGACACCTTCTGCTCATGTTTCAGCGCCATCTCGAAAGCGTCCAGGGCTTTGGTGAACCCGCCCTGGGGCTCGGCGATAGCCTTGAGCTGGACCCGGCCGCCGCGGTCATGCACATAGTCGAAGATGCGCAGGGCGTGGGTGATCTCTTCTTCGTACTGCTTGCGCATCCAGGCGGCGAAGCCGGGCAGGCTGGCGGACTCGAAGTGCGCGGACGCGCCCAGGTAGGCGTAGGCGGATGCGAACTCCAGGTTGATCTGGGCGTTGAGGGCGTCTTGGACTTTGGGGTTCAGCATAGGGACTATCCTTTCGGGGGTTTAGGGTATCGGGCCGAATCAATACTATCACCATTCGCCACGCCGCTTCAAATCCAGCCGGCGCGGAGTTTTTAACAGCGCTGGGCGGAGCCGTGGTCAACTCCAACCTCAGGGCTCAACCGAAAACATGGTTCGCCGGAATGATCTGGGTGCCGATCAAAGCGGCAACAGCCACAAGTCAGCGCTCGCGTTCCGCTCGGCGTCTCGCACCTTCCAGGAACAACTCGGACGCCACCAGCACTGCCATCAACACCACCTCCAGCCCCGCGCCCAGCACCAGCCGCAGGCCGGGCACGGGCAGACCTTCGACGATGAAGACGGCCGCCACCACGAGGGCCGTCCACGGCCAGCCGCGCGCGCGCCAGAGCAGCACGCCGACGACGCCCACCCAGCCGATGCTCAGCACGCTCACCAACGGCGGCCCGGCCACGCCCCGGGCCACGTAGCGCGTCAGCCCGTCGATGACTTCGGGCTCCAGACGCATCGGGAGCAGGCGCGTGAGCACGCCCGCCACCATCACCAGCGCGGCAGCCGCCCAGGCCAGACGCCCGGCCGCGGGGCGCTGCGCCCAGGGCAGGCCGGCCTGCTGGGCCTGCTCGAACGCGGCGACGATGATCCAGGGCAGCACCAGTTGGTGCAGCGCAAAACGCGGATAGCTCAGCGCGGCCAGCAGGTCGCCGGCTGGCAGAAACCGCCCCAGGGCCACGAGTGCGTTGTCGTAGAACAGCCCGCACAGGACCAGGGCCAGGATCAGCGTCCCGGCCCGGCGCGTGCGCGTCCACACGCGCCCGGCCCAGACCAACCCGGCCAGATTCGCCAGGGCGTACAGGCAATATAGAAAGAACGACATAGCGGGCTTCTCCGTCGTTGCTGGCACGATAGCACGGCCGGCGGCCCGGCGCAATCCGGGGCGGGGCCGCGCCTGCGCGAACGGGCAGGCCGGCCGCTCGGGGCTGTATGCTATGATCCAGCGCATGCGACAACGTTGGTCTCAATTACAACCGTGGCTGGCCGAGCGCCGGCACAAGATCACCGACGCGGCCGTCAACGTCCGCCGCGCCTTCGGCCTGGTCTGGAATGCGCATCCGCCCTCCGCCCTGGGCATGCTGGCTTGCACCCTGGTAGGCGCGGCCCTGCCGGCCGCCCAGGCCTGGATCGGCAAGCTGATCGTGGACTCCGTCGTCAGCGCCATCAACACCGGCGTGGGCGCCCAGGCCGGCCTGCAGGCTGTGCTGCCCTACCTGGCCGTGGAGTTCCTGCTGTTTGTGGTCCAGGCCGCCAACGGCCAGGCGCGCCGCTTCGCCGAGCACGTCCTGCATGCGCGCATCAACCTGACCATCAACAGCCGCATCATCCGCAAGGCCCTGGAGCTGGACCTGACGCACTTCGAAAACGCCGAGTTCTACGACAAGCTGCAGAACGCGCGGCGCGAGGCGGACTGGCGCAGCCTGCAGATTGTCAACGGCGGCTTCTACCTCATCCAGAACTTCATCACACTGTTGTCGTTCGGGGCCTTGCTTGTCCGCTTCAGCCCGTGGCTGGCGGCTTTGCTCTTCGCGGCCACCATCCCGGCCTTCCTGGCCCAGAGCCGGTACGCCGAGCTGAACTTCCGCGTGCTGTCCTGGCGCGCGCCGGAAGCCCGCCGCCTGATGTACCTGGAGCACCTGCTCACGGACTATGAGGCCGTCAAGGAGGTCAAGCTCTTCAATCTGGGCGAACCGCTGCTCGGCCGCTACGCCGACCTGTTCTGGAAGTTCCTGAGGGAAGACCAGGCCATCGCCCAGAAGCGCAGCTGGGCCTCGCTGGGCTGGGGTTTGCTGGCCACGCTGTCTTACTACGGCGCCTACGCCTGGATCGTCTGGCGCGCGGTGGGCGGCGAGATCACGCTCGGCGACATGACCCTGTACCTGGGCATCGCGCGCTCCAGCCAGGGCATGTTCGAGGCGCTCTTCTACGGGCTGAGCGACCTGTATGAGAACGGCCTGTTCATGAGCAACCTGTTCACGTTCCTGGAACTCCGGCCGCAGATGGTCGTGGCGGCCCGGCCGCGCCCGGCCCCGGCCGGTATCCGCCAAGGCCTGGAGTTTCGCGGCGTCTCCTTCCAGTACGCCGGCCACGACGAGTACGCGCTGCGCGGCGTCGACCTGACCATCCGGCCCGGCGAGAAGATCGCGCTGGTCGGCCCCAACGGCGCCGGCAAGACCACGCTCATCAAGCTGCTGACGCGCCTGTATGACCCGACCGAGGGCCAGATCCTGCTGGACGGTGTGGATCTGCGCGACTACGACCTGCGCGAGCTGCGCCAGCGCATCGGCGTGATCTTCCAGGATTTCGTGCGCTATCACCTGCCGGCGTTTGAAAACGTCGGCTTCGGACAGGTGGAGGCCCTGGACGATCGGCCGCGCATCATGGCCTCGGCCGAGAAGAGCGGGGCGCATCCGGTCATCAACAGCCTGCCGGACGGCTACGAGACCACCTTGGGGCGCTGGTTCTCGCGCGGACGCGATCTCTCGGGCGGGGAGTGGCAGAAGATCGCGCTCGGCCGGGCCTTCATGCGCGACTGCGAGCTGATCGTGCTGGACGAGCCGACGGCGGCCCTGGACGCCGAGAACGAGCTGCGCGTCTTTCAGCAGTTCCGCGAGCTGACCGAGGACCGCATGGCCGTGCTGATCAGCCATCGCTTCTCCACCGTGCGCATGGCCGACCGCATCTACGTGATCGAGCAGGGCCGCATCAGCGAGCACGGCACGCACGCCGCGCTGCTGGCGCTGGGCGGCACCTACGCCCGCCTGTTCACGCTCCAGGCCGAGTCCTACCGCTGACCGCGTCGGGTCTGCCTTAACTGAAAAGGCGTGGCGCCCAACCGGGCCCACGCCTTTTTTGATTCGGACGCGCCAGCGCTATTTCAGCGTGGCCATGTACGCGACCAGGTCACCGATCTCCTGCTCGCTCAGCTCCTTGCCGAAGTTGGCGTACATCACGCCGGCCGTGAAACCGGTCTCGAGGTGGGCGTCCGGGCTGACGATCGACTCGCGCAGGTACTCCTCGACCGTCGTGGCCGTGCCCGTGTACTCCGCCGACTTGATGATGTCGGCCGCGCGCGTGGCCACGCCGGCGTGCGACGGGCCGACCAGGACTTCGCCCGGGTTGAGCGAGTGGCAGGTGATGCAGCCCGGCGCCGAGGCCGTGCCGATGGTGCTCTGCTTGTAGAGCGTCTCACCGCGGCCCGCGTCCGCGCCGCCGGTGGACCCGCCGCCGCCGCCGCACGCCGTCAGAACCAGGGCCGCGATCAGCCCCAAACCCAAAACAATTTGCTTGCGCATTTCCCTTTCTCCTTGCTCCTATGTGGGCGAGAATGCGCTCGGATCGCCTCGACCCGAGCGGCTTGTACATACTATCACAAATCATTCAGACACGGGCCGCCTGGGCGACCCGTGTCTGAATGGAGCTAACTGACAGATTGAACGACGGCGGGCGACGTCACCAGACCTTGAAGCCGGGCGAAGTCAGGGCCAGGCGCGAGAGCAGGGTGACCATGACCGGGCCGTACGCCACCAGGACCAGGATCACCGAGCCAGCCAGCCACGGGCGCCACTGATCCAGCCAGGCCGGGGCCGGGTGATCGTCGTAGGGCTCGGCGACGGGCATCTCGATGGGCTTGGTGAGCTTGCGCGAGAACCAGACCGTGCCGACCAGGTTGACGTACAGCAGGATGATGCTGATGAGCAGGATCGTGCCGCCGATGGCCGACTCGATCAGGAAAGGCGACCACTCTGTGGAAGTGTAGGGCGCCAGGCCGATCGCCGAGCGGCGCGGCACGCCGTAGCGCAGGCCCAGGATGTGCAGGCCGTTGGACATCAGCGACATGCCGATCAGCCAGGTCCAGGCTTGCCAGAGCGCCACCTGCTTGTTCCACAGTTCCCGGCCGGCCAGTTTGGGGACGAGCCAGTAGGCGATGCCCATGAACGAGAAGGCCACGCCGGTGCCCACCGTCAGGTGCAGGTGGCCGGGGACCCAGGCGGTGTTGTGCGTCACCAGGTTGAGGTTGTAGGAGGCGTTCGTCAGGCCGCTGATGCCGCCCAGCGCGAAGAGCGCGCCGGCGAAGGCCTGGGCCGTGAACGACGGGTCATTCCACGGCAGTTTGAAGATCCAGCCGAACCAACCCTTGCCGCCCGCGGCGCGGCCGCCGATTTCCAGCGAGGCGACCACGTTGAACAGGGTCAGCAGGCTCGGGAAGAAGACGGCGTAGGTCAGGACGGCGTGCAGGGCCTTCCAGCCGGCCGGGATGCCGGGGTCGACGTACTGGTGGTGCAGGCCGAGCGGCACCGACAGGACCAGGAAGAGCCAGAACGAGAAGCGCGCCAGCGGCTCGCTGAAAATCTTGCCGCCCGCCTGCTTGGGCAACATGCCGTACCAAGAGACGTACACCGGCAGCAGCCAGAAGTAGACCAGCGGGTGGCCCGTGAACCAGAACAGCGTGCGCGCCAGCTGCGGGTCATTGCCCGCGATCCAGCCCAGCGACCAGGGGATATTCAGGAAGAGCATTTCCGCGGCCACGCCGATGGTGGCGATCTGCCACATCACCATGGTGATGAGCGAGCCGAGCGCGATCAGCGGCGTCTGCGTCTTGGGGTTGTCCTTGCGCCAGGCGCCCCAGGTGAAGAGCAGGCCCCAGCCCACCATCCACGAGCCGATGACCACGATCGTCAGGCCGATGTAGAAGAGCGGGTCGGCCTTGAGCGGCGGGTAGAACGTGTACAGCACGGTGGCGCCGTTGAGCAGCAGCGGCACGGCCGTGATCAGCAGGCCGACCACCATGACGATCAACGAGGCCGTGTGGAAGGCCGGGTAGCGCATCGGCCGGCCCAGGCTGTTGGCGACCGTGAAAGTGAAGAAGCCGGTGATGAAGAAGGTGGTGAAGACCAGGGCGTTGAGCACGCCGTGCATCGTCAGGCCATGGTAGTAGCTCTGGACGCCGATGGTCTTCAGGGCCGGGTACAGGTTCAGGCCGGCGTGCTCCCAGACCTGGAACGGCCCAAGCAGCATGCCGATCGCCAGGAACGTGAAGGCGATGCCGATGTGCCAGGCAGCGAGGCGGTTTTCATGCTTGTACATGGTGAAGTTCTCTTCCTGGGCCTACGGCTCGACGATGACCTGGCCAAACATGGTCTGATGGCCGACGCCGCAGTATTCGTGGCAGATGAAGTTGTAGGTGCCCGGCTCGTCGAACGTCGCGGTGAGCTTGGAGACCTGGCCCGGCAGGATCATCAGGTTGATGTTGGTAGCGTCGACGTGCACGCCGTGCTGGACGTCCTTGCTGGCGAAATAGAACGTCACCTTGGAGCCGGCCTTGATCCGGATCTCCTTGGGCGTGAAGGCCCAGGTCTGGGCCAGGATGCGGGCCTCGTACTGGCCCGGCGCGAGCTCGCGCAGGCCCGGCTCGCCAAAGCTGGTGGCGCCCGGCGTGGCGACAAGCCTGGGATCAACCTGCGCCTCGGGCACGGGCAGCGCGATGCCGCCCATCAGGCTGGACGTGAACACGGCGGCCGCGAAGACGGCCAGCATGACCGCGCCCATGACGATCCAGGCGCGCTCTACGGGATGGACGTGAATCATTGCGTGACTCCTCGCGAGAGCATCGTCAGATAGGCGCTGCCCCACAGCGCGATGACGAGCAGGACATACAAGATCATGAGCGCGATGGTGCCCTGCGGAGTTTGGGGCTCTTTCATCCTCTGCCTCCTTGAAAAAGATTCTTGCCCGCCGGTGTGACCCAGCGGGCGGCGGTCGATGACGCGGCGCCGGCCGTGGCCGTCAACGCGCGTAACACAAAAACAAGTGCGCGGCTTCGTAGGCGTAGCGCCCGACGCCGGCACTGTTGCTGGCCTCTTCGGCCACCAGGCGGATATCGCGCAGCAGCCGGTCCAGCGCCGGCGCGGCCGTGCGGTATTCCGCTCGGATGATGCCCCAGCCATCCACCAGCACCAGGGCCGGATCAAACTCGAAGCCGCCGTCCGGCGCCTGGGCGTAGTACACCTGGAAACCGCCGCCGACGGCCCGCTTCAGGGCGGCCGCGTCGCCGGTGGCGAACTCCCACTGGCCCGGGTCGGCGCCGACGCCGGCCGCAAAGCCGCGCAGCACGGCCGGCGTGTCGTGGTCAGCATCGAACGAGATCGTCACCAGCCGGACGGGCACGCTGCCGGTGTTCAGGTCAGCCAGCTGCTGCTGCAAGGCCCGGAGCACGCTGGTCTGGGCCGCGCAGCGTTCGCCGCAGCGCGTATACGTGAAGTTGTACAGGACGATCTGACCCCGCAGCGTTTCGCTGGTCAGGCTTCTTTGATCTTGATTGGTGAGCCACAGGCTGGGGGCCAAGCTGATCCGCGGCAGCACCTTCACCGGCTGGAAGATCGCGAACGCCAGCGTGCCGCCGACCACCACGGCCAGCAACCCGTAGGCGCTGCGCAGCGCCCATCTCATGCCGCCCTTGCCTCCGCCGACGCCAATCCGCCCAACTGCGGCAGGCTCAAGGGCAGGCCGCTCTCGGCGGCCTCGGCCAGCCGCCCAAACGTGATGCCGTGCAGGCGTTGCCGCATCTCGGCGCCGATCAGATCCCACAGCGGATGCACGACGCAGTCGTTCTCGCGCGGACACAGCCCCGGCCCGCGCGTGCACAGGTTCAACGACAACGGGCCGTCGATGGCTTCGACGACCTGGAGCAGCGTGATCTCACGGGCGGGGCGGGCGAGCCGGACACCGCCGTTCACACCCCGCTGCGTCTGCACGATGCCTTGGGCCGCCAGACGCGTGAGAATCTTGGCGAGGAAGCTCGGAGGGATATCCTGACGCTCGGCGATGTCACGCGAGAAGGCGGCCTGGTCCGGCTGACGCAAGGCCAGATCTAATACCGAACGCACCGCATAGTCTGCCTGTCTGGTAATCATCACAACCCAACTGTCGACAAATTGGATAGAGAGTGTCGGGAGATGAGCCTAATTTATGAGAATCCGGTGAGATGCTCTAGTGACAGATGTCACTGGTGAATTGGTGCGCCTGTCATGGGTTGACATTGTGACGCGAATATAGACTGAGCATCTAATTTGGAGCGATTAATAGGGTAAATTATGGCTTCTTTTCGCCCGAAACCGCCGGAGCTTCTCCCAGGCGTCGACCCGGAACACGACTGCCTGCCGAACAGCGGAGCGACAACCGACGCACCCTTGCCGAACGACGCCTGGCGAGCCTGGCTGCCAAATCGTACCCGCCTGGAGCGTTGGCTGGAGACGGTGACTCTGAAAGTGGAGGCGCCTTTTCAGCGCCTGATCTCGGCCCCGCATCTGAATCCGCTTTACTACTCCGGCACCCTGACGGTCCTCTTGCTCGGCATTGTCGCGGCTACCGGCGCCTACCTGTTTTTCTTCTACAGCTATGGCTTCGCCGAGTCCTACCGCTCGGTGGCCATCATTGAAAGCCTGGTGACCGGGCGCACGATCCGCGCGATCCATCGCTATGCGTCCGGCGCGCTGCTGGTGACCAGCCTGATCCATGCTTTCCGGCTGTACTTCCAGGGGCGGTCACGCGGACCACGCTGGCTGGCCTGGGTGTCTGGCGTGGTGATGACGCTGCTGGTGTTCTTGTCCGGCGTCACCGGCTACTGGCTGGTGGCCGACCAGCGCGCCCAGCTGATCACCGACGCGGCCTTGAAACTCCTGCTGGACTACACGGCCTGGGGCGAAGCCGCCGGCAACTGGCTGCTGAGCTTCGAACGCAACGGCCTGAGTTGGCTGGTGATGGCCGGACTGTTCGTCATTCACTTTGCGCTCTTCCTGGCTGTGGCCGGCTTCCTGTGGGTGCACGTTCTGCGCCTCAACCGGCCCAAGCTCGTGCCCGCGATCTATTGGATCGTCGCCACTTTGGGGCTCCTGGGTGTGGCCAGTCTGGCCATGCCCGCTGGGTTGCTGCCGCCGCTGGATTGGGGCCGCACCCCTGGCCCGGTCTTGCTGGACCCGCTCTATCTGTTCTGGCTGCCGCCGACGCTGGGCGCGCAGCCGTTGTGGATTTGGGCCGCGGTGCTGGCCGTGACGGTCGTCGGCCTGGTGATCCCGTGGCTGCCGGCCCGCCGCCCGCCGGCGCGCATCGTCGTGGACGCCGACGGTTGCACGGGCTGCACCAAGTGCGCGCTCGATTGCCCCTACAAGGCCCTGCGCATGGTGGAGCGCACCGACGGCAAGCGCCACAAGTACGTGGCCGTGGCCGACCAGAACTTGTGCGTCGCCTGCGGCGTCTGCCTGGGCTCGTGCGATGTGCTGGCGCTCTCGCTAGGCCCGCAGCCCCCCGATCTGCTCCAGCGCTTGGCCGCGCAGCGCCTGGCGGAGGCCCGCCGCCGGGACCCTGAGACGCCGGTCAAGGTGGTTTTCACGTGCGAGCGCCACGCCGCCCAGGGCGCCCGGCCGTACCTGGACCAAGAACAGCGTGTTGACGGTCAGGCGATTTTGGTGCTGCCGGTGCCGTGCGTCGGCGCCGTGCATCCCAACACCGTCACCCGTGCCCTGGAGGCCGGGGCGGCGGCCGTTCAGGTGGTGGGCTGCCCGCCCGAGGATTGCGCCCAGCGCGACGGCAATACCTGGGCGCATGGCCGCCTGACGCGCCAGCGCCTGCCGCGCCTGAAGCGCGCTTTTCTGGACGCGCCCATCAGCTCGGCCTGGCTGCCGCCGCAAGCTTTTGCCGAAGCGCTGCGCGGGCCGGCCCCGACGCTGGCTGGCGACCTGCCGTGGACCAATGTTCCGGCGGGCGAGCTCAAGCCGCGCGGCCTGACGAGCTTCAAACCGGTCGGCTGGCGCAACTACGCGGCGGCTTTCGGGCTGCTGGGCGTGGTGCTGGGCGCGCAGGTGTTCGCCACCCGGCTGCCGCTGCAGCCGTATCCGGCGGCGCTGCCGGCGGCGCAGATCGAACTCGGTGACCTGGTGGACCGGCTGGCCGTGCGCGGCCCCGACGGCGCGATCAGCCGCCTGCTGCTCCCGGCGACCGATGACGCGCTGCGCCTGGTGCTGGAAGTGGACGGCGCCGCCGTCTGGGAGCGCAGCTACAAACCCTGTGATCTGGCAATCGGCCAGGCCGACCCGGTCTTCGTCAAACTGCCGCTGAGCACCGGCCCCCATGAGCTGCGCCTCTACCTGACAACGCAGGACGGAGCCTGGACGCGCATCTTTCAGAAGCAGGCGCTCACCGTGGAGCCGGGCCAGATCGTGCGGGTCAGCCCGGACGACCGCGTCCTCCAGGACCGCCGCCGCTGAACTGGCGCGGCGGCGCCACTTTTCAGCCGGGGTTTATGGAACCCGGGCGTGATCTCCTGTAAAACCTGGGTATCCGGCTCAGCGCAGGCCTCCGGCTGACCCAAACAGGAGAATTGAGCATGCCCACTCAGACCGTCATCGATAACCCGTTCGTGACGCTGCGGTATCACCCCGAAAAGAAGATCGTCCACCACCAGCTTCACAAGTTCATCTTCGGCAAGGAGTTTCGCGAATTCCTTCTGGCCGGGACCGATGTGATGAAAAAGAACCAGGCCCGCAAGTGGCTCTCGGATGACCGCGCCAACACGGTCCTGTCCAAAGAGGACGCTGATTGGGGCCAGACGAACTGGTTCCCGCAGACCCTGGCGGCCGGCTGGAAATACTGGGCGATCGTGCAGCCCGAGAAAGTCCTGGCGCAGGCCGGGATGGAGCGCCTGGTGGCGCAGTACTCGGCGCTGGGGGTGACGGCCAAGTTTTTCACCGACCCCGACGAAGCGATGAAGTGGCTGGAGAGCCAGTAACGCGATTCTCGGCCGCCGCGCCTGCCGGAGCACCTGTTGCCGCGTGACTGGGTCACGCGGCTTTTTTTCGCGGCGCCGTGGGCCGGGAAACAAAAGCGCCGGGGAACTTATGCGTCGCCCCGGCGCTCTCACTGCCTGCCGCCACGGTTATTTTTGGGCGCCGCCCGGCCCGGCGTTGAAGTTGCGCTGCACTTCGGCCGCGCTCAGCCGCCGGCCGTAGAACGCCGCCAACTGGAACTCGCCCAGCCACGGGAACCGGCCGCCGGGCACATTGGCCAGCGTCAGCGGCAGGCTGGCGTCCCAGCCCAAAGCGCGGCTGCCCAGATCGCGCCGGGCCACCTCGACGCCGTTCACGTAGGCGCGCAGCATCCCGGCCTGGTCGCGCGTATAGACGATGTGGAGGAGGGCGCCGGACGCCGCCTGACCAGGCGTCGCCAGCCAGTCCACGGTCCGCCCGCTGGCGACCTGGAACAGGGCGAAGCGATCGCGGACCTGGCCCAACGCCAGCGCCACCGTAGCCGGCGCCTTGGCCAGCGCGAACAGGCTGCCCCGCTCGCGACCCGAGGTGGCCGGCCGCACCCAAGCCTCCAGCGTGAACTCTTGGCTGCGGTTGGCCGCCTCCACGAGCTTGCCGGCCGGCGCCGTCGAGACCAGTTGCGTGCCGGACCGGATCACCAGGCCGCCGGCCACCCAGCGCACCGCGCCGCTGTCCCCGATCGTCAGGTTGAGGGCCGTCCCCGCGCCGGACACATCGCGCACCAGCGCACCGCGCCCTTCTTCAAACGTATACAAGGCTTGCAGGCCGCGCGTCACGCGCCCGCCGTCCCCGCCGCTGGGCTTGGGTTTGGCGAACGCCCACACGTCCACGCGCACGCAGGCCGGCGGCCCGATCAGCGCGTCGCTGCCGGGGGCCGGCGTCAGCCGCAGCACGCCGCTGTAGAAGCCGGGCTGCGCCAGCCGCGCTTTGTCCACGCTGATCGCGACGGTGTCCGCCCCGGCGCCGACGATGAGCCAGGGGGCTTGGGCCGCGGCCTGCAGCGCCAAGGCGCCGCCGCCGCTATTGGCCCAGCCCACGGTCTGCGTCGGCACGGCGCCGCCGGCGTCCAGGTCTACCACAAAGCGCAAGCGGCGCTCGCTCAACGTGAGCCGCGGCTGCCACGGATAAGCCTGCGCGCTGAGCGCGTCCAGCGGATCACTGAGGCCGGCGCTGTTGACCTCCTCGGCATCGCTCAGTGCGTCGCCGTCGCTGTCCTGAAGCGTGGGCGCTGTCGCGGCCGCAAACTCCTGGGCATTGGTCAGGCCGTCGCCGTCGGCGTCGGCGTCCGCGCCGGTAACGGCGAAGGCGGCGGCCCAGTCGTCGGGCAGCCCATCGCCGTCAGCGTCAGTGCCGCTCGTGATCAGCACCCGCAACGGCTCAGAACGCAGGCCGTTCCAGGCCGCGCTGTGCGCGTTGACGCGGACTTCATACACGGCGCCCGTTGTCAGGCCGGTCAACTCGGCCCCGGTTTCCAGCGTCGTCAACGCGCCCGTCTCTCCAGTTCGTCCCAGGCGCGTGTAGGTGACGCGGTAACCGTCCGGCGGCGCGCCGGCCGCGGGCGTCCAGGCCAGCGTCAGGCTGGTGGCTGTGATGTGTGTGGCCGAGAGCTCGGTGGGCGGCGTGGGCAGGGATGGGATGGCGGCGTCCGGAGCGGCCGAGACGTCCGGCGAGAAGGCGCTGACCGTGCCGTTGACGCGCACCGCGGCCACACGCACCGGCACGCTCACACCGTTGTCGAGCCCGCCCAGGCGCAGCGCCGGCGCGCGCTCGGCGGCGACGCGCTGCGCGCGCACGTTCTCGGGCGGACCCCATTCGACGAGGTAGGCCACGACGTACGGATCGGTGGAAGCCGGCCATTCTGCCAGCAGGGCGCTGTCGCCCGGGGTCAGCGTCAGCCCGCTCGGGGTCGGCGGCGCCGCCTGGTCGTCGATCTTGACCGTGCCGGCCGCCAGGAACCTGAGCGCGCCCGGGAAGCGGGCCGGGTCGAAGGCGCTGACGTCGGGCAGGGCGCTGGTGAGCGGCACGCACAAGTCGGCGGCGTTGTTGGCGGCGGAGTCTGCCACGCCGTCCTCCATCACCGCATAGACCTGATAAGTGCCGTTGGGCCAGCCGACTGTGCTCCAGTTGTAGGCGCCGTCGCGCAGCGGCACGTGCAAGGCGATGGGCACGCCGATGTCGTCGGTGTCCGGCACGAGCTTGTTGCCGGGCACGGGGCCGAGGGCGTACAGGTTGAGGCGGGCCTGGTCGGAGACGCCGGCCGGCACCTGCCAACGCACGCGGAAGAAGCCGGTGCCGGGCGAGTCCGGCAGCGCCGGCGTGAGCAGCAAGGGGGCGCCGGCCTTGACCGGCGCGCCGCGGTTGGCCAGGAACACGAACTTGTAGTTCTCGACGCGATCCGGGCTGAGGTTGCTCAGCCGCGCCTGCCACTGGCCGGGCTGCGGCGCGCGCACGCCGATCAGCGTGCTGGTGAGCGTGGCCGAGATTTCGGCGCTGAAGGCCGGCGCGTTGGCGGGCGTCACCGCCACGCCGTTCGGGTCGATGAGCGTGAGCTGCGGCGCGCCCGCCCACCAGCCCAGGCCCACCAGGATCTGCTCGACGCCGGCGTTAACGGTGAGCGAGACGATGGCGGTCCCATCGGTGACTGGCGGCGGCGGCGTGATCGCCACGGGCGCGGCCGTGGACGCCGGCGCGGCCGCCGGGACCGCGCTGGCGCCGGCATACTGATCGATGAGCACGTAGCCGTCGTTGCCCAGGTTGAAGGCCAGCCGGCCGGGGTTCAGGTCGGGGTCGGTCAGGTCGCGGCCGAAGCTGTAGTACAGGCCGATATCGTAGCCCAGGAGCGGGAACTTGCCTTTGAGGCCCCACTCGAACTCGGTGCAGGCGGCGTTCGTGCAGAACTGGCCGAAGGCCAGGTCGATTCCCAACAACTCGACGTCGTCGGGCGGGATCTCCAGCGGCCCCCAGTCCAGGACGGCCGCCTCGGGCAGGCGCAGGCGCGCGGTGAGCTCGGCCGCGATGTGGCGTTGGTCATCGTCGGGCAGCCAGGCGTAGCGCCCGCCCCAGCCCCGGCCCGTCCAGATATGGCCGCGCAGGGTGGCCGTGAGCCACGGCTCGCGCGCGGGCACGTTGACCTGGGCCTTAAGGCCGAGGTCGAGCGGGCTCCAGCTCACCCATAAATCGCCGCTGCCGCTCAGGTAGCCCTTGAGCAGGCCGAACTGGCCGTTGAACGCGAACAGGCCGCGCGTGTCGAGGGTGACCGTGCCGGTGCCCTTGAGCAGGCCGCCGTCGGCGCCGGACGCGGCCTGAAAGTCCAGGCCGAAGGTGATGGTGGTGAAGGCCGGGGCGAGTTTGACCTCGCCCTGGGCGCCAGTTAGGAAGAGGCCGCTGTTGCCGAGCGGGACACCGACCGTGGACTTAAACTGGAAGAGCACCTCGCGCAGGCTGGTCGCGCACAGCTTGAAACTGGAGCGCAGCAGGTCGGCGGGGTCGCCGCTGGCGCCGACATTCGGCAGCGCCATCAACGTCTCGCCGCGCACCACGGTGACGGCCGGCCCGCCGGCCTCGCAGCTCTCCTGCGTCACGCTGACGCGCGCGCCGAAGGTGTCGTAGCTGAAGGACGCCGCCGCGGCCTGTGCCTCCGCCCCCAACGGGTGGTCGGTGCTGTAAACGTGCAGCGCACCCGGCACGCCGACGGCCACGGTGGCGGCCGGCCCGGTGAGGTGCACGTCCGGCATGGTCCAGTGGCGATCGAGGAGGTTGGCGGGCGAGCGCAGGTCGAGGCAGCTGAGCGCCTGGCCGGCGCTGTCCCGGCAAGGTCCGCCGGCCTCCGGGAGGGCGCGGCCGCGCGGCAGGAGCACGGCCTGCACGGGCTGGCTGGCGCCGCCGAAAGCGGCCGGCTGTGTGACGCGGCCGGCGCCGGCGACCAGGCCCGTAAACGCGCGCTCATCGTAGGCGCCGCGGGCCGGCTCGCTCGACAGCGAAAACGCCGTCCCCAGGTCAACGCTCAGTCCGGCCACAGTGGGGGCGCCGCCGCCGGTCTGGGCTGCGCTGCCGATCAGCGTCGGCCAGCCGTCGGCGGTCAGCGTCCACGCCACGGCGAAGTCGGCGGCGGCGACCTGCGGGCCAGCGCCGAGGTCGCGCCGCAGGGCCGCGGTGCCGCCGGCCGTGCCGGCGTTGGGGTCGGCGAAGTAGGCGCGGCTCGTGAGGTCGGCGCGATCGTCGAGCGGCCAGGCGTTGAGCAAGGCCGGGTCGGCGTGGGTCGCCGGCGCCAGGCGCGCGCCTTGAACGGTCAGCGGCGCTTGAAAGACGGGCAGGTAGGCCAGCAGCGGGTTGGGGTCAGCGGCCGGCCCGCAGCGGATGAGGACCGTGTCCGGAGCGGCGTCCCCGAATTCGGCCGAGGGTCCCACGCTGCCGTCGGCGGCCACGCGCCCGCCGATCACGCCGATGGTCGGCGCGGACAGATCGCTGGCCGGCCCGAGCAGATCGGCCGCGCCGGGATCACGCCACACGCCGAACGGCCCGGCCGCGCCGTAGCCGGCCGTGGAAGTCGGGCACTTGAGCACCTGGCATTGGCCGTCGGCGGTGGGGAAGGCGGGGTTGCCGAACGGGTCGGTGCCGCAGGCCGTGACCGTGACCTTGACGCGGAAGGTGAGCAGGCTGAGAGCGTTGACGGCCTGGGACTCGTCGCCGCCCGACTCGGGCGCGTGGATGATCGGCGGCGGGATGGGCGTGGTGATGGCCGGACCCGTGTACGCCAAAGCGAGCGCCGCCGCGGTCGCGTCCACCGGGAACGGCCCGCTGCTCAACCGGAACTGGCCCAGGCCGGTGTCGTTGTTGGCGTTGAGACGCACGCCGCCAGCCGCCAGCCCGGCGGCCTCGGTGTACAGCCGGCCGAGGAAGCCGGCGGCCTGGGCGGAGTGGCGGCTGGCGTTCTCGACATCGAGGGCCTCGACCACGGCCACGTCCACGCGGGCCCGCGTCCCGGCCGGCAGGTCCAGGCCGATGAGCGTCAGCGGCGAATCGCTGCGGATGAGGTACTCGCGGGTTTGGCTCGTGTCGGCGGCCACCGCGATGGCCTGGGCGTCCTGACCCACCAGGCGGGCGTCGTAGCCGCTGGGCACAGCGGCCATGGCGCTGACACGCGCGCTGTAGGTCTGGGCCGCAGGCGCGCGGAAAACGCCGTAGGCCAGGCCGCGCTCGGCGGCGAGATCGGCCAGGCGGGCGCCGTCGGCGGCGCGCACGCCGACGTTGAAGGCGCCCTGCACTGGCACGAGGCGGTTGTCGGCGTCGAGGGGGTCAACGGCTTCGCGGCCGCGGCCGCGCACGGCCAGCGCCTGCCAGCGGTCCGGCGTCGTCGTCAGGCGGAACTCGTGCTCGGCCTGGTAGTCGTTCGGATCATCGCTGGGCGTCCCCGCGACCACGGCCACGTTCTCGCCGGCGGCAGATGTCTCCAGCAGAGTCGGGCCAGCGGAGTAGACCATCAGGCGCAAGCCGCTGCCGTCGGTGAGCACGTAGGGGCTGGCGGCGTCCTGGAAGGATTGCGCGCTGGCGAGGTCGCCCGTGGGCCAGCGCGACGGCGCCGGGAAGCGCAGGCCGGCGCGTACGCCGTCACAACCGGGCAGACAGCGCACCGGGCCGAGTTCCAGAAGCAGGCCGGTGTTGAGCAACGCCAGCGCCGGGTCGGTCGGGTTATCCCAGACGCGCGCCCAGTCCTGGGCCAGGGCCGTGATATCCCAATGCGCCGCCACGACGCTGAGGTGATCCTGGGCCAACAGCAGGCCGCTGTTGGGTGAAGGCAGCGGGCGCGCGGCGGCCAGGTCCGGCGGGAGGCCGGCGCGCCAATCGCCGCTGGCGGGCTCGAAGGCGCGCAGGTCCACGGTCATCACGGCATAGCCGCCGGGCAGCACGCGCTCCGGCCGGGCCAGCAGGTAGGCGCGCTCCACGCGTGTCCCGGCCGGCATCGACGGCAGCTCGAAGCGCGCCAGCAGACGCTGGAAGACCACGCTGTTGTCCGTGTCGCTGAGCCAGCCGAGCACGCCGCCGTCCGCGCCGGGGTCCAGGCGTTTGAAGCTGCCGTCCTCGGCGTAGACGGCCCGGCGCAACTCGGTCCCAGACTTCACTTCAAAGAGCGGATCCAGAAGCACGGGATAACGCCGTTCCGGCGCGGCCAGCCAGACCCACGGGAAGCGCACGCGCAGTTCCACCACGCCGGGCTCAGCCGTGGCCGTCACACGGTAGCGGCCCGGCGTGCGCGCCTGGGCGGCGTCGACGGCGGCCGGCGGGTACAGCGTGACCGCGCCGCCAGCGGCGCCGGTGAACTCAAGGGCCCGATCTGTGTCCAGCGGCAGGGCGGCCGGCTGTCCATCCACGCGCACAGTCGTACCGGGCCGCAGCGTCACGCGGACGGCCAGGTCGAGCGCGGCCGGCGCGCCGGCGGCGGCGGGCGGAGTGTCCAAGCGCAGGCGGTATTCAGCTGCGCCGGCGCTGGTCTGCCAGGTCTCTTGCAGACCGGCCAGACTCCACGCGCCCGGAAAGGCGAGCGTGCGTCCGTCGGCGCTGCGGACGCCGGGCAGGGCGCGGCTGGCGGCCAGCGGTTCCGCCACGGTCTGCTCACGGTCGAATTGATCGACGGCCAGCACGGCGCGCGGCTCCCAACCCAGGCCCACGGCCGCGCTCGTCAGGCGGGCCTGGCCGTTAGCGGCGGCGACGCTCAACTGCAGGGTGTTCGTGGCGTTGACGAAACCGCCCGCCACCGCCGCGAAGGCCGCGTTAATCGGCTGCCAGCTGCCATCAGGGGTCTGGTAGTGCAGGGGCGTGGTGTCCAGCACGCTCACTAACCGGCCGCCGTCGAGCAGGTACGTGGCCGTGTGGGCGGTGCGCAGAGCGACCACTTCGGGCCGGCCGGCCAGTTCGGCGGGCCAATGGGCGCGCGGCGCCACCGGTGCGGCGCCCGGCGCCGGGATCTGGGGCGCCGCGGCGGTTGAGTCCGGCAGAGCCGGGGCCGGCTGGACGGGTGCGGATTGAGTGAGGCTGGCGGTGTTAGTGGCCGGGGAGGTGACGAGGCGGGGCCAGGCCAGGATCAGGGCCAAACCCGCCAGCACAATCCGGCGCGCAGACAACGCTGGCGCCGTCCCGGGCGTGACCGACGCGGCCAGCCGGAGTCGCGCGAGAGCCAACATGGGGGCCTCCATGCCGCAACGGATCGCTTCAATTAGAAGAGTCTTGTGGACTGCGCGCATTATAGATCAAGGCGGAGCGCGCGGGACCAGCAATTTCCGAGCGCGCGCCGGAGAGCGGATTGCGGCTATACTGGGCGCGCTGCAGGAGGCCGTATGAGCAACTTCACCGACTATCGGCGGCACGTGGGCGCGCGGCCGGACAAGTTTTTCAAAGCCACCTTGTTTGAGAGCGCGCGTTTGCTGCTGGGCCTAAACTGCCTGGAGCCCGGCCAGGCGCAGGCCCTCCACGCGCACGCGGACCAGGATAAGTTTTATCTGGTGCAGGCCGGGGAGGGCGTCTTCACCGTCGGCGACGAGGTCCAGAACGTGGGGGCCGGGGGGGTGGTCTGGGCTCCGGCCGGCGTGCCGCACGGCGTGCGCAACGAGGCGGCCGAACGCCTGGTGATCGTGATGGGGATTGCGCCCGCTCACGGCGCTGAGCACTGACCCAAACGCG
>CALFZO010000038.1 GCA_937952305.1 uncultured Anaerolineales bacterium | reverse complement strand
GAGTGCCGCGCCACGGCTGGCGTCTCGTCAGGCCCCGCCGCTGATCGCCACTACAAAGTGCACTTCGCTGGCCTCGGCCAAGGGCTGGCGCAGCTTCAAGGGGCTGGTCTGCCCGTCCACCACTACGGCCAGTTCCGGCCGCAGTTGGCCGTCCGTGGTCAGGCGCGCCTGGAGGCCCGGATACTGAGCCTCCAGGCTGGTGATCACATCTGCCACCGTGGCGCCGGCGGCCAGCACGCTGGCGCGGCCGCCGGTCAGGCCGCGCAGGAGGGCGGGAATCCAGACGACCGGCATGGACCCTAACCCGCCTGAAGCGCGGCCACGAGGCGCCCGGGCGCCATCGGCAACTCAGTCATCCGCACACCCACAGCGCGGTAGATGGCGTTGGCCACGGCCGCGGCCGGCGGCACAATCGGCACCTCGCCCACGCCGCGCACGCCGAAGGGGTGGCCCGGGTTGGGCACCTCCACAATGAGCGTGTCGATCATGGGCAGGTCGAGCGACACCGGCATGCGGTAGTCCAGCCAGTTGGCGTTGAGCAGCCGGCCCTGCGCATCGTAAACGTACTCTTCATTCAGCGCCCAGCCGATCCCCTGGGCCGCCCCGCCCTGCATCTGGCTGGCGACGTAGTTGGGGTAGACGGCCTTGCCGGCGTCCTGCACGGCCGTGTAACGCAAGACCTGGACCTTGCCAGTCTCCGGGTCCACCTCCACATCCACGATGTGGGCCGCGAAGCCCGGTCCGTAGTTCTTGGGCTGGACGGCAGCCGAGGCCACCACCGGCCCGCCGAGGCGGTCCAACTGCGCGGCCAGCTCGGCCAAGGTCAGGTGCTGCTCACCGCTGGCGAAGCTGCCGTCCGCATACTGCACCTGGTCCGCCGGCACTCCCCACAGCCGGGCGGCCCGTTCGCACAACTTGGCCTTGAGCTGCTGACCGACCTCATAGACGGCCCAGCCGGTGGCGAAGGTGGTGCGGCTGCCGTAGGTGCCCTCCGTGTCTCCCACCGCGTCGGTATCGGCGACCGTAGCCCGGATAGACTCGGTCGGCAGGCCCAGGGTCTCAGCCAGCTGCATGGCCAGCGCCGTGCGCGAACCGCCGATATCCACCGAGCCCTCCAGCAGGCTGACAGTGCCGTCCGCGTTGACGCTGGCCGAGGCGCTGGATTTGCCGCCGTAATTGCCCCAGTAGCCGGCCGCCACGCCGCGCCCGCGATACGGGCCGGCCAGCGGGGCCTGGTAATGGGCCGAGCCTTGGGCCGCGCGCAGGACCTCCAGCAGGCCGATACGCTTGTAGGCCACGCCGTTCACGCGCCGATCGCCCTCCTGCACGCCGTTCTGCAGGCGGAAGGCCAGCGGGTCCAGCCCCAGCCGCTCGGCCAGCTCGTCGACGACGGTTTCGCTGGCGAAGGCGGCGTTGGTGCCGCCCGGCGCGCGGTAGGCGGCGGTGCGCGGCTTATTGACCACGACGTCGTAACCTTCGACGCGCGCGTTGCGAAGCCGATAAGGCGCGAAGATCACGCCCATCGCCGAGCCCACCGGCGAGCCCGGATAAGCGCCGGCCTCATAGATGAGTGTGGCCTGGGCGGCCGTGATCTGGCCGGCCCGGTTCGCGCCCATCTTCACCTTGATGGACGAGCCGGAGGTCGGCCCCGTGGCGGCCAGAACTTCGCGCCGGCTCATGGTCAGCTTCACCGGGCGGTGCCCGCTCTTGCGTGAGAGCAGCACGGCCAGCGGCTCCAGGTAAACGCCGATCTTGCCCCCGAAGCCGCCGCCGATCTCCATGGGGATGACCCGGATCTTGGACGCCGGCAGGCGCAGGATTTCGGCCGTCTGTTCGCGCACGCCGAAGGCGCCTTGCGTGCTGCACCAGATCGTCACCTGCCCATCGGCGGTCACCAGGGCGGTGGCGCTGTGCGGCTCGATGTAGCCCTGGTGCACCATGGCGGTGGTGAACTCGCGTTCGACGATGAGGTCGGCTTCACGGAAGCCCTGCTCCAGGTCGCCGGTCTCGTCCAGGTAGTGCGCGGCGATGTTGGTGGGCTGCTCGCCTTTCTGGCCGAGCTCGTCGGTGCGCAGCTCCTCCAGCAAGATAGGCGCGTCTGGCCGCATGGCCTGGCGCACATCCAGCACCGGCGGCAGGATCTCGTAATCAACCTGGATCAGCGCCGCCGCGGCTTCGGCCACATGCGCGTTCACGGCCGCGACGGCCGCGAGAGCGTGGCCAAAGTACAAGACCTTGTCGCGGGCCAGGAGGTTGCTGCTCTGGTAGCGCAAGTTCACCGAGCCCTCGCCCAGGTCGGCGACCTTGCTCTCCAAATCCGGCAGGTCCCGGGCGGTGGCCACGGCGCGCACGCCGGGATACGCTTCCGCGGCGCGGGTGTCAATGGACTTGATCCGGGCATGGGCGTGCGGGCTGCGCAGGACGGCGCCGGACAGCATCCCGGGCAGGCGGATATCGGCGCCGTACTGGGCGCGCCCCGTGACCTTGTCGACGCCATCCTGGCGCACCGGCGTGCTGCCCAGCACTTTGAATTGCGCGGGTTTGGCGGTGGTGGTCATGCCTGCGCCTCCTCAGCCGCCGCCAGCACGGCCCGCACGATGCGGTCATAGCCCGTGCAGCGGCACAGGTTGCCGGCCAGCCACTGGCGGACTTCCAGCTCCGTGGGCTGCGGGGTGCAGTCCAGCAGGGCTTTGGCGGCCACAATGAAGCCCGGCGTGCAGAAGCCGCACTGCAGGGCCGCGTGCTCCAGGAACTGCCGCTGGAGCGGGTGCAAACCGCCCGCGGGCGCAATACCTTCGATGGTCGTCAGCGTGCGGCCCTGAACCTCGCCGGCCAGCACCAGACACGCATTCACCAGCGCGCCATCCAGCAAGACATTGCACGCTCCGCAGTTGCCGTTGTTGCAGCCCTCCTTGGCGCCGGTCAGGCCCAGGGTCTCGCGCAGGACCTCCAGCAGGCTCTGGCGCGGCTCGCACAGGAACTCAACCGGCTCGCCGTTGAGGGTTGTTTGCACATGGATCATGGTAGACATGGTCTAGGCCCGAGCCCTTTCCACCGCGCGCTCCAGGGCGCGGCGCGTGAGAACGGCAACCAAGTGCCGGCGGAACGCGGCCGTGCCGCGCACGTCGTCGATCGGCCGGGCGGCCGCCTGCGCCAGCCGCGCCGCCTCCGCGATCGTTTCGGCCGCAACCGGCCGGCCGGCCAGAGACGCGCCCGCCTCCGGGACCAGCAGCGGCGTGGCCGCGACCGCGCCCAGCGCGATCCGGGCTGTTTGAAAACTCTGGCCGTCCGGCGTCAGAGTAACGGCGGCCGCAGCCCCCACCACGGCGATATCCATCTCATTGCGTGGAATGAAGCGCAGGTAATGCGCGCCAAAGCGGGCCGGCGGCGCCGGCACGGTGACCGCCACCAGCAGTTCGCCCGGCGCCAGCGCCGTACGGCCCGGCCCGGTACAGAAAGCCTCCACCGGCAGCGTCCGCGCCCCGGCCGGCCCGGCCAGGTGGCAGACTGCGTTGTGGACGATCAGCGCCGGGATCGAGTCAGCGGCCGGCGAGGCGTTGCACAGGTTGCCGCCAACGCTGGCTCGGAACTGGATCTGGACTGCGCCGATGACTTGGGCGCCGTCCACGATCCCGGGATAGTGCTGGACCACAGCCGGGTCGTGACAGACGCGATAACAGGACACGGCCGCGCCCAATCGCAGGCCGGCGGCCGGATCGTACGCGATTTCATTCAGCTCCGGGATGTGCTTGAGATCCAGCACACGGTCAGCCGGGCGCCGGCCTTCGCGCAGCTGCGGCAGCAGATCGGTGCCGCCCGCCAGCGGGCGCGTCTGGCCCGGCCCGGCCAGGAGCGTCACGGCCTGCTCCAGGCTGTCCGGAGAACAGTACTCAAAAGCCTGCATGGAAGCCTCCCTGAACGCGGGCCGACGGCCGGGCCGCCTGGGCCTGGGCCGCTCTTACAAGCGCGCGGCTTTGCCCGGCTGATCGGCCTCTTCAGACTCCGGCCGTGCCAGAGCCGTAGCGCCGGATTCTAACAGGCCAGGCGGCTTTCCCACAGGAACGGCCGGAGGTCGGCCGGGGCCTGCCCGGCCCGTTACCGGCGTCTGGTCGCCAGAGCGGTTGCGCCTCGGGCATGGCCCGGCGCTGACTTGGCCCGCTGTTGCGGAGTCAGGGTGTGGAGAGGGAGAGTGTCGAGGATGGGTGCCGCGGCCGCACTCGGCGCCCTCCACCAGCCGCCGACACTGAAACTCACGGTCGGCGGCTGGCACGGCGGCTCAGGGGTCCGGCGTCGCTCAGCGCCACTCGCGATGCAGGATGCCTTTGACCAGCAGCAGCGCCAGGGCCGCCAAGCCCACCAGGATCACCGACAGCGTCAGCGCCACGTCCAGGTCCGTCTCAAAACCCAGGTAGATCGCCAGCGGCATGGTCTGCGTGCGGCCGACGAAGTTGCCGGCGAAGATGATGGTGGCCCCGAACTCGCCCAGCGCCCGCGCCCAGGTCATCACGGCCCCGCTCACCAGCGCCGAGCCGGCCAGCGGCGCCGTCACGAATCGAAAGAGCTGCCAGCGGTTGGCGCCGTCCAGCGCCGCCGCCTCTTCCAGCTCTGGCTCGATACTCTCAAACCCGAGGGTCGCCGCCCGGACGTAGAACGGCACCGCGATGAACATCTGCGCCAGGATGACGGCGGCCGTGGTAAAGGCCAGGTTGAGGCCCCAGGCGCTGAGCGTGCTGCCGACCACGCCGCGCCGGCCGAACGTGATCAGCAAGGCGATGCCGGCCACCGAGGGCGGCAGCACCGACGGCAGGTCGAGGATCGTGTCGATCACCTGTTTCAAGCGGAAACGCCGGCGCGCCAGCAGGTAAGCCACCGGAGTGCCGAAGACGAGCGCCAGCCCGGTCGTGGCCAGGGTCGTCCCCAGGCTCAATTGCAACGCCTGGCTGACCATCTCAGAGCTGAGCGTGGCGCCCAGGTCACCGAGCGAGGCCCGGTACACCAGGGCCCCGATCGGCACCGCCAGGAAGGCCAAGAGCGGGGCGGTGCTGAGCCACAAAAGGCGCTCGGGCCAAACGGCCCGAGCCCGGTTCGAGACAGACGGCCCGCTCATCTTATTTCTTGATAGGTGCGGCCGCGATGAAGCCATACTGGCTCAGGATGCGTTGGCCGTCGCGCGAGAGCACAAACCGCACAAAACCGCGCGCCCAATAGCTGTTGGCGCTGTCATTCAGGGCCGCGATCGGATACCGGGCGATTGTGTTCAGGTTGTCCGGGATCGCCAGCTTGCTGACCTTCTTGGCGTTGGCGCCCAGCACGTCGGTGGTGTAGACGATGCCGGCGTCGGCTTCGCCCAGCGCCACCTTGGCGAAGACCTGCTTGACGTTGTCCTCGTACGAGACCACGTTCCTGATCACATCTTCCTTGAAGGTCGGCCCGAAGGCCGTGTCCTTGCTGGCCTTGTCCAGGAAGTCCAGCGAATACTGGCCGACCGGCACGGCCTGGGCGGCCAACACCAATTTCAGACCAGGGTTAGCCAGGTCTTTCAGTTCCTTGATCTGGCCGGGGTTGTCCTTGGGGAAGATCAGCACCAGCCGGTTCAGGGCAAAGACGGTCGACGCAGAGACGCGCCCGCCGTCGACCGCCACTTGCATCTGGGCGGAGTTGGCACTGGCGAAGACATCGGCCGGCGCACCCTGGTTGATCTGGGCCGCCAACTGCTGCGAGCCGGCGTAGTTGAAGACCACCTTAACCCCGGGATTGTAGGTCTCAAAGCGCCGCCCGATCAAGTTGAAGGCATCCGTCAACGACGCGGCCGCGAAGACCGTGATAGTCACCTTGGGCTTGGGCGTCGGCGTGGGGTCGGCGGCCGACACCGGCGCCGCTGAGGGACTGAACGCGGCCAAGGCCAGAAAAGCGCTGACGAGCAGCAGCCGGAGTGTTTTACGCAACATGGATCGGCCCTTTCTTCAGGAAACAGTGGGGATAGTCTCAACCTGTCCCGCCTGGGACGGGACCCGATAGCCGGTGTGGGTCCGGAGGGCGGCCCGAAACTCGCCCGAGCTCAAATGCTCAAAGAGCGGCTGGGAACGCGGGTCAGTCAGGAGACTCGTGGGCAAGACCAGGTCATAGGGTTCTTCGAAGAGCGGCACAAAACCCAGGCCGGCCTCGGCCGCGCAGGCCGCGATCCCCAGGCCGGCCTCCGCCTGCCCGGCCTGGATGGCCTGGGCCACCTGCTGATGCGAGAGCGCCACCGTGTCATAGCCGGCCACCGCGTTGGGAGGCAGCCCGAGTTGGGCCAAGCTCTGATCCAGCCACACGCGCATCCCGGCGCCGCGCTCGCGATTAACCAGCCGGATATCCGGCCGCGCCAGGTCCTGCAGGCTTCGGATCCGCCTCGGATTGCCCGGTTGCACCATCAACCCGGCCTCGCGGGCAAACAGGCGGACCAGAGCCATCGCCTGCCCCGGAAACAAGTGCTGGACGTAGGTGCGGTTATAGGCGCCCGAACCGGGTTCTTTGAGATGACAGGTGGCCATCTGGCACACGCCCTGATGGAGCATCACCAGGCCATCCAGGCTGTTCAAAGGCAGCAACTGCAGGGTCAGCCCGGCGTTCTTCTCCCGAAAAACGCGGGCCAGTTCCTGGGTGGCCAGGTCTTTGGAGCCGATCACCAGGGTCGTCTGAGCGGCCGGCCCATCCGGCAAAACCGCCAGGTTGATCAGCCAGGCCCCGGCGACAGCCTGGTAATACTTTTCCAGGTGGTTCTTGAGCGGCGGGGCCGTCGTGAACTCGACCAGGCCGGCTTCCTGCAAGGCCTTGAGGTGATGCCGGATGTGGGCCGGCGATTGTTTGAAGTGCGCCCCGAGTTGGGAGAGTGTGGCGGGTTGGGCCATCAGGCGCCGGAGCATGGCCAGGCGCAAAGAGTGGCCCAGCACCTTGAGAGTTTCAAAACTGGCAATTGTCTCCATGAGGGCGGCTCGTATTTAAGTAAAAACTTAAGTGCGTTGCTCAGTATCTACCTTTTGGTGCCTGAAGTCAAGCATTTGGACGCCGGCCTCATCGGGTGGCCTGGCGTCCCCGGACTCTGGCAGCCGCTCCGCTGAGGGCCGCCGGTGCTCGGCCAAGCCAAGCGGGCCGGCCGGCCGCGGCAGGTCGCCTCGCCGCCGAAGGACGGGCCGTTCGCTATAATGAGGTCCCGACGACCCCAAGGCCGGCCGCCGGTGTCTAGGGAGGCCCAGATGACCTTTGACGATCTCTACCAACACGCCCGGTCAGTTGTCCGTCCGCGGCGACTATCGGATGAGGCCGAGGCCGGTGGCGTGGGCGCCGCCCTGCTGACCGAGGCCGGCTCGGTCTATATTGGAGTGTGCGTCGATACGGCTTGTTCGATGGGCTTCTGTGCGGAGCACGCCGCAGCCGCGGCGATGATCACGGCGGGCGAGAACCGGGTGGTCAAGATGGTCGCCGTAAACTGGGCTGGGGGCATCTTGCCGCCCTGCGGCCGCTGCCGGGAGTTTATCAGCCAGCTGCATCCCAGCAACTTCACGGCGGAGGTCCTGGTCGGCGAGGGTCAGGTTGTGACTCTGCGCGACCTGCTCCCGCATGACTGGCGGGCCGCGGCCGCTCTGAGCCGCCAATCCTAGCACCCAGCGCCGCCGCGGCCTGCCTGGGCCGCGCGTGACCAAGCGCCCCGAGGGACTGACCACCAGGATGAAACCAACTTTCTTTCGAACGCCCGCCGACTTCCGCCGATGGCTGACCCAGCATCACGCCGCCCGAACGGAGCTGCTGGTCGGGTTCTACAAGAAGGACTCGGGCAAGCCCAGCCTCACCTGGCCTGAGTCGGTGGACCAGGCCTTGTGCTTCGGCTGGATCGATGGCCTGCGCAAGAGCATCGACGCGGTCAGCTACTCCATCCGCTTCACGCCGCGCAAGCCCGGCAGCCTCTGGAGCCAGGTGAATCTCAAACGCGCGCAAGCGCTGATCCAACTGGGTCAGATGCAGCCCGCCGGGTTGAAAGCCTATGAGGCCCGGCGCGCGAACAAGTCCGGCCTCTATTCGTACGAACAGCGCAGCCTGGAACTGGCCGAGCCCTATCGCGGACACCTGGAAGCCAACCCGGCCGCCTGGGCTTTCTATCAGGCCCAGCCGGCCTCCTATCGCCAGGCCGTGAACTGGTGGATTGTCAGCGCCAAGCAGGCGGAGACCCGGCTGAGGCGGCTGGAAAAACTTGTCGCGGCCTCGGCCAGCGGGGAAAGGCTGCCGCAGTTTACCTCCCCCAAGACCCGCGCTGACCGCTGAAAGCGGCCAGTTCCCGGCCGTGTCGCCCCGCCCGGAGTCTGTCGGTCAGCGCCGAGGCCGGGCGACCAACCGGCTTGCAGCGCTCTGTCAGGCCGGCGGCCGTGGTCGCAGAGCGAAAGTCGCTCCGGGCCGGAATGACGCCCCGCGTTGACGCGGCTGGACAACGTCGGCCACGGCGGCGCCCGCCAGGGCCTGATACAATCCAGCCGGAAGGGGTCCCGCCATGAAACTCGCCGAAGCCCTGATACTGAGAGCTGACCGGAAGAAACGCCTCGAACAACTCAAGCAGCGCCTTATCCGCAACGCCAAGGTCCAGGAGGGCGAGAAGCCGGCGGAGGCGCCCGAGGCGCTCATCGAGGAGATGGAGCAGGTCACCCAGGATCTCGTGCGCCTGATCCAACAGATCAACCGCACCAACTCCGCCACCTTCATCGAGCCAGGGGTCAGCCTGTCAGACGCCATCGCGACCCGCGACATCCTGATCCTGAAGCAGGCCCTTTACCGCGATCTCGCCCAGGCCGCCACCATCGTGCCGGACATCCGCACCAAGTCCGAGGTCAAGTACAAGGGCACCGTGACCGTGGCGGACATCCAACAGCGCGCCGATCAATTGGCGAAGGCGCACCGGGAGCTCGACACCACCATCCAGGCGCTGAATTGGCGCACTGAGTTGCTGTCCTAACTGCATAGCAGGTAGTCATCCCAGCAAGGGCGAGCACACCCCCCGCCAACCGGGCTATAGGTTGGTCGCCGGTAGACGCGCGGGGCCGCGTCGGCGGGTTCGAATCCCGCATTTCACAGAGTATGCCCAGCACCGTGACAAGTGTAAGGGGCAATGTGAAGGTCACTACCGCGTGCAGACTTGCTGCTATGGCGAGGGTGGGATTGGGGATTTCGGCCTGGCGCGCCCAACACACGGCTGCCAGCGCCTAGCTTTGGCGTCGGCAGCGAACTCAATCCGGCCTGGCTTGGCGGCCCGTTTCCGGCCGCGCCCCGGTGGGTGTCCCCCTTCCCCGCCGGCCGCGCACCACCCCGATCCCCGGCCCCGCGCACTGACAGCAACCGCAAGTCACTGCGGTCAACCGCCACCGCCGAAGCCGCCGCCGGCCCAGCTGTGATCCGCCGCGCCGGCTTCGACGGACCAGGGTGGCAGGGCATCGTCAGGCGTCGTCAGCAGTCGAACACCGACCAGCAGAGGCCGTTCCGCAAGCGCTGATCATCCAGGACCAGTTCACGGATCGCGTCCGGAAGCTGTTCGCGCTGCCAACGGCACTCGCGCCGGCCGTCGCTCTCGGCCTCGCCTTCGGGGGCAGCCGCCCGCACGGCCTTGATCGCGTAAGCCGCGGCCCCCAGTTCATGGGCGGCGACATGCGCCACCGCCGCCGCCTGGCCGGCCGCAAAAGCGGCGTGCCGAGGGGCCCCGCGCAACTCCCGTGCCGCAGCCATGGCATGGCCGCCCGCCGCGCGAGACTGAGACATCCTGATCTCGCCGCGCACCCAGGCCCGAATCTGCTCAATCGCGTGGCGAGGCCGCTGGTCCGAGGGCCGCTCAGCCTCGAAAAGGCGCAACACGTGCTCCGCGCAGGCGGCCGCCCACCAAGCCAGGAGCCGATGGTCTGAGTCGGTGAGCCTTCCCCCGTGGCGGAGGGTGATAAAACGGGGGTCGCGGACTTTAGGAAGAATCACGGTGACACTTCGCCCAGCCGGGCGCTCTCTCACTGGTCTCAGAATGATCGCTGCCCCAGCCCGTTGCCCGCGCCAGTGGCGGCGGCGCGGCCTTCGCATTCGGATGGCAGCTCAACCGGAATTGGCTCCCGGCGGCCGCCGGTCACTGGCCAACCCGCTGGTCAGGCCGCCGGCCTGTTGAGCGTCTTCAGGGCGGTCCGGATGTCCCGCAAGACTGGCCAGGCGCCATTCGTCGTATTGGACAGCACGGTGACCTGCAGATCAGAAGCTCGCCACACGCTCGACCGGAAAGACACCCCGGCATCACCGCCCACGAGGTAGACTTCCGGGTTCCCCTCCAGCTCCAAATCAAGCCACAGCCCATGCCCGTAATACGTGGCGTCTCCCTCGGACTCGGCCTTTGCGGCCGGAGTGGCAAAGAGTTCCACTAAGTCTGGCGGCACGATTTCGTTAGCCCAGAAGGCCTTCCACAACGCGGCCAGATCATCTACCGTCGTATAAGCGCCGCCATCCGAGGCGCCCACGATGGGGAGGTTATAGATGTTCGTGCGCCAACCGCCGGCTTCGTCAATATAGCCGAGCGCGGTCTGCTCGGGCAGCTGATTGAAGGCGAAGAACCCAGACCGCTTCATGCCGGCGGCCTGGAAGATGGCCTGCTCGATGTAGGGCTGATACGGCTGGCCCGTGACTTCTTCGATCACCACCCCAAGGAGTATGTAGCCGCCATTCGAATACGAGAAACGCGTTCCGGACGGAAACTTCATGGGCTCGTCGGGAAAGATAGCCAGATAATCCCGGGGGCCTTTCAACTCATACCAGGGCCGGCCGACGAAGAAGTGCTCCGAGTCCGGGAATTTCTCTTCGTCAAAGTAGTCCGGGATGCCTGAGGTGTGCGTGAGCAAGTGGCGGATCGTGATATCGGGCGCATACCGCGGGAAGTTGAGGGTGAGGCAGTCTTGCAGCCGCGTTGAGAGGGAGAGCTTCCGGGCGGCGATGAGCTGGCCGATGGCCAGGGCGGTCAGAAACTTCGTTCCCGAGGCAATGCCGAAGCGGGTGTCGCGCGAGTTGACGAGCTGGTTGCTCCGGTCAGCATAACCCGCCGCGCGTTCATACAGAAGCTGGCCGCGCTGGCGAACGGATACCACGCCTGAGAAGGCGTGCGTCTCAAGGGAGGCCTCCAACGTGTCGCGGAGTTGCCTTGGGTTCATCATCATTCAGCCTTTGCGCGCGATGGCCGGTGGATCCCCGGGCCGCCCAAAGCTGAATTATAGCCATTCGGCGGGCGGGCTGCAGCCCGCCTCTCTCGCCCTCACCTCGGCTCATTCGAGTTGCTGGGGCCCGCCCATGGGCCGACATGGTTCAGCGGCCGGCCGAACGCATCTTGCGGACTGACAGGAAAACGAACAAGTTCCGCCCCAAGGCGCCCGTCAGGCTGAGCCCGGTCAGCAATCCGATGACGACCATGACATCCGGGGCGAACAGGCCGATCGTCGCCAGGGGCGCTTGAAACCGGGCTGGCAGGATGAGCCACGCCGCCCCGCCCAAGCAGAGATCGACCGCCAGGAGCAAGGCGCAGCGCCACAGGATCGGCCAGCTGTCCGGCATGCCCCCGCGCGCAATACGCACGGACACACCCTGCCGTCCGCCGCTGGCAGCGGCGGGGGCGCCCAGGAGGGCACGCACCGGCAGTCCGCCGCGGCGCAGCCAATGCCGTATGAATGCCAACGAGCCGGCGGCCCAAGAGAACGCGACGAGCACCGGGAGCAGCAGCAGGGCCGGCCTCAGCCATTCAGTGGGCGGGTCGACCGCCGGAGATATGCCGTGACCTTGCAGGATGGCCGCCACACCCTCAATCGGGAGGTTGAGGGCCGCCCCGTGGTTGAAACCGTTGACGTTGGTCAGGATCACGATGCCAATCTTCTGATCCGGCAGCAACAGCATGTTGGCGTGGTAATTGCTGATATCCCCATTGTGTTCAAGCCGGACCGCCCCCGCCTGGTCGCGGACGACCCAGCCCATGGCATAGGCGCTGGTCGCGCCCACGCGCAGCGGGGCGCCGGGAGCATGCAGGGTGTCCACGCCAGACGGCGACAGGATCGCTTGGCCGGCGTAGGCGCCGCCGTTAAGGTGAGCACTCAAATAATGTGACATGTCCTCGGCGGAAGAGATCAGGAAGCCGGCCGGGGTCTGCCGGCGCGGATAAGGGGCGTCGAACGCGATCGGCCACCACAACCAGTAGCGGTAGCCGGTGGCCATGCCTTGGGCCGCCGGATCGGTCAACGCCGCCGCGCTGTGGCGCATTTGGAGCGGGGCCAAGATCTTCGCGCGGATAACGTCTTCGTATGAGGTGCCCGAAACCGCCTGAACGATCAGGCCCAAGGTGGTGTAGTTTTCGTTGGCGTACTCAAACGCCTGGCCGGCCGGACGGCTGAGGGTGACCGTCGCGAGTTGGCGGACGCCGGTTTCGAGTGCCGCGTCGGCCTGGTCATCGTCCACCAAGCCGCGCCGGCCTTCAAAGACCGGCAGGCCGCTGTCCTGGTTAAGCAGCTGGCGCACGGTGATCTGGGCGGAGGCGGCCGAGTCAGCGGTGCGGAACCAGGGCAGGTACCTGGTAACCGGAGCGTCCAGGTCGATCTGGCCGGCCTCCACCAATTGCATCACCGCTAACGCCGTGAACGACTTGGACAAGGAGCCAATGATGAAGGGCGTCTGCGGGGTTACCGTCCGCCCGCCCTGCCCGGCAACGCCATAGCCCTTGAGATAGACAATCTGATCGCCGCGCACCACGCCCAGAGCCAGGCCCGGGATGTTCGTGGTCCGCATCCGGGATGCGATGTAGGCGTCAATCTGCGCCTGCTCGGATGCTTGCAGACCGGGCTGGAGGGCTGCCGCAGAGTGGGCCGGCCGCGCCACGCCGGACAGGCAGCCGAAGATCAACGCGCCGAGGCTCAGGCTCGCGATCAGTAGACGGGGTTGCGGTTGGCTCCACTTGAGTGGCATGGCGGTCTCCCGGCGGCATTCCAGTTATGGGCAGGCAACTCACTGCAGCACGGCTGGTTTCACCGGTTGCGCGCAGCAGCACGGTGGCGCGGCCGGCGGCAGCGGCGGCCAACAGGTCACGGCCGCGCTGCCCGGCCTCGGCGCGGCCCCGCCGCAGGTCCAGCATGGGGCCAAGACGGTGTCGATGAGCGGCACCCCCAGCAGAGCCGCGCCGGCTTGCGCGCGCTCCGTTGGCTCGAGCGGCGCCAGCCCGATGCCGCCCTCCGCGCGATAAGACAACTCGCCGACCGGCTCGAAGCCGGCCTTGTGCATGCCGGCGCCGGAGGGCAGGTTCTCCGGCGCGTGGATGATCCACAAGCGCCGAGTTGCACCGGCGGCCTCGGCCACGGTCCTGGCCGCGATGCCCTGCAGAAGCCGAGGATATAGGCCGCGCCCCTGCCATTCCGGCAGCGTCGCAAAGTCCCACAGGTAGCGGTCCTCGGCCGAGAGGGCAAAGCCCAACTCCAATTCCCCAATGACGGCACTGCGCGTCGCGACCCAGCCGTAGGTGACCGGCCGGCCAAGCAGCGTGCCCATGTACGCTTGATGGCCGGCATCCCAGCGCGCCTGCACTTCTTCCAGCGTCAGCCCAGTCAACTGCGTGAGTTCGACCGGATCGGCGGCGACCCGCACTTCAAAGCCCGGGAGAGGCGGCAAGTTGGGGACGGGATCGTTGACCCACCAGGCGGCTAAAGACATGGGAGGCCTCGCTTTCAATGGGAGAGGCTGTGGCTCAGTGAAGAGACGCTGAGGTGAGGCGGCTTTGGTTTACCGGCCTCGGACCTGCTCCACTACCTGCACCACGGCGTCAATCACCACCGCCGGGTGATCCCAGTGGATGTAGTGGCTGCTGCCGGCCGGCACGATCAAGCGCCCCTGAGTGCTCAACTCGGCCAGCCGCCGCTGCGCTGCGGGCCAATTCGGCTCGCTGAGCATGTTCGCTTCGGAGGCCAGCACAATCAACGGCCGGTCGCCCAGCGAGGGGGCCGCCGCGAGCTGCGCGTCGTTGGCCTCGCGCTGAATGGCTTCGGCGGTGCCCGCCGCCTGGCTGCGCGGCGCGTAAGCGATCAGGGCCATCGCCGTCCGCGTCTCAGTGGACAGCGTAGGCGCGCCAACGACGCTGGCACCGATGAGGCGCATCAGGCCCAAGCTGCGCGCCACCTTGTATACATTGGCCAGGAATGCATACAGCTTTTTGAAGCCTTGGGCGTCGGCCGGCGAAGTGCGCGCGTCCACATACTCGCTGCGCGCGTCGACCAGCACCATCCCGGCCACCTGATCGGGGTGCCTGGCAGCAAACAGGCGGACGGTCTTGCCGGCCAGTGAGTGGCCGACGAGCACATAAGGCCCCTCGATACCCGCGTTGGTGAGCAGGGTGTGCAGCTCACGTGCGTTCTGCTCCGGCGTGCGCGGGCTCGGGCCGCTCTCGCTCCAGCCCATACCCGCGCGATCGTAAGCGCACACCCGCGTCGTCTGGGCCAACTCAGGCTGGACCAAAGCCCAATCGAGCGAGGTGCCGCCCAGCCCGGCGTCGAGCACTACAGTAGGGCTGCCCGTGCCCACGCACTGGATATGCAGCCGATAGCCGCCGACTTCGACCATCTGGCCGGGCGGCGGATAGGCGCGGGCGTCGCCGCGAGCCGCAACGGCTTCGTAGCCGGCGCCCGCCAGGGCCAAGCCAGCGATTAGCGCCGCCCCGAGGCCCAACCCGCGGGCCAGGCCGCGCCGATTCCGCTGGGCGCGAACAGAAGCAGGCATTGGGGTGGTCAGCGAGGTCGTCATTGCGTCTCTCCCATGTGTCTAGGCTGCCAGGAGGGCGGGCGTCGCGGGGAGGCCTACATGGCTGCCGGCGGATCTGATACGACGGTTACCAGGGTCAGGCCCAGGTCACGCAGTTTCGCGATCAGGCCATAGAGCGCCGTCTGATCCCGGACCGCTCCCGCCAGGAGGGTGGTCCCATCGGGGCCCAGCGTGATCGTCAGGCCGTCAAACCAGGCCGACCAGCTGTCTTCCAGACTTTCCTTTACGGTGATCTGATATTGATAGGTCATTTTCCGTACCGCTCTTTCCCAAACATCAACGGAGTGAGCATACGGCGCGAGGCGCCGGCGCGCACCCACCTTAAGGTGGGTCGCCGGGTGGAGTTAGGCGGTTGGGCGTGGCGGCGGAGGCTAGAGCAGGTTCAATTCGTGCGCGCGGGCGATCGCCTGCGTGCGGCTGGTGACCGCGAGTTTGCCGAAAATCGCGTTCGTGTGGGTCTTAACGGTGCTGAGGGCGATCACCAGGGTCTGAGCGACCTGGGCGTTGGACTGGCCGGCCGCCACCAGGCGCAACACCTCCAGCTCCCGTTCAGTCAGGGGTTCCTCCAGGCTGGCGTTGGAGGCGGGAGGCGTGGGCGAGACCTTTGGGGAGCTCCCCGGCTCAGCGGCCAGGGCTGCCAGAAGGAGCGCGGCGTAGCCGGGAGCGCCAGCTGGGCTGGCGGGGTTGACCGCCTGGAGCAAGGCCCACAGCGCCGGGCCTTCATCGACAAAGCGGCGGATGCAGCCCTCGGGCGCGGCCTGCGCCAAGGCCTGCCCGAGCACGTCCAGCGCGCCGGCTTGATTGCCCTGGGCCGCGAGGGCCTGGGCCCGCACGATCAAGATGTCCAGCAGGCTGGCCCCGCGGTTCTTCGGGGCGGCGTCCGCCAAGAGCCGGTCTAGCAGGTACAGCGCCGCAGCCAGGAAATCGCCCTTGTCCCCTTGCCCTGCTTGAGCAATCCAGACCCGCGCCAGGGTCAGGTATTCCGCCTCACGGGTGAAGGGCACGGCATCCTCAGCCTGCAAGCCGCTGGCCTTGGCCCAGGCGACGGCGGCCGGCAGGTGCCCGGCCGCGAGCGCTAGCTGGGCCTGCACCGCCGGTACCCGGGTAACCAGGTGAGAGACAAATCCCCGCCGGCGAGCCAGATCCGCCGCGGCCGCCAGCGTCCGCTGCGCCTGCTCGGGCTCCCCGCGCGTCTGGTGGAGGCGCGCCAGGGCCAGGTGGCCGAGCAGCACGAACTCGCCGTCGGTAGTCGTCGTGCCGGGCTCCCAGGCCATGGCCTGAGCCAGGAATTCGCCGGCCCGGTCGAGCTCATTCCATTCGTAGTACAGCTCCCCCAGGCCGACAAAATAGGGCAGGCCGCCGTGCACAGCCCGCAACTCCTCCAGCCCGCCGGCGATCGGGACGAGCTCTTGATAGGTGGCCGCCGCCGCCCGCAGCCGGCCCTGCAACTGCTGCAGCCGGGCCAGGTTGATCAAGCCGCCGAGTGTCCCCAGGCGGTTGCCCGAGGCGCGGATTGGCGCCACCGCGGCCTGTGCCCGCCGCTCGGCGGCCAGGGTGACATCACCCGTGATGCGGGCGGCGCGCGCCACATGGGTGCGGGCCGTCGTGCGGGCAATGACCTCGCTCTCTGGCAATAAGGCCAGCACCTGCTCTCCATACGCGGCACAAGCCGCCAGATCACCCGTGTACGTGGCGATATTCGCGCGAATCGCGGCAACATTGCCTTGGATGAAGCGTGCTTCCGAGGGTGAGGCCTCAGGTCCCAGGCAGCGTTCCGCATCCTGCAGGCGGGCTTCAGCGCCTTCTAGATCGCTCGTGAAGAGCAGCGCCAGCGCATGCAGGATGCCGAGGTAAGGCCGGGTCCGCTGCAGGGCTTCGGGCAGCCGATTGAGCCACCCCAGGGCGGTCTGGGTCTGACCAGCGACAATGATCTTCAGGCCGTGCCGCTCGATCAGTTGGGCGGCCCGGACGCCATCCGCCAGCAACAGGGCGTGCTGCACCGCTTCGGCCACCAGGCCGTTCTCCGCAAACCAGATGCTGGCGCGCTCGTGCAGCGCGGCAATCTCCGCTTGGGTCGCCGTGCGTGTGAGCCGTTGGCGCAGCACGTCGGCGAACAAGTGATGGTAGCGATACCAGTGGCGATCATCATCCAGCGGCACGACGAACAGATTGGCCCGCTCCAAGGCCTCCAGTTGGTTTTGGCCGGTGGCGCCGCTCGCGGCGAGGGCCCCGGGCTCAGCCGGCCCGGCTGGCCCCAGGACGGCCTCACACAATTGGCCGCACAGGCGGTCGAGGATAGCGGTGCGGAGTAAGAAAGTCTGGACGTGGTCGGGCTGGCGTTCAAGGACCTCCGCCGCCAGGTAATCCACGATATAGCGGTTGGTGCCCGTGAAACTGTGAATGAAACCGGCGCGGTCGGGGTGACCCTGCAGCGCCAGCGCGGCCAGCTGCAGCCCGGCGATCCAGCCTTCAGTGCGCGCTTCCAGGGCGGCCAGATCCGCCGTGGGAAGCGCCAGCCCCATGCTCTGATTCAGAAAAGCGGCCGCTTCGTCGGGCGTGAAGCGCAAATCATCCGCGTGCAGTTCCGTCAGATCTCCCCGGGCGCGCAGGCGCGCGAGCGGCAGCGGCGGGTCGGCTCGCGTAAGCAAGACCAGGTGCAGGGTCACGGGCAGCCGTTCGAGCAGCCACGCCAGGGCTGAATGAATCGCCGGTGTTGTAATGACGTGGTAGTCCTCGAGCACCAAGGCCGCCGGGCGGCCTGGATCTTCAGCCGAACGCGCCATGAAGGCGTTCAGCAATGTCGTCAGGACATACTCAATCGCCGGTGGCTGGGTGGACTGGAGCATCGCCAGAGCCGGTGAGCCGACATCCGCCGCCGCCATGTCCAGGGCCGCCAGAAAATAGCTCCAAAACAAGGCCGGATCATTGTCGCCGGGGTCCAACGCTACCCAGCCAAACGGCAGGCTGCTGCCGGCAGCGGTGGTGCGCCAGGCGCTCAGCAGCGTCGTCTTCCCAAACCCGGCTGGGGCTGCAATCAGGGTGAGTGGGCCGCGGAGGCCGGCCTCGAGCCGCTTGATCAGGCGCGGCCGGGCCACGAGCTGCGCCCGGGCAGGCGGGATGCAGAGCTTGGTGGCCAGCAGATGGGGCGGCCGGCTGCTTGGAGAGGTCATGGCTGGACTGGAGTATACACGGCCGCCTCAAACGGTGCCCAAAAGCCTCCATGGGATTGTATTTCCCCACCCCTGCGCACGTTCCAACCCAGCGGTCATGGCCATCCGGCTCAGAAAATGGCCTGACGGCCGCATTTCTCCACCCGCCAACCCCCCTTTAGGTGGATACGCGGCGCCGGGCGGTCCGCTATGCTGCTGCTCAGTTGAAGCCCAAACCCAGCACCCAATCACAGGAGCCCCGGCCATGCAATCCATCCAGACAGGAAAATCAATGCAAGCCATCGTCATCACCCGCCCCGGCCCGCCCGAAGTGCTTCAGCTCCAAGAAGTGACTAACCCGGCGCCCAAGGCCAATGAAGTCCAGATCCGGGTCCACGCCGCCACGGTGACGGCTGGAGATGCGCTGTTGCGCAAGCTTCCTTCCTGGCTGTGGCTCCCTATGCAGATCCTCACGCCTCACAGACGCAAGCAGATCCCCGGCCATGAGTTGGCGGGGGAAGTCGAATCGATTGGGAAAGACGTCACGCGCTTCGCACCCGGCGACCAGGTATTCGGCACGACCACCGGGTTGAGCGTCGGCGCGAATGCCGAGTATGTCAGTTTGCCGGAGGCCTGGCCGGCCGGGGTTCTGGCACGAAAACCGGTCAACCTGTCTTACGCCGAAGCCGCCGCCCTGCCGGTGGGGGGCATGACGGCCCTGCAGCTCTTGCGCCGAGCGAGCCTCCAGCGCGGGCAGAAAGTGCTGATTTATGGCGCGTCCGGCAGTGTCGGGACCATGGCCGTTCAACTGGCCCGGCACTTTGGGGCTGAAGTGACAGGTGTGTGCAGCACGGCCAATCTAGCGCTCGTCCGATCCCTGGGAGCCCAGACGGTGGTGGATTACACTCAGGAAGATTTCACGCTAGGCGGCGAGACGTACGATGTGATCTTCGATGCCGTGGGCAAGGGCCCGGCCTCGCGCAGCAAAAAGTCACTCAAGCCGGGCGGCCGCTATCTGTCCGTCACTGCATCCACCCGCGAACAGACGGACGATCTTGTGTTCCTCAGCGAGCTGGCGGAAGCTGGGCTGATCCGACCCGTGATTGACCGCCGCTATCCCCTGGCGCAAACGGCCGACGCGCACCGGTACGTTGAGACCGGGCGCAAACGGGGCAACGTTGTGCTCACCAGCGAGCCTTCGCCGCTGCACTGACCGACCACCCTACCCGTTCGGAGATGACCGATGAAAGCGATCGTCATGACGAAGTTCGGGCCGCCGGAGGTGCTGCAGCTCCAGGAGATCGCGAAGCCGGTCCCCAAAGACAACGAGGTCTTGGTCAAAATCCACGCGACCACGGCCTTCGCCGGGGACTGTGAACTGCGCAGCCTGAAAGTCCCGTTAGAGCTGAGGCTGCCGTTCTTGATCTACCTGAGTTTCGCTCGACCGAAACCCATCATCCTGGGGCAGGAACTGGCCGGGGAGATTGAAGCCATTGGCAAAGACGTGCGCAAATTCAAGGTCGGCGACCCGGTCTTTGGCACCACGAGCATCGGCTTGGGAGCCTACGCCCATTACAAGTGCATGCCGGAAGAGCCAGGGAGGCTGGGCGGCGCCCTGGCCGCAAAGCCAGCCAACCTTAGCTTTGCCGAAGCCGCCGCCGTACCCGTGGGCGGTCTGGAAGCCTTGCATTTCCTGCGCAAGGGAAAGATCCAGCGCGGAGAACAGGTGCTGATCAACGGCGCGGGCGGCAGCATTGGCACGATGCTGGTCCAACTGGTCAAGCTGCGCGGTGCCCGCGTCACCGCTGTGGACAGCGCCGAAAAGCTAGCCGGGCTGCGCGCGATCGGCGCCGATCAGGTCATTGATTTCACGCGCGAGGACTTCACCCGTTCGGGTCTGCGGTACGACGCAATCTATGATGTGGTTGGCAAGAGTGCGATTTCGCGAAGCTTGCGCGTGCTGACGCCGAGCGGGCGCTACCTCCTGGTCAATCCGGGACTGTCCCATCGGGTTAAGGCGCGCTGGGCAGCGACAGGCGGCCAGCAGGTGATCCAGGGCGCCGGCAGCCAGAGACCCGAAGACTTGCTGCACCTCAAGGACCTGATTGAAGCGGGTCAACTCCGACCGGTCATCGACCGGTCGTATCCACTGGAGAAAATGGCGGAGGCCCATCGCTATGTCGACCAGGGCCACAAGAAAGGCAACGTCGTCGTACGCGTCAACCACGGCAACTAGCGGAGGGCCATTTGGCCGGGTCGCCGTGACGATCACCCACGTTCGGCCACTGGCTTACCCGCGCCCCGTCCGGGCGGCTCGTCCGCCTGGGCAACGGGATGATGGCAAGCCAACTCAGCCGGGACATCGGCTGTGAAACCATCAATCGGACAAACAGGAGAACGACCATGGCCACCCAAACTCTGAAGCAGAACACCAGCTCCGACGCCCCGCCCACCGCCGACAGCCGCAGCCGCGCCGAACCCGACTCGCGGCGGGCCTATTCAGCGGTCATCGGCGCGCTGTTTGTCTCCGTGTTCTTTCTATACGGAATAGGCTTCGGGTTGGTGACGTCAGTGACGGGCGCTCCCGCCTATCTGGCCACCATTGCCGACCATCAGTTCACTTTGATCCTTGGCGGCTTTCTCATGTTGTTGAACTCCGTGGCGGTGGTGGGGCTCGGCGTACTGTTCTTCCCGATCCTGGCGAAGCACGGCCAGCGCACCGCCCTGGCTTATCTGACCGCGCGGATTGTCGAAGGGGTCCTTCTGGCCGTCGGGGTGCTCTATCTGCTGCTGCTCATCCCTTTGGGCCAACTCGGTGTTGACGCCGGGGCGGCAGGCCAGGGCTGGGCCACCGCTTTGGGGTCACTCCTGACCCAGGCGAACACCCTGGCGTACCAAATCGCCATGCTATCGCTCGGGTTCGCGAGCCTGTTCTTGTGTGCGCTCCTGTTCCGCACCCGGCTGATCCCCCGCTTCCTGGCAGGGTGGGGCTTTGCCGGCTACGCGGTATTCATGACCGGGGCCATCGCCGAAATCTTCGGGATCCACATCGGCGTCATGCTATCCGTCCCCGGCGGCCTGTTTGAACTGGCCGTTGGGCTGTGGCTCATCTTCAAGGGTTTCCAGCCGGCGGCCTACAGTCCAGCGGCGTAACTCCCCGGCGGCCAGCAGCAACGCGGTGCCCGCACTCACTCCCGATCTGGGCGGCTGTTTTCGTAAATCGACACAACCGGCCACCGGATCATCGAAGAGAGACCCGCCCCGGACCTCTGGTGGCTTTCACCCACGTCTGGCTGGCGGCCTGGATTTCTGGCTGGCTGGGATCAACGGCCAGGTGGATTTGGCGCGGCGGCCAGATGCGCCGCTTGGACGCACCTTCCATTCACCTTCGCCCAGCGCCGCGCCCAGGCAGCCGGCGGACCTCCCGCAGCGCAGGGCACCCAGGCACCCAATCGCCACGGCGCTGTACTCGATATGCGCGCCCGGCTGGGGCGGGCCGCGCCAATCCCAGCCCTGCGACGTTTCTTCGTCAATCCAAATCGTCACCGCGCAGTGTTGGATCAGGCTGCCGTAGGACTCCCGTCAATTGCGGACGCGATAGACCGTCTTGGACGACCACTTTGGAGGGCGAGCGGCCTAGCTCATTCCCGGCCTCCGACGTTTGTGTTGCCGCGCGCGGTCAGTCTGCCACAGTCAGAACCGGCCTGACCACGTTCGGGCAACGACGGCGTTTATAATTGAAGGATGCCTGCGCCACTTCTGGCGACGAAGCTGTATAGACCCCGTCCACGACCTAATGCGGTTGTCCGCCCTCGCCTGATCGAGCGGCTAAACCAAGGTCTTGCTTCAGGTCACAAGGCGACCCTCATTTCGGCCGCCGCCGGATTTGGCAAAACCACGCTGGTCAGCGATTGGATCGCTGGTTGCGGGCGACCAGTCGCCTGGCTGTCGTTGGACGACGGCGATAGCGATCTCACCCGATTTCTGACCTACCTTGTCGCCGCCTTGGAGACCGTGGCGGCGGATATTGGAAGAGGGTCATTGGCCCTGCTTCAATCCCCTCAGCCCCCGCCGACCGAAACGCTTCTGACTCACCTACTGAATGAAATTGCCACTGTCCCTAGTCCGTTAGTCCTCGTCCTGGACGATTACCACGCCCTTGAGGCCGAGGCGGTTGACCACGCTCTCGCCTTTCTACTCGAACATCTGCCGCCCCAGCTGCACCTGGTCATCGCCACGCGCGAAGAGCCGCACCTGCCCCTGGCCCGCCTGCGCGCCCGAGGCCAACTGACTGAACTCCGCGCCGCCGATCTGCGCTTCACCCCGGCCGAAGCCGCCGAGTTCCTCAATCGGGTGATGGACCTAAGCCTGTCCGCCGATGACAGCGCCGCCTTGGAGGCGCGCACCGAAGGTTGGATCGCCGGGCTGCAACTCGCCGCCCTTGCTCTGCAAGGGATACTCGCGCTGCCCGAGCAGTCAGACCCGGCCCCGTTCATCCGGGAATTCACGGGCAGTCATCGTTTTGTGCTGGACTACTTGCTGGAGGAAGTGCTCCAGCGCCAGCCGCCGGCAGTTCAAACATTTTTGCTGCGGACCTCCATTCTGAAGCGCCTCTGCGCCCAACTCTGTGACGCCGTTCTGGACAACGCCGTCCCCGCGGCCCAGAAGACCCTCGAGGGCCTGGAACACGCCAACTTGTTCCTGGTCCCCCTCGATCAGGAGCGGCGCTGGTACCGCTATCACCACTTGTTTGGCGATTTGCTGCGCCAGCGCCTGGGCCGCCCCACGGAGCTCGCCGAAGACCACCGGCGCGCCAGCACCTGGTATGAAGCCAACGACGATCTGGCCGAGGCCTTCCACCATGCCCTGGCGGCCGGTGACACTGAGCGCGCGGCCGGGCTGGCCGAGGCGGCCTGGCCCGGCATGGAACGCCGCTTCCAGACGGCCGCCTGGATTGGGTGGACCAGAAGGCTGCCCCAGGCATTGGTTGGCAGCCGGCCAAGACTCTGTGTCCGGCTTGGGTGGGCGCATTCAGATGCGGGGGAGTTGCAGGCGAGTGAAGCCCACCTGCAACAGGCCGAGCGCGCCCTCGCCGGCGCAGCCGACCAAGCCGGGTCCGAGTCCCTGCCCGGCAATATCGCCCTCATCCGCGCCTCCAATGCCCAAAACCAGGGTGATCTGGCTGAAACGCTGAGATACACCGAGCTTGCCATGCGGCTCATCCCGGAGGACGACTTCGGCCTGCGCGCCAGCGCCGCCATTACATTGGGATTAACTCATTGGGCGACTGGCGACCTGGAACTCTCCCTGCAAGCCATGCACGCCTGGCGGGACAACATGCGCCAATTGGGCAACCCGATGTTTGCCATTGCCAGCGCCTTTGCAGTGGCGGATATGCAAGTGATCCTGGGTCGCCTGCGCGACGCCGAGACCGTCCTGCGGCAGGCGATCAGCGCGGCCGCGGCGTTGGGCCCCGAAGCCGAAGCCGTCATTGCCCACCATCACCTGGGACTGGTCCTGCTGGCCCATGAACGGGGCGCTGCGGCGACGCAGGCGCACCACCGGCAAACCGCCGCCAATCTGGGCCAACGCACCACCCTGGTGGACTGGCCTTACCGCTGGAACCTGGCGCAAGCCCGGCTCAAAGAATCGGCTGAGGAGTGGGACGCGGCGCTTGAACTGCTCAACGAAGCCAGCCGTGTCTATGTCAAAAACGCGATCCCGCTCGTACAACCGGTCGCCGCTCACCGGGCGCGGGTCCATCTCAAACAAGGACGCCTAGAGAAGGCCCAGGCCTGGGCGCGCGAGCGGGGCCTATCAACGGAGATGGACGCTCGCTACCTGGATGAATACGAGCTTCTCACCCTGGCCCGCGTGCGGCTGGCCGAAGACGCTCTCGCCGGGGTTAGCAAGATGCTGGCACGCCTGCTTGCGTTAGCGGAGACGCAAAAGCGGACGGGCAGCGTCATCGAAATCCTGATTACCCAGGCGCTGGTGGAACAGGCGCAGCACAACCGGCCGGGTGCCCTGGCCGCGCTGGAGCACGCGCTCGGGTTGGCCGAGCCCGAAGGCTACTTGCGCACTTTTGTGGATGAAGGCGCAACATTCAAGTCTTTACTGTTAGACTTCAGTGCGACGATCTGCAAACAGCCGAACCACAACCAACGCCCCCTGATCGGCTACGTCAACCAGCTCCTGGCAGCCTTCCCACGCCCAGCAGCTCTTCCTGATCCCAAGATCGCTCAGCGCAAAGCAACACTGGTCGAGCCGATCAGCGAGCGGGAGCTGGAAGTGCTCCAGCTGATCGCCCAGGGTCTCACCAACCGCGAGATCAGCCTGCGTCTGTGCGTGACCACCAGCACGGTCAAGGGCCACAACCAGCGCCTCTTCGGCAAGCTGCAGGCCCAAAACCGCACGGAAGCAGTGGCCCGCGCCCGCGAACTCGGCCTGCTGTAGAGCAAGTTCCGCTGGCGCCGATGTCACCCCGGCCCTGGCCCCCCACTGCGCTTCGCTGCGGGGGCCAGGGTGCGCCGGAATGACCGAGCGCACGTCAGATCGGGAACCGCTCCAGTCCCCCCTCTCCCAGAAACAGTACCCCCCAACAATACTTCTGGCTCTATCGAGCCGTACCGCACGGGGCCTATAGTGTCGCTGCGCTGAGGGGCCGACCCAGTCCGACCGGGAACCCGAACCGCGCCGACCAGGCTGAACCGTGCCATGAACCAGCCCCATCACCCCGATCCCCGGCAGTACCAGCTCCGGGTTGCAGGCGGCCTGAGCGCCCAGTGGTCTGAATGGTTCGAAGGATTCACGATCACGCCGGCCGAAAACGGCGAGACCCTCATCACCGGCTGGGTGGCCGACCAGGCGGCGCTGCATGGCCTGTTGAAAAAGGTGCGGGACCTGGGCCTGCCCCTGCTCTCGCTTAACCCCGTGGACCCCGCCACGCCCGGCGGCCCGAACGCGGCCCGGGGTCCTATTCAGAAGGAGTAACAGATGATGCCACCGTCTCTCTCTCAGGAAGCCATGAAGTCCAGATTGTCCGCGCTGTGGACTTTCGTGCTGGTCAACATGCTCTTTGCCGACATCTTTTCGTTCATGGTCCCCGGCGCCCTCCAGAAGATTGCGACCGGTGTGGTGGATGGGGTACAGCTCACGCCCGGTTTCTTGCTGCTCGCGGCGGTGCTGACCGAAATCCCGATGGCGATGATCATCCTGTCACGCCTCTTGAGCTACCGGGCCAACCGCTGGGCGAACATGCTGGGCGGCGTCTTCACCAGCCTCTGGGTGGTGGGGCTCGGCTCGGCCACGCCGCACTACATCTTCATTGCCTCGGTCGAGGTGATCTGTTCGGGCTGCATCGTCTGGCTCGCCTGGCTTTGGCGTGCGCCGGAAGGCCAGCAGCGCAAAGACGTCGCTGTCACGTTCGCCACGGGAGACTGATCATGAACAACCTACAGAAGCTGGGCGGCTGGGGCGCCTGGATCCATGCCCTGGCCTACATCGTGAGCATCGTCTTGGGGGGAGTCCTGATGTTCCCCTTGCTCGGCCGCGGGCCGGGCGCATATGTGGCCTTTGTGGCCGGCAGCCAGGTGCTGGTCTACCTGTGGAATCTGGTGGCGTACTGGGGCTCGGCCCTCACGCTGGTCGTCATGGTGCTGGCACTCTATGAGCGGCTGAAGTTGTCGGCGTCGGGCGCGGCGCCATTGGCCGCGGCCTTCGGGTTGATCTGGGCAGCTCTCATCATCGGCAGCGGCAACCTGATGCTCCGGGACGTGGGCGTCATCGCGGAGTTGTATGCTCAGGACCCAGCCCAGGCCGCAGCGACCTGGACCGTGCTGGAAGCGGTGGAGAACGGCCTGGTGACGGGCAATGAAGTGGTGGGCAGCTTGTGGGTGCTGCTGGTGAGCCTCGCCGCCTGGCGGACCAGGGAATTGCCCCAAACGTTGAACGGCATAGGCGTGGTCATCAGCGTCGGCGGCCTCCTGACGATCATCCCGCTGCTGGCGGAGCCGCTGAGCCTGCTCTTTGGGGCGGGGATGATCATCTGGTCGGTCGGCATCGGTATCGCGCTCCTGCGCGCACCCAGTCCGCTCACCCGCCAGGCCGTTGCGCTGGGAGGGAATGCATGAGAGCCGTAACCTATGCCCGATTTGGCCCGCCCGAAGTGCTGCAAGTTGGGCAGGCGCCTAAGCCCGCGCCCAGGGCGAAGGAAGTGCTGATCCGTGTTCATGCCGCCACCGTGTGCAAGGAAGACCCAGACATGCGAGCGGCCCCCGGCTTCAACGGGCTGCTGAAACCCAGGCACCCGATCTTGGGCCAAGAGTTCGCCGGGGAAGTGGAGGCGGTCGGACCGGGCGCCAGCCAGTTCAGGCCCGGTGACCGGGTCTTCGGCATCGATGCCTTTGGCGCCTATGCCGAGTACAAGAGCCTGTCTGAAGACGCGGCGCTGGCCCTGATGCCAGCCGGCTTATCCTACGCCGAGGCGGCCAGTGTGCCCAATGGCGCCCTGACGGCGCTGCCGTTTCTGCGAGACCACGGCCATGTCCGCCGCGGACAAAAGGTGCTGGTGCATGGCGCGTCGGGGTCGGTGGGCACGGCGGCGGTGCAACTGGCGCGCGTCTACGCGGCCGAGGTGACGGGCGTCTGCAGCACGCCGAACCTTGAACTGGTGCGATCGCTGGGGGCCGGCCACGTCGTGGATTACACACGCGAAGACTTCACCCGCCAGGGCCACACGTACGACCTCATTTTCGATGCCGTGGGCAAACTCTCGTTCGCGCAGTGTTGGGATAGGCTGGCAGAAGAAGGCGTGTACCTCACGGTGGTCCCAAGGCCGGACATCTTGCTGCGTGGCCTGTGGGCGTCTCTCGCCGGCGGCCGGCAGGCGCGGTTTGCGGCCACGGGGCTGCGGCCCGCGCGCCAGAAGGCAGAAGACCTAGACTTCGTCCGAGGGCTGATCGAGGCCGGCCAGTTCCGGCCGGTGATCGACCGGCACTACCCGCTGGAACAGGTCGCCGCCGCGCACCGCTATGTCCAGGGCGGACACAAGAAGGGAAATGTGGTCATTACGATCGATTGACCAACGGGTACGTGGTCCATTGAGTTCGGGTAAAGGCATCACCCGAGAAAGTCATCCCGGGAGGGCGCTCTGACGATCAGCCAATTGGCACTGTGTTCGCGTTGGCCCTGGTGACGCTTCCAGTCGTGACCCTCCGGGGCGCGTGATCGGGCAAGCCGAAACAGCCATAGACCGGGAAACCTCACTCGTGCTCGCGAAATGGTTTGGCGCAATCCAGACCCGCGCCAAATCACGAGGGACGGAGAGGGATTAGGTCGGCGACCTTTTCGCGCCACAGTGTTGAAGACGCTGCCCGATTGGAGTCCCTGGTCGACGTACCGCGCCGTTGCTGAGGCAACCGCAGAAGCGAGTGGTGGCAGCTCAACCGGAGTTAGGCGGCCTCCCTAATCACCGTGTATCCATCCCAGGAGTTCACAGAATGAAAACCTTCCTCCAATTCTCAGCGCGAGTCATTGTTGCCCACCTTGTGACATACATCGGAGTCGGCGTGCTTGCGTTTATGTTTGTCACGCGCGAGTTTTTTGACCCCAATGGTATTGCTGCCCAGATTATGCGAACCCCCGATCAAGCCGCTCTATGGCGGCATGTGACAACTTGGATGTTGCCCTTTCAGATTCTGCGCGGGTTTCTGATTGCAGCTGTTCTCTTCCCGTTTCTGGCATGCTTGCGTTCCTGGCCCTATTGGAAACGCGTAGTCACAATCGGAGGCCTTTACATCGTTCTTGGTCAATGGGCAAGTACGGTTGCCGGTTCGGGCACGATAGAAGGCTGGCTGATACTAAAGCCAGAATTCACGGCTTTGCCTGTCGTCATCATTGACTACCGGACACTTTTCATAAACGAGTGACGGCCACCACTTTCAGGTAAGC
>CALFZO010000037.1 GCA_937952305.1 uncultured Anaerolineales bacterium | reverse complement strand
CCCCCAGCCTGACGCCAACGCGGACGCCCACCCCCAGCCGGACGATGACCCCGCTGGCGCTCGACGAGCATGTTTTTCTGCCCATGATCGATCGTTAAGTAAGCCCGCACAAGCCTCGCCGGCGCCGCCGGAACTTTCAGAGCTGTGCCTAAGGCCGCGCACCACAAAAAGAGCCTGGCGGGCGCGCCCGCCAGGCTCTTTTCAGAGGCCGGGTTCCGGCTACAGCACGATGTTGACCAGGCGCCCCTTAACGTAGACCACGTTCTGGGGCGGCTTGCCCTCCATGTGCTTGCGGGCGCCCTCGGTGGCCAGGGCCGCGGCTTTGATGACGTCATCGGCGGTGCCGGCCGGCACCATGACGCGGTCGCGCACCTTGCCGTTCACCTGGACGATGATGGTCAGCAGGTCCTCGGCGGCGACGGCCGGGTCCGCCTGCGGCCAGGCCTGCTGGTGGATGGAGTAGGGCCGGCCCAGCCGCGCCCACAGCTCCTCGGTGATGTGCGGGGTCACCGGCGCGGACAGCAGCAGCAGGTGGGTTACGGCCTCGTCCCAGGCCGCCGTGCCGGCCGTGGCCTCGCGATACTTGTACAGGGCGTTGGTCAGTTCCATCAGCGCCGAGACCACCGTGTTGAACTCAAACCGCTCCAGGTCGTGCGTGACGCGCTGGATGGTCTGGTGTGTGATGCGGCGCAGGGCGCGGGCTTCCGCTTCGCCGCCCGCCGCTTTCCGGCTTCCGTCCACCGTCTCATTCACAATCGTCCACATCCGGTTCAGCCAGCGCACCGCCCCTTGAATATTCTCGGTGCTCCAGGGTCCGCCTTCGGACCACTGGTAGCCGAACATCAGGTAAGCGCGCACGGTGTCGGCGCCGTACTGGCGCACCTGGGCGTCCGGGTCGATGACGTTGCCGCGGCTCTTGCTCATGCGCTGGCCGTCCGGCCCCAGGATCTGGCCCTGGTTGCGCAGGGTCAGCATCGGCTCGTGGCCCTCGGCGATGCCCATGTCGCGCAGCGCCTTGTGGAAGAAGCGCGTGTAGATCAGGTGCATCGTGGCGTGCTCGGCGCCGCCCGTGTACGTGTCCACCGGCATCCAGTAGTCGTACTCGTTCGGGTCGAACGGGCCCTGGTCGTAGGCCGGGCTCAGGTAGCGCAGGTGATACCACGATGAGCACATGAACGTGTCCATCGTGTCGGTGTCGCGCTCGGCCGGCTTCCCGCACAACGGGCACGTGGTCTTGGACCAGGTCGGGTGCAGCTTCAGCGGGCTTTGGCCGGTGGGCAGCCATTCCACGTCCTCGGGCAGCTGCACGGGCAGCTGCTCGTCCGGCACCGGCACCTGGCCGTGCTCAGGGCAGTAGACGATCGGGATGGGCGCGCCCCAGTAGCGCTGGCGGCTGATCAGCCAGTCGCGCAGGCGGTAGGTGACGGCGCCCTGGCCCTTGCCGCGGGCCTCCAGCCACTGGACGGCGGCTTTCACGCTCTGGCCGGCTTCTTTGCCGGCCGGCACGCCGTTCAGCGGGCCAGAGTTGACGATGACGCCGTCGCCCGCCCAGGCCTCGCGCAGGTCCGCCGCCGTGATCGGCTCGCCCGGCGGCTGGACAACCAGCCGGATGGTCAGGTTGTACTTGCGCGCGAACTCAAAGTCGCGCTGGTCGTGCGCGGGCACGGCCATAATGGCGCCGGTGCCGTAGGTCATCAGCACGTAGTCGGCGATCCAGATCGGGATGCGCTCGTCGTTGACCGGGTTGACGGCGTAGGCGCCGATGAAGACGCCGGTCTTCTCCTTCTCGGTCGACTCGCGGTCGATGTCGGTCTGGCGCGTGGCCTGGGCCACATAGGCGGCGACCTCGGCCTGGCGCTCCGGCGTGGTCAGCTTGGCCACCAGCGGGTGCTCGGGCGCCAGCACCATGAAGGTGGCGCCCCACAGCGTGTCCGGGCGGGTGGTGAAGATCTCGATCGGGTCGCCGGCCTCCGACTGGAAGATGACGCTGGCGCCGTCGCTGCGCCCGATCCAGTTGGTCTGCATATCGCGGACCTTCTCGGGCCAGTCGATGCCGTCGAAGCGCAGCAGCTCGTCGGCGTACTTGGTCGTGCGGAAGTACCACTGGTCCAGGTTCTTCTTGATGACCGGCGTCTTGCAGCGTTCGCAGTGGCGGTCGTCGCCCCACACCTGCTCGCGCGCCAGCGTCGTCTGGCAGTTCGGGCACCAGTCCACGGGCGACAGCTTCTTGTAGGCCAGGCCGTGCTTGAACAGCTGGTTGAAGAACCACTGCGTCCAGCGGTAGTAAGCCGGGTCGCTGGACACGGCCTCGCGCTGCCAGTCCCACATGGCGCCCATCGAGCGCAGCTGGGCGCGCATGTTGGCGATGTTGGCGTAGGTGCGCTTCAGCGGGTGCAGGCCGTCCTTGATGGCGGCGTTCTCGGCCGGCAGGCCGAAGGCGTCGAAGCCGATCGGGAACATGACGTTGTGGCCGCGCATGCGCATGAAGCGCGCGCGCGCATCCGACGGCGTCATCGCGTACCAGTGACCGATGTGCAGGTCGCCGCTGGGGTAGGGCAGCATCGTCAGCGCGTAGTATTTGGGTTTGCCCGGGTCGATCACGGCCCGGTACAGCTGGTCCGCATCCCAGCGGGCCTGCCACTTGGGCTCGATCGCGGCCGGGTCGTAGCGCTCGCCCTGAGCGCGGGCCGGCGCTTTGGCGGCGGTTTCAGTGATTGGGGCGCCGCCGTCGGGGGCGGCTGTCTGGCTGGTCATGGCATCTCTCCTCGCGCGGGTCTACGCGCGCAGTCGTCGGCGCGGTGTCTGGGGTGGGCGGACCGGGATGGGCCGGGGGGCCAGGCGTCCCGGTCGAAGTAACGGACCCAGGTCGTCGAGAAGGCGCTCGAGCTGCTCGCGGACGCGGTCGATGATCGAGGGACGCTTCGGTTTGGGGGGCATGGCCGCCTCCTCACTCCCGCTCCGAGCCGGACGTTCCGCGCCTGGACCGTGCGAGAGAAACAAAATACCCCTTCATCACTTCAGGGACGAAGGGGCCTCCGTGGTACCACCCTGCTTACGGCGCCGGCCTTTGGCCGGCGACATCGCTTTAGCCGCTGTATCGGGCAGACCCGCCGGCGCTGAAGTCAGGGCGTTGAGCGCCGCGACCGTCACGCTCGGTGCTCCCAGGCGAGTTCGGCCCATAAGGTCCGCCCTAGGCGGACCGACTCGTAGCTCCCGGGGCTACGGCGCCGGGCTTCCACTGTCCCCGGCTCGCTGCGGGATGGCCTACTACTCCTGATCACCGCGTTGCATATAGCAGCGGGGCAGGTCACCGACCTGCCCCAACTAGTGGACCCAGAGGGAGTTGAACCCTCGACCTTCTCAATGCCATTGAGACGCGCTCCCAACTGCGCTATGGGCCCGTACGAACGCTTAGATTTTACTCGACGCGCCCGCTTGTGGCAAGGGTTGGCTGAGCAAGGACCGGCGCGCTTCCGCGCGGGAGGATGGGACAGTGCCCGCCCTCCCGCGGCGTCTCACGGTGTCGCTGTCAGTGTAGGCCGATCGGAGCGGCGGCGCAATAGAACAGCCATGCGCAGGCGGGCCGCTACAATACGCGCCATGGACGACTTGCTTTTCGTCGCGGCCGTGGTCCTGGCGGCGGCCGGGCTGCACAGCCTGGTGGGCTTTGGTTCAGCCATGGTGGCGATGGCGCTGTTGGCCGGGCGCCTGGGTCTGGGGATGGCCGCGCCGCTGGTGGCGCTGGTGGCGTTCACGCTGGAGGGCCTGTTGCTGGCGCGCTATCGCAGCGCCCTGAACGTGCGCGCGGTATGGCGTCTGATCGCCGGGGCGTTGGTGGGCGTGCCGGCGGGTGTGCTGGTTCTGAGCCGCCTGCCGGAAACCCTGATGCTGGCAGGGCTGGGGTTGGTGATCGCCGGGTATGCCGTCTACAGCTGGCTGGGGCGCCGGCCGCCTGAGCTGCGCGGCGCCGGTTGGGCCTTCGGCAGCGGCGCGCTGGCCGGACTCCTGGGCGGCGCCTACAACGTGTCCGGCCCGCCCGTCATCGTCTACGCCGATTGCCGCCGTTGGCCGCCGGAGGAGTTCAAGAGCAACCTGCAGGGCTTCTTCCTGGTCAGCGACGCGCTGGTGATCGCCGGTCATGGATTGGCCGGCCACCTCACCGCGCCGGTATGGGGGATCTACCTGGCCGCGCTGCCCGCCCTGGGGTTGGGATTGGGCGCCGGCCTGGCGCTGGGCCAGAAGGTTCCGGCCGCGGCTTTCCGCCGTTTGACCTGGGCGGTGCTGCTGGTCTTGGGGGCGCGCCTGGTGTGGACGGCGCTGAGGGTTTGACCCCGGATCAACGCCAGGGATGTTGGTTCCAAGCCAGCCAGTAAAAGCCGAGGTCGTCCATCAGCCGCGTGAACTGGTCGAAGTCCACGGGCTTCACCAGGTAGCTGTTGGCGTGCAGATCGTAGGCCTCGGTCATATCGCGGTCGGTGGCCGAAGTGGTAATGATGACGACCGGAATGTGATGCAGCTCCGGCGCGGCCTTCACCTTGCTCAGGACCTCCAGGCCGTCCACTTTCGGCAGCCGGAGATCCAGCAGGATGACGTGCGGGCGCGGGGCCGCCGCGGCGTCGGCGAAACGCCGGCGCCGGAAGAGGTAGTCCAGGGCGGCCTCGCCGTCGCTGACGTGCACGAGGCGATTGGCGACGCGATGGTCCTCAAAGCTGCGCTGAACGAGTTCGGCGTGATCCGGGTTGTCTTCCACCAAAAGGATCACAAGCGGTTCACCTTCCATCCCTGTCTCCTGCCTGCGGCCAGCGGCGGTCCAGGCCTGCCCCCGGTTGTCTTTCTGTTATAGGCAATAATCGAAGCGCCGCTTATGGGACGTTCGTCCCAATCGGCTGAAGGCGGGCGGCTTCAGGCCAGGGGATGCAGGTCCTGGATCGGGCGCACCGGCTGGTCACGCCAGTCGGCCAGGGCGGCCGTCGCGGCGCTGGCGGTGAGCGGCCGCGAAAACAGATACCCCTGCCCGAATTCGCAGCCGAGCGTCTTCAGCCATTCGTACTGCTGGACGGTCTCGATGCCCTCGGCGATGACCTCCAGGCCGAGGTTGTGGGCCAGCGTGGCGATGGTGTTGACGATCTCGGCCTGACCGTCGCCGGCCGCCAGCCGCCCCACGAAGCGGCGGTCGATCTTGAGGATGTCGATCGGCAGCTGCGTCAGATAGCCCAACGACGAGTAGCCGGTGCCGAAATCGTCGATGGCGATCTTGACGCCCAGGCTGTGCAGGCGGTGCAGCACCTGGGCGGCGTGATCGATGTTCTCCATGATCATGCTTTCGGTGATCTCGAGCCGCAGGCGGTCCGCGTCCAGATTGGCCTCGTGCAGCACGCGCTCCACCTGTTCGGCCAGGTCCGGGCGCGTGAACTGGCGGCCGGAGATATTGACGTTAATGACCAGGCGCCGGTCGGCCGGGACCCGGCGCTGCCAGGCGTGCAGCTGGCGGCAAGCCTCGCGCAGGACCCAGCGGTCGATGGCCACGATGAGCGTGCTCTCCTCGGCCACGCCGATGAAATCGGCTGGCTGCACCAGGCCGCGCTCGGGGTGCTGCCAGCGGGCCAGCGCCTCGAAGCCGGCCAGGCGGCCGGTGGTCAGCGTCAGGATCGGCTCGAAGTAGACGCGCAGTTCGTTCAGTTCCAGGGCCCGGCGCAGCTCGGCCTCCAGGGACAGCCGCGCCTGCGCGCGCGCGCGCATCTGCACGTCGAAGATCTGGTAGCGCGCCTTGCCGCCGGCCTTGGCCCGGTACATGGCGATGTCGGCGTCGCGCAGCACGTCGCCGGCGTGCTCATACCCGACCGTGCTGACGACGATGCCGATGCTGACCGAGGTGACGACCTGCAGCCCGTTCAGGTTGAACGGCTGCACCATCTGGGCCTGGATGCGCTCGGCGATCCGGACCGCGTCGCCGACGTCCTGGATGCCGTCCAGCAGGATGACGAACTCATCGCCGCCCAGGCGCGCGCAGGTGTCGGCGGCGCGCAGGCACTGCTCCAGACGCGGGGCGATGGCCACCAACAGCTGATCCCCGACCGTGTGGCCGAGGCTGTCGTTGACGATCTTGAAATGGTCGAGGTCCAGGAAGAGCACGGCGAAGCGCTCGTCGTCGCGGCGCTCGGCGCGGCGGATGGCCTGTTCCAGCCGGTCGGTGAGCAGGATGCGGTTGGGCAGCCCGGTCAGTCGGTCGTACAGGGCGTCGTGCTCGCGCTGCAGCTCGGCGCGCTTGCGCTCGGTGATGTCCCGGTAGTTGAGGACGATGCCGTCCACGGCCGGGTCGGTCAACAGGTTGGTGCCGGTGGCTTCGATGCAGCGCCAGCTGCCGTCCTGGTGGCGCAGGCGCATTTCGGTGGCCAGGCTGGCGCCTGGCTCGGCCAGGAGCTGCGCGAACAGCGTCGTCGTCAGCTCCAGATCGTCCGGGTGGATCAGGTCGAGCAGATTGTGGTCGACGTAGTCGCTGAGCGGGTAGCCCAGGATGCGGGTGGTGGCCGGGCTGGAATAATGGATGCGGCCGGCCACGTCGACGACCGAGACCACGTCCGAGCTGCGTTCGATCAGGGCGCGGAAGCGGCGTTCGCTGCGCTGCTGGGCCGCCTCAGCCCGGCGGCGTTCCACCAGATGCTCCCATTCGCGCAGGGCCTGTTCGATAAAGTGCGGCATGTCGGCCAGCGTCGCCGGCGACTTGACGACGTATTCGAGCGCGCCGGCCTTGAGGCTCTCCACGGCGACCCGCTCGCTGCCGTGGCTGGTCATGATGACGACGGGATAGGCGGGCACGGCCTCGCCGGGCAGCAGTTCGATGCCGCGGCCATCCGGCAGGAGCAGGTCCGCCAGCACGAGATCCGGCGGCTGCTCGGCCCGGAGGCGGCGCGCGTCCGCCAGGCTGTGCGCCACGCGCAGGCGCAGCCGAGCGGCGTGCGGTTCGAAGGCCCGCCGGATCAGCTCGGCGTGGGCGTCCTCGTCCTCGACCAGCAGGATGTCGATGAAGGTCTTATCCAAAACATCTCCGTCGGGCGTGCTGGGTCTTAGGGCTGGCGGTTCCAGATCAGCCAGTAATAGCCCAGATCGTCCATCAGCCGCGTGAACTGGGCAAAGTCCACGGGCTTCACCAAATAGCTGTTGACGTGATGCTCGTAGGCCTGGGCCAGGTCGCGCTCGGTCGGCGAGGTGGTGATGACGACCACCGGGATGCGGCGCAGCACGCCATCGGCCTTGAGCGTGGCCAGCACCTGCAGGCCGTCGATGCGCGGCAGGCGCAGGTCCAGCAGGATCAGGTGCGGGCGTGGGCTGAGCGCGGGGGCCGCGTAGGCGCCGCGCCGGAACAGGTAGTCCAGCGCGGCCTCGCCGTCGGCCACCTGGCGGAGCCGGTTGGCGACGCGGTGCTCGGCCAGGCGGCGCTGGATCAGCTCACTGTGGTCGGCGTTGTCCTCCACCAGGAGGATGACGGGCGGCTCACTCGGCATGGGCGTTTTCCGCCGGCGGTTCCGGCAGCGTCAGGCAGAAGGTGGTGCCCTGGCCGAGGCCGGCCGACTCCGCCCAGATGCGGCCGCCGTGCACCTCCACGATGCGCCGGACCAGCGCCAGCCCGATGCCGGTGCCCGCGCCGTGCGCGTCTAGTTTCTCAAACAGTCCGAAGATCTTCTCGTGATAGCGCGGGTCGATGCCCAGGCCGTTGTCACGCACGCAGATGACGCGCGCCGCGCCGTCGCTCCGCACGCCGATCTCGATCCGCGGCTCGGGCTGCTCCCCCATGAACTTGGCGGCGTTGTCCAGCAGGTTGGCGAAGACCTCGCGCAGGCGCGGCCGGTCGCCGTACACCGCCGGCAGATCCGGGGCCAGCGTCACGGCGACCCCGCGCTGCTCCAGGCGGCCCGCCGTGAGGGCCAGGGCTTCCTGGACCAGCGCCGTCAGCGGGAGGGCTTCCGGCGCGTTCATCAGCCGGCCGACGCGCGAAAGCTCCAGCAGTTCTTCCAGCAGCTGCTGCATTTTCTCAGCGGCATTGCCGATGCGCGCCAGGTCGGCCCGGAAGCGTTCAAAGTGGCCGGCTACGGCGTCCTGCTCCAGGTAGCCCAGGTAGCCCTTGATGGTGATGAGCGGGCTCTTGAGGTCATGCGAGACGGTGTAAGTGAAGCGTTCCAGTTCGGTGTTGCGGGCGCCCAATTCGGCGATCAGGCGCTCGCGTTCGGCCTCGGCCTGCTTGCGCTCGGTGATGTCGCGGGCCACGCCGAAGGTGGCCACGACGCGTTCGTGTTCGTCGAGCTGCGGCACCACGCGGTCCTCGATCTGGCGGTAGGTCGTGTCGGCGCGGCGCAGGCGGTACTCGCGCGTCACCGGCTGCTTGTCCAGGTACAGGGCCGCGGTCTGCGCCTGCCAGGCCGGGATGTCGTCCGGGTGGACCAGCGTAGACCACAGGCCCTGATCCTGAGCGAAGGCGGCGGCCGGGAAGCCCAGGATTGCCTCGACCCGGTCGCTGATGAAGGCCACCTCGCTCCGGTCCGGGTGAGCAGCCGACGGGTGGGTCATGTAGATGATCTCGTCGATGTGGGCCAGGGTGGTGCGGTAGCGCGCCTCGCTGGCGCGCAGGGCGGCGTCGGCGCGCTTGCGCTCGGTGATGTCGCGGCCGATGGTGAAGAAGTGCGCCAATCCGTCGAGCTCCACCACCCGGGCCGAGATCGAGAACGTGCGCTGGGCGCCATCCTTGCGCCGCAGGTCGGCCTCAAAATCGCGCACCACGCCGGCCGCCGTCAGCTGAGCCCACAGCCGCTGCCAGTCGGCGGGGTCGGCGTACAGCTCGAGCTCGGCGCGCGTCCGCCCGCAGGCCTCCGCCGCGCTGTAGCCGGTGGAGGCCGTGAAGCCGTCGTTGACGTCCAGCAGCCAGCCGTCGTCGAGGCGTGAAATGGAGAGCGCGTCCGGCGACAGCTGGAAGAAGGCCGCGAACTTGGCCTGGGTCTGCCGCAGCGCGTCCTCGGCCCGCTGGCGCTCGGTGACGTCCACGGCCAGGCCGATGACGCCGACCACGGCCCCGGCGTCTTCGCGCAGCGGCGTGAAAGCGGTGTCGAAGGTCAGCGCCCCCACGGTGACGCGCTCGTGCAGGGTGGCGCCGGCCAGCGCGCCGCGCAAGGCCTGGCCGATGGCGGGGACGTCCGCGTACAGTTCAAAGGCCGACCGGCCGATGACTTCGCCCGGTTGTAACCCGAGCGCCGCCAGGCCGCGGCCCTCAGACAGCGTGAACGTGCCGGCCGTGTCCACGGCGAAGAGCACCACCGGCGCGTTGGCGACGACCGTGCTCAGGCGCTCCTGGCTGGCGCGCAGGGCCTCCTCCGTTTGCTTGCGCGCGCTGATATCGCGGACGACGCTGAGCACCCGGCCGTGCCCGCTGATCTCCGAACTCCGCAAGGCCACTTCCACCCAGAAGAGCTGGCCGTCGCGGCGGCGCGCGCGCCACTCGAACAACTGCGGGCCGGCTTGAATGGCTTTCTGCCGCCAGATCTGGGCGTCGGCTTCGGAGTAGGGGGGAACGCCCTCGCTCAGTTCGCCGACGGTCAACGCCAGCGCCTCGGCATAGCGGTAGCCATATAGTGCCAGCATGGCCGCGTTGACGTCCAGGATGCGCCCGGTCTCTGCGTCGTGGATGAGGATGGCGTCGCTGGTGGCGTTGAAGATCTCGCGGTAGTTGCGCTCGCTGCGGCGCAGGGCGGCCTCCGCCTGGCGGCGCTCGGTGATGTCCTCGTAGGTGCCCAGGACGCCGATCACGCGGCCGTCGCGGTCATGCAGCGGGACCTTATTGGTGCGCAGCCAGAACTGGGTGCCGTCGGCCGTGTGCTGCGGCTCCTCGTAGTTGAGCTTGGGCGTGTCGGTGTCCATCACCTGTTGGTCGTCGGCGCGGTACCCGGCGGCCAGGTCGTGCCAGGGCAGCTCCAGATCCGTGCGGCCGATGACCTGTTCCGGACTGGCCAGCCCGGCGTCGCGCGCGAACGACCGGTTGCAGCCCAGGAAGCGGCTGGCGCGGTCCTTCCAGAACACGCGCTGCGGCACGTTGTCTAGAACCCTTTGCAGCATCTGCTGGGATTGAAACAGCCGCTCCTCGGCGAGCTGGCGTTCGGTGAGATCGCGGATGGAGGCGACGATGAACGGGTCGCCCGTGATCGGGTCGCGGAATAACGACTTCTTGGTGGAGATCGTGCGCGTCCCGGCGGCCCACGTGATCTGCTCTTCGTTGACGTTGGTCGTGCCGGTATCCAGGACTTGCCGGTCGTACTGCCAGAAGACGTCGGCTTGCTCGGCCGGGAACAGGTCATAGTCGCTGCGGCCGATCAACTCGGCGCGCGGCCGGCCAATCTGGGCGCAGAAACTGTCGTTGACGATTACCCAGCGGTGCTGCGCGTCCTTGACGAAGACGGGGTCATCCAGGGCATTGAGGAATCCGTCCAGCAGGTCTTGCGAGCGGCGCAGTTGGGCCTCGGTCCGGCTGCGTTCGGCCAGCTCCTGCTGCAATTGCTGGTTAAGCGCCTCCAGCTCGGCCGTGCGCGCCGCGATGCGCGCCTCCAACTCGGCGTTGGCGGCCTCGCGTTGGGCGCGGCGCTCCAGCGCCTGGCGCAGGGCCGCGGTGTACCCACGCGCGGCGCTGACCGTGAGGAAGGTGGCCGCCGCCAGTACCGCGGCCACGGCCGGCCAATCCGCTGCGCCCAGCGCGGCGAGCGCGGCGAGCGCGGCCAGCCCGCCGGTGAGCTGGGCGGCCGAAGCGCCCAGGGCCAGCCCGGCCAGCACCACGGTCAGAAGATAGCCGGAGGCCCAGACCGGGCGCAGGCTCGGCGCGAGCAGGCCGGCCAGGCTGAGCATCAGCAGCCACAGTCCCACCAGCGGCCAGCCGGCCCGCCGCAGCCGGCCATGGCTCAGGGGAGCCAGCAGCACCGCCGCCAGAGCCAGTGCGCTGAGCGCCGCCGGCGTCCAGGGCGCCCCGACGCGCAGGCCATACAATCCGGCCGCCAGCGCGACGCCGAGCGTGAGCAGAAGCGCGGCGTGCAGCAGGCGCGCCGCCCGGGTCTGCTCCTCGGTGTCAAAGCGCGGGGTCAACAACCAGGACCTGAGGCGCGCGAGCATGGCCGTCTCCCATCAGCGATTCGGGTCGCGCCGTCATCGTCGGCGTTGCGACGGCCAACGGGCGCGCAGGGGCGTCATTGAATGGGAGGCGGGCCGGCGGCAGACATCCAGGCCGCTGGCCGGGCCGGCCGCCGCAGCGGAAGGCTGCATTCTCATTTAGATGGCACCGGGGCTGGGGGCCCCGCCGTGGCCCGCTTACCTTCGCAGACTGACCCTGAACCCATTATAACGTCGGTTGGCGGTCCGTTCGGGGGCGGGCAGCGCAGCGCTCAGGGGCAGGGCCGCGGACTGCGTCAACGCCGAGGCTGAAGCGCCTGGTCGGCGCCCTAAGTCAGCTCAAGAAAGTCTTGCATGATTAGACACCCTTCGACTACGCTCCGCTCACCTGTGCCCGGCGCCAGGGGCGCAGCACTGGTGCGGGCAGGGTGCCTGATCCTACAGGGGTTATTTGATTGCACTTAGCCCGGCGCCACCCAAAAAGAGAGCCGCGCTGGGGGGCGCGGCTCGGAATGGACCTGAAGGGAGTTGAACCCTTGACCTCCTCAGTGCGATTGAGGCGCGCTCCCAACTGCGCTACAGGCCCGCTAACGCGAGGATTGTACCTGACCGGCCGGATGCCTGTCAAGCAAAGCGCGCCCGCAGAACGCGGCCGCCGGCCACAAACCATCCTCGCCTGAAGCCCCATTGTCGGATGCCGCGCTTTGCATACACTTGAGCCCAGGGGGTGCGCTTTCGATTCAGTGTCCGTGACTGTCATGCTCACACGCCGCCGCGCCGCCCGCCTCTTCGGAGTCCTCGCCTGCGCCCTCTTCCCCGCCGCCGGCCAACCGACCCTGCCGCCGATCTGGCCGCCCCGGGGATGGACTGCGCGAGTCAAGACGCCAGAACGGCCGGGCGCGGCCGTCCGTGCCGCCGGCTCACCCCGGTTCGTGGGGTGAGCCCTTCATACAGATCAGGAGGCGAGCCATGGCAAAGACGTACTTTCGGATTCTATCCCTGGACGGCGGGGGGATTCGCGGGGCCCTGTCCGCGATGCTGCTCAAGCGCCTGACGGACCTGCGCCCGCGCCTGCTGGAGCAGGTAGACTTGATCGCCGGCACGTCCACCGGCGGTATCCTGGCGCTGGGCTTGGCCGCCGGCTACCCGCCTGAGCAGCTCAAGGACCTGTATGTGGAATTCGGGCGCGAGATCTTCGCCAACCCGGTGCCAGACTGGGTGGACGGCGGCGGCGTCTTCGGCGCGCGCTACCCCAACGACAACTTGCAGCGCGTGCTCAATCGCTATTTCAGCGGACTGACCCTGGGCGACCTCAAGAAGCGCGTGCTCATATCCAGCTTCGACCTGGATAACTGCGAGGACGAGACCGCCGACCCGACGCAGTTCCGCACCTGGAAGGCCAAATTCTTCCACAACTTCGACGAACCGGGCTCGGACCGCGCTGAGAGCGTGGTGGATGTGGCCCTGCGCACCAGCGCGGCGCCCACCTACTTCCCCATCCACGACGGTTTCGTCGATGGCGGTGTGGTCGCCAACAACCCGAGCCTGTGCGCGCTGGCGCAGGCCCTGGATTCCGGCCGTCTGCCCGGCGCCGGCGACGAGCCGAACGCCGTGCTGCTGAAGGACATCACCCTGCTGTCCGTGGGCACCGGGCGCAATCAGCAATACGTCAGCCGGGCTCAGGGCGCCAACTTGGGCCTGGCGCAATGGGCCACGCATCTGGTGAGCATCATGATCGACGGCACGGCCGATGTCGCCCATTACCAGTGCCGGCAACTCCTGGAAAAGCAGTATTGCCGGCTCAACCCCACGCTGCGTGAACCAGTCGGCCTGGACAGTTTCCAGAAAACGCAGCGCCTGCTCGAATACGCCGTGGACGCCGACATCAGCGCGGCGGTGGAGTGGCTCAAGGTCTATTTCGACGACTGAGCCGAACTCAGAAAGGTAAGGGGGACCCATGACGATTCTCAGCCTGTTCACCCTGGGGTGGCTGGCGGGCATTGCCGCCGCCACCTATTGGACGCTGCCCGGCTGGCTCTGGCTGGCCGGCTGCGCGCCCGGCCTGCTGTTAGCGCTGGCCGCGCGTCTTGCCGTCGGCCGCGGCTGGCGGCTGCCGCCGTGGCTCGGCCCGGCTGGCCTGGCGGCCTGCGCGCTGGCCCTGGGCGGCTGGCGCCAGAGCACGGCCCAGCCGCCGCTGCAGGACCCCGGTTTCGTCGCCGCCTACAACGACCAGGGCTCGGTCACTCTGGACGGCGTCGTCTGGGGCGAGCCCGAGGCGCGCGACCAGCGCACGGCCCTGCGCGTGCGAGTCGAGGCGCTGCACAGGCCGGGCGAGGCCGCGCCCCGAGCCATGACCGGCGTGGTCCTGGTCTCGGCGCCGCGTTTCTCGGAGGCGCGGCTGGCCGCGACCGGTGAGGCCGAGTGGCGTTACGGCGACCGCGTGCGCGTGACCGGCCCCTTGGAGACGCCGGCCGAGGACCCCGATTTCTCGTATCGCGACTATCTGGCCCGGCTGGGCATCTACGCCCAAGTGCGTCTGGGCGCGGTGGACTTTGTGGCCGCCGGCCAGGGGCAGGCGGCGTTTCAACACCTGTTCGACTTCAAGGCGCACGCGCTGGCCGTGCTGGCCCGCCTCTTTCCCGAACCGCACGCGGCCCTGCTCAGCGGGATTCTGCTGGGCGTCGAGCACGGCATCCCGGCCGAGATCAAGTCCGCCTTCAGCGCCACGGGCACTTCGCACATCGTCGCCATTTCTGGTTTCAACGTGGCGTTGTTGGTGAGCTTGTTCATGGCGCTGTTCAGCCGCCTGCTGGGCGCGAACCGTGGCGCGCTGGTCACCGTCGTCGTCATCGCCGCCTACACGCTCTTGGTCGGCGCGGGCGCCTCGGTGGTGCGGGCCGCCTTGATGGGCGGGCTGGGCGTCATCGCGCAGCGCCTGGGCCGCGGGGCCGGCGGCCTGAATGCCCTGGCCGCGGCGGCGTTGGCGATGACGCTCCTGAACCCGCTGACGCTCTGGGATGTGGGGTTCCAACTGAGCGCCAGCGCCACCTTCGGGCTGATCGTCTATGGCGACCGCTTTCAGGCCGCCTTCCAGCGCTGGATCACGCCCTGGACCACGCCCCAACGGGCGGCGCGCCTGGCCGCGCTGGCCGGCGAGCTATTCCTGATCACGCTGGCGGCCCAGGTGACGACGCTGCCGATCCTGGCCTACTACTTCCGCCAGGTGTCGTTGATCTCGCTGCTGGCGAACCTGGTCATCCTGCCCGTCCAGCCGGCCGTGATGATGCTGGGCGGCCTGGCCCTGATTCTGGGGCTGATCTGGCTGCCGCTGGGGCAGCTGGCGGCCTGGCTCACCTGGCCCCTGACGGCCTACACGCTGTCTTTTGTGGACTTGTTCGCGCGGGTGCCGGGCGGTTCGGTGGGGCTGAGCGATGTGGCGCCGGCGCTGGTGGTGCTGTTCTACGCGGGGTTGTTCACGCTGACCTGGGTGCTGAGCCGGCCGGCCGAGCAGCGTCCGCGCTGGTGGGCGCACCTGGCGGGGGAGGGCCTGCCCACCGGCGGGGCCGCCGGTCTGGGCTTGGTGGCCCTGCTGGCCTGGAGCACGGCCTTCAGCCTGCCGGAGGCGCCCGGCCGCCTGCGCGTGACCGTGCTGGATGTCGGCACGGGCGATGGTGTGTTGATCCAAACACCGTCCGGCGTCCAGGTGCTGGTGGATGGCGGGCCGAGCGGCGGCGCGCTGGTGCGCGGGCTGGCGCGGCACCTGCCCCTGTTCGATGCGCGCCTGGATTTGCTGGTGATCGCCGGCCTGCGCGACGAGAACCTCGGCGGTCTGCCGGACGTGCTTCTGCGCTACCAGATCGATGCGGCGGTGGTGACGGCAGCGGGCGGGCGCGGGGCCGTGCTGTCTAGCGTGCTGGAGACCCTGAACGCGCGCCAGGTCCCCGTCCACAGCGCGGCCGATCTGCCGGTCTTTGACCTGGGCGACGGGGTGACGCTGCGGGTGCTGGCCGACGGCCGCGAGGGAAGCGGGCTGCGTCTGGAACACGGCCGATTCGCTTTCGTCCTGCCCATCGGGCTGACGGCGGACGAAGCCGACGCCCTGGCGGCCCGGACGCGGCTGGAGGGCGCGACCGCCCTGTTGCTCACGGAGCGGGCGGCCCGGCGGGAATTGCCAGAAGCCTGGCTGCAGGCGGTGGCGCCGCGCCTCGTCGTGGCGACACTGGACGCCGGGCAGGCAGGCGCGTTAACCCCGGAGCGGCTGAGCGCGCTGGCCGGACGCACGCTGCTGCGCACGGATCAGCGCGGCGCGGTGACCGTGCTCAGCGATGGGACGCAGGTCTGGGTGGAGTGTGACCGCTGACCGCGGCCCGGCCGGGCTCAGCGGGCGCCGGTGATGTACTTCTCGAGCTGGTTGATGACGAAGGCCTGCTCGGAGATGATGGCCTTAACCACGTCGCCGATCGAGATCAAGCCGACCAGGCGGCCGGCGTCTACGACCGGCAGGTGCCGGACGCGACGTTCCGTCATCAACGCCATACACTCGTCCACAGTCTGGTTCGGGCGGACGACGATGACGGCCGCGGTCATGATGTCACGCACTTGCAGTTCATGAGAGGTTCGGCCGCGCAGCGCCACCTTGCGAGCGTAGTCCCGTTCCGACACGATGCCGGCCAGGCGGTCGCCGTCCAAGACGATCAGCGCGCCAATGTCGTGTTCGGCCAGGCGCTCCAGGGCCGCGTACACCGACGCTTCCGGCTGGATCGTGTGGACAGCAGCCCCCTTCACGCGCAACAGATCCTGGACAGTCTTCATCGCTCGGCTCCTCGTGAAACTGATGAAGGGTCGGGCAAAAAGCAAACGGGTTGGTCCTTGGCCAAGGACCAGCCCGTTCAGGCAAGCCACCGCTGCTCAGCTCCCGTCCGGCAACACTGCCGCCGTTAGTCGGCCCAGGCGCCACGTGCTTATCAGTTTAGCGGGATCGGGATAGTTGTCAATGCGGTGCGGTCATGCGCTGGATGATCAGGTCAAAAGCCTGGTCCCAAGCCTGGCGGACCTCCGGCGTGAAGGCCGGCCCGAGCACGTGCGCCAGCGTCTCCGCCAGAGCCTCGCCGAAGACGACGTAGTGCTCGGCGCGTACCCCATAACCGCGGTGAGCCCGGCCGAGCTGCTCCAGGCGGGCGGCCCCTTGGCCAGCCTGCTCCAGATCGGTGACGAGCAGAGCGAGCGTGCTGGTCAGGATGCGCTGCTGACGCTGCAGGTCGCCGCGAAATAAGCGGCGGAAATCCGGGCTGAGCTCGAACAGGCGCCGATAGAAGCGCTCGCCCAACTCCGGGTCGAGCGCCAGGGCCTGCTCGAGAGTATGGCGGACCAGCTCGGCGGTGGACGGTTCGAGGGGCACGGGAGTTGGCCTGCGATGCGAGGGGGCAGCCGCGCCGGGATGCGACCGGCGGCTCACCACTGATTGCCGGGGCCGGTCAACCGTTGGAGCATCAGGATCTGTTCGGCCCGCCGCTTATATTTGCCGGCCTCTTCTTCGTCCGGAGTCAGGTCGGCGAGCCACAGCCAGGCGGTGACGTTGCTGGGCTCCAGGCGCACGAGGTTCAGCAGCTGGTGACGCGCTTCGTCCACATCTCCACGGCGATAAGCGGCGCGCGCCTTCTCCAGCGAAAAAAGCTTGGGTTCTGGCATGAAGGCCGGTCAATTCAGGGCAACAACGGGCGGTGCGCCGTTAGTGTAACCGAATGGAAAGGCTTGTCAATCGTACTTTCGGATGGCGGGGCTGGGCGGCGGGCCAAACAAACGGCGCCGGCCTGGAGATCCAGGCCGGCGCCAAGTGACGCAATTGGGCGGCGGGCGCGGGTCAGGGCGTGGTCGTCGTCGGCGAGACCGGCGTGGTCGGCTCCGGGATAACCGTAGCCGTGGCGCTGGGCGTGGCCGCCTGCGGCAGCGGGATCAAGTACTGCTGGCCGGAGGGCAGGTAAATCGTCTGCACGTTGGGGGCCAGCTTTTCGATGTACCGGTAGGTCAAAAGGTCCGGGTTCTCGGCGATCGCGTCGCTGATCAGGCGCAGCGCCTCGGCTTCGGCCTGGGCCTGAATAATGCGAGCGTCAGCGTCCGCTTTGGCCCGGATGACGACGGCGTCAGCCTGACCCTGGGCCACCTGGCGGGCCTGCTCAGCCTCCTGCCGGCGCTGTTCCACCACAAACGCGGACTGCTGGGCCTGCTGCTCGGCGATTTGTTTCTGCTCCACGGCGGCCGCGTACTGCTCGGTGAAGGCCACGTTGCGGACGATGAAGTCCACCAGGATTAGGCTATTCTCGTCCAGTTTCTTGGTCAATTCATCGGTGACCGACTGCTCCAACTCCGCGCGTTTGGTGCTGACGATTTCCTCGACCCCGTATTGCGAGGCGAAGTCCCGGATGACGCCGCGCGAGAGCGGCCGGACGACGTTCTCCTCGTACCGCTCCTGCCAGGTGATGTGGAGCGGGATCAGCTTGTCGGGATCGATCGAATAGATCACGGACGCGTCGATGAAGACCTCCTGGCCGTCCTTGGTCCGGGCGCGCACGGCGTCGTCGCCGACGACTTGGCCTTCGTTCGCGGCCGACGTCATGGTGTAGGTCTCGCGCTGGATTTCATAGGTCTGGACGCGTTCGGCGAACGGCACCACCCAGCTCAGGCCCGGCTGCAGCACGTCATCGCGGTAGCCTTTGGCCTGCAGGGCCGAGATGACCACGCCGCGCTCGTTGGGCTCGATAAAGACCACGCCGGCGGCGACGGTGGTGAGCACGGCAGCCAGGGTGACCACGCCGACCACGATGGCGGCCCCGCTCCCGAAGCGGCGTCCGCGCGCGGCGTTGAAGACGACAAAGCCCAAGGCGCCAATGGCGCCCAGCCAGGCCACGGTCGCCAGGCCACTGACAATTTCAGCTATTCCCATGGAAACGCCTCCTTAAGGCCCATCCGCTGGACGGATTTTGTTGACGAGTAGTGTGGATATGATACCATCGCCGCATGGCCGTTATCCGCGCCTGGGTGGCCGAAATCGCGACATTGGCCGGACATTTGCGCGTCAGGTGGCGGTCTGAGCGGCCCACCCCGGCCGCGCCGGGCCAGTTCTACCTGGCCTGGGCGCCGCTGAACGCTCACCCTTTTCTACGGCTCCCCGTCTTCCCGGTTGCGGACGCTGGTCCGGAGGCGGAGCTCTGGCTGGAGCCCGCGCATCCGTACGCGGCGCTGGAACCCGGCGCGGAGTTGCAGCTGGCGGGACCGCTGGGCCGCAGTTTGCCCTGGCCGGAGCGGACGGCGCGCGTGCTGTTGGTAGGGCAGACCCTCACGCACCTCTGGCCGGTGCTGACCTGGGCGCTGACGCGCGGCTGGGCCGCGGCCTGGCTGTGGCCGGAGGTTCTGCCCGCAGACCTGCTGGACGTGCTGCCGCCATCAGTGGAAGCGGCCCGCGGTCCGGTGACGCCCGAACTGGCGGAATGGGCCGATGTGGCGATCCTGGATGTGCCCGACCCGGCCGCCAGCGCGCGCGCCCTGCGGCACGCCAGCCCGCTTAAGCTGGCCGGCACGATCCTGGCGTTTCAACACCCGGCCATGCCCTGCGGCTTCGGCGGCTGCCAGGGTTGCTGGGTGGAAACTCGGCGCGGCCGGCGCCTGGCCTGCGTCGACGGCCCGGTGCTGCCCATCTAGTTGCCCAACCCCAGCGAACGGAAAGGGACTGAGCGTCCATGAGCGGAGTCTTGTGCGTGGTCGCGCACCCGGATGATGAAACGATGCTGTGCGGCGGAACCCTGGCCCTGCTGGCGGCGCGCGGCGTGGCCGTCCACGTCGTCTGCCTTACGCGCGGCGAAGGCGGGGAGACCGGCGAGCCGCCGCTGTGCGCGCGGGCCGAGTTGGGCGATATCCGCGAACGGGAGTTGGTGGGCGCGGTCGGCCGCCTGGGCGGAAAGAGCCTGACCTTCCTGGGGTATGTGGACCCGGAGGTGGGGCCCGGCGACGGCCTGTTCGCGCCCGCGCATGATCCGGTGGTGCTATCCGGCCAGATCGTGAGCTGTATCAACCAGTTCCAGCCGGAGGCCGTGTTGACGCACGGCACCAACGGCGAGTACGGCCATCCGGCTCACCGACTGGTTCACCAGATGACCCAGATCGCGGTCAATTCGCTGGGCGCGGCCGCCCCGCCGCTGTACACGTTCGCGGCCGCCTATCCGGACCATCCCTATCCGCGCCTGGCGAACGCCGATGACCCGGCCGACTTCATCGTGGACGTGAGCGCGGCCCTGGACGCCAAGGAAGCGGCCGCGCTCTGCCATGCGACCCAGAACGCGCTCTTCGTGCGCCGGCGTTCGCAGCAGGCCGGCCGGGCGGTGACCGTGCGTGAGACCCTGCTGACCGAGGAGTCGGTGCGGCGGCATGGACCGGCGGTCTCCCAGAAAGACGTGCTGCGGGAGTGGTTGACCGGGGCGCTGCGATCCTGAGCGCGCCGGGCGGCGCGGCCGCGGCTTAAGGCTTTCGCCGCAGCCATTTGCGCCCGTTCGCGCGCAGCCGACGCCAGAGGACGCCCCAACGCAGACGCCGCCTCTCATCCCCGGCCTGCCGCCAGGCCGTCGCGGCGTGGCGGGCGTCGTCGGCCGGGACTGGCCGGGCGCTGTAGAGGGTCCGCACGTACAGGCGCGTGGCCTCCGCCACGGCCTGCGCCAGGGCGGGGCGGCCGGCCAGGGCCGGCGCGCAGGCCGTCAGAAACTCGTCCGGAGTCGTGCTCGGCGAGGCCGGCAACTCCAGGTCCGCCAGCGCAGCGCGGATCTGCCAGTACAGGCGGCCGGCCGGATCCACCCGCGGCGTTGGCGCGCGCCGCAACCACCACCCCAGGCCGCCGAGTGCGGCTGCCAGACCCGCAACCGCCACGCCCCACAGCCAGCGCCAGTCCGCGGTCGGCGTTTGCGCCGGCGCCGGCGGCCCGGCTGCGCCGCTGACCGCGGCCGTCTCCGGCCCGTAATCGAAGCGCCCCTGCGACACGGTCGGTTCGAACTCCACCCAGCCATAGCCGGGGAAATATACTTCCACCCAGGCGTGCGCGGCCTCGGCCGGCACGCGGTAGGCGCGGCGGTCATAATCGTAGCTGCCCATGGTGAAGCCGCTGACGATACGCGCCGGGACGCCCTCGGCCCGCAGCAGCACGGTCATGGCCGAGGCATAGTACGTGCAGAAACCGGCGCGGACGTCGAACAGGAAGTAATCCACGGCATCGCGGCCGCCCGGCGCCGCCGGCACCTCCAGGCGATAGGGATACGTGGCGCGCAGGTAGGCCTCCACCGCCAGCGCCTTGGCAAAGGGCGTGGCCGCCGGCGCCGTGATTTGGCGGGCCAGGGCGCGGACCCGCTCCGGCAGGGTGGGCGGCAGTTGCAGATAAAGGGCTTCGATTTCAGCGGGCCAGCGCGCGGGAACGGCCTCGAGCTGTTGGCGCGTGACCGTCGTCGCCCACGACGTCACCGCGTAAGAGTCGACCTCCCCGGTCAGACGCTGATCCAGTTCCGCCAGCGGCTCCAGGGATGTCCCGGCCGTCGCCGAAATCGGCACGTTCACGGTGAAGAGCTCGCGGCTGTGCGCGGCCGGGATCTCAAAGCGCTGCTCTAAACGATAGCGGCCCGGCGGAGGCGCGTCGGCCGACAGCGCGGCGGCCGCAGCGGTGGGCGCGGCCACCGGCAGCCAACCCTGGCCGGTGTAGGTGGCGAAGATCTGGCTGCGCCAGTAATGCTGCGGGACCGTCAGGGTCTCCGGTACGCCGCTCTCCGGCGGCAGGGGCGCCGGGTCACTGACCGACACCCACATCACCACGTCGGCGCCGCGCGGCAGGGGCTGGCTGATGGTGGTCAGGTTCGGCGTGAGCGCCGCAGTCGCGGCCACGTCGGCGCGCGGCGGGTTCACGTCGGCGAACAGGCGCGAGGCCGTTTCCGCCGTCTCGGCGCGGGCGGCGCGGAAGAGGTCGGCCAGGGTCCGCCAACCAGCCGGCGTGCCCACCAACGGCGCGGAGATGACGAGCACGCCGATGATCACGGCGAGCAGAGCCTGGCTGAGGCCCCACTCCAGCCCGAGCGACTCTGGATAATCGACCTGGCGGCGCGTCCAATCCTGGTGCGCGGCACGGTAAGCCGACGACCCGAGGAGCAGGGCGCAGCCGGCCAGGAAGGCCGCGAACTCTTCGTTGGGGCGCCGGGCGAGGTGGTTGTTGACGGCCAGGATCAAGGCCAACGGCCAGACCGCGTTGAACGCCGACTGCTGGCGCGCCAAAGTCCAGGCCAGCCAGGCGCCGGCCTGCCACATGAGCACGGCCAGCAGAAATATGAACAGGCCGTCGTCGCGCACGATCTGGCCGCTGACTCCGGCGCTGGCCCAGTCCGCCATCCGGTCCCCCAGGGTCCCGAGCCGGATGTGCAAGCCCCAGACCAGGTCTGGCCAAGGCTGACCGACCTGGTTGAGCAGCGGGCTGACGACGCCGCCGGCCGCCTCACCCGCGGCCGCCAGCGACAGTGCCAGGCTGTAAGCGCCGGCCCAGCGGCTGCGAAAACGCGAGAGCGCCAGCGCCAGGCCGCAGAGCGCGCCGAGCCACAGGCCGGCCACATAGCCGGCGCTGTCGCTTACCCACTCGGCCGCGCCCAGGCTGTAGGCCGCGATCGCGACCAGGGCCAACGCCAGGGCTGGGGCAACGGCGTGGGCGGCCGCCGTCTGCCACCAGGGCGGCCGATCGACGGGGACTTCCACGGCCGCGCTCATCGGGGCCGGGCCTGCAACGCCGCCCATTGCGCCTCGATGGAGGAGGCGCCGCGCGGGGTCTGAAGCGCCACCGCGCGGCCGGTGCCGGTGGTGAGGAACTCCCACCGGCGCAGCGCCCCGTAGACGGCCGTGAGCGCCTTGACTTCACCGCGCTGGATCACGCTGACACCCAGGCCCAGGCCGGCCAGCATTGGCACACAGCTCGCGGCCGGAGTGTGGCCGCCAAATGAGGCCGGATCCAGCAGGATGACCTCGGCCCGCGCGCCGCGCCGCACCACCTGGAGCAGGGCCGTGGGCCACTCCACGGGCACGGCCGGCGTGAGCACCAGCACCAGATCACGCGCGGTCACCACGGACCGCACCTTCGGCAGGACACCGCTCAGCGGCAGCGTGCCGGGTGTGGCGCGCAGCGGCGCCAGGGCGCGCAAGTGCTGCCAAAGGTGCGCGGGACCGGGGCGCGGCGGCACGAGGGTCAACGCCTCGCCCTGCGCCGCGATCAGGCCCGCCGCCAGGCCCTGTTGGAGCAGTTGCGCGGCCAACGAGGCCGCCACCAACACCAGCGTCTCCTCCGTGGAATCGTCGCCGTCGCCCAGGTGCGCGGCCGGATCGAAGTCCGCCACCAGCCACACCGATGAGGTCGCTTCGGGCTCAAAGAGCTTGGTGAAGAAGGCGCCGCGCCGGGCTGTGGTGGGCCAGTGCAGGCGGCGCAGCGGATCGCCGGCGACGTAGGGGCGGGTGGTGATGGCGTTGATGGTCTCGGCTGGCAGCGGTTGGCGCAGCAGGCGGTGGTCGCCCTGCGTGGGGGTGTGGGGCAGCAAGCGGCGCGGCAGGGCGGCCAACGGTGGATAGACGACCAGCTCCTGCGGCTGCAAATAGGTCTGTTGGACGAGGAAGAGGCCGAGCGGGTCGCCGAGCCGCAGCTCCCAGGGGCCGAGCGTGAAGCGGCCGCGCCGCGTGCAAACCGCGCGGGCGCGCCAGCGCACCTGGCTGTTGCCGTCGACGGCGCGCACGCTGGCCAGGGCGTAGCCGGGCAGATCGGAGTGATCGCCGAATTCGGCCCACAGCGCCGGCAGCGGCGAGGCGTTGGTGAGGGTGATGGCCTCTTCCAGTTCGTCGCCGACCTGCATAGCCGCATGCCGCAAAGCCCGTTCGGCGCTGACGAAGCTGGCCAGGTTGGCGGCCCAGACAAACGCGCACAACAGCAGCCCGCCCAGCGCGGCCACGCTCATGGCGGCCACGGGCGTGGGCGCGGCGGTGTACCAGGCCAGCGCCACGCCGAGGAGCACCAGCGGCGGCCACTGGCGGAGTGTGATGGTGGTCAGGCGGTCCGCCTCCGCGCGCCGCCAGACGATGGGTTGGCGCAAGCGGACGAGCCAGGCGGCCAGACGAGGGGCCATACGTGAGGATTATAATGCGGCCGACTATGATCGAACTGGCGCCCAACCACAAGCGCGGCCTGACGCTGGCACGGCCGCTCATGAACGCGGCCGGCACACTCGGCTTTGCCGGCGAGGCGCGCGGCCACGTGGACCTCGGCGCGCTCGGCGCCTTCGTCACTAACCCCTTCACCTGGACGGCGCGCACGCCGGCCGCCCCGCCGAACGTGGTGGAGCTGCCGGACGGCGTCCTGGTGCACACCGGCCTGCCCAACCCGGGGCTGCGCGCCGGCTTGCGGACGTTTGCGCGAGAATGGGCGCGCGATTGCGTGCGCCGGGGCGTCCCGGTCATCGTCCACCTGGCGGCCACCACGCCGGCCGAGGTGGCGGCGGCCCTGGAACTCCTGGACCGCGATGACCGCGTCAGCGGCGTTGAGTTGGGGCTGCGCGATGACGTGGACGAGGCCGAGTTACGCGCGGTGGTGCGCGCGGGGCGGGGCGGGCCGCCGCTGATGGTGCGGCTGCCGCTGGCACAGGCTGAGACGTTGAGCCGGGCGGCCGTGGAGTCCGGGGCGGATGCGTTGACGATCGCGGCGCCGCCGCGTGAAGCTGTGGAGGTGGACGGCCGGATGGTGCGCGGCCGGTTCTACGGGCCGGGCCAGGCGGAGCCGGCGCGGGCGGCCCTGGGCGCTGTGCTGGCGCAGGCGCTGGAGGTGCCGGTCATCGCGGCCGGCGGCCTCTTCTCCGGCGACTTGGTGCGCGCCCGGCTGGCCGACGGCGCCGCGGCCGTGCAGCTGGACGCGGTCTTGTGGCGTCAGCCGGACGGCCTGGCCGACCTCACGCCTTAGCCGGCAGACCGCAGCAGATCCAGGCGCCGGCCAGGGCGGCCTCCGGCAGGCCGCGCGCGTCGGCGTACTCGCGCGCCACCACCTGACCCCCTTGCAGCACCAACTCGATATTGCCTCGATCCGCCAATGAGCGCAGGTCCGCCAGTGGATCGCGCTTGACCACGAGCAGGTCGGCCAGCTTGCCGGCCTCCACCGTGCCCAAGCGGTCGGCCCAGCCCAACGCCTGGGCGGCGTTGCGCGTGGCGGCGACGATGGCCTGCATGGGCGAGAGGCCGGCCTCGGCCATGTAGACCAGCTCCAGCGCGTTCTCGCCGTGGAAGTTGTAGGGCGTGGCGGCGTCGGTGCCCAGGGCGATCGGCACGCCCATCTCCAGCGCGCGGCGCACGCTGAGCAGGGCGTCCGCCTGGGCGGCCTTGGACTTCTCCCTGATCCAATGCGGGATGCCGGGCCGGTCGCCCTGAATCACGTCGAAGCCGGCCTTGAGCGTGGGGATCAGGAAGACGCCGCGCTCGGCCATCGTCTCCATGACGCGCGGGTCCTGATGCAGATAGGTGCCGTGCTCGAGGGTGCGGGCGCCGGCCTGGATGGCGTTGCGGATGCCCTGCACGCCGTGGGCGTGCGCGGCCACGATCTTGCCGACCTTCTCGGCCTCCTCCACGGCCGCGCGTAACTCGTCCAATCCGAACTGCACAGCGCCGGGCTGCTCACCCGGCGTCAGGATGGCCCCGGTCGCCAGCACCTTGATCAGATCGGCGCCGGCCTTGAGTTGTTCGCGCGCCGCCTTGCGGACCTCGTCCGGCCCGTCGGCTTCGCGGTACATGCCGTCGTACCACTCGCTGCCGGCGGACGTGATGGAGAGCAGCTGGCCGGCCAACTGCAGGCGCGGCCCCGCGAACCAGCCGGCCTCCAGCGCGCGGCGCAGCGAGAACTCCAGGAAGTGCCGGCCGCCCACATCGCGCACGGTGGTGAAGCCGGCCGCCAGCGTGTTCTGGGCGTGGCGCAGCATGACGAGCGTGGTCCAGCCGAGCGGGCCTTGCAGCGTGCTGTCCGGCAGGCATTCGCAGGCCAGGTGGACGTGGCAATCGATCAGGCCGGGCAGCAGATAACGGCCGGTCAGGTCCAGGCGTGTGGCCGGCTCGTCGGGCGGCTGCGTCCAGGCGGCCGCCGGCCCCACGTAGGCGATCTGGTCGCCGCGCACCACCACGAGCGTGTCGCGCTGGGGCGGGCGGCCGGTGCCGTCGATGAGCGTGGCATGTTCGAGCAGCAGCGCCATGTCAGCGTTCCAGGATGATCGTCACCGGGCCGTCGTTGTGGATGGTCACCTGCATCTCGGCGCGGAAGCGCCCGGTCTGCACGGGCACGCCGTGCCGTTGGAGCTGCTCGGCGAAGCGCGCGAGCAAAGGCTCGGCCTGGTCGGGCGGGGCGGCATCGGTGAAGGACGGGCGCCGGCCCTTCTGGGCGTCGGCGTACAGGGTGAATTGGGAGACGACCAGGGCGTGGCCGCCGGTCTCCAACAGGGAGCGGTTGAGCTTGCCGGCCTCGTCCTCGAAGATGCGCAGTTGGGCGACTTTCTCGGCCAGCCAGTCCGCCTGGGCGGCGGTATCCCCGACCCGCGCGCCCACCAGGATCACCAGGCCGGGTCCGATGGCGGCGACGCGTTCGCCGGCGATGTCGACGGCGCCGAACTTAACGCGCTGGAGCACGCACTTCATGCGGGCGGCTACTTGCCGCGGTCGACGACGGCCTTGACGAGCTTGACGGCGATGCCGCCGCCCGGCACGATCATGCCGATCGCGTCGGCGGTCACGTCGAAGACCAGGTCGCGCGTGACCATGCCGGTCAGCGACTTGAACTGGTCGCTCCACTTCTTGCCGCCGCTGCGCATGTCGCCGCTGAGGGCGTCGAACTCGATGATGGCGCGCTTGTTCTTGGCCGCCCACTCGTACTCAAACGCGTAGACCGGCCGGAAATTGAGGTCGATGGTCTCGACGTCGACGCGTTCTTCGTGGATGACCTGGGCGTTCTGCACCGGCCGGACGACCTCGGCCACCACCTGGCGGACGACGGCGGTGGCGCGCACCTGGGGCGGCACCACCAGCGTGCCCTCGGGCGCGAACGTGCCCAGATCGGCGATCTCGGTCTTGGAGAAGTTAAGGTATCGGGCGAAATCGGCCTTTTCGCCGGTCATCCCGTCGAAGCTCTGCGTGACGCGCAGTTCCTGGACGCAGTGCTCGACGCCGGCCAGCGTCAGGGCCGGGCCGCCCTTGGCTTTGGGGTCCACCACTACCTCCTGGCCGAAGACCGTGACCCGGACGACGTCCGGGCCGCCCACCGGCACGGTGTAGGTGCGGCTGCGGTCGTAAACCGTCCGTCCGGCCACAGTCACCTGCCAGAAGGCCTCCAGCCGGCTCTCCACCGCCGCCAATTGGATCTCGTCCGGTTTGGGACGGGAGAGCAGGGCGCCGACCGTGCCGGCTACCAGGTTGGTCTTCTTCTGCTCAATGCGGTCGCGGGCGACTTCGAGCGTCACCTGCGGCACAAGGTGGTAGGCCTTCTCGGCGGCGAGGGCGATGTCCATCTCAATCTCCCGCAACGATCTCTAGTCTCTAATCTCCAAGAGAAACGCCCACAACCGGGGACTCGAGACCGGAAACCGGAGACTAGGGCAACCCAATTGCGTCTTTGACCTCGGCCATGGTCTGCTCGGCGAGGCGGCGGGCGCGCTGGGCGCCGTCAGCCAACGTGTCCCACACCGCCTGCGGGTCCTGGGCCAGCGCGGCGCGCCTCTCGCGGAAGGGCTCCAGGTGGCCGTTGATGTTCTTAGCCAGCAGCTTTTTGCAGTCGACGCAGCCGATGCCGGCGCGGCGGCACTCGGTGTCGATCATGGGCAGGTCGCCGGGCGAGAAGGTCTTGTGCAGGTTGAAGACGTTGCAGACCTCGGGCCGGCCGGGGTCGCTGCGGCGCTGGCGCTGCGGGTCGGTGACCATCGTCATCACGCGCTGCTGGGTCTCCTCGGGCGTGGCGGCCAGCTCGATGTGGTTGTTCAGGCTCTTGCCCATCTTCTGCTGGCCGTCGGTGCCGAGCACCTTGGGGTATTCGGTGTTCTTCATCTGCGGCTCGATCAACACCGGCTTGCCGGTGCGGTAGTTGAAGGTGCGCACGATCTCGCGCGTGAACTCCAGGTGCGAGGCCTGGTCCACGCCCACCGGCACGGTGTCTGCTTTGTAGAGGGTGATGTCGGCGGCCATCAGCACCGGGTAGCCCACCAGGCCGTAGTTGACGTTGTGCGGCTGCTGAGCGACCTTCTCCTTGAAGGTGGGCAGGTCAGTGAGCTTGCCGAGCGGCGTGAACATGCTCAGGATGGTGTGCAGCTCGGTGACCTGCGGCACGTGGCTCTGCACGAACATGATCGTCTCGGCCGGGCGGATGCCGGCGGCCAGCCAGTCCAGGGCCATCTCGGCCGTGTTGTGGCGCAGGTTCTCGGTGTCGTCCAGCGTGGTCAGCGCATGCAGATCGACAATGCAGTAGACGCAGTCGTAGTCGTCCTGCAGGGCGACGTAGTTCTTGATGGCGCCCAGGTAGTTGCCCAGGTGTTGTCGTCCGGTGGGGCGGGCACCGGAAAAGACCCGGCCTTTCTTAGCCATAGCGGTCGCACAGCTCCTCAGAGTGGAATAGGGCGATTATAGCGCAGGGCGCCGGCCGTGCTGCGGGCACCGACGCTCAGGGTTGCGGGTTGGCGACGGCTACGGGGCAAGGCAGAGGCGCCGGCTGTGGCTGGCCCGCGGGCAGGGCGTCCACGTCAATCCAGAAGAGATGGGCGCCGTCGTTCACCTGCAGCTGGCGGCCGTCCAGTCCCCAGGCCGCGGCTTGGCCCAGCGTACCGCCCCAGGTGGGCGCAAACCCGGACAACTCGCGGACTGTGGCACCGGTGTCCAGGTCCAGCACCAGCGTGTGATGGGCGGCGCCGCGATAGACGACCAGGGCCAGGTAGCGACCGTCCGCCGAGAAGCCGGCCAACCCGGCGGCGGCGGCCGGATGGGACCAGAGCGGCGTGAGGCCGGAGCCATCGGCGTTGACCAGGCCGAGCCAGACGGCCGGCCCGAGATTGCCGTAGGACGTGGCCTTAAAAAGCAGGCGCCCGTCCGGCAGCCAGGCCGGCTCCACCAGGTCGATGGGCAGGGCCGGAACCGGCGATAGTGCCTGGAGCGCCTCCGCCGGCAGCACGAGGCGCGGCTCGCCGCCGGCCACCTCGGCCACTCTGAGTGCGGCGCTGCCAGCCCCCGAGTAGTAGGCCAGCGCGCGGCTGTCCGGTGCCCAGGCCGGCTGGCCGCCCCAATCGAGCCAGCGCACCGACCCGCCCTGCGCCGGTATCAGGCCGAGCCAGCTCCGGCTGGAGACGTCGAGCGAGTTGCTGACCACGGCCCAGATTCCGTCTGGCGAGCGAACGTATTGCCCAAGGCCCGAGATCGTCGGCCGGGCGTTGTCAGGATGAGCCGTGTCGAAGTAGACCAGGCTCGGCGCCTCGCGCAGTCCCAGGGCCCAGTTGATGATCGGCATCGCCACATAGGCCAACTGCGTGGCATTCAGCCATTGAGCGCGCGGCCAGTTGGTGCTGCCCGGCAGCCACAGCAGCCGCTTGCTCGCGAGATCGACCACGGCCTGTTGTTGGTTGGCAACGTCGATCAGCAGGCGTTGGCCGTCCGGCGACCAGGCCAGCGGCGTGGCGGCCGGCACCCAATCGGGGAGCACGGCGACGGGAGCCGCCGGGCCAGGCGACCAGAGCGTCAGACGCTGGCCATCGCATTGCAGGGCGTAGGCTTCGGGCGCATCGACGTTCACGTCCACGGCGAGCGGCGCTTCGGCGGCGGCCCAGCGGGCGCGCGCCTCGTCGGTGGTGAGCGCCAGACCCTGCGCCAGCCATTCGGCCGGGTCGGCGGCCGTCTTTAGGGCCTGGAAGAGCCTGGCTTCGGCCTCGGCGGGCCGGCCGCGCAGGACCCGGTTGAGCAAGATCAGGGCCGGCTGGTAGACCCGGTCAAAATCGTAGCCCGTCCCTTGAAAAGATAAGCGCGTCTCCCAAACGGCCTGAGCGGTCAGCGCGGGTTCTGGCACCAAGCTGTGCGCGGCCGCCGGCAGGTCTACGCCCAGATGCGCCGCCGTGCGCGCGGCCAGGGCGAACAGGAACGGATTGCGCCGCGCGCCGCCGTAGGTGGGACCGATCTGGATGAGGATGTGGCTGAGCAGTCGCACGGCCGTCGCGCTCTGGAAAGCCTGGCGGGAGGCGTCATCGGCGGGGAGGCCGGCGGCATGCGGTGAGGGCAGCCTCAGGCGCTCGGCCGAGAGACGCAGGCCGAGCAGCCGCGATACCATGACGGACGTGGGACTGCCGACGTCGTCCGCGCCGTCGGGGTCCAGCCAGATGGCGAAGCGGGCCTCGTCTGGGCACGCGAAGGCCGCGCAGGCCTCGGCTGTAAGCGTCTCCAACTCGGACGCCAGCTCAGCGACGAGTTCCGCGTCGACGGCTGAATAAGTCCAATCCAGCCGAGCGCCGGACCGGGTCTGCACTGCACCCCAGAAGCTGGCCGGCGGGCGGGCGCGCTTCCAGCCGTCGGGGCGGCGGCGGTAGAACTGCGGCAGCACGTAGGTCTCAGCCGGGAAGCCATAGCGCTCGATCGCCGAGTACGCGCGGACGACGTCCACGCGCATCAGGTCCCGGTCCAGCCGCTCCACAGCGCGCACTTCGCCGGCCCGCCCGAGCGGCCAGGCAAAGCTATGCGGGCGCGGGGCGGTCCGGCTGAGCGGGAAGGCGCCGGCGCCATACGGCTGGCCGCTGAACCAGAGGCGGTCATCCGGGTCGGTGAGCGCGGTCAGCGTTGCCAGATCGCCGGCCAGGGCGGCCTGGTCTTCGGCGGCGACGACGCGCTTGAGTTCTTCGGTCAGTTGGTATTCCTGCCAGAGCAGGCCGAGGCCGAGCGCGGCCAGCACGCCGACGAGAGCGCCGAACAGGAGCAGAGCGGCCGGCCGCGCGCGGCGGGCGGGGTGGGGCGTGGGCTGGTCCGCCGAGACTGGCGCGCGGGACGGCGTTTCGGCGGCCGGCGCCGCGCGCTCAAAGGCGTCTTCGCTGACCGACCATTCGAACAGGTCGTCGCGGTCAGGGCGTCGGGCCATGGCCAGCCTCCGGGGCGCGGCCCGGCTGAGGCGGAGGGTTATTCGCCCAGGATGGCCGCGGTGATGGCGTTGAGCTCTTCGTCCGAGTAGAAGTGTATCGTCAGCGTGCCGCCCTTGCGGCCGCGCGCCAGGGTCACCTTGGTGCCCAGCGAGTCGCGGAAGCGGGCGGCCAGCGCCTCGGACTCGGCGTCGGCGCGGCGCGGCTTGGCCGGGCGGGTCTCCTTCTGGCCCTGCAGGCGGCGCACCAGCTCCTCGGTCTGCCGGACGGTCAGGCCTTTGGCGATGACGGTGCTGAAGGCGGCCAGCTGCGCCTGGGCGCTGGGCAGGGCCAGCAGCGCGCGGGCCTGGCCCTCGCTGATCTGGTCGTTGGCGAGCGAATCCAGGATGCGCTGCGGCAGCTTGAGCAGGCGCAGCGTGTTGGTGACTGAGACGCGCTTCTTGCCGACGCGGGTGGCGATGTCTTCGTGCGAGAGCTTGAAGTCCTCGGCCAGGTGCTTGTAGGCTTGAGCCGTCTCCAGCGGCCCCAGGTCGGCGCGCTGGATGTTTTCGATCAGGGCCAGCTCCAGGAATTGCAGATCGCTGGCCTCGCGGATGAGGGCCGGGACGGTGGGCAGGCCGGCCAGCTTGGAGGCTTCCAGGCGCCGTTCGCCGGCGATCAGCGTGTAGCGGCCTGGCGTGCCGGTCTGGGCCACCACCAGCGGCTGCAAGACGCCGTGCTCGCGGATGGAGGCAGCCAGTTCTTCCAGCGCGCCGGGCTCGAAGCGCGTGCGCGGCTGGCGCGGGTTGCGCGTGATGCTGGAGATCGGCAGCTGGCTGACGCCGCCGTTGGCTTCCGAGACGGGGATGAGCGCGTCTAGTCCGCGCCCGAGGCCGCGCTTAGGGGGCATGGCTGCTTGACCTCGCTTCCATTCAATCTTCCTTGGACCGGTCGCCCTTCACGAGCTCTTCCGCCAGGGCCTTGTAGGC